>NZ_FTNA01000056.1 GCF_900156205.1 Leptospira interrogans
GTTCCGATTTCGTCTTTTTTATCGTGAGAACTTTGAGCGATTAAATTTCCGTCTGCGATTTCTTCGGAAAAACTAACTGCTTTGAGAAGACCGGCAGTAATCAATTTTTGGAATATAAAATTAAGACAAATCAAAACGGAAACTAAAATCAAAATTGCGGTTAAAGCCCTTGTGAGTATGGTCTTAAACATTTCATTTTTATAAATAGAATCTGGAACGCTTACTTGCATCACCCAATAACGTTTGTCTTTACCGACATGAAACGGAAAGTAGTAGTGGGTGTGTTCATCCGAGTTGAATGTGAAATTTTTTCCTTCTTGGCTTTGTTTTAAAAATAGATCTAATTCTTGAGGATCTGTAATTTTTTTCCCGATCAAAGAAGGATCTTTTCCGTTTACTGTATAAAGTCCACTCGGAGAAATCAGAGTCATATATCCTTGATTTCGAAACGGCTTTACTTCTCCGAATTTCTTTTGTAATTCTTCCGCCTTTAAATCAATCCCACAAGCTCCTCTAAAAAATCCGTCCTTACTGATCGGAGCGACGATGGAGATCATCATCGTATCTATGTTTTCAGATTTATAACGATATGGTTCTGAAACGTAGTAGATATTTTTCTTTTTAGGTATTTGATAAAAGTCTCCGGTTCCGTCCTGGTTTTCGTACCCGATGCTAGATCTGATCAGTGCTTTCCCTTTTTCGCCCGATTGAAATACGTAGGGAATAAATCTTCCAGTAGAGTCGTGTGCAAATGCGTTTTTATATTGAGAATCTTTGCCATCGTACAAATTCGTTTCAAAGACCAGCCAGAGAGCGAAAAAGTTAGGATTTCTTTCAATTACTTCTTTGATGGAAACAATGATGGATTCTCTAGGAGGAGAAGTGAAGATCAAAGGAGATCGGAATCCTCTTGCATAGAACATAGCCGAGTCCAATGTGTCTTTCACTTCTAAGGACCAACGTTCGGAAGTGATGGCAGAATTATTTTCTACTTCTGATTTTAAATTATCATAAGAGATGACTGAATTGACTACTGCAAGGAAACTAAACCCAAGAAATAAAACTATGGATAAATAAAGCGAAATTCGAAACCGAATACTCATGTTACTTTTCAACCTTTTTTTGCATCTAAAACCGAGGAGAAGTTATTCTATCTAAAAATATGAATTCATCAATTCAAATATTCATCTATAAAGAGACGTTCTAAATAAGAATTATAAATAGCAATATCATTTATAAGAATCTGATCTGAATTACTTTGATAGAAAACAAAGCCTAAATATTTTATTTTCCTCAAATACATTTGAGGGTATTTCCCATTAAATTCAAAAAGAAATAGAGCTATTGAAAAAATCTTATCTATGTTAACAAAACTTTTTATCGATTCGTTTTAATGAAAAAACGGAAGAAAACTAATTTTTCAACAACTCTTGATCTTAAAATCAAATTTCTGAATAAAATTGTTATTTTGCGACTATCATCTATTTGATGTGGGTTTGATCCTAATTTATTTTTATGAAAAAATTGGAATCTGAACTTTGCGGATCGATTCCTAAAATGTGGGAACTACTACAATTTATAGAGAGTTTGTCCTAAAACCTCAAAGAATTTACACGATAATTCTTTAGAAATTTCTAATAAAATGCAGTAGTTCCTACATTTTTGTGAAACTCAATGCATCGCTTCTATGGTCGCTCTGTGAAACTCAGCGTCTCACTCCCCATGGGTCGTTCGACAGGTTGCATTTGGCAATTTGCGAACTTTCGAGCAGTTCTAATGTCGTTAAATTTTTGCAGTAAGTTCCTACATTGGATGGTTTTGGGACAAGTTCAAAAAAAGTTTATAACGATTGAATCTGTCGTATTCAAATGTGGGAACTACTCTAAATCACGATTTTACAAACAAATTCTAAAATTGTAGGAATTCATACTTTGAGAGGATTCCTTATCAGCCGAACTCACGTTAATTAAAAATTTCCTTAAAGAAATAAATGGTCGGATCTGTGGTGTTATATCAAGTTCAATGAGTCTTAAATTTGCCAATCAATTGACCTAGATTTCTTGCTTGTCCGTGTATATTTCCGGAGAATGAAGTAAGATCATCCGCGCCCGAAGCGATTTCTTGAGTACCGTCAGAAATGCTCATAATCGTTTTTGTAATTTCATCCGTGGCACGCTTTTGTTCTAGAACGGCTTCTTCAATTTGTAAACTGAAGGTCATAAGTTCATTAGCACTTTGTGCGATTTCTTTAGTATTTTCTTCCTGAGTTTTAACGGAAGTAAGAAC
>NZ_FTNA01000055.1 GCF_900156205.1 Leptospira interrogans
AAATGTGACGGTTTTTGTAGGAACTATTGTGTTTTATTAAAAATTTCTAAAGAACTATCATGTAAATTCTTTAAGGTTTTGGGACAAGTTCTAAAGCTTTCTTCAGGTTTTTTGGGAATATGAAGTATCTTATTAACGTGAATTTGGTGTAAGAAATTCGTTTTGTCATAGGTCAATTTTTTCGTAAAAAAATAGATGTGGAAACTCACAAATGTGAATTTATAGTTAAACTTTGTAAATTGTGAGAACTACTCGGAAATACAAAAAGAATCATCATCCAATCAGGTTTTTGCATGAAACCGCTGTTTTGCGGTCATCATCAAAATTTAAATTCCATTTTAAAGTGTGTTAGGTGTAAGAAAATTAGAAAGAATTTTCTAAAAGTATGAGTTCCTACAATTTTAAAATTGGTTCTTAAAATTGTGATTTATAGTAGTTCCCACATTTTGGGAATAGATCTGTAAAATTTAGATTATAACTTTTTTCAGAAAATGAATTATAAATTTTTTATGCCAAATTTACGTTGAACAAAATTCCTTTAAAAACGCAGAGACTACTCAATATTTCCTAGAAGAATGATTTTTCAAAATCGCACAGAGAACAAAATAAAACTTAATTTGTGGGAACTCTTACATAGTTGATTTCATTATAAAGTTCGAAAAGCACAATAGAGCTATACAAAAAATTCCCAAGCTATACGTCACCAACCAAGTAATTTGATAAAACGAGTAATTAGGAAAATCTTTAGTATCTTATTAGAAAACTAAATACTCAGTTTATAATATTTTAATAAACTTACCAGTATCCAGCACCGGGAGTCATGCCGATTTTTTGTCGTACCTGATCACGCACTACACTCAATAAACTACCTGCCGTATGTGGTAACCAGTGGCGTCCCGTTTTTTCGCTGATGAAGGCGCGGACTTTTGCACTGTCGGTGAAATAACTAGTGAGGAAAGTAGGGTCAGCAAAATTGTCGCTAAACGCATTGGCAATAACTTGTTGGCCACTGCAGCTCACACCGTTACTACCGTACTGCGCGATGAGCAATTGACGACCAGCATCCGTAATCGGTTCAAGCAACAGATTGGTGAAATCAATCGTCGCTTTGCCGGACTTCTCGTAGTATTCCTCGAATGTATTGCTCATCCAAGCGGCATCAAATGTACCGTTGCCGTGCTTTACAATGTTTTGAACCAAATTTTTCGCCATGCGATAGACATTGTTCGCACCCTGCCCTGCGATAGGATCAAGTGTTGTGAGAGTATCACCTACACCTGTTACGATACGCCCCGATGGAAGTTTGCCAACAGGGTTACGCACGATAGGAGTTAATGCACCAGTTAACCAGCCATTTTCATCGGCCAATTCTGCATTCTTGAACCAATCATAATCCCAAGGAAACAGTTCCTTGATAACATTTTTGGCAATAACGAGGACTTCATCACCAGATTTTGCATTGGTGAATTTATCCATCTTACCATCAGCTTTCGCTTCGAAAAGCAGGTTCCACGTCATGCCCACCGACTTGTGATAGTACGGAATCCAGAAGGCTTCTCCATGATCCCCAATAAAATTAAACTTGACCGGATTATACGGAATTTTCTCAAACTTTCCAGTATTTTTAACGACGACCATTGCCAACTTGCGTTGAGGTTTCGTATAGACACTGCGGGCTTCATTTCGCTCAAACAGATTAGCGATTTCGGCCTTACCTGCTGCGACAATCGTCAAATCATTTTCAGCGCTGATTGTATCCAGACGAGGAATATCTATATTTTCTATGCAGAGTTTACCGCCGCGTTCTACTAAATCATTCATCCAGCGATAGGATTGCAAACGCACATCGATCGCTGCGCCATTCTCCGAGAGACGTCCTGCCAAAATGATAAACGGAATCGTAGGTTGCATCGAGAAAATAAGATACACTCCTTCGATAGGTGGAAAATCCTTATCCCAATGAGCCAATCCTAATTCTCGCTCATAGGCAAGAGATGACTCAAAACGTGCAGCGATTCCAGTTGGACGGCTTTTGTTTAGCCAATCTTCTGGGCTGCGATCTGAATAAAGGGTTACATCATAGCCATGTTTCAGCAGGTCATGGGCGGTCATCAATCCTGCTATTCCTGAACCAATAACGGCAATCTTACGCATAAAATCCCCTCAATGATAATAAAAAACGCACGGACATTATATTTATACATCTATAGTCAGTCAGTCGTACGTCCTGATTCGATCTCATCATTGTTATGCCCAGCGGTGGAAAACCATATAAGACCTGGCATAACCGGTCTTCACAACGACCGCTTTTCAATAATGATTAGGTTAGTTCATCTGATTTTTTAACTTGAATCAGACGATAAGGGACTTCACTCAAAATTATATATAGATAAGAAATTTCATTAAAGATCATGTTAACCTAGTGACGAATTATTGGACACATTTTTACGCAGCATTTACTTCAAATTGCACAGGACTCACAAAGTCTAATGACGAATGAGATCTGTG
>NZ_FTNA01000054.1 GCF_900156205.1 Leptospira interrogans
TTTAAACTCCGGAGAGTATTTTCCTTTCTTATTCATATTCACCTTTACCTCATTCGCTGAGTAAAAGGTGTCCGTTTTTACGTAACTAGGTTAGTATTCAATTAAGTTCAATTTTGATTCTAAGATCTTATTCAACTTATAGAGTTGTTATGATTTCCTATGGGTTGCGTTTTAGGGCGCTCGAAGTAACCCAATAAACATATTCCTAAAGGTTTAGAATTTTGGACAAACTTTTACATAAAAAATAAAATGTTTTATCCTCGAACCCAGCTTTCATCTTTTTATAGAAAAAATTCTGAATATTGAAAGTTCACCGTCAATAACATGAGTTCGGCCTAAGAGATTTGTTTTATAAAAACCAATTTTCCATAAAATAAATGTGGGAACTCCCAAACTCGAATCACAAAAAATGAATGTTTAAAAATTTATTATGAGACTTAATCTGTGGGAACTCTCACGAATCTGTATTTTACAGTAAAACTTTGGAATGTAAAAACTCTACTGTTCTTAGTCTTTAAAAATTAAAAGCAAACATCTCCATAAATGAATGTAGGACTATAACTTTTAGAAAAAACTTCTTAGTTTTTCTTAAGTCGAAACTCAGGTTAAATACTATAAATGGAAGTTCTTACATTTATAGTATTCTGGTAAAATAAACTAATGAAATGAATTTTATATGCAAAACTAAAAATTCAATCTTATAAACCTATTCTTTACCAAATCTCTTTTGTATTTTTCCTTTGAGTTTTTTCTTCCATCAAAAGATTTTCTGTCATTCTATCTGGTTAATCTTTTTGATTGTTTTCCGATGATTGTAAAGTAGAGGTACTATGATTCGAATTTTACTTATGACCTATTCCAGAATTCATATTTTCTTTTGTAGAATGAATAAAAACAATTCGTTAAGCTCAAAAAATATATCCGTTACATCGATCTCGTATTGGATTTATATTTTATTATTATTTCCGAAAATCATCTTAGGTGTTACTCCAGGTAAGTGGTCTCACATAGATAAATATATTTTTGGAAACAATTCAAATGGACCCGTAAAAGAAATCGTTAAAAATGCGAACGGTAAGATAGTCTACTCTGCTCTTTATGAATACAATTCTTCTGGAAAACTCATTAAAGAATCCTACTTAAACTCTGACGGAAAAACAGACGGTTTTACAATTTTTCAATACAAAGATGGAAAAGTAGTTCGAGAAGAACTCTTTGATAAAGATAATATTCTACTCGAAACAAAAACGTTTAAATACAGTCCGAAAGGAGAAATTAATCTTGTGGAAGTTTTTGATAAGGATAATAAACTTCTTTTAAGATCAAACATCAATTCTTGGGACAAAGATTTTGTAAAATCAGGTCAGACCAATTGGTCTGATTCTAAAGAAATTGAAATATTTAACCTGATTCAAGATGAAAAAAATCCAAGAGCATTCATTCAGAACATTTATAATGAAGAGAAAAAACAAATTGCTTCTACAAAATTTGAATACGATGAGAAAGGAAAATTACTGACTCGGCTGAACGTTCAAGGTAACCAGGAAAGAAAGAATCAATTGAATTACAGTTCCAATAATTTACTTCAAAGTTTTACATTTCACGTGAAACAAAACAATAAATGGGAACTTCAAAAAACTCACGAGTTGATTTATAAGTAACCACACAACAACACGGTCTTGATTGTAACTTTTTGACAGTTTTTTATTTCTTTTACTCAATTCTAAACTTGTTTTCAAAAGTGTAGAAATTCTTTCAAAAAAGAATGTTCAAAAAATTTAAATCATCCAAATAAGTTGTGAATTATTTTTGGGAACTGCAACGTTATCAATTTAAGTCGTGCTGATCTGTTCAAAGTTTTATCTTTTATACCAAACCTGTCTGGCGTTTTGAAAGTTTTATTGTAAAATTCAAAGTTGTATGAGTTCCCACATTTTGTTTTTCAGAAAAGCTAAGTTTCATAAAATCAATATTTTAACATTGAACTTAGTTTAAGTTGATTTGGTATAAATAAAATCTGATTCATAAAAGGGGAGTGATAATCCTAGGTCTTTTGGTTTTAAAATTTAGAAACTATAATCAAACTTCCCTCAGAAATTTGTTGTTTTTTATTTTGAAATCAAGGTCGTTCCAGAATGCAGGAACTCATACGGAAAATAAACCACAAAGAAGATAGTTAAAATTCTTAAGCTTTTCAAAGAAATATAATTTGTAGGAACTACTTCGCTCTATTAAATTCAAATATTCAAAAGAATCTATTCTAGTATCAGTTCAGCGTAAAGAATCCATAATTCATTTCCTGAAAAAAATTGGAATCTGAACTTTGGAGATCTATTTTTAAAATGTGGGAACTACCACAAAATTTGGATTTATCTGTAAAATGACATGTGAACTGCAAATCATAACTTTAAAAACAAATTCTAAAATTATAGAAACTACTTCATTTAGAAAATTCTTAAACCTTTCAAAGAAACATAATTTGTAGGAACTACAACATTACCAAATATTCAAAAAAATCTAAGACTTAAGATAACTTTAAATGTAGGAGCCATCACTTTAAGAATCTTTATAAAATAGACTTTTAATTTTTATGATAACCGCAGATAAATAATTCCACGTAAAAACTTAATTAGAAATCATCCTTTTTGGGTTTATAAAAAATTTCTTAAATTATTTTGTCACAAAAGGAAATACAAGATTTAAATGTTATAGAAGATTTTTTACATTTTCAATTGGTTTCAAAAATGTAAGTCGAAAACAAGAATTTCATAAAAGAAATCGATCTCTTCCAAATAAACTAAAG
>NZ_FTNA01000053.1 GCF_900156205.1 Leptospira interrogans
GAAGTTACCGCAATCTTTGATAACGGAACAAATCAGAATATTACGGATTTGACATCCATCGTCCCCGATTCCCAATCCGTTGTAACAATCGAAGGCAACAGAGTCAAAGGAATCGCTTCTGGTTCTTCCATTATAAAAGCAGAATACAACGGCCTATACTCTGAACAAAAAATTACCGTTACACCAGCCATTCTTAACTCAATTCAAGTTACGAGTTTAGAGTCAGGTATACTACCTAAAGGTACTAATCGTCAATTCTCAGCCATCGGTATCTTTTCGGATGGTTCTCATCAGGATATTTCCAACGAACCACTGATCGTTTGGTCTTCCAGTAATCCTGATTTGGTTCGAGTAGATGATTCAGGGTTGGCATCAGGGATCAATTTAGGAACAGCTCATATTCGTGCATCCTTTCAATCAAAACAAGGGGCTGAAGAAATGACCGTTGGAGATGCTGTTCTCTCTCAAATCCAAGTAACTTCAAACGATCTGAATATTCCTCTCGGAAAAAAACAAAAACTAACAGCTACGGGAATCTATTCGGATAACTCTAACAGGGATATTTCCTCTTCTGTTATTTGGAATTCTTCTAATTCCACTATCGCTAATATTCAAAACAACGGAATATTAGAAACAGCTGATACTGGTATTGTCACTGTTTCTGCTTCTAGCGAGAATATAATCGGATCCGTAAAACTAATCGTTACTCCAGCAGCCTTAGTTTCTATTTCTGTTTCTCCGACAAATTCTACAGTTGCAAAAGGTTTACAAGAAAACTTTAAAGCTACAGGGATCTTTACAGATAATTCAAACTCGGATATTACCGACCAAGTTACTTGGGATTCTTCTAATACCGATATTCTCTCAATTTCCAATGCAAGTGATAGCCACGGATTAGCTTCCACACTCAACCAAGGGAATGTTAAAGTCACTGCTTCCATCGGTGGAATACAAGGATCCACTGATTTTAAAGTTACACAAGCTGCATTGACTTCCATCGAAGTCTCTCCAACTCGCACTTCCATTGCAAAAGGACTAACTCAAAAGTTTACTGCGATCGGGATTTTTACGGATAACTCTAAGAAGGATATTACGGATCAAGTCACTTGGAATTCTTCTTCAGCAATCGTAAGCGTGTCTAACTTAGACAACAATAAAGGTCTGGGAAAAACCAACTCAGTTGGAAACACGACTATTACCGCAACCTTAGGAAAAGTTTCAGGTAACACTTGGTTTACTGTAGTTCCTGCGGTTCTCACTTCTATTCAAATCAATCCTGTAAATCCTTCTCTTGCAAAAGGGTTAACTCAAAAATTTACGGCTACTGGGATCTACTCTGACAACTCTAACAAGGACATTACTTCCGCTGTTACGTGGTTCTCATCCGATTCTTCAATCGCGACGATTTCAAACGCCCAAAAAAATCAAGGAAACGCTTACGGAGCAGCTACAGGAGCAACGGATATTAAAGCCACATTCGGAAAGGTAAGTAGTCCGGTTTCTACGTTATCTGTTACAGCTGCAAAGCTTGTTGAAATCCAAATCACACCGGCTGCTGCTTCCAAAGCAAAGGGACTCACAGAAAGATTCAAGGCTACTGGTATCTTTACGGATAACTCAAATTCCGATATTACAAATCAAGTTACCTGGAATTCCTCTAATACGGATATTCTTACCGTTTCCAACACAAACGCCAAACGCGGGTTAGGTTCCACTTTAAAACAAGGAACCGTTAAAGTTACCGCTTCTATGGGTGGAATCGAAGATTCTGTAGATTTTACCGTCACACAGGCAACTTTGACTTCGATCGAAGTCTCTCCAACTCGCGCTTCGATTGCAAAAGGAATGACTCAAAAATTTACGGCTACAGGTATTTTTACGGATCATTCTAAGAAGAACATTACAGAGCAAGTCACCTGGAAGTCTTCTTCGAAAGCATTAAGTATGTTGAATGCACCTGGTGAAGAAGGAACAGGTAAGGCGATTGCAGTCGGGAAAACGACTATTACTGCAACCTTAGAAAAACTTTCCGGGAAAACTGATATTACCGTTACTCCCGCTGTTCTTACTTCAATTCAAATCAGTCCTGTAAAACATTCTCTTGTAAAAGGGTTAACAGAAAAATTTTCTGCTACAGGTATCTACTCTGATAATTCCAACAAAGACATTACTTCCTCCGTTACGTGGCATTCGTCCAACAACTCTGTTGCAACGATCTCAAACACAAAAGGTTACCAAGGACAAGCTTACGGAACCGGTACAGGAACAGTGAATATTAAAGCGACATTGGGAAATGTAAGCAGCCAGGTTTCCAAATTATCCGTTACCGCAGCGGAACTTACTGAGATTGTGCTAAATCCCACTTCATCTCACAAAGCCAAGGGACTTACTGAAAATTTTAAAGCGACCGGCGTATTTACGGACAATTCGACAAAAGATATTACCGACCAGGTTACTTGGAAATCTTCCAATGCAGCCTACGCAAAAATTTCAAACGCAACTGGAAGTAAAGGGGTTGTTAATGCACTCTCGAAGGGAACGAGCCACATCTCCGCTACCTTAGGTTCGATTTCAAGTGCAAATGCGACATTCCAAGTTACTCCGGCAAGAATAGCTTCAATCGAAGTAACACCAAATAATTTCTTCTTGATCAAAGGACTTAGTCATCCATTTAAAGCAATTGGAATCTATACGGATAATACAAAGACAGACATTACAAAACAAGTTTCCTGGTCTTCCTCTGATCCGAATGTTGCATCGATCGATAACACATTTTCATTGGCTGGCTCAGCTACCGCAATCGATGATGGAAAAACGAACATCACTGCAACGTTATCTGATTCTATGTCCGCTTCTACTACTTTGTATGTCACTTCTGCTGTCCTTATTGACATAGAAGTCAAGCCTAGTATTTTCGTCCTGAGCGAAGGTCTTACACTACAACTAACCGCTACTGGCATCTATTCGGATCACTCTACCCATGATTTGACTCAGGTTGTACAGTGGACTTCCAGCAAGCCATCCAACATTGCAATCGAAAATACAGCCGGTAAAAAAGGTAAAGTAACGGCTCTTGCATTTGGAGATTCAGAATTTACGGCAACCTACGATTCTATTAAAAGTAATCGAGCCTGGATATTCGTCAATGACGAGAAATTAGTAAACATAACCATTAGTTCTTCCCAAGTTTTGACAGATAAGGGGTCGGCTCAACAATTCAAGGCAATCGGAACTTTCCAAGGAGGTAGCCAACTTGACCTTACGGATCTTGTGACCTGGAAGTCCTCTGATTCTAAGGTAGTTTCTATCAGTAACTCTAATGATGACAGAGGTTTAACAACAGCGCTTTCTGTAGGTTCCTCTAAAATTTCTGCGATTTACGGTTCTATCCATAGTGACTCTATCGATTTTGAAGTAACTCCAGAAATATTAGCCTCTATTAAAACGGAGCCATAACATGAAAACATTAACAATGTTTACACATTCGCAAAAAACAAACAATGAGTTCGTGACCTTTCTTTATTACGAATTCATTGAGTTATTTGAATAACACCGATTTTATGGAAAAGGAACGACTCAAATTTATCGGTATGATTTGTAACCTATCGACCTTGTGATCGTTTCTTCTTTCCTAACTTTTGTTCCTAAAACACTCCGCAGATTCTGCGGAGTGTTTTTAATTAATCTTAATAGAATTGTTGAAAAATTAATTCTCCATTTGTTTCTATTTTATGGAAATGGGCAATTGAAGCAGTTTTGTTAATCGGAACTAGGGAATTTTTCAACAACTCTAATGTGAATCTGATATAAATTTGTAGTTAGCTAAAGTATGTATAACACATGACTTTCTTCGGTCTGAAAGTCAAATATCCTTAAACCATATATTTTTGAGAAAATAGAAAATTTCTATTAAAATTCTTATAACTGCTGTATCTAAATAACGCAAGTTCGACATAAGAAAATCTGGACGAATCTGGCTCTCAGCCCTGGTCAATAAATTGCATAAAAAAAACGTAATACAATAATCGTCTTTAGTTTTAATTGATTATAGAACGTGATCTATCGAACGACCGATCTCGCGACCCGTCTGGAGCGAGATTTGAGTTTAGAAAAGCGTTTTGCTGAGTTCAAATGCGACCTGCAGAGCAACCCAGAAACTCAACGAATGCTTCTCTAGAGATAGTATTATGAAAGTGAGACTCTGAATTTGAAAGAGTGTTCTGCTAAATTCACTCGCATCGATTCCTTTCGTATTACTACTTGGACATGTAAAAAGAATACTATGCTTGTATTTGTTTCAAAACTTAGAATGTGAAATTCTTTAAAAAAGCCAACAATTCTAGGTTTTGTGCAACTTTGCTAGGACTTCTATATCTTTAAAAAATTACTCGTTAATTTTTGGTACCATTTTCATGCATTCGAGTAATAAAATTATTATAACTATCTCTAAGTATCATTATGCGATACTAAAAGTTATTTCTTAAATAATCCTTAACTACTACATTTGATACTTAAGACCATTAAATTAAATATTAGATACTTAAGTATTCATCTTTTATTATATACTTTGTTTTTATAAATTTTAAAATGTTTTTATTTACAAACTTTTTACATCCAATAAATCTTAAGAGAACTTCTATAAAATTGATTTTTAATTTTTGTTGATAGTCGCCAAACAACGACTTGATGCAAAAATCTAATTGGATAATTATCCTTTTTAAATTTTGTAAAGGCTCTCAATAAATAAACACAGCAAATACACAAAATGAAAACTTCAAATAAAACAATTAGAGTGAGTGTTTATGAAGAAAATATTTTGTATTTCGATTTTTCTTTCGATGTTTTTTCAAAGTTGTATGTCTTGGCCACTTTTAACCGGTCTGGTAGGATTAACCGCTGGTAAAAAAAGTAATGGGCTGTCCTTTTTCCACCTTCTGTTAGGTAACTTCAATCCGACTATTACAAGAATCGAACTTAGTTATCAAGATTCTTCTATCGCAAACGGTACCAGTACAACCCTAGAAGTTACCGCAATCTTTGATAACGGAACAAATCAGAATATTACGGATTTGACATCCATCGTCCCCGATTCCCAATCCGTTGTAAC
>NZ_FTNA01000051.1 GCF_900156205.1 Leptospira interrogans
CACCGAACTTAGCACCTTGGAATGAGAGAATAGCGACACACAAAGAGAATCTGCATGAGTTGAATGTGGAGTTAAAAACTGGATTGCAGAAAGAAGGAATGTCTGACAAGGAAAGAAAATCGTTCCAAAAAGATATGGAAAAGAAGATAGCGTCTGAAAGTAACAAAATGTATGCAGTGGAGACAGAAAGACGAAATCGGATGGAAGAATTTGAGAAGTCTTCTAATTTAATCTTTGGCAAGAACAGTAAGGGCGAATACAATGTGTCATCGAGTGAGATAGCGAAGCAGACGAAGGCGGCGATTTGTAGAGCTGATACAAATTACTATCAAAACCGTGCGAATGCAAGGATGGAAGCAAGTTTTGGTGAATATTTTATGAACAAGATAGAAATGGGAGATATTCGTCCAGGCACGGATCAGAAAAACGGACTTGTTTGGGACAAGGGTCATTTGAAAGGATTTGAAAATACATATCCACCGAAAGACGATATTCCAACGGCAACTTTTGATGCTTCCAATGCTTATACAGGAGAACCATTGAGCCATGACTATATTCAGCAGGTAACGGCGAATATGAAACCGGGTCAGATTGTTCAAGTTTGGACAGATACGGATGGTTATGGCAACCCGGATCGAGTGAATGTGAAACCGGGACCGAATCACTATTATGGATTTGGAATGAATCAGGCGGGCCAGTTGATCTACTTGAACCATACAAAACAGCCTGTTCAGTATTACGATGCAAATGGTGAAATTAGAACGCTTGAATTTAAAAAACCAATTCCGAAAGAAGCTTGGCCGTATTTGCGCGTGTTTAGAATTTACAAATAACGAGGAAAAGAAAATGAAAAAAGAATTCAGAAGTATATTCGTAGTAATTTTGATTTTTGTATTTGCATTGACCGGATGCAAAAAGACTTCGGAAGAGTTGGCAAAGGAAGAGGATATTAAAAAAAGGAAGCTTGTATCTTCGTCAGTTAATTCAGTTTACCGAACTTTTGTGAATAATTTAGTTTTTCTGTTTGGTGAAGATGCTCAGGTTTTAAAAAAGAAACCAGCATGTTTTGATTTTAGACCCAAAGAAGGAAAGGCATCGGTAAAGTTTTACCAACATCCAGAAATTTACAATTTGGAAGTGAAGACAAAGAATGAGTTAGAATACGTGCTGACTTACAAAGGTAAGCAAGCGGATTTAAAATTAACTTTGAAAGGAGAATTGCCAAAAGAAAATTCTAGTGTTTCTGAAGTTTTAAGTGCGGAGATGAATATTGCTATTCCCGGTGTTGAATTACGTTCAGGTTTTGTAAATGAAGTGGATTTGGTATATGAATATTTAGGAGATCGGAGTAAAGATTCACTTCATGCCCGCTTTTCCACTACCGAAGAATGTGAGGAAGATATTACTCGTAACGAAGAAATCGGCAAACAAAAGTCTACTTGCGAAGGTCCTGGTTGTTAGTAACGCAGTGCAGAACCCACACGTAATGTAGAAAGCGGAGTCCGGAAATCCGTAGTGCAGCTTGAAAAAGTCAAATGATAAAATGATTTTGTATTTGATTTCATATTGAAAATAAAAAATCACCAGTATCTTGAAGTTAACCGGTGATTGAATCTGAAAGCCTACTATTTCTTTTTCTTTGAAATAGAAGCTGTATCGGAACAAGGATCGCATAGATCTTGTTTGTTGATATTAGGCCGCATTGCAGCGGCCTTTTTGATTTGTTCGATAAATCGATGTTTGTTGGGGATTTTTCCGTTTAAAACTTGTTGGGGAGAAAAACCGAATAAAACGCCACTTGGTCTTGAGTTGTATTTAGGTACAGCGATTTTAAGAGTGTCGATTACTTCCTCAAATGAAACTATATTTTTAGGAAACAGAAATTCATATTTCATTTTCTTGTTCACAGCTTCGATCATACTGTTTGAGTAAGAGATGTTTACTTGAGCGATTAGTTTTTCGATGGATAGATTGGGTTGGTCTAAGAAACCGTTGACTTCGCCTTGATTTTCGGAACCATCATCGCAGAGAAGACGGATTGGTTTGTGAAATAGATTGAATTTTTCACAAACGTCTTTAAGATTTGAAACCGTATTCTTTGCATTCCACTTTAAAGAAGCTTTCCAACCGAGGATAGCTCTTGAGAAATTGTCCATGATGAAGTGGATATAAACTTTAGAACCGTCTTGCACGCGTAAGATGGTAGTATCCATGTGCAGTAATGTTAAAGGAGAGGAAGCGCGAATTCCGATTTTTTGTTTAGGTTTTTGAAACCTTTTGAAATCAGGTCTTAAAGCTCGAGCATACTTGTAAAAAGTACTTAAATTCATAAAAGCTTTTGTGTCGTTTAACATTTGATAGAAGATGGATCTGAGAGGCCAATTGGTGAATTCAGGATTTTTAATATATCGAGAAATGACCTTTTGTTCTTTAGAAGTGAGTTGTTTTGGATGTAGTTTTCTACAAAGATTAAAAGTAAAAGTGAAACAGTGAACCTCGTTTTTCCAACGATAGAAACGTTGTGTAGAAATCTTCAAGAGCTTGCAGGCTGCTTTAATTCCGATGAGAGGAGAGATCCTTGTAATGATGGAAACGATGTTTTTCTTTTGCTCGTTCCAGATTCTTCTTTTTCCCCGCATATTTTCCGTTAAGGAGAAGTAGAACTGAAAAACTAAAAGAAGAGCGGAAAGAGTTTTTTTGAAGGTTTTACTTTCCGAAATCTTTCTGTAGACGTCGTCTTTAAAATAAACGGAATCGTCTTCGGTAAATCCAACGACTAAAGAGAGATTTCGTTTTTTCCAATCGGAATAAGTCGAGTTTGGAATACGGGATTTTTCCTTTTTAGACAACATTCCTAGTTGCGCCTTTAATACAAGTGCGGTGTGATATGAGTTTTTGTTTTGATATATTCCGTTTTCATAGTTTCGCAAAAACAATTTGGGAGTAGGTTTTGTAAAGTAAAAAAGAGAAAAGTACATAAAAATAATATGATATACTAATTTTAAAAATGAAACCTTCGTTTATACCGGGACTTGTTTTACTATAATAAAAATCGTGCACCGTAGGTTCTAATAATATATTAATAATATATAATATACAAAAGAGGATTTAAATTAGATGGGATTTGTAAACGAGGGATTGGAAACAGAGCTTGAATTTTTGTCTTTGTATAAGAAGAGGCTGAAGGGTCCTGAATTAGAGGAATATGAATTCAAAGAAATCCTGGAAGACATTCTTCGTAATGAGTTGGAAGAATTAACAGAAGAACTTGTTCGAGCTAGTGTTCGTTACAATGGCATTTCCAAATATGTCGACTTAGTGCGTAGTTATTTTAATGGTGAAACAAAAACGTTATTGGAAACGTTTACCATAGCAGACGCACCAGTATTGTATTTTTTGATTAGTAATTTGAAATGGTCTCTTGATGAATTTCCGGATGTATCTTTGTTGATCTCGACGTTAAAATATCATGTAAGAACTCAAGTATCAGTTGAAGACAAGAATCTCCGTAAAGAATACATTCGTTTGTATCGGTTGAGCATCTACCATGCGTTGAATATTTTGGTTGATCTTGGCGATGCTTTGGACTTAGAAACAACTTTGGAAAAAGATGAAGAGTTAGAGAAGCTGATGATATTTTGGAACTATGAAATATTAGATCAGTTCTCTAAAATATATGAAACCCGCAAGGAGAGTCCGTATTACAAAAAGTTAGGTTGGTTTAAAAGATGGGCTATCTGCGGGTATTTATCGGACACAAAAGAAGCGTTGTATGTATATCAGTCTAAGAAAATGGAGTTAGAAGGGAAATCCTCAAAAGTAAAACGAATCAATACTTACAAAAAGAGGAACCGTAAAAAGTAAGAGGTTGAAAGTTTAATATTTTCTAAAAGCTGAGTAGCTCCACTGAATCGCTTCGAATCGAACAAATAATTGTCTAAGATTTAAAAATCATCCGATGATATAAGAACATCCTATTTTAAAAAGGTAAGACTATCTTGAAACGCGAAGATACAAATTCTTTAGCACAAGAAATCGCTTCAATATTTGAATCCATTAGGGAAAATACATATAAAGGCGGGAATCGATTTTTATTAACAGGACATTTAGAAATCGGCGCCTTATTAAATCGTGAATTTAATTCCTATATACTAAATGAGAAAAGTAAGCAGAGAATGAAAACTCTGACTGAGAAAATAGATAAAGTAGTAAAAATAAATTTTTCAAAAAGAACACTTTATCACGCTCTTAAATTTTACCAAGCCTATCATGGAAAGAAGTTAGATTTTCGTTTGAGCTGGAGTCATTATAGAATTTTATCAGCAATTTCGAATGTAGAGACAAGAAAAAAACTAGAAAAAGAAGCGGGCGACAAGGGTTGGAGTAGAGATCTTTTAGAACGATATGCTCGTGAGAGCGGTTATTACGGTGGCTCAAAGTCTTTAAAGTGGAATCGTCCTAATGGAGAGAATTATCATTATAAAATTGTAAAGAATGAGATCAGTTCACAAAAAAAACTTTGGATCGATTTAGGTTTTCGTTGTTATCGTGAATTGGATGCTAAAAGTTTTAAGGAAGGTGAAATTGTTCAACTCACTTTTACAAAGAAGACTTGGAGGATTCAAAAGGTAAGCTTGGATTCTTTTCTTTATCATTATCTTGGAATATTAGAAAGGGTTGTAGACGGAGATACCCTTGTAGCTCAAATAGATTTGGGTTTTGGTTTAACAGCCAGACAAAAGATTCGTTTGCTTGGAATCAATGCTCCGGAACTAAATGCACCTGGCGGGCAAGAGTCTTTTGAATCTTTAAAAAAGAAATTAAAACCTGGTACAAATCTTTTAATTAGAACACATACACAAGATAAATATGGTCGTTATTTGGGAGATGTGTTGTATTTATCAAAAAAATCCAGCTATGAAACTTTACGCGAAAAAGGAATTCATTTGAATGAAGAACTTTTAGTTGAATATTAACTTTAGAATTTTAGTAAAAAAGATATAAGATTTTAGATGTTTTTTGTTTAATAAAAGAGAAGAAAAAACATGAGAATATTGACTTTTGTCTGTATCATTCTAAACTGAGTATCATAAGAATAGAAATTATCTATGTTAGTTGAAAAACCTTTATCATTGTTATCGGGTGAATTTAACAACCAGACATTGACAAAGTTTTTCAAAGTGCGAACCGACGGTTCGCACTTTCTTTTTAAGGAGAAATATAGACTTACAACAGCGAAAGCGATCGAAGTGAAAATACTGCAATGCAACATGTGTCTTTCTATGATTGTTTTTGAATATACAGAAAAGTTAAAATGTTGCGTTGCAGATTGGAGCGTAGAGCGCGGTTTCTCGAAGCGAGAGCGTAGAGAAATTCGCCCTAACTCCTCGTCCCTAACCCCTAATCAATTAGCTCCTAACGTCTCTAAAATCCTTGCAACTGGTAACTATTCCCTAACCCCACAAAGCGAATGGGTGAAAGTAGAAGATCTACGTTTAAGAGACCAGGTATTAAGATCGGATGGAAGTTGGGGAACTGTAACAGGAATCTACTATTACAACACAGAACCTACGAAAGTTTACAACTTAGAAGTAGAGGACAATCATACCTACATTGTGGGTGGGGATGTATTAGGAATTGGTTACGTAGTTCACAACTACATAGTAGATCAGAAAGATAAGTTTTTATCGGGCGCCGAAGTAGAGAAAGCTTACAAAGACCACAAAAAGATGGGTGAGAAAGCAGAAATCAAATGGGGCGACAAAACTTACAAGAAGGTAAACGGAGAAGGTGAAGGAGTCGCTGTATTTGTAAGAGACTACGACGAGAAAGGAACGAAAGAATATATCCGGATTACAAAAGACGGTTTGATAGAACAAAAGATCAAGTGGAAAGGCCAGTTAGGCGAGTTTATGGCGAACACTTTGAGCGGAGAAAAAACAAAATACTTTAATACGAGAGGAGAAGAAGTATTTTTACAACCAGATAAGTTGGTGCGAGACGGAGGAAGTAAGAAATTACCATTTGATCCGGTAGATACGAAGTTAGCGAACAATATAGTTGATAAAGTAAAAAATGATTACGAACAAAGTCTTAGAACCGAATATGCAAACGACAAAAAATCAAAACTGACACCAGCTCAAATAGACGTAAAGGTGAAAGCAGAGATGGCGGTTTACAACCGAATTGCAGACCGAACATTTAAAAACAGTTATACGGATGAGAACGGCAATGCGATTAAACATGGAAGTGATAAGTTTTTAGAGACCTTAGCAGAACCTGAATTTAACGGACAGAACAGTACGAAGAAACCGGATGGAATGGAAATTCCAGTGAAGGTAGTAATTGAATATATGCGATCCAAATATCCGGATGGAAA
>NZ_FTNA01000049.1 GCF_900156205.1 Leptospira interrogans
GTTTAGATAAGTAGAAGAACCGTTTCCTAGTATGGATATTCTTTTATTCGATGAAGGTCAAAAAATTGAATCTGTTTTGATAGAAGGTGTTGTTGGAACCGATTCTCTTTTGGTTCCGGAAGTTTATTGGAATCGGTTGGATCTTCAAGAAAGGAAGGTTCTTCGGAATAGGCTTCCTCTTTTACTGAGAAAATATTCGAAACAAATTGCGTCTATGACGCGACTTCATAATAAGGCGGGTAAAATTAAATACAATCTGGGTGTTGGTAAAATGAAAAAATTCAGTATTCGGGTTCATACCGGTGTTTGGGCGACCTTAGGTGTGTTAGCTGCTGCTCATGGGGTTTCTCGGTGTTATCTTTTTAATTATATGCTCTGGCTGGATGAACAAGGGGATTTTTTTGTGAAAACTTTGAACCGGGGAGTTCCTCGCTTTCACTGGACTTACGAAATGACTTGGAAGATCAACAGGAGACAAAATCTCATATCAAGAGAATTAAAGTTCGAACCAAACCCAATGACGGACAAATATCCCTATTACTTACAGGAGTCTTCGTAATCAATTCACGCAGACGATTTACTATGTTCGTTCTAAGCAGAATAATTGAGCGTCTACTGATCAACATTAAACGAAACTGTAAAATCGCCAAACACCGATTTAATGTATAAAATTTTCATAAAACATTATTGGTAGGAACTATTATAGAATTTCCCTTAACATAAGGATAAGTATCACCAAATAATTATTTTATGCAGAAGTTCTTCGGGGCATGTCTTACTTTGAGTTTTATAAAGAATACTTTATCTCTATTAGAGTTGTTGAAAAATTAACTTTCTTTTGTTTCTTGATTCATTAAAAGTGAACCGATAATGCCGTTTTGCTAATGTTAGATATGAAATTTTAAACAACCCTATTTTAAAATTCATTTCTAATCTTAAAATAAAATTGAGAATTCTCTACAAAAAGTTAAAATCTTAAACAAAGAAAAAAGTTTTTTTGAAAATGAATAGTTTTTCTGCTTCTTACAAAAATCTTGGAAGAACCGTGAGAACCTTACATCATTTAGCTCATACTTTTTATAGAAACATACGTCCGAGTCTTTTAAATTCCATGATCTTAAAACTCGCGGTGCCGGTTGTGTTTGGGATGCTTAGTCAAACTGTGGTTTGGGTGACCGATACAATGATGGTAGGAAGACTTGGAAAACATTCCATTGCTTCGATCGGAATCGGAGGAATTGCACATTTTACTGTGCTTGCGTTTCTGATGGGATTTTCGATGGGGATACAAGTAATCGTAGCTAGAAGGTTCGGAGAAAAAAACGATTCTGAAATTGGAAAGATCGGAGTCACTGCTTTGTATCTTGTGATAGTATTTGGAAGCATTTTATCGATCGGAGGGGCTACTATCAGTGAATGGTTGATGAACCTTCTCAATAAAGATGAAATCGTAAGAAGACTTTCCAGTGAATATTTATACTTTCGTTTTTTAGGGACTATTTTTTTCTTTTTACTATTTACTACAAGAGCCTTTACCGATGGATTAGGGATCACTACGGCAGGTCTTGCGTCCATGATTATAACATGTTTTACGAATATATTTTTAAATTGGATGTTGATCTATGGGAACTTAGGTTTTGAACCTATGGGAGTTAAGGGAGCGGCGATCGCTTCTTCTTTGGCGGGTGGAGCGGGATTATTTGCGTTTCCTTTTTATTTTTATTCAAAAGATTTAGGAAAGTATTTTTCTCATATATCTTGGGTGTTTAGTTGGGATCATTTCCGAGAAATTTTAAAGGCGAGTACGGCGCCTGCACTTGCAGAACTTCTAAATAACATTTCCTTTATGATCTTTACGGAGTTTGCGACAATTGTGGGAACAACTGCATTAGCCGTAACTAATATGCTTTTTAGTACTTTGAGTCTTTCCTTTTTACCAGGATACGCTTTTGGGATTGCTGCGACGACTATACTTGGGCAAGCCTTGGGGGCGGGGAAGCCAAAACTTGCTTATCACGGAGCGTTTCGGTCCGCTTTTTTTGCCGCTTGTGTGATGGGAAGTATGGGACTTGTTTTTATTTTTTGGGGAAAGGATATGTTATCTTTTTATACAAAGGATCAGGAACTGATTGAAGAAGCTTATTCTCCTTTATTAATATTAGGAATGATTCAAGTTGTGGATGCTTATCATATGGTAATTGCTTGTGCTCTTCGTGGAGCAGGACTTCAAGATTTTGTATTTCGTGCATATACGGCCGCGTCTTATTTAGTGTTTTTACCTTCTGCTTACTTTATGGGAATTTATTTAGGAATGGGATCAGCTGGGTTGTGGTCTGGGATTGTGGCTTGGGTTTTAGTGCTGGCTAGTGTGTTCGTAGTTCGATTTAGAAGAAAGGATTGGGTTCAAAATCCAGTTTAAACTTTCTTGCCAGATCGGGTTTTAGGGTTTTTTTGGTCTGAAGATGAAAAAAGCTCTCATAACCGGGATTACAGGACAAGACGGATCTTATTTAACTGAATTTTTACTTCAGAAGGGGTATCAAGTTCATGGAATTGTCAGAAGATCCAGTATGTTCAACCGAGCGAGAATTGAACATCTACGTGGGAACTCCAACCTTGTTCTACATTATGGAGATTTAACCGATTCGAGCAATTTAAACCGAATTTTGGAAAAGGTTTCTCCGGACGAAATTTACAATCTCGCGGCTCAATCACATGTAGGAGTTTCTTTTGAGGTTCCAGAATATACCGCTGAAGCGGACGCGGTAGGAACACTTCGAATTTTAGATGCAATCAAACAGATCGGAGTAAAGAGTCGATTTTATCAAGCTTCTACGTCCGAACTTTACGGAAAAGTGCAAGCAATCCCACAAACCGAAACAACTCCGTTTTATCCTAGATCACCTTATGCTGTGGCAAAGTTATACGCTTATTGGGCTGTAGTAAATTATAGAGAGGCGTTTGGAATTCATGCTTCTAATGGAATTCTTTTCAATCACGAATCACCTAGACGTGGAGAAGGGTTTGTAACAAGAAAGATTACTCTCGGAGTTGCTAATCTACTCGCTAAAAAAGGCGGGCCCATTCAGCTCGGAAACATGGACGCAAAAAGAGACTGGGGATACGCGCCCGACTATGTAGAAATGATGTGGATGATGTTACAACAACCGGAAGCGGATGATTATGTAGTAGCGACTAACGAAACACATACGGTAAGAGAGTTTGTGGAAAAGTCTTTTGGATTTGTAGGAATTCAAGTGCGCTGGGAAGGAAATGGAGATTCCGAAAAGGGGTTTGATGCAAAATCTGGACAATTGCTTGTAGAAGTGAATCCAAAGTTCTATCGCCCAACGGAAGTAGACATTTTAATCGGAGATCCCGCAAAAGCAAAAAAGAAATTGGGTTGGGAGCCTAAAGTAAAATTTGAAGAACTGGTCAAGATTATGACTAAGGCGGATTGCGAGTCAATCGGAATCAAAATTTAAAAACATTCTTATATTAAAATATAAGAATGTTTTGAATATTTATATGTGCTATGTGTTTTTCTGAATTGATTTTCAATTTAAAAAAATCAGTTTTATAGAAAGAATAAAAACTTAGAATTTGTTCTAAGAGCTTGTCCCAAAATTGTCCGGGAACTACTACGAAAATTTAACGAGATTAGAGCTGCTCAAAAGTTCGTAAATTGCCAAATGCAATCTAATTTGTGGAAACTACTACGTTTTATTAAAAATTTCTAAAGAATGATGCGTAAAATTCTTTGAAGTTTTGGGACAAGTTCTAAGTCGATTGATGACAGATAAATTTATCTCAAAGAATCTCTGTAAAATTTAAAATTTGATTATCATACAAAACGGCGGTCTTCTGCAGAAATTTAATTTTTACAGAAGGCCATAAATTTTTAGAAAAACTTACCATTTTTAACGTAGAATTTTAGACACTTGCTTTATAAGTTTTTGGTTTTACTAATAAATATATAAAGAGTATTTAATGTATCGTGCTCAAGCAGGCTTTTGCAATAGAGTTGTTGAAAAATTCCATAGCAACAATTAACAAAACGCTTCAATCGACCGTTTCCATATAACGAAAACCCATAGAGAATTAATTTTTCAACAATTCTAATAAAGGTTTGCACTTATATATTATGTAATTATAAATAATAAAATTATTAATTATATTTAGATAAATACTCCGTAGACGATCACAAAAATTCCTATTAAATTAGTGATCACTCCGATCGAGCCTAACGATTTACCTAAAATTGGATTTTCTTGGAATTCGTCTTTGACACCTTGGAGCCAATTGATCGTATCTTTGAGAGCTAAAAATACAGAGGAAATTGCAAAAAGGGAAGCACCGATGAGAGCTAAAGTCTCGGAAAGATTCGCATATCTAAAAGCGATTACAAGAGCAAGTAACATCGAACCTTGCATCAGGGCCCCTATATGTCCGGCTTGCAAATAACGAGAAGGGAACTCGGATTTTTTTCTTGCGAGCGCATAAGGAAATCCTAAAAAACTTCCGTACGCTAAATTTAAAACACCAGCAATGACTAAAATTTTTTCAGGTAGGAGCATAAATACCTCTTTTGAGAAGGAAAAATAATCTATGCCTTAACTTTCGTCTATAACTAAAATTTAAAATAGTATGAGTTCAGAGTCGAGAGTAATGTTTTATAAAAAACAATCTTTCCGTAAAAATAAAAAAATCACTTTTTGTTATTACTGATAACTATACAATAGAGTTCCCAATATTTTGTATTGAAACAGGGTTTTATGATTACTACTCGGATGAATGAAAACAAATACTATGGCGAACTTGATTTAAAAGTTGAAATGTGGGATATATCACAAAAAAGCCAACAATTCCGAGTTAGGTGTAATCTTTTAAAAACTTCTATGTCTTGGTAAAATTGCCCCCCTTAACTTTCGGTACCATTTTTATGTCAGAGTAGTAAAATTAGCAATACTCAATTTTATAGAGATCAGTAACAACTTAGAAGTTATCATTTGTCTAATTCTTATAATAATCTTAAAAATATTTTATCTTTGTTTAAAATACTGAATTCTAAGATATTTTTGGTATGGCTTCTAATATCGTTGTTCGTTTTTTAGTTACCTATGTGACTCGGAACCTGTTCTAAAATCAGAGTCTTAGAATCAATAATCTGTGGGAACTACCGCAAATCATGATTTCAGGGCAAAACTTTAAAATGTAGGAACTCATACGAATTGAATCACGAAAAACGAATATTTAAAAATTTCTAATGTGACTTAATCTGTGAGAACTACCACAAATCTAGATTTTCACAGTAAAACTTGCAAAAATTTAAATATTCTTTCTGAGCAAAAGGATCTTGGTTCGTAAAAATAAAAAAACCCCACCGATTTCGGAGGGGTTTTCAATTTCCATTTTGTTTGAAAGAGAGGATTAAGGTCTAACCGAAATCACTTCGTCCTTGTTTACAAGATTAACGATGTGTTTGTATTCGGGAGAATCCTTTCCATACTTCAGTTCAGTCGCTCTCAAAAGGTGAACGTTTTTCTTATAACGGTATTTGAACATCTGATCTTCGGATGCTCCACCATTCTTTTTGATCATGTTTTCTTCGAAAGCGTAACAACTTGCTAGATACTTATGAGCAGGATATTCCTTTTCATTTTCATCGATCTCGATATAGAGCTCGAGAATGGGGATACACTGAGGAAGATTTTGTAAATCGTATTCGGTAAGGATCCAAGATCTGTAAGTATCGGAAAGAAGTCTTTTGAACTCCGGTCTTTCTCTCAAGTCTGGGTTTTTGATTTCATCCAAATGATTGATCGCCTTGGTGAAATAATTTAAAGCCTGTTGTTTGGCAACTAGTTTGTCTCTAGAAACGACACGGTCTTCTCTCGCCTTACGATCTACTTTTTGCCAGTACCACTTTTCATCGAGACGCTTTTTTTCAGCTTCTTCTTTGCGGTATTGTTCTATGGCTTCTCTCATTTTAAGAATCGTGTTAACGCCCGATTGGTAATTGGATAATGCCAACCTAAATTTGTTGTTCGCGAATGCTTTGGAGAGTTGGTGGAGTTCTTGGAAATTTTTATCATAGCCCTTAAAATCAGGGTTTTTCCACAGAGCTTCTTGTTCCTGAATTGCTTTTTTACGACGCTTCTGCTCTTCCGTGAGGTTTTTGTCATCGTCTTCGGGAACCAACTCGCCTTTTAACAGCTCATCAATTTTTTCTACGGATTCGTTGGCTTGCTGATTACCGCCCTGATTGTTTTGCTGAGCTAAAACAGACAGGTTGAGTCCCAGCACGGCCAGAAGAATGAATATGCTTTTCATCACCTTCATAATGCTCACACCTTTACTTCTCTTTCAATGGTATTAGGGAAAAGGTACATCCGTGCCTTCTCTCCTGTATATCTATCGGATTTTAGTCCTCGGATATAAACTAGGAACAAATTTTTTTTCCACTTTATTCTAAAGAGGGGGACATAAAACCCCAATCCTAAGGATTTAAAAGAATCTCTTACAACTTTCAAAGTTTTTTTAACTTGGATTTAACGTTGAATGATCTACTAAAAATAGGAGTTCCTACATTTCTCAAACAAATAGGTTATCACTAAAAAGTACTTGTATTAAGAATGATTAGAATACCTAAAATTCTGCTTCTAAAAGGAGATTTGTGCTAAAATTATGATGGTACTTCAATCATCTATAAAATCAGTAACTGAAAAAATAGACTATTCAATGATCCATTACATCGAACTCGTGCTCCCTCAAGTTCAGAACTTTCGCTACTTTCTATCATTCCTTTGATTTTTCCAGCAGATTCTGTTTTCAGAAAAGGTTTTCCTAATTTCTTTTTGAGCTTGTCCCAGAATCTAAAAAGAAATTAAGATTAGAATTGAAAAAAATTCTAACAAAACGTATGGGAAGATTACGTTTCTTTGCGGTTTATACCGCTTTGTTCAATTTAAAATTGTAGTAGTTCCCACATTTTAAGGTTTTGAGACAAGTCTTGATGAAAAAATTGGAATTACCAGTATGATTCTCAAAAAATACACACCTATTCAAGAAGGTTCTCCCGATTGTTCACACTGCGGCGGGGTTGGGTTTTTCCTAACGGAGAATGTTGTCGGAACTAGTTCTGGTGTGCTTTCTATTTGCCACTGCATTTCTGAAAATTGTCCGTGTAACGGTAAACCTCCTTGGAGAGTTTACGACGAAAGTCTCGGTAAAATGGTCCCTTGCGTTTGTCATAATGCTAGAATGGAACTCGGACATTTGGAAACTATATTCAAAAAATCTGGAATTCCTCCCAAGTATAGATATAGAACCTTGGATCAAGCGGATCATAGTGCGGCGGTGGGAATTTCGTTTACGATCGCTCATGATTGGGCGAACGAATTGGTTCATAGATGGTCGGATTCTAATATTCATTCTCAAGGATTGTATCTTTGGGGCGGACCGGGAACTGGAAAAACACTACTTGCGTGTATTATATTAAACGAATTGATTTTTAGATATAAGACAAACTGCAAGTATGCAAAGATCAATAGGGATTTTCTAAATACTTTACGCGAAACGTATCAAAAAGATTCTGAAACTCACGGAATGGAAAAGACGATCGAAACTCTATTTGCAGAAGTCGAAGTATTGGTGTTAGACGATTTTGGAGTTCAAAAAGAATCCGATTGGTCTAACTCCAAATTATACGATCTGATCGACGCAAGATACGAACAGGAAAAACTCACCATTCTTACGTCGAACACTTCACCTGCCGAATGGAAAGACAAAGCAGAAGGAAGAATTTATTCCAGACTTAAAGAAATGACCCAAGAAATCCATTTAGAATGTGCTGATTATCGTTTGAAACTTTCCGAATCGGGAGAAAGAAAATGAAACAAGCCTTCCTTTCTCTGGGTTCCAATTTAGGAAATAGAGCTGAGTTTTTAAAAATTGCAGTTCGTAAATTGAAAAATACGATAGGTATCGAAATTCTTAAAGAATCGACACCGTTGAACACGACTCCTTTGGAAGTTATCGATCAACCTGAATTCCTAAATCAAATTATAAAAATTGAAACTAGTTTAAATCCAGAAGAATTGTTAGAAGTTGTTCTTAGAATTGAAAAAGAAATGGGTCGTATTCGTAAGGTAGACAAAGGGCCAAGGGAAATCGACATAGACATTCTTTCTTATGAAAAAGTTAAGATAAATACTCAGGGATTAACTCTTCCTCATCATTCCCTTTTTACTCGTCCTTTTATCAGAGAGATTTTAGAATCGATCGGCGAACAGTCATTATACGAGCATTTTACGGGAGGCAAATATGAAAAACATACATAAAATTTTTTCTCCTGAAAAGAAAGGGAAAGAAAAAATTTCCGTAGTTACATGTTACGATTTTAGTTTTGCTAGGATTTTAAACGAAACTGAAATCGATTCTATCCTTGTAGGGGATTCACTGGGAATGGTTTTTCAAGGAAATACGAGTACTCTCCCCGTCACTTTAGAAGAAATGATCTATCATACGAAGGCGGTCCGTCGTGGTGCGCCCGATAAGTTTCTGATCGCCGATCTACCTTTTTTAAGTTATCAGACTTCTATCGAAGAAGGAATTCGCTCCGCCGGAAAAATCATGAAGGAAAGCGATTGCGACGCGGTTAAAATAGAAGGTGGTTCCGAATTTATCTGTGAGCTGGTTTCTATTCTCAAACAAATTGGAGTTCCTGTGATGGGGCATTTGGGGCTGACACCTCAGAGTGTTCATGTGTTTGGCGGTCATCGAGTTCAAGGCAAAGGAGAAGAATCGAGTTCTAAACTACTAAAAGAATCGATTTCTCTTTTTGAGTCAGGTGTTTTCTCAATGGTTCTGGAGATGATTCCCGCTGAACTAGGAAAAAAAGTAAGTCAAGAAGTAGGTGTTCCTACAATCGGAATCGGAGCTGGTTCGGATTGTGACGGACAGGTTTTGGTTTTAAACGATTTACTTGGATTGGATATAAACTTTCAACCTAAGTTTTTAAAGAAATTTTCCAATCTGCATTCTATCGTAAAGGAAGCGATCGCGGATTATGATAAAGAAGTAAAATCCGGAGAGTTTCCAGGGAAAGATCATAGTTTCTGACGAGTTCTTGACGATAATCGAAATCATAAAAGGTTGTAAAACTTAAGGGAGATGATCCCGTTTTGGAGTGAAGTGTGGACATAGTTGAGTTGGAAAAGGGCCATCCGGATACGGAGAACAAAATTAAAGATCTGGCAAAAGAATGTGGAAATCAAACTGAGATTATCCGCGGTGCTGCAGTATCTGACACGATTCATTTTATAGGAGATACGCGTAAAATTTCCGAAAAAGAAGGTTATGTCAAAGAACTCCCCGGGGTCGTAAAAATTTGGAACGTGTCTATTCCCTATAAAAATATAGCAAAAACTGCGGCAGGCAAAAATGGAGAAGTGGTTCATAGAGCCACTCGAATTGTAGAAGTCAAAGGCCCGGATGGATTGGTTCGTAAATTTGGAGCCGGAAAACATATCTTTATCGTGGGACCGGATTCTCCGCAAACCTATGAACAAACTCTAACGATCGCAAAACAAGCCGTCGAACTTGGTAAAAAATACAATATCTTGGATAGAATCATCTTTCGAGGTGGAGCTTTCAAACCTCGTACTCGTCCAACCGATTGGCGCGGTCTCGGTTGGGAAGGAATTGAGATGATGGATAAGGTCAAAGCAGAAACTGGACTTCCTTATGTGACCGAAGTGATGGATCATACGATGGCGGAAGAAGTTGCTAAACACGCAGATATGATTCAGATCGGAACTAGAAACGCTCAAGATTTTGAACTTTTAGAAGCGGTGGGAAGAACCGGAAAACCTGTAATTCTAAAACGAGGTTTTGGAAACGAGGCGGTAGAATGGTTTTCCGCTGCTGAATACATTGCTAATCAAGGAAATTTGAATATTATACTTTGTGAAAGGGGAGTTAAAACTCTTTTTATCAAGGAAGGTTATTGTAGAAACACTCCCGATTTGAATGTGATCACTCATGTTAAGAATCAGACGATTTTACCTGTAATTTACGATCCTTCTCACGTTGCGGGAGATGATAAGATTGTAATTTCCAATCTTCTTGCTTCTCTTCCGTTTAATCCGGATGGTTCCATTACGGAAACTCTTCACGTAGAAGAATTTAGAAAAGAACAGATGTGTGATGCAGCTCAAGCTCTTCTTATGAGCATCTACGAAAAGGCGGTTCAATCGATTTTGAAATACGAGGAAACGATTCGTCCGATTACAGATGAAGCAGATTCTTATTTTGTGAAACGGAAGTCTGGAAAGTAAACTATAGTTTCGCGCGAGTAACGATTTCTATTTTTCGTCGACTTTGACTTGAAAAAGCGGTCTTGAAAATTCAAAGGCCGCTTCTTTATTTTGGGCGTGCCTCTCGCCAAAATATTCAGAAACTGGAATATTCTTTTTAGACTGGCTTCGAGTCGCGCGCCTTCACATAACCAACCCCACAAGTTGAATAGGATTTTAGAATCAAAATGAACT
>NZ_FTNA01000048.1 GCF_900156205.1 Leptospira interrogans
GGTCCATCTCTGCAGAGGATCGTTGATCGTACAAGGTCTGAGGTGAACATAGTCCCAGTTTTTCTCTGCCTTAATTACTTTCTCTGGAGCAGTAATACATAACCACGTATTATTGATGTTATACGAAATTCTTTGAAACACGTCGTATCTTGCATTCATAACGTGCATTTGCCAACACTGTTCAATTATAATGTAACTTTCACCTCCGCTAAAATCAGGACCGTAACAAAACTTTCCTTCACCGCTTACAATTACTTTGATTGGTTGGTCTTTTGGTGGATCGGTAGGTTTTTGAATAACCAAGTATTCAATTTTTGATGAAGCATCTACTGGAGTAGGATTCATTCCATACTCGAAGCCAAATCCAATCAAGACTAACAGAACTATCATGGACACTTTCTTCCAATTGCGCATCTTTTAAACTCCTATCTTTTTTAAAGAACTTTTATAAAATTTAAATTTAACTTTCCTTGAATAATCTCCGTTCTAGAATTATCAGAAATATTAAAAATCGATTTTATAGAAAATTTTCTAAATTAACACACAATTTAATATATTAAATAAATATAATTCTATTAGTGATTCTGATCTGAGTCGATTCTTCTACAAATAGATAAATCGATTTACCGATTTCTATAAAATGAGTATGTTAAATTTTTATTTCAAAGTCCTATTCCAAATTCAAATTGGAGATTTGGTTTTGAGTAAAAAAAGAAACTAGTTCGAATTGTTAAAATTTTTTTATCACTTTTATCTTTCTTTTTTTCTCAACAAAACATGATTTTTCATGAATCAAAATATTTTAATAAAAGCGGATGATAATCGGTTTATTTTAAGTCTATATATGAATTATATCTAAATTCTAATTTTTTACGTATTTTTCTATCAGATATATCATAATTTTATAAATCTAGAATATAGTATAAATCGATTAAGTAGATGACTAAGCAAAAATCCAAAAATTTTTACTAATTCCTATAAAATTGAAGATTATAAATAAAGCACTGTTTCAGCGCAAAATACTGAGGAATTTATTTTATAGTTCTTACTACCTGGGCGCATGAAAATAGTACCAAGTTATTAACAGCCGAATTTACGAAAAAGATAGCGGTACTTAAAAAATACCGCAAATTCGGGGTTACGGCATTTTAAAGCAGGACCAAAATATTCAAATTTTTAAAACAATCTAACCCAAATATTTTATTCATGCGTCCGAGTAGTAAGTAGGGGCTCCTCCAAGACTGGGATGGTTTCTTGCAGCTTGATTTTTCTTACAAAGAGTTTATTTCAAAACCTCAAAAAAAATATTCTTTCGGAGAAGATCATTCATTAGAAATATTTAATCAAATGCAGTAATTTCTACAAAAACTGTCACATTTGGCAATTTGCGAAATTTAGATGAGTTCTAATGTCATTAAATTTTTGTAGTAGTTCTCACATTTTAGAAATAGATCTGAAAAGTTCAGATTCTAACTTTTTTCAAAAAAATAAATCATGGATTTTTTTGTCGAATTTACGTTAAGTTATTTAATGTGAATTTGATATAACGCGAAAGGAATTGATGCAAAGAACTCAGTGGAACGTTTCTTCTATACAATTTATTGACTGGAATGGAAAGCGCGATGCTGTTCCTATTTTCTTACGCTGAATTCGTATTCGAAACACAGGGCTACTGGGTGCTTTACTATGTAGTTTTGGGTAGCAATTCTTTATAAAACGTAGAAATTTCCAATTGGGTAGCTCTATATAGATAATCTGTCCATTTGTTGTAGCGAAAAAATAAAAGAAAAATAACTTTTAAAAAATACAATATATAGAATCATTTTATTATAATGTATGTGTGCAGTATTTTGAATATACTTAAGCGCGATTGCGATTGCAGTAAAGGCTAGAAAGTAGTAAAAGAGTAAGGTCGAATCAAAAATTAGACGAAAAAAATTAGGATTGTTGAAAAAATAATTTTCCATTGATTTCTATTTCATGGAAACAGTCGATTGAAACAGTTTTGTTAATCTGAACTAGGAAATTTTTCGACAATCCCAATATAAAAGTAGATTTAGATATATTTCCGATCTGATACTTTTAAAATCGATAGATTCTAGGTTGAGAATTAAGTTTCGATATTGAAAACGAAACATCTCTAAAAGATTTTTGAGAAAACTCTTTCTTCTGAAGGAGCGGTATCGAATTCTAAATAGGAAGAATTGATAAACCTATTTTATGAGTTTCTAAAGCTTTTGATTTGAATAAATTTAGAAACTTTAGATATAATAGGAACTATTTATCTCTTGAGTTGTAATTTAAAATATATTCAATTTCTTTAAAGCAAATTCTCCTGTAATTCGACATCTAAGGAGACCGGACAAGATTCTAAAAGTTCTTTTGCTTCTAATAAAGATCCTCCATTTTGAGAAAAAGAAACCGGTGTTAACTTTTGTTTCAGATCTAAATCTGTTAAAATTAGAGAAGTGAGGATTTTATTTTTTAAACATCTTTGTTTTACGTAAAGTCCTGTGTTAAAAATTGAAAGTCCTTCTGAAAGAGTTTTCCAGGAAAGTGTGCGCTATAAAGTGGATCGTTAAAATTTCCAAGAACAAAAAAATTTTTATTCTTTCGAAGAAGATTATTTAACAGATAAAGCTGATCGATTCGTCTTTCCTTATCTTTGTACAGATAGACACTCCAAAAAGAATAATAACTTTTTCCAATTGGAATTTGTAGTTCTACGAATCTCTCTTGATTATACTGAGCTTTAAAAAAAAGGGGGATATCGGCTTTATGAATTTGAATATTACTGATTGAGAATTTATTTTTCTTCCAACAGATTCCGATTTCTCGATGACTTTGAGTGGACCGTTTGTTTACAAAACAGGAATAGTCTTCGGAAAGAATATTCAAAGCCTCGGCTTCGTTTCTTAAATTCTGGATCGCTAAAATATCCGCATCGATCTGAAGTAGATGTTCTCGGATTTTCTGAAAGTCTAAATCGGATCTTGGGATCCTTCTACTTGAAAATCCGTTTTCGTCTTTGATTTCTTCTCTTTTCGTAAGATAAAGTGTTAGTGTGTCATAACTTGCGATCTTCAGTTTAAAATTTTCCGCATTCAAAGTAGAGTAAGTGTTGGGATACGCTGTAAAAAAATTTGGGAAAGCCAAAGTGATCTTTTACTGAGTTTTAAATGATGTGAATTCGGTGGTTGAAAAAATTTTCTAAAAGTATGAGTTCCTACAATTTTAGAATTTGTTCGTAAAATCGTGATTTGCAGTAGCTCCCACATCATTATAGACGAACCTAAGTTTTGTGGTAGTTCCCACACTTAAATACGACAGAACCAATCGTCTTTGAATCGATACTTACTTTTTCTAAAATTCAATTTCTAAAAACATTGCAGACTTGAGAGCACTTTTAAACTTCTAAGTCTGAAATTTTTTTCAAAATTTTAAAAATTAATTTGCGGTTTATGAAACTTTTCTAATTGATATTAATTCTCAAATAGACTTCAAAAATAAATGGAACAGAAAAAGCCTTTCTTTTTCGTTTACTTGCAATTTTTCACATAACCAAAAATCCTGTTTCCAATACCAAATTGTAGGGACTTCATACGAATGAATAACAGAGCACTGAAACTTTCGGTAACGCTCATCACAGTCGCGGCCGTTGCGTATCTGATTTTCTCTCCCTCCAAGTATGTTGGGTATGCGCCCGATCAGCCTATACCCTTTAATCACAAGATACATGCCGGAGATAATAAGATAGATTGTAAATACTGTCATACCGGAGTAGAAACCTCAGCACACGCCACAGTCCCATCTACTTCCACTTGCATGAACTGCCATTCTCTCGTAGCAACCTCTAAACCTCTGATCAAAAAACTTACTCAATCGTATAACGATAATAAGCCGATCGAATGGATTAAGGTTCACGATATGCCTGACCACGTTCAGTTTAATCATTCTCGACACATATCGAGAGGAGTGGATTGTTCTCAGTGTCACGGAAACGTAGCAGAGATGGTGAAAGTAAAACAAGTGGCGTCCCTCAATATGGGATACTGCGTGGATTGTCATAGAGAGAACAATGCACCTACAGATTGTTCTACCTGTCACAGATAACCGGGAGTAATACTAAAATATGGATCAAAAAAATTTCCAAAAAGAAAAAAAGGCTCACTGGCTGTCTTACGATCTGAAAGACAAAGACGAAGAAGTCAAAGAGATGCAAAAATCCGAGTTCTTTACTTCTCCCGATCCTTTGATCGCGAGAATTAAATCCGGAGAATTCGACCGTAAATCCTTTCTCAAACTGATGGGCGCGGGAGTCGCTATGACTTCCTTAAATTGTATCCGTAAGCCGGTCGAGAAAATTGTTCCCTATGTGGATCTCAATAAGACGGATGAAAATTCTCAATACGACTTTGTAAAACACGGGCATTCTTATTATTACACATCCGTTGTTGCCGGAACTGGAGTACTTATAAAAGCAAGAGACGGTCGTCCTCTCAAGTTAGAAGGAAATCCGGATCACCCAGTTTCTCAAGGCGCACTAAGCGCTGCTGGACAAGCTTCTATCTTTGATCTTTATGATCCTGATAGAGCTCAAAATCCTGCAACTATTGAAGGTGGAATCGAAGTTAAATCCGATTGGGCAACTGTAGATGCAAAAGTAAAATCTGCATTGGCAGCTAACAAAGGTAAAACGGTTGTAGTAACAAAACTACTCGATTCACCTTCTACTCAGTCCATCATAGGAGACTTTCTTAGAACCGTAGGCGGAGGAAAACACTACGAGATCTCTCTTACTTCTGCAGAAGAAGTGGTTTCTAAAGGACAGGCCGCTTCTTATGGAAAGGCAATCGTTCCCAATTATCATTTCGATCTGGCGAATGTAATTCTCTCTATCGATTGTGATTTTATGGGCAATTGGTTGTCGGGAGAAGAACATCAAAAAGATTTTTCAAAACGTAGAAATTTACGCCCGAATGGTTCTCTTAAGCAAAATAATCTTGCCGACGTAAATCTTTTTATCGCAGCCGAATCTGTTCCTACGATGACCGGTTCTAACGCGGATCTTCGTCTTGCAATTCGTCCAGGGGATCAAACCAAACTTGCACTTGCGATTGCGGCGGCTCTTGGAGAACTCGGAGCGAACACAAAAGACGCGTTAAACGGAGCTACCCTTTCTGCTCTTGTTTCCGAGTTAGGTGTTAGCGAAGAAAACATCCGTAAAACCGCAAAGGCTCTTTGGTCTAACAAAGGAAGATCTTTGGTGGTTGCGGGAAGCCTTGCCGCTACTACGAAAGACGCTGTAGATCTTCAAATTCTTGTAAATTTACTCAATAGCGTATTAGAAAACGACGGTAAAACCGTAGATCATTCTAATCCAAAGAAAGAAGGTCTGGCGGATTCTTCCGGAAACTTAAAGTCTCTCGCAGCAGAATTAAAGCAGGGTAAGGTCGGGGTTTTATTTGTAAACGACGTAAACCTGGTTTATCAAGTTGGAGAAGAATGGAAAAATCTACTTCATCAAGCGGCTCTTGTTGTCAGCTTGAGTGATCGTGCCGATGAGACTGCTCTTTCGTCTAACGTTCTTGCTACGACCACACACTTCCTCGAATCCTGGGGAGATGCCGAAGTGACAAAGGGAATCTTCTCGATCCAACAACCTGCAATTCGTCCACTTTTTAATTCTCGATCTTTTGAGGATAGTTTGATTGCGTTTGCGGGAGGTTCTCTCGGAGGAGAAGCCAGTTTTTACGAATACGTAAAAAATTCCTGGATTAAAAAATTAGGTTCCAAAAGAAATTGGGAAGACCTCTTAAGAACAGGTACAACCGTAACTGCTTCTGAGCGTAAAAAAGTTGCTGGTCCTTCCAGAAATTTCAATCGTTCTTCCATTAAGAAAATTGAATCTTCTTCTACCGGTTTAAAACTTTCCTTGTTTGAAACCATTGCAATCGGAGACGGAAAAGCTGCGAACAACGCGCACCTACAAGAACTTCCAGATCCTGTTACCAAACTGACATGGGATAATTGTATTTTACTTTCACCTGCTTTGGCAAAAGAAAAAGGAATTTCGTCTAACGATGTTTTGGTTCTAAAAACCGCAAAACAGACGATTGAACTTCCGGCGCAGATCCAACCGGGAATGCATAAAGATGCAATTGCGATTGCAGTAGGTTATGGTAGAACTGCGGCGGGTGCTGTAGGAACTGGAGTCGGTAAGAATGCATACATACTTTCCGAAAACGGAGTTTATTCCGGAATTTCTGTAACTTCTCTCGAAAAAACGGGTAAAAAATACAAGCTGGCGACTACACAACATCATCATATGTTGTCTCCTGGTTTTAGTTATCCGGATCGTCCAATTGTTCAATCTACTACCATCGAAGAATATCGTAAAGATCCTGCTTCCGGTAAGGCTCCATCTGAAATTCCTAAAATTTTAAAAAATGGTAAACTTGTAGATGCGGTCGGTGCCAATCCTACTTATCCTTATCCAGGTTACAAATGGGGAATGAGCATTGATCTTACTTCTTGCACTGGTTGTGGTTCTTGTGTAATTGCTTGCCAAGTAGAGAATAACGTTCCCGTAGTTGGAAGAGATGAGGTTCGTGTAGGACGTGAAATGCACTGGCTCCGAATCGATCGTTATTACATAGGTGATCCGGATCAGCCAGAAACTCTACAAGTGGCTCATCAACCTATGCTTTGCCAACAGTGTGACAATGCCCCTTGTGAAACCGTTTGCCCGGTTCTTGCTACCGTTCATAGTTCCGAAGGAATCAACGACATGGTTTATAACCGTTGTGTAGGAACTCGTTATTGTTCAAACAACTGTCCTTACAAGGTCAGACGTTTTAACTGGATGCAACACTGGTACAACGATTTTGGTTGGAAGAACAATCAAGCGAAGGAGTCGAAGGCTCCTCGTTATTTAGGACTCAATCCGGAAGTTGCGGTTCGTGGTCGTGGGGTAATGGAAAAATGTAATTTCTGTTCTCATAGAATCGCTGCGGCTAAAATCGCTGCGAAAAACGAAGGTCGTGTCTTGAAGGACGGAGAGGTTAAAACCGCGTGTCAACAAAGTTGTGCAGCGGATGCAATCAGCTTCGGAAATACGAACGATAAAGACGCTGAAGTTTCTAAACTTTCTTCGGATCCTAGATCGTTTCGAGTGCTCGAATATCTGAACGTCGGACCTCAGGTTGCTTACCTGACCCGAGTTAGAAACTCAATTTAATGGAGTAACGTAAAAAGCTATGTCAATGTCCAACGCAGTCAAAGAAGCCCTGGATATCCAGCCTCTCGTAACCGGTGGTAAATCGGTTCGAGACGTTACCGAGGATATCCTAAGACCAGTAGAAGCGTTTCCTACCTCTCTTTGGTGGAAGGCTTTTCTTTTAGTTCTTACTATAACAGTAGTGGACTTAGGTATCATAGGATACTTAACTTGGGAAGGTCTATATATCCTAGGGATCAACAACCCGGTGGCCTGGGGATTTTTCATCGTAAATTTCGTATTCTGGATCGGTATTGGTCACGCAGGAACTCTGATTTCTGCCGTTCTATATCTGTTTCGCCAAGAATGGAGAACCGGGATCAACCGTGCTGCAGAAGCGATGACCATCTTCGCGGTGTTAACCGCAGCCTCTAACCTGATTATCCATATTGGAAGACCTTGGGTAGGTTATTGGTTATTTCCGTATCCAAACGAAAGAGGCCCACTTTGGGTGAATTTCCGTTCTCCTCTGATTTGGGATACGTTTGCGGTTTCTACTTACTTAACAATTTCTCTCGTTTTCTGGTATATCGGTTTGATTCCAGATATTGCAGCAGTAAGAGATCGTTCTAAAGGAGAATTCAAACGTAAACTTTACGACGTGCTCGCACTTGGGTGGGTTGGTTCCAACAAGGCTTGGTCTCACTTGGAAACCGTAGCAATGATACTGGCTGCACTTTCCACGCCGCTCGTGCTTTCTGTACATACGATCGTATCCTTCGACTTTGCTGTTTCCATTCTACCGGGGTGGCATACAACGATTTTCCCTCCTTACTTTGTTGCAGGGGCTATTTTCTCCGGGTTCGCAATGGTTGTGACTCTGATGGTAATCGCAAGAGAAGTTTTTAATCTAAAAGATTATATCACCATGAAACACTTGGAAAATATGAACAAGGTGATTATGGTAACCGGTTTGATCGTGGGTCTTGCTTACTCCACTGAGTTTTTTATGGCCTGGTATTCCGGAAATGAGTATGAAGGTTTTACTTTTGTAAACAGAGCTTTTGGTCCATATGGTTGGGCTTACTTTATCATGTTCAGTTGTAACGTGTTTTCTCCACAGGTGTTCTGGTGGAAAAAACTCAGAACCAACATTCCGGTCATGTTTATCATTTCCATTGTAGTAAACATAGGAATGTGGTTTGAAAGATATGTGATCGTAATGACGACTCACGCAGACTTCCTTCCTTCCAGCTGGGATATGTATATCCCGACCGTATATGACTTTATGATGCTCATAGGAACGTTTGGAATTTTCTTCACGTTGTTCCTATTATTCTGTAGAATCATGCCTGTTATCGCGGTAGCAGAAGTTAAAACCGTTATGCCTCACAAAGACGGAGGACATCACTGATGTATAAACCACATAAAGAACAATTTCACAAGTTCGAAGAGACAAGTTCTGGAGTATTCGGACTTTTTGATACTCCGGCAGAAATCATTTCGGCTGCGGCTAAAACAAAAGAAAAAAATTATACGGACTTTGATTGTTTTACTCCGTATCCAGTTCACGGATTGGACGACGCGATGGGACTTCCTCGTTCCGGACTTCCTTGGGTAACTTTTTTTATGGGACTTTTTGGGTGTACTGTAGGATTTTCAATGCAGTATTTGACTCATAAATACGATTGGTCTTTGAATATTTCTGGAAAGAATTTAAACGCATGGTTTGCTTATATTCCTATTACGTTTGAATTCACCGTATTTATGGCAGGCGTGGGAACTGCTGCTGCGATGTTTTTTTTGACCAAACTTCCAAAATTAAACCGTAAAGTTTTACATCCGGATATTACTACGGATAAATTTGCACTTTGGATTCCTTCTTCTTCCAAAGGATATAAAGAAGACGAAGTGTTGAATTTTATCAAAGGACTCGGCGCAAAATACGTCGAGGTTGTAAAATAGGAGCGGGGACAAGAATGAAATATTACAAATCTCTAATTTTCCTTTTGGTCGCTGTTCTTTTTTGGAATTGCGAGTCCAAAACTCCTCCTCTGGAATATTTTCCCGACATGGCTGATTCTCCCGCAAGAGAAGCACAGGAAGCGGATCCGATTGCACACGACGGAGCCGCTTCTAGGATTCCTCCCAAAGGAGCGGTACCGGTTGGGTATTATCCATACGAATATTTAGGATTGGATGTATCACAATTACCTAATAAAGGACTTGGAAATCCTTTTAAAGATGATTTAGCAAATCTTCAAAGAGGAGAGGCTAAGTATCAGACGTATTGTTCTCCTTGCCACGGTGTAAGAGGAGCAGGAAATGGAACCATCGTAGGCCCTGCACCCAGAATCGGATTTCCGGTTCCTGCCGTGATTTCTCCTAAAATCCAAGGATATTCTGACGGACAAATTTATCACGTAGTCACAGCTGGATGGGGAAGAATGAAAAGTTATGCTTCTCAGGTTTCTCCCGAAGACCGTTGGAAGATCGTTCTCTACGTGAGAAAACTCCAAGAATACGAAAACAGAACTAAAAAAGACGTGGTTAGGAATTAAGAATCATGGAAGTCAAAGTCGAACAAAATCTGATTAACTTCAAACTCGACTCTAAAACTCGAAGTGCCCTTTTTGGGATGATCGGGATTGGAGTTTTGAGTTTACTCATTGGGTATTTTACCTTATCTCACACTCCGCCTAGACATGAAGGTGGGCATTCCAATCCGGCTTGGTCCGCATTTTTAATCGGAACTTTCTTTATCACTGGAATTTCGCTTGCGGGAGTTTTTTTTACCGCGCTCAGTCATATCACTGGAGCACATTGGGCCGTTACAGTTCGTAGAATCGCAGAAGGATACGGATTGTTTTTGCCGGTGGTCGGGGTGTTATTATTGATCACTGTTGTTGGAATTCATGATCTTTATGAATGGAGTCATTCAGAAGTAGTTGCACATGATCATTTACTTCAGCATAAAAAACCTCTTTTGAATGTTCCGTTTTTTGTGGCCAGAATGATTCTTTTCGGAGCGGCTTGGTCCACGTTTGGTTGGTTTTTTTACAGACGTTCCACAAAACAGGATCAAGACAAGGACGTTTCTCATACACAGTTTAACGCTCGTTTGGCGGGAGGATTTATCGTATTCTTTGCGCTTTCTTTTTCACTCGCTTCTTTTGATTTGATCATGTCTTTGACTCCTCACTGGTTTTCTACTATGTTCGGAGTGTATTGTTTCGCGGGAGCGTATCAGACTGGACTTTCTACTCTTGTGATCATGATCTACTTTCTAAAAAAGAAAGGTTATCTTGGAAATCTGGTAAATGAAAATCATATCCATGATATAGGAAAGTTTATGCTTGGGTTTTGCACTTTCTGGGCTTATGTTGGATTTTCCCAGTTTATGTTGATCTGGTATGCGAACATTCCAGAAGAAACCTTCTTTTACGAACAAAGATTAACCGGTGGTTGGGAAGTGATTTCTTATTCTCTTCCGTTTATTAAATTTGTATTTCCGTTTTTATTACTTCTCAATCGACCCAATAAAAGAGATATAAACGTTCTCGTAAAAATTGCGCTTTGGATTGTATTTACGCAAATCATTGAAATTTATTGGTTGGTGTTTCCGGCAAACTTTGAAAACTTTCATTTTTCCGGATTGGTTTTGACCTTTGGTACTGTAATCGGATTTATCGGATTGTTTGGGTTTGTGGTTTTAAAAAGATATGAATCCGCCCCTTTGATTCCTGTCGGAGATCCTAGATTAGATCAGGCTCTACACCATCACCAATAAGAGGAAGAAGAATGAAAAGAAATATTACACTCGTTGTTCTATCAATTGGAATCGCTCTTCTTTTAGGAGCATGTTCCAAATTGGCGCAGGTTACAAATCATAAAAATTGTGATCCTTCCTTACTCAATGCTTCTTTGGAACCTACGGTTCCTATTTTTGCGGATGCCGATGCGACTTCTGTAGTAAAAGAAAGAATAGCGCCCGGTTCTATAGTAAGGGTTTATGATTATAGAAATCACCAAGCAAATCCAAAACCTTTTGTACGTGTAAAAACTGAAAAAGTAGAAGGATGGATGAATCCTCGTTGTTTAGTAGTAGGACAGGATCCGGAAAAGTCCGTTTTTACTTGGGGTTATCGTAAGGACTATATTCACTTTTACAGTCCGGATGACCATGAACACTATCCTAACGGATACGAGTTTAAGGATTATGCATCTCTTCCAAAGGATAAGGTTCCGTTGGCGGAGCTTGCGCCTGAGTTAAAAAAGTAAGTTTAATTTTTTAATTTCAAAAACGTTGGAAAATTCATGCCGCTTTACAAGAAGGGCATGAATTTTTTTATATTCAAATATTTTAAAGTTCAAATGAAACGATTTGTTTTACTTTTTGTTGTTCCGTTTTTCACTATGACACTTTAGAAGAATTGCAAGAATGCTGACAGTCGGGAATTTGAAGATTCAAATGAAACAATCGATAGTGTTTTTTATAGTTTTATTTTGTACGATGTCAATGCGTATAGAATATTCCGTAAAACCTTCCTGCGGTGATTTTCTGGAACGGATTCATAAGAAACCGAAACATCTTGAATTTATCGAATGCAAAAAAGAAAAAGACGCTCAGATATCGGTTCTTCAGGCGCGATATCAGGTAAAGGGGACGTTTGCTTCCAGTGTGGAAAAATATTTAATTCACGCTTTCGGAATGCAACCTCTTCGGCATATTTGTTGTATTTGGGAAACGGTTCCCAATGAAGAAGGATCTCGTTACGGTTCTTTCAAGGGTGGTGAATTTTACTATTCAATAGATATGGGCGCAGACGGTGCATTCGGTGAACGCAAGGATTGGTCCAAGATCGATTGGTTTTATGTTACGGTTGAGTTGCCTCTGAATCCTCCCTGATTCTTTTGAGATTCGGATTTTATATCGTTAAAAGTACACATCAAGAAATTAGGGACAGGCGTTTTTATCGATGAGTTGAAAGACCGTGAATTCAGAACCCATATTCCTTCCTAGAAGGTCATAGATTATTTGAGTTAAGAAGCTTGTCCCAAAACCGTCCAATGTGGGAACTACTACGAAAATTTGATGATATTAGAATTGCTTGAGAGTTCACAAAATGCGACTTAATTTGTAGGAACTACTGCATTTTATTAAAAATTTCTAAAGGGTTATCGCGTAAAATTTTTTGAGGTTTTGGGACAAACTCTAAATTAACGTAAGTTCGTGGAGAAGAAATTTTCTAAAAGTATGAAGTCCCTACAATTTAAGAATTTGTTTTTAAAATCGTGATTTGTGAGAGTTCCCACATTATTTTACAGACAAATCTAAGTTTTGTGGTAGTTCCCACATTTAAAGAATCGATCTATAGAGTTCAGATTCCAACTTTCAAAATCGTGAATTTCTTACGCCGGACTCACGTTAAATTACTGTTAATCGAATATTAACCGTCTTGGATGATGTTCCATATCATTCTAATATTCGGAAAAAAGCATGTTTGAATTTTCTGTTCTTTATACGTTTAGATTTTTTTAAGTTTCGTTTAAAGCGTTTAAGTTCCTCTTCCTCAGGAAGGATTTTAAAGTTTTCATATTGTAATTTGACTTTCAAAAACGACACATTGATGGAGGGCGAATGTAGCATTCTCGGTCCAAACGACTATGTTTGCATTTAATGCTCAGCCTTTTTTCTCTTCTTTAAATCAAAAAAGTCTCCAACGAAAATTTTTCTTAGTTTTCCCCGTTCTTCTGTCTCTTACATCTGCGGGAACTCTTTGGGCAAAGGCTTCTCTTCGTCTGAAAATATTCGCCAACTCGAAATCCGATCCTCCGACGCAAATTTGGGTTCGAGGAAATGGTTATTCTAAAGTGTTTTCTTTGTCGGATCAGTCGTCGGAACTCACTATTGACTTAAAAGAACAAGGCGTCTACGACGTGATTCTTACCTTTAAAAGTGGGGAGATGGAACACAAATTTGTAACCGTCGATTCCGATGAGAAAAATCTTGAGTTCGTACAAAAAACAAAAAAGGTAACCAACGGGATTAACGTCGTAGGGAAAAGACCGGAAGCTCCTCCCAATTACGTTTTGAGTCAGGAAGATGCAATTCGTATGCCTGGAGGTTTTGGAGATGCACTCAAGGCGGTTCAATCCATGCCGGGAATTTCTCCTATGTATCAGATGTATACAGGAGCTAGTTTTCAATCTGCAATTCAAACTTTTGCTCAGGCTACAAATCCAGATAAGCCAGATAAACCAAACGGCGAAAAAGGTTTTTTAGTGATGCGTGGAGCTGGGGCTCGTGCAAATCAGTTTTATTTTAATGGTTTACCTATGAGTTATCCGTTTCACGCAGATGGACTCACTTCTGTAATTAACAACAACGCGATTCGCTCCTTGGAGTTGTATTCCGGTTCTTATTCTGCGAGATATGGGTTTGCTACTGGAGGAATCATCAATATAGAAGGATTTCAAAAAAGGGATTCAAATTTATCAGTAGCTCATTTGAATGCTTTTTTAACCGATGTATACACATATCGTAATATTACAAAAGATTTAAATGTTTCCGTATCTGGTAAAAAGTATTATCCAAACATCGTTTTTGGAAGGGTTCCTAATTTGATTCCTGCGGAAACCTTTTTGGCGGATTATAATGATTATCAAGCGAGAATCGGTTGGGATATTAGCGAAAATCATTCCTTATCGTTTCAGACTTTTGGTGCAAAGGATAAACGTTATCCGTTTAAAGAACTCAGTCAGTACAATCCTAAGGAAACGGCTCAATCGTTTGCCAATCCTCCTTCTGACGCAGATGCTGCCAGATTAGATCGTATTTTTAGAACCGACGGAATTCAGCATATCTGGAAACCTAAAAGTTCCATTACAAATACATTCAACGTTTCCAGAAACTATTTTAACGAAGTCACTGAAAATGGTTTAGATATGTTGGTTCTCGACATCACTAAAATAGGTTATCCACCTTCTTTGTATAAAAGGGTTCAGACGATTCAAAACGAATATTTTAACGATTTAAGACAGATAGAGAACGTCTCCGAAGTTGAATTATTAAAACGAAATTGGAAGATTGTTTTCGGTGGTCAGTATAGAGAAGTAGACACTGGTTACAAAGGGAAGGTTTCTCAGATAGATCTGGATCCTACGTATAATTTTATCCATCAACAGTTACTCAATTCTTCGGATGTAAAATCAGTTTTAGAAGGGGATTCCGTTAGAACTAGACAGATTGGTACTTTTTTTGAAAATAGATTTAAGTTTTACGATTTCAATTTAAATCTAGGTGTAAGAAGGGAATACTACGATAAATCAAGAGAATGAAAAACGGCTCCTCGAATTGGAATCAGTAAGGAAATTGCTTATACACAATCTAGAATTTTTGCGGGATATGGTAAACACTTTCAGGCTCCCTCGGATGTGAGTAGATATTCCGCCAGAACTGGAAATCCGAATCTAAAAATGGAAGAATCCGAGCACGCCGAAATTGGATGGGATCAGAAAATAGGTAATTTTTGGAATATTAAAATAGAAGGATACCAGAATACGTTTTCTAATCTTTCCATTGCGGACCCTTATGCAATGGATCCTTTTTCAAGAAACAGGGATCTGATGCGGGAAAGTTTAGATCCTAACGCCGATCTTTCTTTAGTTAGACGTTCTAATTTAAATTATTCTAATTCTATGACTGGTTATTCTCGCGGGGTGGAAGTTTTTATTAAAAAGGAAGCTTCGGCTGAGTCTGGTTTGTATGGATGGATTTCTTATACAAAATCGATTACAAAAAGAAATCGAAACTTGCCTGAACTTACCAAACAGGAATATTCTTCCTGGCTTGCAGAAAGTTCGGCAAAAGATTTGATTCATCAAGAAAATACGGATTATTACTACGCGAACTTTTATAGAGACGGCAGTTATGATGTTCTATTCAAAAATTCTAAAGAAGAGTTATACGACTTTGATAGAACTCATATGTTCAACATGGTGATCGGTTGGAAATTTGGAGAGAAGGCACAAATTGGTTTGAGGGGTACCTATTTAACAAATTATGCATATACTCCAGTGGTAGGATCTAAAAGTATCACTTCTGAACAGTTTAATTCTCAGCTACTTCCTTCGGCCGCCCCACCTCCGCCTTCTTCAAGTTCGAACTCTAGTTCCTCCCTTTTTTCCATCTATCAACCGGTGTATTCGGACATGCTTCGTTCCGCTAGGCTTCCTCACTATCATCAGTTTGATTTAAGATTTGATCGTTTTATTCCTACTAGTTGGGGAAGAATGACTGCTTACTTGGAACTTGTGAATATTACTGGAAGTAGGATTGCGGTCAGCGCGGATACGTTTGTTCCAATTTTTCCCTTTGTGCCTGGGGCCAATCCGGAAACTCAATATATTTATCTAAACGGTTTGCAATCTTTAAGAACTGAAAAGAATAAAATTCCCTATCTTAATTTTGGAATTGAATTTAGATTTTAAATTTAAGTTTCAGATTTTTAAAGTTTCACTGTAATATTTAGATTTGTATAAGTCTCCCCATTTTATTTTTTGCGTAAAAATCAGGTTTCATAAAATGAAAATTTTATATCAAACCCAGTTTACTCAGAACCATAATAAAATACCCAATCCAAATAGTTTACACTTCAATCTTGTGAATTCAGTGTAAAAAAATTGGGGCGAATGCAATGTTGGCGGGCGCAGTGATTTCAGTTCGAGTCAATAAATTGCATACAAAAAACGTAATGCTTTAGTTACAATTTAGAACGCGCCCCATAGGAAACCATAACCAACCCCACAAGTATTTGATCTCAATATAAATCTGTCGGAATTACGACAAATCCTCTGTAAAACTTAGTTCCCATCCCACAACGCGATTCATAAAGAGCGTTGTGCTGAGTTTTCCCTATTTTTGGATGGGGTGGTAAGGTTCGGAAAATTTTTCTCTATCAGAAAAACATACTTTTTGCAAGTAAAAAGACTCATTCTTGTCGGAACACTTGTGCCTTTTTGAGCCTTCTCATTCTAAAATCCTATTAACTTATGGGTAAGGTTGTGATAGGAAACGTTTTGCTAAGTTTTTAGAGTGACTCAGAAAATCCCTGAATACTTCGCTAGGAGAAGCGTTTTTATTGAGTTCAAGAGGTAGTTGGCGAGACACTGAGTTTGAAAGAGCGTTTCTGTAAGTTCCTACGCTTCAATTACTTCTTTCTATTGAACTTACGTGAAACAACACTTTGTGATAAACATTTAGGTACCCAATTTTATAGGATGAGTAGAAGATGGAAAATTTCCAATCTTTTAAGCTGTTTTAGTATTAGGGTTTCGTGGAGAACATAAAAGACTTTTCAATGAAAATAAAGTAATCGTTCCTACATTTTAAAAAGTGAACAGAACTCATTTTTAAAGTTGGGGTGTTATTATAATAATAATCAAATAAATCTGAATATTTTTTATATCAAATTAATTAGGAACTCCCACGTTGTTTCTAATTGAAGCTTGTTGTTAAAAAATTGTAGTGGCTTCTACCGTTTTGATTTTAAGGTTAGACCTTGAAATTGTGGGAACTCCCACGTTGTTTCCAATTGAAGCTTGTTGTTAAAAAATTGTAGTGGCTTCTACCGTTTTGATTTTAGGGTTAGATCTTGAAATTGCGGGAACTCCCATGTTGTTTCCAATTGAAGCTTGTTGTTAAAAAATTGTAGTGGCTTCTGCCGTTTTGATTTTAGGGTTAGACCTTGAAATTGTGGGAACTCCCACATTGTTTCCAATCGCAGAACAGATTGATTGAAAAAAGATCAAAATAGTTTCAATAGAAAGTTTTTAAAATAAACTAAAAATTCTCTAAAAAAACTACGTTCTTGGTTATCTAAAAGAAAAAGAATGGAAAATGATTCTACCTTAGAGGATAATCGTTAACCTATGGGTCAAAAGAAAAGTCACCTACCTGAGACTAGAAATCCAGTCGAATTGATGGAATTTCTCTCGAAAGAAATGGAAAACCCTTCTTTTGATGAATGGCTTTCTGAACTTGCAGATAAGGCGATCGAAAACGATAAATTCGTTTGGAGCTTTTTATATCAAGTGATGCGTGACGTGGATTCGGGTAGGCTTTCATGGGGGTATCACAAACGATTGCTTTCCGGCGTTGTTCAAATTCTTTCCAGGGTGGGGGACAGTCGTGCCTATCGTGTAATCATCAATTATGTCAAATCTCTGGATCGTCAAATTCCGATCGGAGCATTGGAATTAATTAGTGATTTGTTGCCTTCGTTTTCGGAAGTAGATTTAGATGAGATTTTAAAAATTGCAGCTCATCAGGATTCACTTAAATCCGCGTTTGGAATTTTAGCAATTTTGCAACTGATTGTTCAAGGAAAACTTCCGACGGAAAAGGTGGAAGAGACAAAATTGTTTCTTAAAAATTATAAAAACTATGTTTATTATTTAGATTCGGCGATAGAACAGTCTTTGGATTATCTGGAAGCACAAGAGGAACCCAATCTGCTTACTTTCTTCAACGAAATCGCAGTATGAGTCCCGATTTTATAGCTAAATTTTAAAGTTTGCAGGAACTCCCACAAACTTCTTATCGTACATTTTGCAATTTGTCAGAAATTTTAGGCTTTTAAAAAGGATTTCTATTCTATTTAACGTTTGTTTGGAGTAAGAAGTGCATGATTCATTTTTCTAAAAAATTTGGAATCTGAACTTTGCAGATTTATTCTTAAAATGTGGGAACTCCCACGAATCTAATTCTAAAATTGTAGGAACTCATACTTTTAGAAAATTTTTTCTCATTTTTTTGCGCTTGAACTCACGTTAGTTAACGTGAGTTCGAAGTAAGAAAATCTGGGCGAATTCGGTTTAACTACAGTAAGCCGGACCGGGTTTTCAACTCTGGTCAATAAATTGTATATAGGAAACATTCTATAACAATCGTCTTTAGTTTCAATATAGAACGCGATCCGTAGATTAGTATGATTCTTGGACGTAAGACAAGTCGAAGTGTGATACTCTTGAATCGACGGAGTCAAGAAGGCCGGTGGCAGATTGATCGCTCTCGTAACTCAATAACGCTACTTCCTATGGGTCGTAGCGTTAGGGCTTTGTAAGACCCCGATCCATAGATGAATCTAAATCGGCCACCGCAAACCAAAGTGTGGCGACTCAACAAAGTCGACCGCGTAGGAAACTCAACATCTCGCTCTTTACGAATCGCTCGATGGGAGTGCTGGTATTATCACCCGACTTTGTTAAGTCCTTCCGCCTCTTTCATTTTAGGAGAAAAGAAATGGAAAGTCAAGAAGTCA
>NZ_FTNA01000047.1 GCF_900156205.1 Leptospira interrogans
TAGATTTCTTTTTTGTTGTATGATTAAATTGTAAAGTTATTAAAAAGATGGTGGGCAGGGAAGGATTCGAACCTTCGAAGACATAGTCAGCAGATTTACAGTCTGCCCTCGTTGGCCACTTGAGTACCTACCCGAAGAAAAATAGCTGCCTATAGGAATCGAACCCACAACCGTCTGATTACAAATCAGATGCTCTACCAATTGAGCTAAGGCAGCAATTTGCTATGGAAGCCAGTATTGCAGGCTCTTTTTCTTGGTCAAATAAAAAATCCGAATAGGCTATTCTCAACATTTCGGGAATGATTTCTTTTTTAATTTTAGAATTTACTTGAAAAAGAGTTTGGGCCGAGGTTCGTATGTCGAAAATAAAAAAGATGATTCTAACCCTGATACATATAGGAATGACTCTTTCAATCTCTTGTTTTTACACTGGTTATTATTTTCGTTTTAGAAAAAATTCTCTGCATCGTATTTTCAATTTGTTTGGCACAATGTTCAACCTAACAACTGCCTTCTCACTTTTATACTTGAAGTATTTAGGTGGCGGTTTAGAGAAAATTGGAATCTTTCCTGCTGTAGAACGCTGGATAATTGATACACATCGTGTATTCGCATTATTGACCTTGGTTTTGATGCTTTTGATGGTTTGGTCTGGGATTACTCGAAAAAAAGAATTTCACAGAAAGCTACACTATATTTTCCTTCCTCTATACACTGCTATTTTCCTTTCCGGTTTGGTATTGTTTCGTTCTTCGAACTGACCTTATTCCGGCATCCTGTTTTGAGGTTGGGAATTGCATCATCTTATTCGCTTAGGAAAAATATGAACGAGATCAAAGAAATTAAGAACTTTGCAAATGAACTCAGAAAGAGTGTAATCAAAATGGTAACCGCTGCAAATTCGGGCCATCCAGGCGGTCCCTTAGGTCTTGCTGATATTTATGCGGTTTTATATAAGAAAATCTTAAATCATAAACCTTCCGATCCGGATTGGGAAGAAAGGGATCGTTTGATTCTTTCCAACGGTCACGTATGTGCGATTCGTTATGCGGCTATGGCTCATTCCGGTTATTTTCCTTTAGAAGATTTGATGACCTTTCGCAAATTGGGAAGTAAACTTCAAGGTCACCCCTCTACCCGTTATATGAACGGCATCGAAAGCTCTTCTGGTTCTTTGGGTCAAGGACTTTCTGTTTCCGTTGGCCTTGCACTGGGTGCTAGATTCAAAAAACAAAATCATAAAATTTATACCTGTATCTCTGACGGAGAATGTGGCGAAGGAATGACCTGGGAAGCAGCTCAATCCGCTGTACACTATAAATTAGACAATCTGATTGCTTTTATGGATAAGAATGGAATTCAGATTGATGGTTTTACAAAAGACGTGATGAATCTAGAGCCTCTAAAAGAAAAATTTATTTCTTTTGGTTGGAACGTTTTGGAAGCAGATGGTCATGATGTAGAACAAATTATCTCCGCATTTGAAAAAGCAAAACTTCATAAAGGATCTCCTACGATTATTCTTTTTAAAACTGTACTTGGAAAAGGTGTTTCTTTTATGGAGAATAATCCGGGATGGCACGGGACCCCTCCTAAACCGGAAGAAGAAAAAAAAGCTCTCGAAGAATTATCTACAATTTCTATTTAAAGAAATTTCTCTTAATTGTCGTTAGGTGAGATTTTGGGTTGGCACTTTCTTTGAAAGTGCTTCGTTCAATAGATTTTAATATAAGATTTTTATTATAGATAAGGTTCGATTTCCAGATTATTATGGAGACCATTTATAAAATGGTAAGAAGAATCATTTTACTGATCTTTTTGTTACTAGAGTATCTTTAATTTTAACAAGGGTATATAAGAAACGATACTTATGTTATATAGAGATCGGTAAAATTAAATTTTTGTATGAGATCGCCGTTTTTTACTACTATTACAAAATAAAAAAACTATTTTATAATAATCTCCTAATCTAAATTTGGATTTGTTTCTAAATTTTAGGGATTCTATTCTAAAGTTTTGATGTCTACTATCCGGAAATTTTATTTTTGCGGATGAAATTAGAAGTTTATTGATCTTGTTTAACAGAATCAGGTCTTTACTGCTTGAGCTGCAAAAAATTAACAGTTGATTTTGTAAAAATGCAAAAGTTCTCAAAAATTGCGTCTAACTTAGAATTGTTTTTTTGAAGAAGATATTATATTCTAACTTTTGAAACAAGTTCGTCATAGTAATATTTTTATGTTAGAGTATTTGTTTGGAATTTAAAAAACGGATTTTTTTATCTCAATTTCAAAAAAACGTCTATTTTCGTTCTGTTTAAAAAGATAATGTAAAATATACTATCGATAGAAGTTGTTTCTACGATTTAAACTTTCTACCCAGGTTTATATAAAATACCTAATATTTTGCATTGAAACGGTGTTTTACGATAAAAATTAACGGTATCCAATTTATAAAGATCAGTAATTGGAATATAATTACATTTTTACTGAAAGTGATAACGTTCAATTCTATTTTACGATTGGAAAATTAGGATCCATAACCGTGAAATCAAAATTTAAGAAACATTCTTGTTCGAAAATTTGTTTTAGATTGATAAAGGCCGAGTCTTTTTTAATTTAAACTTTCAGTTTTTTATGCCGTAAGACATAGTTAATTTACGATCGTTTCAACTATAAGAAGACTTTAGTCTCCTTAGTAAGTAAATGCTGAATTACTTTTGCGAGAGTTCTCGTTTCATTTTTTCCAATGACAAATTCTATTCTGAATTGACTCATTTTGTTTTTTGTAAAAATATATTGTTTATGCCTTATTATGAGTCTTTTCACCTTCCTCCCGATAAGCTAGAAGAAAAATTTTACCAACTCGAGTTCTCCAATAAGGAAGAAAAAGTTCGAGTGATACGTGAAATTGCGGACATGATTCCTTGGCAATTTGAAATCAGTGATTTTATAGAGGAATTTAAGGACCCTACGTTGAGGGTTTTCGCTCGTTCCGTTTCTTCCATCGTTCATCTCGAACGTATTAATACACGTTATTCGCTTCTTGCAGATAAAGGCCACGTTAACGATTATAGTGATTTAGAAGAGGCTGTATTTCTTCTCTCCAGTGTAGGAGATCCAGATGCTTCTTATCACGAGTTCAAAATTTATTTGGATCGGCTTGCACTTAGAGTAGAAGAGTTATGCGATTTAAATCCAGAATACGTTTCCGAAGAATTGAAGGTCCATTTTTTAACAAGGGTTCTTTCTTCCGAAGAAAATTTTCAGGGAAATAATGATCAGTATGATGACCCTGACAATTCCTTTGTTACTCGAGTCGTTCATACTAGGAAGGGAATTCCTATTTCTCTTTCCGCAATTTATCTTTTAGTTGCAAAGAGACTTTCCCTACCTCTTTACGGTGTAAATATGCCTCTTCATTTTCTTCTTCACTTTGATTCTACGGATTATGAAACCTTTATCGATCCGTTTCATGGAGGAGTTCTTTTAGATAAATCTACTTGTATTCGTTTTTTAGAAGCGAATAGTTTTGTTCCAAGTGAAAGATATTTTACTAGGGCGAGTACTCTTTCGATTATTAAAAGAATGTATCGCAATTTGATTCATATATACCGCAAAGAACAATTTCGGGATATGGAAGACATTCTTTCTAGACAACTTCTAATTCTGGAAAACAAACTGAAAGCTTGAAGAGAGTTCTTGCTTGAGCCTGTACCGTTGTTTTGAATACTTGTCACCACGGTGAAAGTTTCGGTACTGAAAGATTCTCTGATTCGGAAATTTGACAAAAAGTTAGAAACGATCATTCGGGAAGACCTTAAAATTCTCTCCGAAATCAAAACCTATACGATTCAATCGGGTGGGAAGAGGATTCGTCCTATTCTTCATTATTGTCTCTGCCAACTTTTAGGTTATTCCGGTAAACACTGGTTAGACGTCGGAGCCATTGCGGAGTTGATTCATGCAGCCAGTTTACTTCATGATGACGTGGTGGATGAGGCGGAAACTAGAAGAGGACTTCAAAGTGTGGGTTCCAAATTTGGTAATAAAACGGCTATTCTTGCGGGAGATTATCTTCTTGCTTGTGGAATCGACCATTTAAATGGCTTGGGTTATCCTGAATTGATGGAAGTTTTTACTCAGGTTATCAAGGATCTCTCCGTTTCTGAACTCATTCAAATGGAATGGGAAAAAAATCCTAAAATAACTTTAGATATTTATAATAAAATTATATATGGAAAAACTGCTTCTTTATTTGCCGTTGTGTGTGTGTCGGCGGGAATTCTTTCTGATAAAAATGAAAAAGAAAAAAAGAAACTCAGGCAATTTGGGATTGATTTAGGTTCTTTTTTTCAGAAAAAAGACGACGCGATTGATTATTTTACCTCTGCAAGTAAAAGTGGGAAAATTCCCCTCAAAGATTTTTATAACGGTCTTTATACGCATCCTATTTTGTTGTTACTTGATCGAGCTGATAGGAACGATAAAAAATTAATTCATTCTCTTTTTGCTAAGTCGGAAAGGTCGCAAGGAGACGGTATTGTGATTTTAAGTCTTCTCTCTCGTTATCAGATTCGAGAACGGATGGATGCGGAGTTTCAAACGATAGCGGATAATTTGCTGAAATTCTTAAATGGTTTTTCGGAATCTACAATTCGGAATCTTTTAAAAGAACAAATTCTAAAACTTTTAGATGAATAAGTTTTAATTTATAATTCGTTTTTTAAAATGTAGGAACCCATACAAAATTTAAAAATGAAAGCCTCTAACATTTTATTATAAATTTATAAATGTAAGAACTACTAATTTATCGATTTAAAAACTATCAGTTTTCAGAGAGAGACGTAATCTGTGGGAACTACAGCAAATTCTGATTTTACAGACGTATTTTTAAATATAAGAGTTTCTACATCATTTGTAGAGATGATTGATTGTTAATTTTCTAGTGTCTAAACTAAAAAAAATAGGGAGTTCCTACACTCGAATACGACAGATTCAATTTTTATAAACTTCTATTTTGAGTTTGTCCCAAAACCTCAAAAAATTTTACGCAATCATTCTTTAGAAATTTTTAATAAAATGCAATAGTTCCTACAAACTAGGTCGCATTTAGCAATTTGCGAACTTTCGAGCCATTCTAATTTCATTGAGTTTTTTAGTAGTTCCACATTTATTTTTACGGATCAAAATTCTTTGTCGGGAGAAGTTGAGTTTGTAAATTTTACCGTGAAAATTTTGATTTGTAGTAGTTCCTACAGATTTTGTCACATTACGAATCTTTAAATATTTATTTTTCATGATTGGAATTCGTAAGAGTTCCTACATTTTATTTTTTACGGAAAAAATAAGTTTTTTACATTCATTTAAATTTACAGGTTTACTATTCTGACTTCTAAAAATTAACTGCTGATTTTGCAAAGATGTAGGAGTTTTTATAAATTGTATCTAATTCGAAATTGTTGGTTGCACGTTTCACTTTTGGAATAAACTCATAATAATCTCTAACCGTAAAATTAAAAACTGAGTGTTTATTTAAACCACTGGTTCAGTCGCCTACAATCTTAGATTTAAAAAGAATTGTAATTTCAAAAACTAAATTTCTTTTTGAAAGTGAATTTGTAAATTGTTCCTCTATAAAATTTGAATACAAGATTTTATTATTCAATTTATACATATAATTACCGTGGACGGATTATAAAAAATTCATCATTCGGTTTCCAAAATGTCCTGTCAGACAAATTTAAAGTTATAATCGTTTGCAAAAATTTTTTGATTGTATTCAGAAAGATTTTATGATAAAGAAAATCTCTGATTACTCAATGCAGATTCAATACTTCTTTTAATCAATCCTAACAATCATTTTACGATTAAGATTATTTTATCGACGGTATTGTAAAAACTTAAGGAGAAATAAAAATGACGGCTCAAATTTATCCACAACTGGATCCTAAATTAGATTTGGTTCTTGAAAGAATTATAGACGTTCCGCGCGAACTGGTTTGGAAGGTTTGGACTACCCCAGAGCATCTGAAACCTTGGTTTTGTCCATCTCCATGGAAGACAATCGATTGTGAAATTGATCTCCGACCTGGAGGAATTTTTAGAACTACGATGCAGTCTCCAGCGGGTGAGAATTTTCCAAACCTAGGTTGTTATTTAGAAGTTATTCCAAATGAAAGGCTGGTTTGGACGGATGCACTTCAACCGGGCTTTAGACCTTCTCCTGATCCGAATCATCCTTTCGGATTTTTTACTGCAATTGTTACGATGGAAACTCATGGAACTGGAACAAAATATAGAGCGACTGCGATTCATGGAAATGAAACCAACCGTAAAAAACACGAGGACATGGGTTTTCATGAAGGCTGGGGAACCGCTTTAGATCAACTCGTGGTTTATGTTAAAAAAAACCTTCTTTAAGAAAAATTGGAAATGGGTCGAATCTATAATAAATTTTTAATATGAACTTTCAAATTGATCCAATTCGATTTACAAAACGCGAAGAAGCCATAAAAATCTGGTTGAGTAAAAATAACGCGGATTCGTTTTTAATCCAAGCTGAAAATTTACTTGCAACATTGCCATCCGAACAAATTGAGAATGAATTTTTTTCGGGAATAGAGCGAGGTATAAAATTCTGCAATGAAAATGAAACGATTTATTCGGAAATCCTTAAAAAGTTTAAATCTGTAAAAGCCTTGGATTTTCAATGGTACTTTGATGGAAATACGTCGGATGTAGCTTTTGCCTACGCGCTCGATTCTTGCAAAGGTTTCGGAAATATATCCGGAACCGATCTTGGTCCAAGGGAAATTCCTGGAATTGAAAGTGATTTGAAACATGGGTATCTAGTTTATGAAGATTTTAGTTCAATTCCAGTTCATCACTCGATCAATTCGTATGTGGAAAATTTACAGAACCCAGTGCGTGAATCGATTGACGAAGATCGAATTTCTTCCGAGGTGGAAGTTTTATTGTTGGATCTATTTCAGATTTGGAATTATAAAATCGCTTATGAGGTTTGTAAAAGAATATCTGATTGGGAAGGATTGAAAAAACGATCTCCGTTTTGGGTTACAATGACTCGTCATGATCGTTGGTCAGTTCCTATTTTTTTGATCGATAAAAATCTCTAAAAGGAACGCAAATTAATGGTTTAGGATCTTGCGATTTTTATGTGTGGGAATTTTACAAAACGTTGCACTTAAAATGTTGGAGTATTTTTTTAACAATTCTATTGTTAAAAAAATTCCGTAGTGAAGATTAATTGCTTCAATCGTCAATTTCAGTGAAACAAAAAACAAACGGAGAATTCTTTTTTCAACAACCCTCCGGTCGGTCGTGGCAAACCGGATTTTTAACCGCCGAATTTATATTATTAAAGTATAAACTATTGGATTGGGTGCTTTGTTGTAACTCTGGGTGAACTCACATTAAATTTAACGTAGTTCAATGTAAAAACTTACGAATAACGTTATATCATACGAAGTCTAAAATTAATTGAAGGATTAAGTTTATTATAAATTTTTAATAATCAAATATACTAAAAGTGCAAACCGATTAATATTTATTCAAAATTATTGAGTAGTAGTTCCACTACTTGGAATTACGTTAGGTGCATTGCACGTAATATTTCCTGTAATCGTTACCGCAGAACCTGGAGTAGATGCTGTGGAAACGCAGGACTTATTGTCTTGGGTAAAACATTGTTGTGTAGTTGTAACAGAAGTACAGTTTACGTTATCCGAAGTATAACACTGATTTAGGATTCCTGTGCTAGAAGAGCTATCTAGTAGTTTACCCGAAAGGGAAATATCTATGTCCATATATTGTAAGGTTTGTTGTTGAGCAGATCCGTTTCCGCTTGGATAAACTGGAATTCCAGAAGTGCCCCATTCCACCTTACCTACGTTACCAGTAACCATTTTACCGAAAGCTCCTCCTGAATAGCTAAAACCCTGCTGAGGATCAACGGATCCTTGGTATTGAGAAGAATCGAATTGAAATCTAAGCACCATAGATTCTGCAGTGGTTTTCATAATCAACTGACTCGTGACCGTATAACGACTATTAGATGAACCAGAAGAACCTGTGGTTGTGGTGCCGGTCGTTCCAGTGGTGCCTGTAGTCCCGGTGGAGGACGTGGTTCCGGGAACTGCGACTCCGCAAGAAGAAATTTTATCGGGATCTACTTCTCCATTGATATAAATTACGTTTCCGGTTGCAGTAATAAGAACTTGAAGGTCTATCTTGTTTTGATCTTTATGTTCGCAATTGAGAAAAATCGCAGCAAAGAAAATAGATGATAAAAAACCAATATAAAAACGTTTCATAAAATTCCTTTAAGTAATATTGATGGAAAAGCGAATCTTGGTCAAGAATGAAATGCTCCCATCGTTTTCTTAAGATTTTGGACCCAGTATTTAAAAGATCGTTCCTCTGGGCCCAAATTCTGAAACAAAATTCGAAATAATTGTCTATCTAACGTAAAAATTAGAATGGGTCCAGGTATAGATAAAAACCGAAAAAAGTCTCTATCGACTGTAATAATAAAAGACGGAATTTGGGTATGCTTTCGTGGAAAGTTTTGAAGTTGTCTCAAACCATTTTTTGTCAAAAGTTTATCAAAACAAACCGTTGTCAAAAGTGGTCCGGTCGAGTTACCGGAAACGGCTGCTCAGAGCTACATAATAAAACACCTGCTCCAATAGTTTATACTTCAATAATGTGAATTCTACGTAAAAAAAATTGGCGAACCCGTGGCAGCCGAACCGCACTTTTAGTTCTGATCAACAAATTGAGAGATAAAATTGTTTCATGACTTCTATTTGTTATAGAACGAGATTTGTTGAACGATTTGCAGAGTGTCCAGAAAACTCTCTAAATGCCTCTCTAACATAACCATTTAGGAAGCGATGTATTGAGTTCAGTGAGTGAGACTCTGAACTTGAAAAAGTTCTGCTGAGTTCCCCACCTCAATCGCTTTCATTGGATTACTCCGAGCTCACGTTAAATAGAATTCTGAAATCCTAATGAAATTGGATCCATCCTCACACTCAGCAAATAAGATTGAAGATTTCTTTTTTGATTATCAATTGAATTATCTGAAAAAATGGAAGAACAGACACAGAATGAATTTATGAAAAATTTGCAGCAGGCGAAGAAATGGTAAACGTTTTAAGTATAAATTTATCCCCCATTTTTTCTGAAGTTTTAGAATAAAATTTTATCGGGTAAGATTCTGTATAAAATTTTAACCATTTATAAAGTTGTTGGCGACAAAGTAATTTTAGTCTAAAAAAATTTTTATACTGTGGTTTTGAAAGTTTATCTGTAAAAGAATATATTTCTGTCTTATTTTCGGTAATAATGATATTCTAAAACTTTTACGATCCCTAAAATTTCTCGTCTACATGAAAGGAAGACTGGTTTAAAAATAAATTTTAAATATATAAAGGGCATTTGGTTTAGGTTCAAAAAGATCTATCTTCAGAAGCCAAGAGACTCTCAAAGTTTGATTGAGCGTTTTAATTATATCTTACAAAATCCGAATTCTGTTTGTAATTTGATTTACAGCTTTCGGAATCATCTTTTAAGATTTTTTTTCCGGTTTTCTTTTCATGGTTTATAGTAACTTTTTTTGTAATTACGATTTTGTTGAGGCGGGGTAGGGATGCACGTCATCATTCAGCAGCTTGAATCCATTTTTGAATCGATTCCGCTTCCAGTGCTCGAAATTTGGGGATTTCTGGGATGGATCGTAGGGCTCTTTTTTATGATCTCTGCGTTTACCGGTTTTCGCCTGAAGATTTCGAATGGTATCGGTTTTAAAAGAGAAATACAATTTTGGGATACTCAGGCGCTTTTGAGTATTCCATTCACTTTTGTATTCATTTTTATAACGGGTTATTTGGGTTCTTTTGTAGTTTTAGTTCCCGGAGCTCAGACATTTGAATCCCTCAAAGACCTTTCCGTTTTTCTTTGTATTCTTTTGTTCGGTTATCCTGCACTGATCGCGGTTCCGTTTGCATATGCTCTTTCTGATTTGATTGAAGGGGTGCCTCCCGATTTTTTACTCGATTGGTTCATGGGTTACTTGATCAATCCTTCTTGTTTTTGGATTGCGTATAGATTGATCGGTAAAAATCCAAATTTTACAAAGGTCAGAGTTTGGTTTAAATATTTTCTTTTTGTAATCGTATTTATGATGATAGAACCCCAGTTTTGGGGTTATCTTTGTTCTAAACAATTTTCACCTTCAATTTCTTATAGAAATATCACTCCCGCTTTGTTTTTTACTACTTCGATCACTTGGGCGATCGCTCCGTTTGCAATGTTAGCGGCACTTCCGCTTGCTAGGAAATACGGAATGTTTTGGGCTGAAATTCCGGGACACGTTCGTGAATCCTATTTTGATCTTAAAAAATTTCAATGGGAAAAAAAGAATAATAACCAGAGTCAAAGTTCAATTCAGGGCTTGCCGATTCGAATGTTTTTGGTGGCTCCGTTTATACTTCTTGTTTTAGTGATGGTAGGAGCGACTGCGTATTTAAATTTAAAAAGCTCTGAAATGGCGGCGGATAAACTTGCTGGAAGATTACATCAGGAAATATCAGAAAACATTAATCTTCGTTTAGACCAATATCTCGAAAAAACACAAAAAGAAAACGAAATTGTACGTATGAGCGGAATCCGTTCTCTTCTCAAATCTACGAACGTTGCCGCACACGGACATGCGATCATAGTCGATCGTATGGGAAACGTTATCGGTTCTTCCAAAACGGAGAAAAAAAACGATTTGAACGAAGATCCTGTAATTAAAAACGCGATTCGAACTCTTCAAAGTAAATTAGGAAATTTGAATTTACTATACGAGCCGACGCAGTTTCGTTTTGACGTAGTTACTGCAAAACCTTTATCTCTGGAAACCTGGCTGACTCAGGCGACTCCGTATCAAGACAATAGCGGAAATACAAATTGGATATTGATCACTTCAATCCCGTCAGCGTATTATTTGGAAGGTGTTAAGATAGGAAGTAGTCAGTCTGCAAAGGTTTTTGCGGTTGCTTTGGCTTCTTCTCTTTTGATTGCTGCTTTACTTGCCGGGATTGTTACGGCTCCTATCCGTAGAATTTCGAACGCGAGCATTGAGATGGCAAAGGGAGATTTTGATCAAAGGGTGCCTCCGAGTAGGTTGGAAGAATTGGGGGCTCTTTCTATTGCCTTCAATCATATGGCGGAACAACTTCAAGAGTCCTTCCAAAAAACCAAAGCCAGTAAGGAACAATTTAGGGATCTTGTAGATACAACTCCAGGAATCGTTTGGGAAATGGACACGTCCACGTTTAAATTTACATTCGTAAGTCAACAGGTAGTGGATATGCTCGGTTATTCGGTAGAAGAGTGGAACGAGCCAGGGTTCTGGGCGGGACACCTGCATCCCGAAGATAAAATTTGGGCGGTGGATTTCCGAATTAACCGTACTAAAAAAATGGAAGCCTACGACTGCGAATATAGGTTTATGAGAAAAGATGGAAGCGTTATGTGGCTTCGGGATATAGTTAAGGTAATCGTAAACGATAATAAGTCGAAATGGTTGCGTGGTGTAATGGTGGACATTACGGAACGAAAACAAATTGAGGAAAAACTTTTAGAAAGAAATAGATTTATAGAATCGATTTTAGATATTACTCCTGATATATTATATATTTATGATATAGAAGAAAAGAGATACGTCTATATTAACGACGGAATTGAAATCGTTTTGGGATATTCCGTAGTAGAAATCAAAAGTATGGGAGAACGGATGATTTCCAATCTGATGCATCCGGATGATTTGCAGAGATATGACTCTGAAATATTCCCCCAGTATAAAAAGGCGAATGATAAGGATATTATAGAAAACTCATATAGAATGAAACACCACGACGGTGGAAAGTGGAGATGGCTCATTTCCAGAGAAAGGGTTTATAAAAGAAACTTAAGTGGAGAACCTAAACAAATTTTCGGAATCATCTACGATATAACTAAAAGTAAAGAAGCGGAAGAAACGATTCTGGATTTAAACGCAAATCTAGAAAGAAAAATCGATCTCAGAACCGAAGAACTACGCAAATCAAATTCCGATTTGAGAGACGCAGTAAACAATCTCGAAAAAATTATGAAAGAATTGCGGGGGGCACAGGATCAGCTTCTTCTTTCCGAAAAGTTAGCTGCGCTTGGTCAACTTGCGGCGGGGATGACGCACGAATTGAATACTCCTTTGGGGGCGATTGCTTCTTCCAATCGAGCGGTTTTAGAAATTCTTCAAAGAGAGTTAAAAGGACTTCCAGATCTTCTTTCTAGTTTTAACGAAAAAGAATCCGAAAATTTTAACGTTCTTTTGGAAGAAAGTTTAAAAGACGCCTTTGAATCTGAAATTATTCCGGATAGAAGTCTGAAAAAAGATCTGCTTCAAATGTTTAAGAATGCTGGAATGTACGACTACGGAGACGTTACGAATATGGTTTTGGATATAGGAGTGTATCGACTTGGTGAAAGGCTTGTGGATCTTTTAGGATCGGAAACGAGAATGAGTCTTTTAAATACAGTAGGTTCACTTTCTACGATCGTTCGATTGAACAAGGTGATTTCGATTGCAAGTGGAAAGGCTTCTCACGTTGTAGAGGCTTTGAAAAATTATTTAAATCCGGGAGGAAGTGATCAAGACGAGGATGTAGTCCCTGTGGATATTCGTTCCGAGATAGACACTATTCTCACTTTGTATCATACTAAAATTAAGTACGGAGTTGAAATCGTTAAAGATTATAAAACGAGTGGACTTTGTTTAGGGAATGGGAATAAGTTGAATCAAGTTTGGATCAATCTTCTAAATAATGGTTTGCAATCCATGAATTATCAAGGGAAGATTGAAATTGGTCTCGAAGAAAAAAATTCCTGGATCATCACTTCCTTTACCGATTCTGGAGCCGGAATTCCGGATTCCGTGAAAGATAAAATTTTTGAACCTTTTTTCACCACGAAAAAACAGGGAGAAGGAATCGGCTTAGGATTAGATATTTGTAAAAAGATCATAGAAAAGATGGGTGGTAAAATAGAGTTTGAGAGTGTCCCCGGTAGAACAAAGTTCAGCGTGTGGTTGAAATCTGCAAGTACGGAGAATATCTTTTGAAAGATACAATAAAAAACAATGCAATCCTTTGTGTAGACGACGAGCCTATCATCTTGATCGCGTTAAAACAAGAATTAAAGAAACAATTTGGAAATGAGTTTCAATATGAAACCGCAATCAATGCAAATGAAGCTTTAGAAGTTGTAGATGAGTTGGCCCAAAACGGAATCAACGTAATTTTGATTTTGTCCGATTGGCGTATGCCCGGCATCAAAGGAGACGAATTTTTAATTCATATTCATCAAAAATATCCTGAGATTCGTTCTATATTGATTACGGGTCACGTAGACGATGCCGCGGTGGAAAGAGTAAAAAAGGAAGCCGGTACTTACGCTGTTTTGCCAAAACCCTGGGATCCAAAACAACTTGCGGATGCGGTAAAAATTTGTTGCGATCAAATTTAAAGTGAGTCGATACCTTAAAAAATAAAACTACAACTTAGAAATGGATTTTTATGATTCATAGGAAGAAATCGTCAAATGTTGGTGAAATTCTTATTCTGAATAAATTGATATAGATGAAACAAATGAAAATACTCGTTTGTATGTTTTACTATTTTTCTTTTCCCACCTAAAGCCGACACCGGAATATTTAAAATTTCAATTGCAGGCTTCTTATGGTCTCGGGACTTTGTATGGAAAAAAGAGACCTCTTTTTTAGGGAAGGTTGAATGAAAGTTCATCGATACGATTCTGTTCCGGAAATAAAAAATATAGGGGACGGAATCTTTAAAACTGAAATTCCCCAACCTTTTTATGCCCCCAATAATATTTATATTCTTCCAGATGGAGAACCTACCATCATCGATTCCGGTTATATAGAAAACCTTGGGCTTTTACAAAGGGCTTTGAAAAAGATAGGACTTTCTTTGAGTAAGATTAAACATATTATTTATACTCATAATCATTTAGATCATATGAGTGCCGCTTTGACTTTACGTTATTATACGGATGCAAAGTTGTATGCGATGGCTGGAATGGCTTCCGAGATTGGAAATTACGTGGAGTTCGTTCAGGTTTTTCAAAGAGCGATGAGACGGCTCGTGTATAAGGGGCATCATGATAATACTACAAGACTTACTGAACTTAAAAGAGTGGATACAGGTATATTCGAATTTCATGATGCGCTGGACAATTCAGAAAAAGTGGACCCGTATTTGAATTTTGACGTTGAACTCGTGGAGGGTGATGTGATTCAGGCGGGAGGAAGAGAAATCGGAATCTTATATACTCCCGGTCATAATCGTTGGCATTTAACTCCTTATATTTTAGGAGAAAAAATTTATTTTACCGGAGATTTAGTACTTCAAAATATTTCTTCCATTTACGCGGAGATAGACGGAAACTTATACGACTATCATAGATCTTTAGATCGTCTTTCTAAATTGCCGATTCGAAGACTTCTTCCCGCACACGGATCGGAGCCGGAAGATCCTCAGAGAGCGATCAAACTATTATCTAAAACTTTAAACTTATTGGAAAGAGGGGTAGTTCGTAGATTAAAAGAGGATGATCAGGATCTTTCTACATTGGTTTTGGAAGCGATGGGAGAGAAAGTGGCAAATAGCAGTTATTATAATACGGCGCTTGCGATCTTACATTCTTTAATCCGAAAGTTAATCGATCAGGGTCAGGTGCAAATTTTAGAAGTCGATCCACCTTATGAAAAATACAGATGGATTGGCGATGAATGAAACGTATGCGTTTTTATAGATTTGTGGTAGTTCCCACATTTAAAGAATCAATCTGTAAAGTTCAGATTTCAAATTTCAGAATCATGAGTTCTTTATACAGAGCTCACTTTTTTAAGATCTTTGATTGGGATTTTCTTGATTTGAAAATGGTTTAAATCCCACTGATCCCCATCCAAATTGAGTACCCAGGTTTTCATCAACAAAGTTGTCGTTTCAGCTAAGTTCGATAAATTCAGTGCGAAAGTGATTGAAGCGTATGGGAACTTAGCAGAACGTTCTTTCAAACTAAAGCCGTATCGCTTGCTCGAAGTAACTCAACGTCTCATTTTCTGAACTCAATACATCGCTTCCTGAATGCCGATCTTTAGAGAGGCATTCGCTGAGTTTTCCAACGCGATTCATAAAGAGCGTTGTGTTGAGTTTTCCCTATTTTTGGGTGGTTCGGAAAATTTTTCTCTATCAGAAAAACATACTTTTTGCAAGTAAAAAGACTCATTCTTGTCGGAACACTTGAAAAATGTGCCTTTTTGAGTCCAGAACGGCGATCCATAGAAAGCCCGTTCTGTTGAGTTCATTTTGATTCTAAAATCCTATTCAACTTGTGGGGGCTCTCTATCGATCGTGTTCTAAATTGAAACTTAAAACGAAATATCGTATTATGTTTCTTTCATGCAATTTATTGACTGTATCTGAAAGCGCTCCGGCAAAACCGGATTCACCCAAATTTTCTTAGGTTGAATTTGCATTAGAGTTGTTGAAAGTGGCGATTGACAAAGTCTCTTCAATCGACCGTTCCATAAAATAAAAGCAGATGGAGAATTTATTTTTCAACAACTCTATTATAAAAAAATTATTTTATAAAGATATTCTAATTCATTCTAAAGGCCTACAATAGGTCTACAAGTAGTTGCTAGATCTGTATTATTTACATAAGATTGATCTGAAGTAGCCGCATTCAAAGTAAGATTGATTTTACTTTTTGTAAAATTAGAGTTGGCACAGTTTCCTCCGTTGTTTGTACACTTCGCATTTCCTGGTTTTGTGCCTGTAGAAAGGGTTGTAAGCCAAGTAACGAAGTTGGTTCCTCCCGAATCCAGTTTATACATATCTTCTGACGTAGTAATTGTGTGTACGTCACCCGGAGCGATGTAATACGAATAATTTGTAGTTCCGGCCGAAATCCCATTCATGGAAGTAACCGCCTGTTGTGTCCAACCGCAACTGGATCCATCTGTGGACGCTGTCGTTCCGTCTGGAATGGAACTACCATCACTGTCTCCAAATAAGAAGGAATAGGTTTTAGAGGAATCGTAAGGGTCTGTCGTTTTTTCATCTGAATAAGGTGGAGCCGAGTTGATGATATGCATCACTTTGTAAAAAAATCTTTGGTTTCCGTCAAAAGTAGCAGTGTATTGACCCGTTTTATCTCCCGATCCATTGTAGTGTGTGGATACCTTTGTAAAAAAATCTTGAATAGAAGGGTTTCCTACAGTGAGATAGTTAGCCGCGATTCCAGCTACCCAAGTAGGCAAATTTGAATCGGCTCCCCACTGAGTGCTTAGATTGGAGAAAAAACCGTTTGGAACAATTCCGTTAGACGCATCAATCAGCATGTTCATTTTTGCGGATGAATTCAGTCCTGAAATAGTTTCACGTACGATAGGATAATTGAGTAGAGTTCCATAACCTCCTGCGCTTTGTCCAGTTACGAATACATTTTGAACTTGAGGATACTCGGTCTGAATATACTTTAATACCGAGAGCACATTGTCATAACCCTTATGTTTTACTACTACTGAAGATCCTGTGGTTGGATCGATATAAGTCATGTCTTTAGAACCGAAGTGTAGATCTCCAGTGCAATAGGGAATAAAAACTACATCATAGTCTTTGAATGGATTGGAAGCGTTGTTTGTGTTCATTACACCTTGAAAAACAAATTTTACGAACAAATCCGGAACCTTTTCGAGCTGGTTAAAATAAGTAGTTGTATTATTTCCGAAGCAGTTATATCCACTCCAACAAGCTCCACCTCCCATAAAATTGATGAGCAATTTGCTATTGGATGTTTTTACTTTTTTTCTATAGAATGAAAACGTTTTATTTTCAGTAGAACCGGAACAAGCAGGGTTATAAGCTCTGTTTGAATAATTGGCTCCGGAAATAGTAATCGTTCCAGGAGAAGGAGTAATCTTTTCGTAAGGATTGTATAAAAGATCGGCTAAGATTAACGCTAAGAGAGTTTTATCTTGATCATCGTCGTCTTTTTTACAATTTATAAAGGTAAGAAATAGACAAATCGTTGTTATATATAGAATCCATCGTTTCATTTTTTTAAGCCCCTTTTCCTTTTTCCACTTTTGATTCTTCAATCATAGAACTCTTAGGTAGGAAAGTCAATCGATACCGGAAAAATTAAACTCGATTTTAAAGTTATTCTTGGAACTTTAAAGTTTTTACGAAACAAATAATGAAGTCAAGATTTGAGATGCAAAATCGTTAAAATGAACTTTTCATATAAGTTCTAATATTAGAGTTGTTGAAAAATTAATTCGCCATCGATTTTCGTTGTATGGAAACTGTCGATTGAAGTAGTTTTGTTAAACTCCACTATAGAATTTTTCAACAACTCTATTTTAAAAAGTACAGCACTATAAAATCCTAGAAAAATGTTACTGTAAATTTCTGACGAGATCTACTCAAATTTAGAGCCAGTGTAATTTGTAGAAATTTACATTTCCTTAAATTTAGAGTCATTACAATTTTTTACTCAGAAACTATATTAGAATTGTTGAAAAATTAATTCTCCATCTGTTTCTATTTTATGGAAACTGGCAATTAAAGCAGTTTTGTTAATCGGAACTAGGGAATTTTTCAACAACTCTATTATAAAAAATTACAATTCTTATCGTGGATTATCTAATAACTGTTCCTAAAGTTTTAAAATGTAGGAACTACTACTCTTATAATAAAGTTTAAAAAAAATTCATATTTACAAACGATTTTTTCGATTCATTTAAATGAAAAAAACGGAAGAAGCTAATTTTACAGAAATTAGTGCGCGCTTACTATAAAGTGATTGGTCGAACGTGAGAACTTTCACAATCTTAAACCTATCCAAAGTAAATATAAAAGTTATAGACTATCAATAGATCTTGAGTTGTAAAAGCTATAATTTGATTTCGTTTCTGTTGTTACTAAGACACATAAAAATAATATCAAAAATTAACGATCAATTTTACAAAAATGCAGAGTGCTTGAAAATTGCATTTAACTCAGAGTTGTTATCTTTTCCGCAGTAGGCCCGCATCTAAATTTTAAAACAAGTTTAGTATAATATTGCTTCCGAGAGGTAGGTAATAAGTGAATCAGTTGAGTTGATATTCAGAAAGAATAAAAACAGATTCAAAAAATATAATATTTTTGGTGTAGTTTTGGGAAATTATGGAAAGAAATTTTAGAATGTGTTCGTGATGATGTAAAATTGAAAGTAGCAAGAATATTCAAAAAGTCGAATTTACTAAGATGAGTTTTGAGACGTATCAAAAGGTGGGGTTTATCCAAAAAAAGTTTTAAAAAATGTGTAGAATTCTAAAGCAATTTTTTAGAAAGATTTTCAAAAAAATCTCAACTTTTGACCATAATTCGAAAATAATTTTTATAATAATTGCTTGCCCAGGCACCTGAATTCTATAAATTGGTTTTTGCGATGTTTTGTCCGTTCGGGCAAAAATTTTAGCAAACAACTAAAGCAAGTCACAAAAACGAGAGATCTTTCTACTCTTTTTTAGTGTTTTGTTTTGGGAAGACTTAAGTTCATTAACAACATATATACTGCGATAGAGAGGTTCTTAAGAGTAGAGGTGCTCTTGAGAACACAAAAAATGTAAAGATTAGCAAAGACAATTTTGATTGAGTTGATGTTGCTCACGAAAGAGATTCGGGCGACATTCATATCTCGAACGAGATCGGTAATTCAAAAAATTTTTACAGCTACACATCATTCTACAGGTTAAATAAAATGCTTTTTCTCTTGAGTGAGAAGATAGCCCAAACGAGATCAAAAGCGAATAACGGGAACGTTATTTGTTTCGTAATATGGTCAAGTAAGAAAGGGCGTACGGGGGATGCCCGGGCATCAGGACGCGATGAAGGACGTGGCTTTCTGCGATAAGCAACGGGGAGTTGTAAG
>NZ_FTNA01000020.1 GCF_900156205.1 Leptospira interrogans
ATTCTATGCCTGAAAATATATTAAATCGAAAATTAACTCAATATGGTCTTATGTAAAAAAAATAACGGGAGGGCTTGACACAAGAAACATAGGAGAGAGTGTTGTGTTGAGTTTTCCCTATTTTTGGGTGGAGACGGTAAGGTTCGGAAAATTTTTCTCTATCAGAAAAACATACTTTTTGCAAGTAAAAAGACTCATTCTTGTCGGAACACTTGAAAAATGTGCCTTTTTGAGCCCAGAACGGCGATCCATAGAAAGCCCGTTCTGTTGAGTTCATTTTGATTCTAAAATCCTATTCAACTTGTGGGGTTGATTATGATTACTTATAGGTCATTCTAATTTTTTAACACGCATTTTATGATTAGGTTGTTATATGAGTTCCCACATTCTAAGATTTTTAGGAAAGTAACTAGGTAAAACTGCCTTTTTTGAAAATTCTAAAAGTTTCCATTCTTTGAGATCTAGCGGAAATTTAGGTAAGAATTTTTTAACTAATCCGATCGCATCAGATTCAAATAAAAGCACGTTATCCGTCATTCTATCTTGAGATCTAGAGCGAACTATTTTCTTTTCCGTGATAGTCCCATGAAGTAGTATCGGATCTTTCCAAAAAGGAATTTTAACTTCCAAAGTGGCTGGTTCCCCTACAGAATCCAAATTAAAACGTTCTAAATTTAGGCTCATGGAAGTACCTTCCCAACCGCCAATTTCCGCGGAATAATTTCCGGTTTTACTATGAACTTCTAAAGGAATGCGAACTGATTTTACGGATTCCTTCACTGAATCTTTGAAATCTTCGATTATTTTTTCGATCATTGTGCACCCACTTTTAAAGAGAAAAGAATAGAATTCTGTCCCATTAAATTTTCTCATATTTTGTTGTGCAATGCAACAACAAAATACTTTGGTAAATTTCGGTTTAACAATGATTCAAACAATTCAATTCTTTGTTTTTTTCAATTCATCCGCGATTTTCAAATTTATAGCCCCTTTCCTTTCTTGAAATAGCTTTTATTTAATGTGAGTTCGGCGTAAGGAAGAATTTTCTAAAAGTATGAGTTCCCGCATTTGTTCGTAAAATCGTGATTTGTGGTAGTTCCCACATTTTAGAAACCAAGGTCACAATTTTTTTTAGAAAAATGAACATGATTCCTACGCCAAACTCACATTATTTTAGAATTAGATAGATTCTTATTTGGCTTGGTTTCAATTAATCTTAGAAAATGTGGGAACTACTACTTTCAAACAAAGAACCGCAATCAATCTTAGAAAATGTAGGAACTACTACTTTCGAACAAAGAACCGCAATCAATCTTAGAAAATGTAGGAACTACTACTTTCGAACAAAGAGTTATCATTAACTTTTACTACATCCTTAGTTACAAAAAAGAAACGACTCAAATTGTTATTCGTAATAAAAAATAATTTAAATTCTATCTTAAAAACCTTACCTCTGTTACTACTCGGACACATGAAAATAATATTATATTCAGATTGTTTCAAAACTTAAAATGTAGGATCTCACACAAAAAAGCCAGCGATTTTAAGTAAGAAATAATTTTTCTAGAATTTCTGTGTCCTTGTAAAATTGCCCATTTATTTTCTGGTACTATTTTTATGCGTCCCTGAGTAGTAAGTGCTCATAAGTGTTGTGATAAAGAATCGATTAACATAAGCTCGGTATAATTTAATGTGAAAGCGAAGGAATTCAGTAGAACGCTCTCTATCATAACCAACCCCACAAATATTTGATCTCAATATAAATCTGTCGGAGTTACGACAAATCCTCTGTAAAACTTAGTTCCCACCCCACAATGCGATTCATAGAGAGTGTTGTGTTGAGTTTTCCCTATTTTTGGGTGGGGGTAGAGGTGATAAGGTTCGGAAAATTTTTCTCTATCAGAAAAACATACTTTTTGCAAGTAAAAAGACTCATTCTTATCGGAACACTTGAAAAATGTGCCTTTTTAAGCCCAGAACGGCGATCCATAGAAAGCCCGTTCTGTTGAGTTCATTTTGATTCTAAAATCCTATTCAACTTGTGGGGTTGGTTATGGCTCTCTATAGATCGCGTTCTATACCGAAACTAAAAACGATTATTGTATAACGTTTCCTGTATACGATTTATTAACCAGACCAGAGAGCCCGGTTCAACAAAATGGGATTCGCTCAAACTTTCTTACGCAAAATTTACGTTATCGAAGTTTAAAGGATTAGGTATTTTATTATATAACTCTGAGTAAAAGAAGAATAGAGTTTTGAAAAATAAATTCTCCATCTTGTTTCTGCCTCATAAAGTAATCGATTGAAGCAATTTTATTAACCGCCTCTATGAATTTTTTTCAACAATTCTAATATACTACAAATAGCTACATAAAAAACATTCATATTAAAAAATATACTAATTTTATAATTTAATAAAACGAAATATTTCTTTTGCAACCCGTTCGGGCGCTTCTAAATGTAAAAAATGTCCCGCCTTGTCAATTACTTGGAAAGAAACCCTAGAATAAAATTCCGATTCAAGACCTTTATATACCGAAGTGGAAATACATTCGTCTTTTTCTCCGGCGAGTATTAAAGTCGGAACTGAAATTTTATGAAATACTAATTCCCTACTCGAATTCCAAAGAGCAAAATTTCCAGGAGTTAATAAACCCCTATAATAACCAAGCGCTGTGATTAAATTTTCGTGAACTTTTAAATTTTCAAAAACTTCTCTAAACCGTTCTTCGGGAATTTTCCAACCAGGACTCCAATCTTCCCAAAGTCTACGTAAAAGATCATTTTTCAACAATGCCGCTTCCGGAATTCCTGCCCTAATTTGAAAAAATAAAATATACCAACTTCGAACGATTTGAGAAGGATAAACGAGTAAATTTTTTAAATACGTAGGAATGGGAGGAACGGAAAGTGCGACTAATGTATCTATTATTCCTGGCGAAAGATTAGAAAACGCATAGGACGCAATTGCTCCCCAATCGTGCCCCAATACAATGGTAGTTTCTGGATTGTACACGGACTTCAAAGATTCCACGATAAATTTTAAATCTCCTGCCAATTCGGCGATACTGACAGTACCAGAAAAAGGAACACTGGAACCGGGAGAATATCCTCTCATAAAAGGAGCGATACACGTAAAATCTTTTTTAGAAAAGATCTGCATTAGTTCTTTCATAGAACCGGCGTCATCCGGAAATCCGTGAAAGAAAAAAATAAGTTTTTTACCATTCCCTAAACTTAGATATTTATATTCTCTTTCTCCGTTTTTTAAAAAAGAGGTTTTGATTTCTGACATGAAAACTCCCGGTTATTTACCGAAAACTTGCATAATAAAATTCCTTAAATTTGAGTGCAAAAATCTTCGCTTAGAAGCGAAATTTCCGACAACTTATTATGCAATTCTCAGTAGTCTGACTTTCAAAAAGCGTTTAGTGAGAAACTACTTTGAAGTTTCAAAATCTATTGTCAAAATAAATTATAAGAATTTCTATAAAATGAATTTTGAATTGGATAAAATTTATGAAACGAGAATTCTATATAAAAATTAGTATTTCATTTTTAAGTTGGATAAATACAATTCACTGTGAGATAAAAACGTTTTTTACTGGTTCCTATATAATACTTAGAACTGAAACATGCAGCAAATTACCCAGGATTTTACGCTAAAACAAGACTTATTATAATAGAATTGTTGAAAAATTCTATAGTGGAGTTTAACAAAACTACTTCAATCGACAGTTTCCATACAACGGAAATCGATGGCGGATTAATTTTTTAACAACCTTAATAAAAATTTACGATACTCAATTTTATAGAATTAGTAATAGAGACAGTACAAACTTTTAAACTATCTCCATTTAGAAGTAGAATTTTAGACACTCTATTAATTAACCGAATAAAATAACTTTCTAAAATCCACGAAACAAGACGTCCAACTTTCATGACGATTTTAACTAAAAACGTTTCTTTTTTAAAAGGATCTTTTGTTTTTGGAATCCAATGCCACGTCTCTCTTTTTTAAACAACGAAAAAGTAGACCTTCATTCTACTCAATCCATCTTATTTCATTTAGGTGGAGTTGCAATTCGAAACTCTTTGCCCGGACCTTCCGTTCGTAAGTTTTTATTAGAACAAAAACCAAAGGGAAGAATTCTACTACTTTCTATCGGAAAAGCAGCAGAAGAAATGGCTAACGCCGCTTATGAAATCCTACAATCTCAGATTTTCGGAGGAATTATTCTCACAAAATACGGATATACTTCGGGAAAAAAATTTCCACCTTTAGAAATTTTAGAAGCGGGACATCCAATCCCAGATACAAACAGCATATTAGGTGGAAAAAAAATCCTAGAACTCTGTTCCAATTTACGAGAAGACGACATTGTTTTAATACTTCTTTCTGGAGGAGGTTCCGCTTTAATGGAAGTACCTGAATCCGGTCTAAATTTGGAAGATCTGATCGTTTGGAATTCTAAACTTATTTCCTGTGGAGCAGACATTCAAGAAATCAATTCGGTAAGAACTCTTTTATCCTCTATCAAAGGTGGTGGATTACTTACAAAAATTCTTCCTTCAAAATCGATCACCTTAATCCTATCGGACGTAATTGGAGACGACCTTTCCAAAGTAGCGTCCGGACCAACGATTCCTTCTAAAATCGAAAAAAATTCTATTTTAAGAATATTCAAACAATATAATCTACCTTTAGATCCTAAAATCGAAACTATACTACACAAAAAAACAGAACAATCCATAAAAATCTCAAATCAGAAAATCAAATCTAAAAACTTTTCAGCAGAATATAAAATCGATCCTAATAAAAATTCCGTCCATTGTATCGGAAACATAACCCAAGCACTTGACGCAGTTCAGAAAGAATGCATAAATTTGAATATTCCAGTTCTATTGCTTACTTCTTCTTTAAATTGCGAAGCAAAAGAAGCTGGCTTCTTTTTAGGAGAAATTGCAAAAGAAAATCTGAAAAATAAAAACTCTCCGCTTTTAATTCTCTGTGGAGGAGAAACCACGGTAACTCACGACGGCTCCGGAAAAGGAGGAAGAAACCAAGAATTAGCACTTGCTTTCTCAAAACGAATTTCTGGTTGTCAAGGAATCACTTTATTCTCACTCGCAACAGACGGAAGCGACGGACCTACGGACGCAGCAGGGGCAATCGTAGATGGAACCACTTGGAAAAAAATTTACAGAAACAAAGACGCAAACTTGGCTCTAAAAACGCATAACTCTTACGAAGTGTTAGCTCAGGTCAATTCCTTGGTTTTTACGGATGCGACAGGAACCAACGTAAACGACATTCAATTTTTATTGATTACTACATTTTAAAAATTTTTTCCTACTCAATCGCAGATCTTTCAATTTATTTGGTTTTTGACTCGAGTTTTTTCAATGACAAAAATTTTCTTTTAAAAACGTTAGTTTAGTATAACCAATGCGAAAGCAATTGTAGCATTATACTACGATTCATAACGAACAAAATTGAGTTTTTTATTCGTCAAAATTTTCTCATGTCGCATTCACATAAAAAAAGAAAATAAGTAATTCTGCATATTTTATTTTTTTAAAGTTTTGAGGCAAACTCTTAACTTGAGGATGAATCTATAACTAAAAAAATCAATCATTTTGAGGATAAAATCGAAGACAGTTTCTACCTTCCTCTTTTGCTAAATAAAGAGCCTTGTCAGCACGTTCGATTAACTCCGTGATGGAATTTTCAGGACTTGGGCTTAAGGTAGCCATACCAATACTGACAGTTACTATCGAATTAGTCTTCGACGCAGAATGTGGTATTCCCAGATTTTCTATATTTTCCAAAATATTTCGACTTACAACAACGGCATTCGACTCGGTCGTTTCAGGTAGTATGATCGCAAATTCTTCTCCACCATATCTCGCCGCCACGTCCCCCGCCCTTCTTGCACAATCTCGAATCGCAGAAGCCACTTGTTTTAAACATTGATCACCACCTTGATGACCATAAGTATCGTTATAAAGTTTAAAATGATCTATATCCAACATAATGAGAGCAATACTAGCTTCAGTTCTCCAGCAACGTTTCCATTCTGTAGATAAAATCTCATCAAAGTATCTACGATTGTAAAGTCCCGTCAGAGAATCCGTCCTTGAAATGGCAACTAGATAGGCGTTGACTTCTTGAAGTTGATCGGTCAGGTTTTCCAACTCCTTTTCTCTTTCCTTTCTTCGAGTCATTTCTTCAAAAAGTCGAAGAGCCGAACGAACTCTTGCCAAAAGTTCGATCGCGTCAAACGGTTTTACTACGTAATCGATTGCACCAGAATCGAAGGCCTTTTGCAAAACATCCGATTCTTTTAGAGCCGTGATCATAATCACAGGAATATCTTTCAATTCCTCCTTTTCACGGATCAATTTCAGGATTTCAAGTCCTGTAATTCCTGGAAGTAAAATATCTAAAAGAATCAAAGAACATTCTTTTTGAGGAGGTTCTTGATTTTTTAAATTCAACCAACCAATGACCTCGTCAGGGGACTGGCTTGTAAAAGTATTCTTGTATCCGGACTTTCTCAGGATGCCCTGCATCAACATACAGTTCTCCTGTGCATCGTCTAAAATAAGAATGGAATCCATTTCAAATTTTCTCCTCGGTTTTTTACAACGGGCGGTGCCAGACTAGAAAGGAATACAAATGTCCCTTTAATAATCCATGAAATCAAACGATTTTTTAAAAACTTCTTGCCTGATCCTTTGATTTCCTAAGTCTAAGAAACAAGATGAAAGCAAAAGTAAAACGTTGCGCAGCTTTTTTAGGTATGGTCGGTTTGACCGCTGCTCTAATTTGTTTTACGGTAATGCTTTCCGGAAACTCCTGTCCCACATTTTATAAGTCTACACAGACAGTTGAAAAAAACTGTCATTCATCCGAAAAAATGGATGATCAAACTTCTTCTACTTGTTCCTCTTGCAATTTACTTTTTTCTGCTGAACATTCTAAAACTCCAGAATTATACAGAAGTTATTTCTCTGTTCTTACAATTTTTCAGAACTATTTTCATTTTGCATCTTTGATTTTTCATTTTCCAAAAACGTGGAAAGATCCAAATTCAAACGCACAAAAGTTTGTCGTTCAATCCATTTCTTCCATCAGACTATTGATCTGATCCCCCTCTTCTTTTAAAATCATTTTACAACTTTAAAATTAAGGAATATTATATGTTAACTAGAAAAGAATTACTCACACAATCCGCAGCTCTACTTGCATTTGCATCCGGAGCAGATTCACTTTTGGCAAAAGGAACAGATCATAAATCCTCAAAAAAAACTGAAAAAAAATCTTACCAAAAGATAGATAAAAAAATTCTAGAGACAGCATCCAAATGCGCGTTAAATTCCGAAATCTGCCTTTCCCATTGCGAAGAAAATCTCTCAACGGGAGATACGATGCTTGCTGACTGTCTCAAAACAGTAAAGGATACTTTGACTCTTTGCAAAGCATTCGTAAGCCTAGGATCTTCTCAGTCTACTTTTGCAAAGGAAATAGCCGCAATTTGTATCAAAGCCTGCGAAGTTTGTGAAAAGGAATGTAGAGTTCACGAATCTCATCATGAAGTCTGCAAAAACTGCGCTGACAGTTGTCAAGAATGTATCTCGGAACTCAAAAAAATAGTATAAACAGGAAAAATAGAATGAAACAGAAAATTATAATATTTTACTTTTTGGGATTTGTTTTAGTAGGCTTGTCGGAGGCAAAATCGATTCTTCCCACAAAACCCGCAATTTTGTCCGAATTAAATCGGATTCACCAATCTTTTTTTAATGGTAAAGAAGTAATCGTGGAACCTCTGATCGCTTCATTACAACAGGAAACGGCGAGAGACTCTTCTCTCTCGCCTGCTCTCAAAGCGGCAGAAAAACTCAAAAATGCATCGGAAGAAAAAACCAAATTAGAAGCCTATTCCGAACTTTCAGAAGCGCTTAAAGACTATATTCAAAAAGATAAATCTACTGGATTTCATGTATTTTATTGTCCTATGGTAAAAAAGAAATGGATCGCTTCCGGGGATAAGATTCAAAATCCTTATGATCCTACTATGAAAAGTTGCGGAAAAAAAATATAAACAAATCGATTTTTAAACAAAATCTAGATCTTAATTTAAACTCGGGATCTAGATTTTGAAACGAACTACCTAGTAAATTTATATAGTAGAATTATCTAATGTTTTGCATTAAAACAAAACTTTGAGATAAAAATCCATAGTGTTCAATTTTATAAAGATTAGGAAATTTCTATAAAAAAGCTTTTTCATTTTTGTAAAGGTCGCAAAACAGCGATTTTATGCAAAAATTGGGGTTGGAAGATTGTCCTTTTTACATTTCCTAGAAATTCATTATTCAGAACTAAATAAAAAACGCGAACAGGGCAAAAGAATTTTCTAAAAGTAATAGTTCCTACATTTTAAAGATTTAACTGTAAAATTTAAGTTTGCAGTAGTTCCCACAGATTACGTCGCATTGGTCCGTATTGAATGAAGTTTAAAACAGATTTTTCATATTAATTTCATGTGGTAGTTCCCACAGATTAAAAATCGATCTGTAAATTTCAAATCTCAACTTTTTTCAGAGAAATAAATTCATTGCCCCAAATTCACGTTAATAAAGAACCCAATTCAATAGTTTACGCTTCAATCCTGTGAATCCAACGAAAGAGAATCGGGGCGAATCCGGCTTTGCCGGACCGCGCTTTCAGCTCCAGTCGATAAATTGTATGAAAAAAACGTAATTCTATAATTCTCCTTTAGTTACAATTTAATCGACTCCGCCTCAATCGCTTTCGCGTTAAATTCCATTGAACTTAGGTAAAACAGTATTTTATAATAAACATTTAGGTGCTCAATTTGATAGAATTCATTAGAACTTGTCCCAAAACCTCAAGATGTGGGAACTCACACAAAAATTTAACAATATTAGAATTGCTTGAAAGTTCGCAAATTACCAAATGTGACGGTTTTTGTAGGAACCATTGTGTTTTATTAAAAATTTCTAAAGAACTATCATGTAAATTCTTTAAGGTTTTGGGACAAGTTCTTAGTAAAATTGCCTCATTTATTAGTCGCATAAAAATGAGACTTACTACTCGGATACATAAAAAGAATACAATTTTGCACTTAGTTTCAAAAGTTAGAATATACAACTCTTTTAAAAACGGCCAACAATACCGGATTAGACGCAATTTTTGAGGACTTCCGTATTTTTGTAAAATCGATAGTTAATTTCGGGTAACATTTTCATGTGTTCAAGCAGTAATAGATCCTAAATTCCTATAATTGATAACTATTTCGAAATTTATAGTTTTCTTTGAACCGTTCCTTTTTGTTCCGGAAATCGGATTTCAAATTTAGTTCCTGGATCCAAAACCTCAAGATGTAACTTACCCTGGATTTGCTTTGTAAGAATATTAACAAGTTGTAATCCAAGGGTTTCATGATTTTTACTTATCATTTCTTTCGGAATTCCTTTTCCATTATCTTCAATGGTTACGATCGTACTTCCCAATTCACAACGAGCGAAAATTTTTAAAAGCCCTTCGTAACCGTCTGGAAACGCGTGTTTGATAGCATTTGTGACTAGCTCACAAACGATGAGCCCAAGTGAAATTGCGATGTTCATGCTTAAGACCAAACCTTGGGCTTCTACCAAATGTTTAATTTTTAAACCTACTCCGTATAAATTCCAAAGATTTTCTAAAAGCATATTCAAATAACTATGAAAATCCACATGAGAAAGATCGTTGGATTTATAAAGTTCATTATGAACCAAGGACATAGAAAAAACCCTGCTTTCAGTATCTTTTAATAAATTATAAAGTTCTTTTGCAGTGAGATTTCTAGACATAGCGTTGTCCGCTTGTAGATTTAAAAGAGAAATCATGATCTGCATGTTGTTTTTGACTCTATGATGAATTTCCTGAATCAAAGCATCTTTTTCTGCAAGAGTAGCAAGAATCGATTCTCTATTTCGAACCATCTCGGTAATATCTGTAACAACCGCTAAATCCAAAATTTGATTTTGATAACGAAACTTATAAACGGTAGTATCCGCGATCAATTTTTCTCCGTTCTTTTTTTTGTGGACAAACGAGGAAGCTTGATTGGCCCCAAACTGAAAAAAAATAATTTCCTGTTTTACTTTATCGAAATCAGACAGTTCAAAAATCTGTAGAATCGATTTACCAATCAAATCCTTCTCTTCATAACCGTATTTTTCAAGAACGGCTCGATTTATTTCTAAAATTTCCAAAGAATCATGTTCAAATAAAAAAGCAGGATGAGGATTGTATTGAAAAAATAAACGATACCTTTCTTCACTTTCTTGTTCAAAAACACTTTTCTTTTCAAGTTCCAAAGCTAAACGATTTCTTTCGTAAGCAAAAACGAGAGAACGACTTAAAGAATAAGAGTCGAACTTACCCTTATAAACGTAATCCTGGGCTCCTATCTGAAGAGCATTTACGGTAATATCTTTGTCTTCCGCTCCACTACAAATGATAACAGGAATTTGAGGGAACTTTCTTTTAATTTCGGATAACGCTTCTAAACCGGTTCGATCTGGAAGAGAAAGATCCAACATCACTAAATCAGGACTTTCATTAGTGATAAAACTAAGCCCGGCAGAAAAATCAGTGCTACGACTGATTTGAAAAGAAGGACTTTGAGATTCACCCAGATATTCCTGAATCAATCTGTAATCCGCATTTGAATCCTCGATCAAAAGAACTGAAAAAGTATCTTTAAACATAAGAATGAAACTCTCTACATATTCATCGTTCTAAAATAAATTCTCTGGGAAAACGTATGATTACACCAAAACCGGAAGTACGATCGGTTTCTATTTCCAGATTTCCTCCGTGAAGTTCCGCAATCTTTTTGCAAAAAAAAAGTCCCGTTCCAGCCCCGGAAAGTTCTTCCGATGAATGAAACGTTCTAAATAAATCTATGAAATAATTTTTTTCCAAAGAATAAACACCTATTCCGTTGTCTATAACATGAATTAGGTGAAACTGAGGTTTTGAGTCGTAAGAAATACAAACTTTACAAGCCACATTTTTATTTCTGAACCGAATAGAATTTGTAATTAGATTTAAAAAAAGTTCTTTGAGGAGAGGTCTACTTCCTAAAATATCTGGAAATTCCCCTTTGACTTCAATATGTATATTGGTATTTATTAGATTTTCATGAAGAAGTGTAATACTTTCTTCTAAAATTTTTTGAAGAGAAACAGTTTTAAATATATTTCTTTCCTTTTCAATTTTTAAAAATAGAAGTAAGCCATTGATCCGCTCCCAAAGACGCTGGGAAGATTGAATACTAAACCGCAAAAACTCTTTACCTTTTTCATTTAGAGAATTTGAATATTTTTCGTATAAAAGATTTAAAAAAGTATTCTGATTTCGTATTGGTTCTTGCAAATCATGGTACATCCTGGAAACAACAGCAGCAATTTCCATTTCCTTTGCTTTAATTTTTAAATCCGAGATTTCTAAAAAAAGAAACTCACTTTCCTCAGATTTTTGTTTAGTCATAGAACCTTGAAAATTTACTTTTTCTTTAAAAGGGTTCAAAAGTTGTTCTTCAAAAAAGATCGTTCGATTGAATTCACAATTCCTAAATCTTTCTAATAAAGATGAATTTTGAAAGGAGAGTATTTGATCTAATCTTTGATTTATTAGCTCTCGAGTTCCAGAAGAAAAGCAAACTTTTACAAAAGAGCAATTGCATTTTATAATACGCAAATTCAAATCTAAAATAGCGACTGGGGTCCTTAAATGAGACAAAACTTGGCATTCAATCATTTCCAATGATCCTCAGTATACCTTGAAAAAGTCTCATATAAGATTCTCAAAAATGAACTCTTTAAATTTCAGTAGAATAATATTTATCTAAATTTTTTAGCTTACTTTTATTATCGTAAAAAAAGTAGTTATCTCAATAAAAATGTCAATTTTGGTTTTATTTTTTTACGAATTTCAGAATATTCTTTTTTTCGAATTTATATTCCTTTAATTTTCCTTATTCCATAGCTCACTTATTTTCCATTTTCAGCAAATGCTTTTGTCCCATTTCAACATTTTGTTCTTAAAAATACTGGTAAGTCATGACAAAACGAGACGTTTGAATTTCAAAAATTCTTACATATCACAATTATCTCTTAGCAACTACTCAGAACTATATAGTAAAATACCCAATCTTTTATATTGAAATAGTGTTTTGTTGAGTTCAGGGAGTAAGACTCTTTAGTTTCACAAAAATGTAGGAACTCATACAGAGACTATAATAATAAAAGAATGTTAAAAAACTGTAAATCACACAATACGCGGTTTCTGTGGGAACTACCACATTGGATTGAAGATTCAAAAGTGATTCATCCAAGTTTTGGGGCAAATTCTTTATAGAGATTAATAATATAACGTGAATTCGACGTAAGAAAATCTGGCGAATCTAGTTTGCCTGTGGCAAACTGGACTGGGCTCTCAGCTCTGGTCAATAAATTGTATACACAAAACATTATACAATCATCGTCTTTAGTTTCAATATAGAACGCGACCTATCTCCGACTCGTCACCCGTCGGGAGCAAGAGTTGAGTTCAGAAAAAGTGTTTTACTGAGTTCAAACGCGCCCTGGAAAACTCAAAGGATCGGTGTTGAGTCTAGGAAGCGAAACCTTGAGTTATTTCGAGCGCCCATAAAGTGAGATTCTAAGTTTGAAAGAGCGTTCTGCAAAGATCCCTCGCATCGATCCTTTCGTGTTATACTGAATCCACATTAATATAAGTTTATTTTAATTTTTTATAAAAAGGGAATTCTTATGTTCTAAAAACTCATGAAAAGAATATCAAAAATGAACGTAAATTTTTACGAAAATACAGAAGTTCTTACAATTTATAGCCCTTCCAGAGTTTATATTTTTTGAAGCCCATTCCTACGTTTAACTTTTGTAATGGTTGCCAAACGGTAATTTCATACAGGAATTGAATTTTATATAGAGTACTATTATTAACTAATCAATTTAGCTTAAGAGTTTGTTCCAAACCTCAAAGGTTTTACACGATAGTTTTTTAAAAATTTTTAATAAAATGCAGTAGTTCCTACAAATTAGATTGTATTTGGCAATTTATAAATTTTCGAGTAGCTCTAATATCGTTAAATTTTCGTAATAGTTCCCACATTGGGCGGTTTTGGGACAAGTTCTAAGTTGAATGGAAGTAATTTTTCATTTTATAAGCCTTATTTTTCCCTGAAAATCAAATGTGGGAACTCCCATTACGAAAAATAAATGTTTAAAAATTCATAATGTAACTTAATTTGTGGGAACGAACATAAATTCAAATTTTACAGATAAATTTTGAACATGTAGGAACTCATACACAATTTTAAAGACAAAAAATCCATTCATGCCTCAAACGACGGAATCTGTGGGAACTACTACTTCTATCGATCTTCCTTTCAATTTTTCTTATCACTGATCCCTATAGAAATAAGTGGTATCATGTATTAGAGACAAATCCAGGTTTTAGAAACAAAATTCTAAGACATTCTGTTCTAAACAACACTCTAAGATCCTTCAAAGAAAAATTAAGTGGAGATCTAAGTTCAAGGAGAAACCGTAATTGTTTCTATAATCACTGATTTTGTAGGTTTGTCTTGAAATCCTGTTTCCGTTTCCGAAATCGTTTCTACTATATCCATTCCTTCCGTAACCCTTCCAAAGACAGCGTGTCTATTATCTAAGTAAAAATTATCTCTTACATTGATAAAAAATTGAGATCCGCCCGTGTTCGGTCCTGCATTTGCCATCGAAAGGGTAAATTTTTCGTTCTTCAGATCCTTATGAAACTCATCTTGGATTTTATAACCAGGCCCACCCGTTCCATTTCCAACAGGACAACCTCCCTGAATCATAAAATTTTTGATAACTCGATGGAATGTAAGTCCATTGTAAAATCCATCTTTAGCCAATTTGATAAAATTACCCGCGGTAATGGGAGCCTTTTCCTCATCCAAATAAACCGAAAAGTTTCCAAAATTTGTTTTAAATATCGCAGTCGGCATTCTCTCCTCTTTAACTCCTCTATTTTAAGAATTTATTTCCATTTTCCGATACTAGAGTACGATAGAAAGCGATTTCTTACAAAAAACGAACAAAAACGCTGGAATTAAGTAATTATACTATTTTAAAGGAATTCCGAAAACAAAATAGAATATTCCACTTGAAGTAAATATTTTTTTTTGGATTTTAAGAGTCTTCATTTATGCTAGAAATTCATCGTCGTTATCTTCCCTTCGGAACTTCTGGAGCCCTCATTTTCATTTCCGACTCCTATACGAACTTTTCAAACGATCTTTCCGAAGAAATTTCCAAAAAAGAAATCGGAACGGTTTGTTTTGTTTCTAGCAAGATCGATTCCAATGCGCCCGATTCGATTCCTACTTCTGTAAACGTTCTTTCGCTACTCATACCTCCTGGTCCAGAAACAAATGATTCTGTTTACAGTTCCTTTTTACAGATTCAAAAATTCTTAAAAAGAGGAAATATATTATTTTTAATTGCATCCGATTGTGAAACTAGATTTCCTTTACTTCTTTCTAAACTTTTATTAGCTAGTTCCCCTTCTCTAAGTGACTCAGAATTACAAAATCAAATTTCTCATTTGGGTTATTCTTATTCAGAACCAGACCAAGCCTCATTTCGAAAATACATTTCTAGACACAAATCTCTTCATTCTATTCCAGAAATTCCACCTGGTGAATTTTCTGTATCAATTCATATCGCTCGGGAAAGTAAACGTCCTTCCACTCTGAAATATAAAATTAAATACGAACCAGGAGCAGAAAACCTGACTCAAATCAAAGCGGTTCCATATTCAGAAGAAGAAAACAAAAAGTCCCCCTCATCTTTTCAATCTTTTCCTATCGACGCAATCGAAATCGATCATTTAGAAGATACTCAAAAACTAAAAGAGTTTTCAGTTTCCGGAGAATCAGAAGAACCAACAACTACCCCTTCTTCAGAATCGAATCATGTATCTTTATCTTCCGAATCTAAATTAGAACTTTCTACTACAGAAACAGAAATTCTTTCTACAAACTCACAAACTTCTGAAAACATTTTAACGCCCCAGATTGAATCGATTCAAACTGAAAACAAACCAGCACAAGAAATTCAATTAAAACCACAAACGGAATCGATTTCAAATACAGAGCCTATTTCTACTTCTTCTAAAATAGATAAAAACACGTTAGACGAAACAAAAACGAATTCACCTTCGTCTGCAACTACTCAAGAGCTTTCTACTTCCCAAGTAAAATCAAAGTTTCCGCTTCAAATCAAATTGATGGCGGTTATTTCCATTTTGATGACGTTTACGGTTTCCACGATCATTTTCTTTGCGTCTTCTGCATTTCGGGACGATTCCGAAGTCAGAGTTCTTCAAAACAATTTAAATTTAGTGAATATTCTAGGATTAAAAATTAAAACCGACATCAAAGAAATTCTCACTAATGGCAAACAAATGGTAGGCGCTTTAGTTCAAGGAAAACAGGGAATTTCATTTGCAGATATTTTCTTTCAAAATGATCCTGACTTTATCTATGCGGGTCTTTTCCAAATGGAAGGAAACATTCCGACCATGGTCAATGAGTTCTTCAACGAACCTTATTTAAGCGAACTCAAGGTTTCTTCGAAAGAAATTTCAGATCTCGTGAGAAATAGACCGGGACTGATTCAAAAATCCGTTCTTACCGGCGGAAGAATGGAAAATCTAAGTGCTGAGTTTAAAGAACCGATCCTTGCCATCGCAATTCCCTCTTCCGGTTCCAATTCTAAGATTTTAGTTTTGATTCTTCGATTGGAAAAATTTCTAAACGCATTCCAAAAACAAGATATTTCCGAGATCTTTCTAGTCAACGGAGAAGGAGATTTGATCGCTCATTCAGACCCTAAACTTCTACAATCGAATACAAATTTTATGAATCTTCCGATCGTAGAATCCATGGTCAAAAGTTCTGAGAATACCAAACAAATCGAATACAAAGATAAGGATGGTAACGCCTGGTTTGGTTCTTATCAAAAATTAGGTTTTGGGGGAGCTGCGGTAGTTTCTATCGTTCCAGAAAACAAAGCTTTTGAAGCAGTCTATAAGATTCAAAAAACGAATCTTCTGATCATGGGAATCGCTCTGTGTTTAGCACTTATCATAGTTTTCTTTTTTGCAAAAACAATCACCAAACCGGTGTTAAATTTATTACGAGCTACAACTGAAATCGCACAAGGTAATTTCAAAATTAAAATTAGTTCCATCACAAACGATGAAGTAGGTCTTCTTACAGATTACTTTGTGGACATGAGTAAAGGTTTGGAAGAAAGGGAAAAAGTAAAAGACGCTTTAGGAAGATTTGTGAACAAAGAAATTGCCGAAATGGTCTTAAAACACGAACTCACTCTCGGAGGGGAAAGAAAGATGTGCGCCATTTTCTTTTCCGATATTCGAAGTTTTACTTCCATTTCCGAAAAACTACAACCGGAAGAAGTTGTGGAATTTTTAAACGAGTACATGACCGAAATGGTCCACTGCGTCAACGAAACTCACGGGATCGTCGACAAATTTATCGGAGACGCAATCATGGCTACTTGGGGAGCTGCTAAAACTTCAGATAGAGACGCCGAAAACGCAGTCAATGGAGCCTTGATGATGAGAGAAGCGCTCATAAAATTCAACCAGGGCAGAGGTGGTGAAAAAAAACCAATTATCCAAATCGGTTGTGGTCTTAATTTCGGTCCGGTCATCGCCGGGCAAATCGGCTCCGAACAAAGATTGGAGTATACAGTGATTGGAGACGCTGTAAATCTCGCGTCCAGAGTAGAAGCTCTAAACAAACCTTTTGGGACAGACATTTTGATCACACAAGACCTCTTGGATCACGTCTCAGAAATCTTCAACGTAGAAAAGATGCAATCGATCAAAGTAAAAGGAAAAGAAGAACCGCAAGTAATCTATGCGGTTTTGGGCAGAAAAGACGATCCGAACTGTCCTAAAAGTTTAGAAGAACTGAGAGAAAGAGTAGGAATCGTTTGGGAACCACCTAAAAAAGGTTCCGATTCCGAAAAAGAAGTTAAGTATGAAATACTTGACTGAAGAAAAATACGTAGTCACTGTTCTTACGGGACTTATTTTATTTTTTAGTATATTATTATACTTTCATATAACTTCCGGACATAAAAAAGGTAGTAATCCAGAAATCGGAAAAATCATTTTCAAAAACAGAAAAGCTCAGAGAAAATACGACTCTGAAGTTCTTTGGGAAGAGATCGAAACCGAGATGAAAGTCAGAAACAGGGATACCGTCCGAACGGACGACGGAGCCGAAGCCGTTTTGGTTCTAAACGACGGAACTGAAATTAAACTCGATCAAAAAAGTATGATTTTCTTAGACTTTTCGGATAAAAATCTATCGATCGATTTTGCATACGGTTCCGTCTCGGCGAATAAAGAGAGTGGCACTGAACTTCAGATTAAAAGCGGCGAAACTACCGTGGAAGTTGGAAAAGGAGATCTGAAACTTTCCAAAACAGAGGATCAGGCACTCAATCTTGAAGTTTCTAAAGGAAACGCAAAAGTCAAATCCGGAAATCAAGAATCAAACGTAAGCAACAACCAAGCAATCGAACTTAAAAATGGTAAGTCCGAAATTCGTTCTTTATCAATTTCTCTAAATTCCCCCACAGAAAGAAAATTTTTTCAAACTTCTTCTAACTCGTTTCCGATTTCGTTTAGTTGGAACAAAGCAGAAAGCGCAAAGGAATATACATTAGAAATTTCGAATCATCCTAGCTTTTCCAAAAATGTGATCCGTACTAAATCAAACGGAACCTCTTTAAATAGATCTTTGGAAAAAGGAACACACTATTGGAGAGTTACCGCAATCAATCCAGGAACCGGAACTCCGGAATTCAGTGAAACCCGTTCTCTTATTGTATTAGGAGAATTGAAATCTTCTCTTTTTACTCCGGCAAAATCGGAGGAATTTAAATTCACATCCAACGTTCCAAGTATAGTTTTTCAATGGACGCCAGTAGATTTTACGAACAATTATACTTTTGAATTAGCCAAAGATAAGGAATTTAAGGAAATTCTAATCAATCAAGAAGTTCAAGGGACTCTTTATCGCTGGGACAAGACAAAGGAAGGAAAGTATTTCGCGAGAGTAACTCCAAAACCTTCCTTGAACGATTTAAAAGCAATTCCATCCGATCCAGTTTCGTTTAACGTAAGAAAGTTGGAAAAACCGGAGCCTCCCGTTTTGAAAAAACCTTCTGACCAAGAAGAAATTTCTCTTCGAAAATTTTCGAAAGAAGGAAACTTGTTCGTATGGTCAGGTTCGGCGGACTTTTCCGAATACACCCTTGAAATCGCAAACGACTCAGAATTTAAAAATATTCTATTTAACAAAAAAACCAACTCGTCTTCTTTGATTTCTTCTCCAATCTCAAACGCGGGAACATATTTCTGGAGAGTCAAAGGAACACTCAAAGAAGGAGACCCTATTTTTACAACCGTAAGACAATTTAAAGTTCAATCTTTAGAAAATTTAGAACTTTTATTTCCCGCAAACGAACAAGAATTAGGACATCCCGCCAACCATAAATTAACATTCCGCTGGCAGAGACCAGAACCTTCAGGGGTATATAAGTTAGAGGTTTCTAAAAATTCAGAATTTTCGGGAGAAGTGATTCGTGAAAATTTTCGCTCTTCTTTCGGAACCGTTTCTATTCCTTCCGCAGGAGAATATTTTTGGAAGGTGTCTCTTTTAGGTTCCAATGGCGAAAATTTAATATCGAGTAAAACTCAAAAGTTCAAAACTTCTGACAGTACTCCTTTCTTAAGTCAAAGTAGTCCTGCAACCGAAGAAACTATCGATATTTCCAATCGAGAAAGTATCGATTTTCGCTGGGAAACAGAAGGAAATACGGAATCGGTAATCTTGGAAATTTTAGAAAAAAAAGCGGGAAAAAATAAATCGATTTTTAAAAAAGAAATCAAAGGGGACTCTTACTCGTTTAAAGATTTTGGAATATTAGAAGAAGGTAAATTTACTTGGAGACTTTCCGCCAAATACAAAGACAAAACAGGAATTCAAAAATTTACGATTCCAGTTTCTAGAAATTTCGAAATTAAATTGAACAAAACGATTCGACCTCCGGAAGTTCTTTCGCCAAAGGAAATTTATGTGGAATAAAATTCTTTTATCTTTTATACTATTTTTAATTTCTTCTTTTTCTATTTTTGGAGAAGACTATTTAGAATGGAAACCAGTTCCTGAAGCAGGAGGTTACTTGGTTGAAATCAAGGATTCCGGCGGAAGAATCACCAGAGAAAAAACAAAGTCTACTCGTTTCGAAGTAAATTTACCTCCTGGAGTTTATGAACATAGGATAGGCGTTCTCAATAAATTTGGAAGGGTTTCCGTGTTTACCGATTGGATTTCCTTTGAAGTAATCCTTTCTAGAGCACCGTTTATCAATCCGGATTCTAGTGCTAAACTTTTAAAAGAAAAACTAGGATCTCACTTAACCGTCAAAGGAGATAACTTCACGGAAGCGATGAATGTTACTCTCCTTTTACCTTCGGGTGAAACAATCAAACCGGATTTCGAGTTTGTTAATTCTAAAGAAATCAAACTCAAAATCGAAAATCTAAATCTCAAAAACGGAAGTTATACACTTTCTCTGGAAAATCCTAGAAATAAAAAAACCGCTAAAAAAGGTTTTTTAATTCTTGCTGATTCCGAGGAAGAACTCGCACAAATTACGAAACGAAGTGAACAGGAAAATCAAGTTACATCTTCGGGAATTCAATGGGGTCCTGCAATTCAATCTTCTGTTTTGCCCGGTTGGGGACAATACAACCAAGATAAGAAATACAAACGTTGGATTTTTCCAATTTTAATTTTAGGAGCGATCGCTTTTTCCGCAGAACGTTTTTCGGCATACAATTCTAGTTTATCCGCCCTAAATCAGAGTAAAACCTTAAACCAAACTTTCTTTTTGATGAACGACCCTGCTCTTACCTCGTTTGCGGCCTATAACTATATACAGGGCCAATCCGATTATTCAAATTCATCTTCACTTTACAACCAGCTCAATCTTTCTTTAGAAATTATAGCGGTATTGTATCTGCTAAATATAATCGATGCCGCTTTAGTCGGATCTGCAAATTCCGAGACGTCTACTTCCGAAGGAAAAGTAATTCCATTTTTTAAAACAAGAAAATTAGAATCCATCCAAGCGGAACGTCCTTCGGGGAACTTTTTTCCAAATTCATTTGAATTCGGTATAAAAATTTTTCTATAATTTCAGTAAAACAAAATATTCTAATCTAATGTGGATAAATCAAAAGGAATCGATGCGGGGAAATCAGCAGAACACTCTTTCAAACTCAACGTACCACTCTCTGAATACCAATCTTAGAAAGGCATTCGCTGAGTTTTCTAAGTCACTTTTTAGGCGCTCGAAGTAACTCAGCGTCGGGCGCTCGACAGATCGTGTTCTATATTAACATAAATTCGGTGTAAGAAAATTTTTCTAAAAATAGTAGTTCCTACATTCATTTATGGAAATGATTGATCCTAATTTTTAAAGGCTACAAACATTAGATTTCCCATATTTCAAAGTTTTATTGTAAAATATAGATTTGTGAGAGTTCCCACAGATTAAGTCGCATAATAAATTTTTAAACATTCATTTTTTGTGATTCGAGCCAGGGAGTTCCACATTTATTTTTTACGGAAAAATCAGGTTTTTATAAAACGAATCCTTACATTAAAAGCTTGTCCCAAAACCGTCCAAGTGGGAACTATTACGAAAATTGAACGAGATTAGAACCGCTCGAAAGTTCACAAATTGCCAAATTCGGCCTAATTGTAGGAACTACTGCATTTTATTAAAAATTTCTAAAGAATTATCGCATAAAATTCTTTGAGGTTTTGGAACAAACCCTACATAAGATTTTGAAGTTCTTCCCAACGATCTAACTTCAAAGATAGTGCAGAATGAATTTCAGTTAGACGATTTCCGACATTGGCTAACTCTTCCGGTTTTGTCGCTCCAGATTGCAGAATATCCGTAAGACTACGTTCTTCTTTTTCCAACAATGAAATTTCGGACTCCAAAACTTCTAGTTCTTTTTTCTGTTGAAAACTCATTCCTTTTTTATTTTTAGAAGAATCTGCTTCCTTGGGTTTAATTTCCGATTCTTTTTTTTCTTTTTGTTTATTTAGATAATTAGTATATTCTAAATATTCGGAATAGTTTCCTGGAAATTTTTCTACAATTCCTTCTCCTTGAAAAGTAAAAAGATAATCTACTGTCCGGTCCATAAAATATCGATCATGAGAAACCACAAGAACACAACCGTCAAACTCGGCTAAAAATTCTTCTAAAACGGAAAGTGTTCTAATGTCCAAATCGTTTGTCGGTTCGTCCAAAATCAAAAAGTTAGGATTGGTCATCAAAATTGAAACGAGATAGAGTCTTCTTTTTTCTCCACCGGATAAATTTTTGATATAACCGCCTTGTAATCTAGTATCAAAAAGGAATAGTTCCAACATATCCGCAGCGCTTAAAACTCGATCGTCGTTCATTTTGATCGACATCCCGCATTCCTTTTTGATATATTCGATCACCCTCATATCACCCGAAAGTTCCTTGGAAACTTGATCGAAATAACCAAAATTCGTATTCATTCCCACACTTACGTCTCCGGAATCAGGTTTTTCCCGTCCTACGATCATATCCAGAAGTGTTGACTTTCCAGCTCCATTCGGTCCTACAATTCCAATTCGTTCCCCATTTTTAAACGTATAAGAAAAACCATATATAATCGGTTTATGATACGATTTACGAACATTTTTCAGTTCCAAAATCTTTTTTCCGAGCCTTTTACCAGAAACGGAAAAATCCAAAACAATTTCTTTTCCTGACTTTTTACGATTTAACACTTCGAGAGCGCGGTCGGTTCTGCCTTTTTGTTTGGTTCCTCTCGCCTTCGGTTGTCTACGAAGCCATTCTAATTCCTTTTTAAGAAACTGTTTTTCTTTCTGTTCCGTTTTTTCACGGATTACTTCAGCCTCTGCTTTTTTTTCTAAATAAAATCCAAAATTTCCCGGAAACGAATTTAAATTTCCACTTTCCAACTCCAAGATACGATCCGTTACTTCTTCCAAAAAATAACGATCATGAGTAACCAGTAGAATCGCTTTTTTAGTTTCAACTAGATAATCTTGAAGCCAAAGAATCGTTTCCACGTCCAAATGATTGGTTGGTTCGTCTAACACAAGAAGATTGGATTCTTCAATGAGCGTTTGAACCAAAACAACTTTTTTAAGCATTCCACCAGACAAAGAGCCCATCTTTACGTTAAGATCTAGAATCTCTAATTCTTTTAAAATAGACCGAAACCAAGACTCTAGTTCCCATGCTCCAAGTCTGTCCATTTCCTGCATCAAACGATTGTATTCTTTTTCAACTTCAGAATCGCCTGAACCTAAACGTTCACAAATTGACTCGTAAGAACGAATCGTTTTTAAAATAGGACTTTGACCGGAAAAAATATGTTCTAAGATAGTATGATTCGAATCGAAGGAAGGTGACTGAGACAAAACTGCAATCTTTAAAATTTTATTTCTTAAGATCTGTCCGTTATCAGGAACTTCTATCCCTGCAAGCATTTTCAAAAGGGTAGTCTTACCGGAACCGTTAATTCCTAAAATTCCTATTTTTTCCCCTTCGTTGATTCCAAAACTGATTTGATTAAGCAAAACCTTAGAACCGATTTCTTTGGAAATCTTATCGACGGAAATTAAATTCATAAGATGGATAATTCAAGTTTCAAAGTATAAGGACAAGTGTTTTTAACTTTTGAATATAACTTGAAATTTAGTTCCTTTTTCTTTTCCAGAAGGAAGAAGAATGAACTTACCTCTCAATTGTCTTGCAAGAATTCCTACAAGTTTCAAACCCAAAGATTCTGATTTATCCAAATCGAATTCTTCCGGCATACCGATTCCGTTGTCTTCAACTTCCAATATTGATTCCAACACGTCCAATCTAAGATGTACCGAAATCATTCCGTCCTTTCCGTTAGAAAAAGCGTATTTTAAAGAATTGGTAGCAAGTTCATTGACAATCAATCCCAATGGAATCGCTGTTTCGATAGAAACAAAATTTGGTTTGGAAGAAATTTTAAACTCTACTTTTTTTTCTTTTCCAAAAGAATGAAGAAGGCTTACTAACAAAGTATTTAGATAATCATAAAAATCGATTTTTGTAATATTCTCGGATTGATACAATTCTTTATGGATCAAAGCCATAGATTGAATTCTACGTCCACATTCCTTAAGAATATGAGAAATTCTTTCGTTCCCGTAGTGTTCCGATTGTAAACTCAAAAGACTAGTCACCACTTGTAGATTGTTCTTTACCCTGTGATGAATCTCTTTTAACATCACTTCTTTTTCTTCTAAAGTTTTTTTCAGTTTTTCTTCGCCGTGTTTTCTTTCCGTAATATCCCGAATGATCTGAGTCGCACCAATCAGATTATGAGAAGAATCTCGAATAGAACTATAACTAATTTCGAATATAGCCGAATCTTGCACTAAACCTTGCATGGTTCTTTCGGTAGTATATACTTCTCCTCGAAGTGCGCGACTCCAGTTTTCGATAACCACACTCCGTTCCACAGGATCCAAAATGAGTTCTGGAAGTAAATTTCCTTCCTCTATTTTTTTACCATAGAGTTTCCAAAAACTAAGTTCAAAGGAAGAATTAAAAGCGATCACTCTAAAATGAATATCAACGGCACAGATAGCGTCCTTGGTACCTTCAATTACCCCAAGAAGTCTTTCCTGAGTAATTTTGAGTTTAGAACGAAGCCTTTCTAGCTCTAGTTCCATTCGTTTTCTAAAATTGATATTTTTGACTACTACTTGAAAATACTGAACTTCGTTTTCAAAAAAAGCAGTGGCGGTCACTTCTACAAATAAAGTAGAGCCGTCCTTTCGAATGAATTCTTCTTCAATGGCCCCGACTACCATGCCCTCTTGGCTCATTTTCTGAATTCTTTCTTTTACAACACTTTGAGATCTTGGATGAACAAATTGAAGAACAGGTTTTCCGATCACTTCTTCGATAGAATCATAACCAAGCATCCGAATCAATGTATCGTTTGCTCTTAAAATTTTTCCTTCAGAATGAATCGCTAAACCATCCTGAGAAAGATCAAAAAAGAACTGATAATGTTTGATTGAAATCGGCTCCATAGAACCCAAGTTTTCCATCCTACAATTGGGCATGCTTAGAAATTTGGAAGGAAAGTCAATCAAAGCCGATAAACGTCCGAAATTATCAAAAGATTAAGATTTTATGTCAAAATTAATCTCTCAAGAAATAAAGGGTTTTTCAAGATTGAAAAATTCTATTTTGATTAGCATTCGATCATTTGAGAATATTCCTTTTATTTGAAACATTTTTGCTATTATTTTGCTTGTTTCCGATTTTAAAACAGAAATAATTTTCGATAATAAAAAATGACTTCTTTGCGATCTGACTCCAATTTTCTAATTCTAAATTCCTCCGGAGAAGTAATCACATGGAATTTTTACAAACCACTTCAAGAATTTGGATCAAATTTAGAGAAGGAAATCCATCCCTCCCAATGGAATTGGGCAATTTCAGATTCTTGGGCATCGGTTTGGAAAAAAGTTAAATCTCCTAGAAAAAAAACTTCATTTTTAAAGGTAGGTTATATCACTCAAAAAAAAGAACCCTTAGATTTGGAAGTTAAGATTGTATCTTTAGAGAATGATCATATTCTGCTTTTATTTTTTACGAATTTCGAATCCTATTTTTCGGAAACCCCAAGTATATTTTTACAGGATTCAGAGCTTCGTTCTACGATTTTTCAAAAATCAGCAAATGCGATCCTACTTTTAGACCCGGATAAAGATTTGATTCTTGAAATCAATCAAACCGCAAGTAGGTATTTTGAAATCCAAAATCAATCCGAAATTTTAAACCTTCCTTTTTCAAATCTGCTAGCTCAGGATTTTACTCATTTCGAATACACATCTAGAAAAAAGAAAATTTTGTCTGGAGAAACTCCTTCCTGGGATTTGGAATTTAAAACGTTTCGAGGTAAGAAGTTTTGGGGAAACACCTCTTGTAGGATGATTTCCACTCATCTCAATAAAATCATTTTAGTTCAAATCAAAGACATTACAGAGAAAGTTAATACTCGAAAATCTCTTTTAGAACAAGCGGGAACCATCGCAGAACACGAAGCAAATCTAAACGCAATCATCGAAAATTCGGAAGCAATGATATGGTCTATAGATAAAAATTATAAATTACTTATATTCAATTCTCAATTCCAAAACGTGATGCAGAATTTTTATCACTCAGAAATTTCTACCGGCTTTAACTTATTTCAAAAAGAACTTCCCCCGGAAATCGCAAAATATTGGAAAGAGTTTTATGACAGAGCATTATCCGGTGAAAAAGTAAGCGTAGCCAGAAAAAGACCAAATCAAGACGGAACCTTCATTTTTAGTGAACTTTCTTTTCAACCTATACGAAATACAGAATATGAAATTACAGGAGTGAGCGCTATTTCCGTGGATATTACGGATAAAAAATTAGCGGAAGAAAAATTCAGACTCTTGTTTGAACGTTCAAGCGAACCTCACGTCTTATATGATGATTTTGGAATTTTGGAATGTAACCCCGCAACCCTGAAGATGCTTCGATGTTCGGATAAAAAACTAGTTTTAGGAAAACATCCAATTCACTTTTCGGTAGAAACGGAAAAAGAAAAAACGAATGAACTAGAATCTATCGCTCTTGAAAAAGGTTCTTATACATTCGAATGGGTCTACAAACGTTTTAACGACGAAGAATTTTCGGTGGAAGTAACCTTGATCCCTATCATCATCCACCAAAAAAGGGTTTTTCTTTCGGTTTGGCACGAAATTACGGAACGAAAAGTATATGAAGATTCTCTAAAACGAGCCAAAGAAATAGCCGAAGCCGCTTCCAAAGCAAAAACAGACTTTTTAGCCATGATGAGTCACGAAATTAGAACACCTCTCAACGGAGTTATCGGAACCGTAAGTCTTTTAGAAGGAACTTTTTTAAATACAGAACAAAAGGAATACTTAGATATTATCAAATCAAGTGGACAGAATCTACTCATTTTGTTAAACGACATCCTAGATCTTTCTAGAATTGAATCCGGACAACTCAAACTAGAGATACAACCAGTATCCCCTGAAAAACTTACAAATGAAGTGGTAAATTTATTCCGTCCTATGGCTGAAGAGAAAGGTCTTGTGGTCGAATCTGAGGTTTCGTTCAACGTTCCTAATTGGATCATCTCCGATCCGTATAGACTGAGACAAGTACTTACCAATCTTATCGGAAACTCTATTAAGTTTACTGAAAAAGGGAAAATTCATCTGAGTGTAGAAGCAGAGAAATTTCCGAATGATAAACTCAGACTTATCTTTCATGTAAAAGATACCGGAATCGGTATTGCGGAAGAAAAGTTAGAACTTCTTTTCAGAGCTTTTAGCCAGGTAGATTCCTCCACAACTCGAAAATATGGAGGTTCTGGATTGGGTCTCACCATTAGTAAAAAATTAGCGGAATTGATGAAAGGAGAAATTACCGTAAAAAGCCAAGTAAATTCAGGTTCTGAATTTTCACTTTCCATTTTAACAGAAAAACTGGAATACGAAATTCCTGCAGGAGTTCAAGAACTACATTCTAAAAACTTAGCCACTAGCGCGGTCATTTCCATTCAAGAATTCCAATTTAAAGAACAGATCAAAAAATTCTGCGAACGAAACGGTTTTTTGGTTAAGATGGCGAGAACCGCCAAAGAAACGATCCGAATCATCGGTGAAGAAGAAAGGATCGGTGTTTTTCTTACCGATTTAAACTTTCCAGATATGAATTTATCCGAAATGTTAAACGAACTTAAAAAACAAAATCCTTCTCTAAAACTTACAGTCATTCTTTTTATGGAAAAGGAACTGAAAGACTCTTACTATCTAGTCACCAACAGTTTATTCAACCGACCTGGGTTTCAAATTTTTATGATGTTCAAACCGATTCTTTTAGAAGAACTCAGTAAAAATTTCGAAAAAGCTTTTCCAATCAAAGTTCTTAAAAAAGAAAAACAAAATGAAAATAAAAAACTTCTCTCTGAAAAAATTCCTCTTCAAATTCTTTTAGTGGAAGACAACGTAATCAATCAAAAGATCGCTCTTAGACTTCTTACAAAGTTAGGATATAACGCAGACAGCGCGTTAAATGGTTTGGAAGGAATCGAAAAGCTAAAAACAAAAAATTACGATTTGATCTTTATGGATATTCAGATGCCGGAAATAGATGGATATGAGACTACGTTTCAAATCAGAAAAGATTTTGGAAAATCGAAACCGGTGATCGTAGCAATGACAGCTAATGCTATGGAAGGAGATAGAGAAAAATGTTTAGAGGCCGGTATGAACGCATACATCTCTAAACCGATTCAGATCCAAGACATAGAATCTACAATCGTTCTTTTATTTCAGTCTTAAAAAAAATAAATTTAGGAGTTTGAATTTATATCCATCCAAACTCCTTTAAATTTTAGAAATACGGTTTTTAAAAAATCAAATCGTATATCTTTTTCTGAGTTCTCGTGCGTAGGCTAAATCATGAGTTAACATTCTCAAACGTTTCGCTAAAAAATGAGAAATCGCCTGGTAAAATTTTAAGGAAGCATTAGAATCCTTTTCAAAAACCGCTTTTAAATGATCGTAAGGAATTCTTAAAAGTTCAGATCTTTCCATCGCTTCTACAGATGCAGAACGTTTTCCAGGATCTAAAAACGGTAATTCACCAAAATGATCTCCAGTCGCAATCGTAGTTACGTTGACATCGTCCCCTTTTTCAGTAGAAGTAAGTACCTTTAGAGTTCCGTAAATCACTACAAAAAAGGCTTTCGCTTCATTTCCTTCGTGAAAAATCGAATCGCCTTGTTCGTAAACTTTATATTCCGTTTTCTCCGCAATAGAGTTTAATTCGTCTTCCGTAAAATTGGAGAAAAGATAAATCTGTTTTAAAATTTCTTCTTTCGTATGTTGCATAATATTCTCGAAATGTGAGTGTAAATCTCAGTTTAAATAAATGCAAGCAGGTTAGATGTATAGATATACAAAAATGTCCTCTGATTTTTAGACAAACCGCCCTTTCGTATTTAAATTTAAACACACCTCAATTGACTTTTATATAAATTTTGTTACCGAAGATTTGTCCAAAAACTAGAATTCTTGCTCAGAAAATAAAACCACTTTTGCTTCTAACAAGTAGAATTCAAAAATCCCTTTACTTAAATCCAAAAAATTCAATCCAAGTCGTTTAATCACTCAAATCCGTTAGGCGAAATATAAACGTATTCGATCGTATTACTTACAAAAACTTTGAAAACTAATTACAATTTTTTGCAAAAATATATAGATCACATTCATTTGAAAGTTTATGACTTTTTTGAAATAGATCTTACATTTTAAACTCTTGGATAAATTCAAAGTTCATTTTCACAAAAAAAACAAACTTATAGTTAAGAATATTATAATACAGAATGGATTTTCATTTCTTTACAATTCAATCAGGTCTAAGATAAAAAATCGTAGACACATTTCAGTTAGACCCGATATACAAAAGAATGAAAAATTTTCGTTCTGCTTCAAGTCCAAAACCAATTCAAATTCCAATCGGAAATTCTCAAGTTCTAACTGCGGAAATTTTTGGAAAATTTCCTGTTTCTAAAAACTCCCCTTCTCCAGTAATTTGCATTCACGGCCTTACTGGAAATCTTAAAAATTTCACTCCTCTTGCAAGAGATTTAGTAAAACAAGGTCTTACAATAATCACATATGACCTGAGAGGTAGAGGTCAATCTTCTAAACCACAGATTCAATATTCCCAGGATCTACATGCAAAAGATTTAAAATACTTATTAGATTTTCTAAAAATTGAAAAAGCTAATTTACTTGCGCATTCTTTGGGTTGCTGGATTTCTCTTGCGTTCGGAAAGAACTTTCCCGAAAGAACAGATAAAATTTGTTTGATAGATGGAGGAGGACAACTTTCCTTCAAAAGAAAACTTTCCAGTTTATTCATGATCCAAGAATCTCTTCAACGTTTAGGGAAATCGTTTCCATCCAGAGAAACGTATATAGAACTTGCTAAAAAATCTTCAATTTTCAGTTCTTGGAACAAAAACATAGAGAATTTTCTAAATTATGAATTGGAAGAAATTTATGAGAATGACTCCGTCCAATACAGATGTAATATCCCTATTTACGTGATTGATTCTGAATTAAAAAGTATGGGAGGAGCATTCAAACCTTGGCATATTCCACTCCAAATTTTACGCAACCCAATTAAAAATTTTAGAATATTCAATAAAAATAAAATACTTCCTTATTCTCAAATCCATTCCCCAGTTCTCGTAATCCAGGCCGGAAAATATAATTTTCAAAAAGGAGACGAACTACTTCCAGATGCTGCGATTAACATTTTTAAAAAAAAACTAAAAAAAGTAGTGTTTCTTACCTTACCAGATAAAAATCACTACGAAACAATCCTTCTTTCCGATTTAAAAAGGGACGAAACCATCTCTTGGTTTTTTCAAAGTTTCGATCCTCTTTGATTGGTTTTTAAAAATTAGAAATACATTATTTCTAATTTTAAAACTCATCTATAGGATAAAATCTCTTCTTTTTGTTTTTATTCTAAGTTGATTTATAATGTTATGGCAAATCTGGTAATTCGTTTTTTTTAATAATGATATCTAGTTTACGAAAGTATAAAAGTTTAGATTCGACAAATTTTCAGGAAAATTCAATTAGATCGGTCTTTTATAAAATTCGATCGATTCATTTTTCTCATAAACTTACGCTTGTCTATTTCCAAATTGTAATCGATCTCTATTTTACAATAAAATTGTATCTTCCTTTGTATGATCCGAAAGCGAAATCCAAGTTGATAATATCCAAATTAAACTAGATAATAAAACGAAAAAAAATCCAGCAAGCCAACGATTATATTTTTTAGGAAAGATCAGATCCGAAGTTCCAGGTTCCGAAATTTTTCCGAGTGAATATTTCATATTCGACTCTTTAGAGATCATTTCAACGCCACTTACGTGAAGCACTGGAATTTTTAAACCGAGATAAGTTTTTAAAATTGAATCAGGCAATTCTATAGATTCCACTTCCGACAAAACAACTCCTTTAGGGATTTGTTTTTTACTCAAGCTGGTTCCGGAAGACACGGTCCCTCCTCCTATATTGACATATAAAGCGACTGGGTAACTATTATATACGTCCATTCTTTTCAAAAGTGAATCTTCAAAAGAATCCGAAGATAAATATTTATAACCGTTTTTGCGAATGGAAGTCCAAATCAATTCCCTACCTTTTTTCCCAAGACCAATCCCCGAGTCGGAGATTCCCCCGGTAGACATAAAAACAGATTTCTGGAATATAATTTTCTCTTTATATAATAGATTTTCTATATCTGGCCACAATAGCTCAGGATCATTAGCTCCATATTGGGATGAAGTCGCACTTGAAATTGAAATCACCTTCAATTCCATAATGTCCGCGGCAACCCAAAACGCTACGTTCAATGCGGGAAAAGAGCCGGAAATTCCGGCGGCAATCGTGTCTCCTTTTTTTAATCCAGTCTTTTGGAAACGATCCACAAACCAAGCTGCAAAATCAGGATGTATAGAAGCCTGTTTAGCCGAAAGTTTTCCAGCAGAACTAGTAACAGGTGAAATTTCTAAACCAATCAAACCGGATAAATACGAATCTAATTTAGGATCGATCTGAATTTTTTTGGAGAGTTTCAATTCTTTGATTTTTAAAAATGCTTTGTACGTTTTTTGGCTTGCCTCGTATTTTTCTTTTAAATTTGTAACTGGCAGTATAAGCGGAAAAAATTCCAAAATCGCAATAAATCCTACGCTTACAATATTCAGAAAAAGAAGTACAAACCAAGTTTTGTTTTTAAAAAACCTATTCATAAAACGGAAACAACTTCACCAAATAAAAAGATCAAAAACAAACGAACTAAAACTGAACAGATAAAAATCGCTGATAAGGTTTTAGGAACACCTTGTCTTTCGGCAGAAAGAGCGATCAGTCCTGGAACGATATATCCTATCGTCTTAGATTCAAAATCACTTTTAGATTCTAAAAATAATTCTGTAATAAAATGAACACACTCCGAAATTAGAATAGAAAGAACTAAAATGAAAACGATCTTTCTCTGACCAAAACTCAAAAACCAAAATTCAGAAATCCTATAAATATAAAGTGTAAGAACAGAACTCAAAACCAAAACCACAAGCAACCAAGGATCCGATAAAAAAAAGCAATGTAACCCGGAACTACCCAACCTCCAGGTTGAAGTCCAGTTTTTTCCCAAAGGAAAAAACCAAATAAAACGCCAACTCCGATCGATAACGTTAAGATTTCCAACCTTTCCCCTCTATCACGTTTAGATCTGCCGCCAACTTCTCCAACCAAACTCTTCCAAAACCTTGATAGTTTCCGGCTCCTATCCATAGATTGGACTTAGAAAAAATTTCTTTAAAATTGAATATAATATTTTTCTTATAAAAGGTTAAATCTGCATTTCCTTCATATACGGATCGAAATAATTTTTGCCAAGAACCAAAAAAATAAATTTTTGAAAGGCCAGAAAAATCCGTTAAAAATTTACCAAACTCAATGGTTCTAAACGGCCTTTCTTGCTTGGAATTAAAAACTAAAATGATAGAATCGAATTCACTCCATTTTTTTTGATCGGATTTTAAAATTTTTTCAAAGGAAACTACGTCGTTGGCAGCAAACGCAAATACAAACCTTTGGCGCTTACCTTTGACTTCTTTTTCCAAAATTTTAAGCGCTCCCGGATCGGAGACAGTGTTTGTAATTCCTCGTAAAATGGATTTAGAAGATACGCCTAATGTTTCACAAACACGAACAGCGATTTCCACGTTTTCATAATGTTCCGGATAACGTATATATCCGAATGCAGTTTCAATTTGATTTTTAGAAAGTTCGGGTTCCGCAAGAATCAATTTTGTATTTTTTAAAGAAGCAGCTTCCAAAAGACTTAAATTTAGTTTCGATTTTTGACTTGGATTCCAATTTGGTTTTAAACTCTCAGCTATATAATTTTTTCCATATATTAGAATTCCATTATTAGGAATTGTTTTTTTAAAACCTTCTAAGATTTTTTCTTCCGTATCCGTCCATTCCCAATGGTCTGGACGAATATTCGTAATTACGCCATGAGTGGCACAGATCAATAACTCTTCCGAATCTCTCTGATATTGGGGTTGAACTGCCATACACTCCAAAACGATCGCTTGCGCGTCATTGTTCACAGCAAAACGAAGAAAAGATTTTTGTTCTTCGATAGAAATTTTATTTCTAAATATAAAACTTTCACTTCGATTTGGAAATAAAAGACTGGCGGTAGACCCGGTAGTTTTTGCAAAAACCTTCCAGCCCTCCTCTACCAAAATGGAATGAATCAACCGAGTTACAGAAGATTTTCCTCTGGTTCCGTTGACGTGAATTCGAATTGGAATTCGTTTTAATATTTGGTCATGACTTTTTTTCTCTAAAAAAAGAAAGGCACAAAAAACTAAAAATAGAAAACTTAAAATAAAAAAAGACATCTTAAAGATGGGGAAAATCTAAAGCGATTAAAATCGCAGTTATATCGTCTTGTATTTTTTGCTGACCTAAATGATCGATCAGTTTCTGTAATATCGCCGGAATCGTTTCCTCCATAGGTTCCGAAAATTTTTTCGCCAAAATTTCTTGAACCGCAAATTCGCCAAATTGCTGTTTGTCGGAATTGAATTCCTCATAAATTCCATCCGTAAATAAAAATAAACGATCTCCATATTGATAACTCAGTTTAAAAATGTCGTATTGATTGTTCAGATCTAAACCGAGTAAAGACCCAGTTCGATCTAAGCCCAAAACCAAATCCTCAGAAAGAAAAAATTGAGGAGGATGACCTCCGGAAGAATACACGATCTTTTTAGAAACGGTATCTATGTCAGCGAGAAAACAGGAAAAGAACATTCCTATATTTCCGAAATTCTTGCAATATTGGTAATTAAATTCTGTGAGAATACTTCCGGGATCCGTATCTTTTTTTTTAATCGATTCTAAAATTCCTTTGAGTGTCATTGTAAGAAGTGCAGCTTGTATACCGTGTCCTGTAGCATCCGCAATAAATACGCGTAACACTCCTGGACGGATTTCAAATAAATCATAAAGGTCTCCCCCTACTTCCATCATTGGAAGATATGTGGAATGAATTCTAATTCCGGCAAAAGAAGGAATGTCCGGCAAAATTTCGGTCTGTAATTTTTTTGCAAGATTCAGTTCTTCCTTCATTCCTTTATAATAATTTGCAAGTAATCTGGACCTCTGCCTGACTTTCTCTTCAAGTTTTTCTAGAAGTTCCTCTTTTTCACGGTCCATCTTTTTTAAAGACTCATTAGCGCGTTTTAACTCCATTAGAATTCTATGTTTTTCTGATATGTTTCGAATGACTATATGATAACGATAGTCTTCTACAGGTCCAGTAGCGGAAACGGAAATCTCAGAAATTAAAGTTTTACCGTCTTTTCGAATCAAACGGATCGGCCCAAAAGGTTTTTGCCTTTTTTTATCAGGAAGTTTAGCTACACTATTTAGAATTTTATAAAATCGATTTCGAATGGGAAAAGGAAGCAGACATTCAACTAAACTTCCGACCAATTCGGAAGTGGGAAATCCAAACGTCTTTTCAGTAGCTGGGTTTGCTAAAATGACTCTAAATTCTCTGTCCAAAGAAACGATCGAGTCTATCGCAGATTGAAACAGAATAGAATAACGGGGCTCGTAACTTTTCTGTTCTGATCGCCTGGAACCGGTCATAGAGTGGTTTAAAAGGAGTCTATTAGAATGTGATCGTCCTCCTAAAAAGTCAAGGATCTTTCAAATCGATTCTGGAAGATCCAGATAAAAGCGAGTCACTCCGTTCCCACTTTCGAAAGAAAGTTCTCCACCCATTTCACGAGTTAAGTTATACGAAACCGTAAGTCCTAAACCGGTTCCTTTTCCGATATCCTTTGTAGTGTAAAAAGGATCAAAAAGTTTATGTCTGTTTTCTTCTGGAATGCCTATTCCAGTATCTTCTATGATGGTACGTATAAAATCCTTATTTTCTTTTTTCAATTTTTCCCAAGAAACACTCAAAACTCTTTTTTGATTTGGATCGGTATTACTTTCGATCGCATCTTTTGCATTTGTGAGTAAATTAAAATATATCTTTCTCAGTTTTCCGGCGGAACAAGCCACAAAAATGGGAGTTTCCGGATCAGATACAACCGTTTCAATTTTTGATTTATCGATACAGGTTTTAATCACTCCAAAGGCGGATTCGAAAATAGATTTAATATTATGAATTTTGATCTCTTCTTTTTCGATCCGAGTAAATGTAAGCATATCTTTTACGATTTCTGAAATTCTATTTCCTTCCCGTAAGATAATTCCTGCATATTTACGAAGAGGATTTCCGTTTTCGATACCGTTGACCATCATTTCTGCGTAGTTGATCACTCCCATTAGAGGATTGTTAATTTCATGCGCAACCCCGGCGGAAAGAGTTCCGATCGCGTCTAATTTCTCTTTTTGAACCCAAGCCACGTCTGGTTTTTCCCAATCCTTTTCTGTTGCAGAAGATTTTAGAGAATCAAATTTTACGACTGGTTTATTTAGAACCTGTGGAATTTCCAAATAGGCGAAGATCCTCAATTCTTCACGATCAAAGGCAAAAGCAACGGAACATTCTTTTTTAGTCCCATCCTTTGTATAAAGTAAGATAGAATGAGAAGGATTTTCGCTAGGTAGATTTGTACAAGGCCAAAGAGGTGGATCTGCAAAATGGAATTTTGTATCTTTAAATTCACAAATTTGGTCCCAATTTAGAATTCCTTCTAGCTCTTCTTTTGAATAACCTATGGTTTTACAAAATGCAAAATTTACTTTTTGTATCAAAAGAGACGGTTCTAAAATACAGGCCGGTAAGGGGAAATTTTCAAAAAAATTATAAGGCATCCAATTCTAAGCTATCTAAGGCTTCTCCTTTCTGAGATAGATTAGAACTGGAAAGAGGACCGAATCCTATGTCAAAATTCGGTAAAATTTACTACAAAAGAAAAAAACTCAGTACACTTTCAACAATTCAACTTCAAAAATGAGAGTAGAATTAGGAGGAATCGCAGCTCCGGCCCCTCTGGAACCATAACCTAATTCTGGAGGAATTGTAAGTTTACGAATCCCACCTTCTTTCATCCCTCGAACCCCTCTGTCCCAACCTTTGATTACCTCTCCCGCTCCCAAATTGAAGGTAAAAGGGTTTTTTCTGTCTCTGGAACTATCGAACTTCTTGCCGTTCGTTAATGTGCCTACATAATGAACCGTAACATTCGAACCCGAAAAAGCTTCTTTTCCAGTTCCAATACGAATTTCTTTGATAACTAAATCTTCTGCAAATGTAGGAGCTACTACGGCACAAAGAATAGCTAAGACAAATATTAAACGTGTAAATTTCATTTTCCTCTTCCTCCGGTTCTTCTAACCCCAGCCCCGGAAAAACCTCCAGTCTTTGATTGATTTCCGTGAATCTTACCGGATGATCCTCCATTCTTTAGGGATTGTTTTCTTTCGAATTCTTTTTTTAATTCCTCAGAATCTACCACGGCAATTTGTTTTCCTTGGATTTCTTTTTTATTCAATCCCGCAATTGCTTTTGCTCCGGCGGAATCTTCCATTTCAATGGATCCATAAGATAAAGAACGGCCTGTGGTTTTATCTTTTTTAATATGTACTTCCTCGACGGTTCCGAATTCCGAAAAAATCTTTTTTAGTTCGTCTTCGGTCAACTCCTGAGGCAGATTTCCTACTGATATCTTCATGATTTTTCCTTCTCGAGAATCAATTTGCAAAATCTAATTCTATTGAAAACCAAATTCCATCTATATTGGAACAAAACACTCAAGTTCTATGTTCTTTATAAAAAAATTTCCAAGAAAACTGGAAACAAGAACATGGAGTTGTGGCAGATTTTTTTCAACTCAACCCAGGAGAAATTCTTACTCTGGCCGAAAAGGCAGGTTATGAACCTTCCGGTCATTGTATGGCTCTCAATAGTTTAGAAAACAGAGTTTTTGATCTCAGACTAGAAGATGGCTCCCATATTATTTCTAAATTCTATCGCCCAGGCAGGTGGAATCGGACACAAATCCTAGAAGAACATAAATTCCTGCAAGATCTGAAAGAAGAAGAAATTCCGGTTTGTTCCCCTATCTTATTTCAGGACGGAAATAGTTTATCTTTGTTTCAGGAAAAAATATTTTATTCCTTTTGGCCCCGTGTAGGTGGAAGATCCCCAGACGAACTCAGTCCTGAAAATCTAAAAATTATAGGAAGACTTCTTGCTAGAATTCATAATGTAGGTCAGTCCCAATCCTTCAAACATAGGATCACATTAAATTCTAAAACCTATGGAACCGACCCACTGGAAAATTTACTTCAAGGAGAATGGATTCCTTCTAGTTGCAAAAAAGAATATTTGGAAACCACAAATCAGATTTTAGATTTATTCCAAGAAAATATGAAATCAGTCCCATTCCATAGAATTCACGGAGATTGCCATAAAGGAAATCTACTCTTTGGAAAAGAAGGTTGGTTTTTTGTAGACTTTGACGACTGTCTACAAGGTCCAGCGATTCAAGACTTTTGGATGTTACTTTCCAAAGGAAAAGAAGGAATCGAAGAAAGAGAATACATTCTTTCCGGTTACAGAGAATTTAGAGATTTTGACGATCGTTGGTTTGATCTAGTAGAAATTCTGAGAGCGATGAGATTTGTTCATTATTCTGCTTGGATCGCCAACCGATTTCATTCCGATCCTTCATTTCCGACTGCGTTTCCTCATTTTTCAGGAACAGACTATTGGGAAAAAGAAACCTTAGAGCTGAAAGAACAATACAATCTAATTCGAAATTTATCTGGAAAGAAAAGTTTCTTTTCTGTTACAGAATCGGTTTCAGAAGATAAAGAACTTACCAATCGGGATTTTTTTTGGGATTTAGAAGACTAACCGATTGATTTTGTAACTGAAAAGTAATAATCCAGTATTGGTTCCAGACAAAATTTCAGTTGTCCGGTTTCCTGGATTCAAAAGACTCAAGAAGAACTCTAAACGAACTTTAAGATTCAGTTTCAAAACCTTTTCGAAACCTAACTCGTGTCGCACTTTTTGCTTAACTTTATGTTGTATTCAGACAGAATGCAAAAATCGCACTTGTTATGGAACGAATCTTACGTTCTAAAAGAGTCAAAGCGAAAATTGTAGATTCTACAAAACAATAAACGGAAGCGTTCATGGACTTTTTTTTAATCATAGTTGTTCTCATGGCGATCCTCGGTGTAGGCGACCTTTTAGTAGGTGTCTCAAACGACGCGGTAAATTTTACCAACTCCGCCGTAGGTTCCAAAGCATCTTCAAAAAGAATCATTCTGGTAGTCGCTGGAATTGGAATCGTTCTGGGAGCCCTTTCTTCCAGTGGTATGATGGAAGTTGCTAGAAAAGGAATTTTTCACCCGAGCGGATTTGCATTACAAGATCTGATGTTCTTATTCTTAGCGGTTATGCTTACCGACATAGTACTTCTAGATCTTTACAATACTCTTGGACTTCCAACTTCCACTACGGTCTCCTTAGTATTCGAACTTTTAGGGGCGGCGCTTGCAATCGCACTTTTAAAAACGGGTACTTTACAAGGGGCATTTCAAATTATCAATTCTGAAAGCGCTCTTAAAATCATATTTGGAATTATTACGAGTGTGATCGTAGCATTTTTTTCCGGAATCATTTTGCAATTTGTGTTCCGATTCATCTTTTCATTCAATTTAAAGAATTCGATGAAATACTTCGGAGGACTTTTCGGAGGACTTTCCCTTACTACCGTGGTTTTCTTCACACTTTTATCCGCGATGAAAGGCTCCACATTCATCCCTAAAGAAATCATAGATTATTTAAATAAAAACTTTACGAATATTCTTTTAATCAGTTTCGCAGGATTTTCCATTTTATTTCAAATCCTAGTATTACTAGAATGGAATATTCTAAAATTCTTAGTTTTAGTCGGAACTGGCTCTCTTGCAATGGCTTTTGCTAGTAACGACTTGGTCAATTTTATAGGAGTTCCTTTAGCAAGTTTTACTACTTGGACTCTGATCCAACAGGCGGGAGGAGATGCTAGCGTTTTAGCGACCGGACTTGCAGAAAATGTTCAGACTCCAAATTTTATACTTTTAGGTGCAGCCTGTGTAATGCTCTTTTCACTTTGGTTTTCCAAAAAAGCTGAATCTGTCACACAAACCGAAGTCACCTTAGGTTCCCAAGGTGAAACATTAGAAAGTTTTAATACTAGTTTAGTAGCCCGCGTTTTTGTTCAAATTGCACTCGGAATTTATACTCCGATCAAGGCAATTCTTCCCGCAAAACTACGCAGTTTTATCGGAAAACGTTTTGAACAGAAAAATTCTTTCGAAATCGTCAGAATGCATGAAACCGAAGCATTTGATTTACTAAGAGCTTCCGTAAACATTCAAATTTCAAGCGCTCTGATTTTGGTCGGAACCCTCTACAAACTTCCCTTATCCACTACATTCGTTACTTTTATGGTAGCGATGGGTACATCTCTTACAGACGGCGCATGGAATAAAGAAAACTCAGTAAACAGAGTCAGCGGGGTTCTTACCGTTGTGGGAGGTTGGTTTTTTACGGCGATCATCGCTTCCGCAACTGCTGGTTTAATTGGTTCCATTTTATATATTTTCGGATTTTCTTCTGTGATCGTCTTAGTCTTAGTTGCAGCACTTTTAATATTCCTTTTTGGAAGAATTCATAAAAAACGCCAAGAAGCTTACGACGAAAATTTAGAAAAACTAATCACCCTTAGAAAACATCCAGAAAGAGCTCTTTCCAGAACCATTTCGTCTATGCTTGCAAGTTTGAACGTCGCTCGAAAAGCTTTGAATAACGTCTGTGCAGGTTATATCAACGGTAAAAAGAAAAATTTCAAACAAACTCAAAAACTTCTAAAAGACTTGAAAAAGATGAGAGAAAATTCTCTTTCCAGTTTTTTATCGATCGCAAATAAATATTTGGAAGAAGAAGACCTTTCCTCAATTCACCCGATTACAGAATCAATCAATCATCTGGATAGAATTACAGAAAGTATTTGGAATATTCTTAGAACTTCTTCAAACGGTATCAGTTCTTTTCACGAAATTTCCAAAGATGAAAAAGAAGAAGTAAAAGAACTTAGAAAGTCCGCTACCAATCTGATGGAACTGATCGCAGACTCCGACAAGTTTCCAGACCTTTTAGAAAAAGCCAGATCGGAAAAGAAAACCAAAAACTTAGAAAAGATCAAACAGAACATCTACAAAAGTCAAATGAAACGGATTAAAAAAGGAGATAGCAAACTAAAATCCAGCGTTTCCTATTTTGTAATCATAGACGAACTGATAGACATCAACGATAATCTTCTTTCTCTCGCGGAAGAGTTGAGTGTAGCGATCCCTTGGACCGAAAGAAAAAAGATAGAGTTACAAAGCAAGTCGCTATTAGCTTTCAAAACGGAAGAAAAGAAAAAGAAGAAATAAGGTCTTTTGTTCTGCCGTGGTTTGTAAATATGAATCACGGCAAGATATAATCTTTTATAAAAATAAACCGGAACAAAATTGAAATGATTCTGTTACGGATAAAAAAATTATTTCTATAAAAATAAAAAGACTGCCTCGTTCTAAAAGTATGAGTTCCTACATTTTGAAAATTTTACTACAAAATTTAAGTTTGCAGTAGTTCTTACAAATTAAATCGCATTGATTCATATTGAAGTTTAAAACAGATTTTCCCTACTATTCATAACTATATAATAAAGTACCTAACATTTTGTATGGAATCAGCGTTTTGTGATAAAATTAATGGTACTCAATTTTATAGAGATCAGAAATGTCCATGTGGTAGTTTCCACATTTTAAAAATCAATCCGTAAAGTTCAAATCCCAACTTTTTTCAGAAAAACGAATTCATTACGCCGAATTCACGTTAGACTAAAAAATCTTAGAAAGGGAAAGATATTAAACATGGAATTTGAAATTCAACTCTATAATAAGGATCAAATCGAATACGATCGAGAAATCGAAAGTATATTAAAAAAATCATATATTGAGGCAGGATTTACCGATCCGGAAATAGCCGAAAAAATTTTTGTGATCCATGAAATTAAAAAACGCGGAAAAATTCTGGTTGCACTTGCAAATAATACAGCGATCGGATTGATTATAGTCGGAACTTATACAAATCCCTACCGACAAATTGCAGAAATCGACGAAGCGGAAATGCAATTAATAGCTACCTTACCAAAGTTTCGACAACAGGGAGTCGCTTCCAGTCTTTGTAGAACTTTCGAAGTGGAAGCCAAAATACTTGGGTTTCGGAAAGTAGTTCTTTCCACTCAATCCACAATGAAAGCTGCTCACAAACTTTATGAAAAGTTAGGATATTTAAGAAATCCTTCCAGAGATTGGATCCGAAATAATAGACAGTTTTGGGTTTATGAAAAAAACATATAAACCATGATAATTGCCTATTCTTTAAATATTACAGATAACGATAGTTATATGTATGGCTCTCTCGATTATTTGAAATATTACCGAAATTGCATGTTTGTTTGTCTTGTGGTTATAGAAAATCCTTAAACTGGGATAATCCTTTTTTTGAACTTAAAAAACCATTTTTTGACTTTTCATACACTTATGACGGAATTTGTATCGTTTCTCAAAGAGTAATCGATTTTATGTTCAGATTTCAATATGAGAATGATGTTGAATGGGTTAGATTGAAAAATTTTCCGAACTTCTATACCTTTCTATCGCATCGATCGGTCGCATTCGACTCGGATCGAAGACAAACCCGATTCGAAAAACAATGTAAAATTTGCGGTTTTTACGAATCCGTAACAGGGGCTACGCCAGTATTCTTAAAAGGAATCTCAAGTCGGTTAGATCGCGGCTTTTATAGAACCGATTTACAATTTGGCTCCGGCAACGAAAAAAGTCCCATCTTGATTGTGGGACCTAAAACGAAAGAAGAATTGATTTCTAAAAAATTTACCGGAATCACCTTTCAAGAAGTGAACTCTTAAAAAGTAACGAATTAAGCAATCTTAGATTCTTTTTTGAGAATCAAAGTAGGAGCCACTCTGTTTGCAATTACTTCTGCAGTGATGATTACTTCTTCTATATCCTTGCGAGAAGGAATATCAAACATCAAATCCAACATGATATTTTCCACAATGGCGCGCAATCCTCTAGCACCAGATTCCCTTTTGATCGCGAGTTCTGCAATCTTATCGATCGCTTCGTCATGGAAAGTAAGCTTTACGTTTTCGAGTTCTAAAAGACGAGTATATTGTTTGAGAACTGAATTTTTAGGCTCTCGGAAAATTTGTCTCAGCATATCCACATTCAGCTCTTGCAAAGTAGCAACGATTGGAAGTCTTCCAATAAATTCAGGAATTAGACCAAACTTGATTAAATCTTCTGGAATCACTTGTTCCATCAATACGTCTTTGTTTTCCGATTGAATTCTTTGTTCTTCGGAACCAAAACCGATCGTTTTAATTCCCGTTCTGGACTTGATAATATTGGGGAGATCTACAAAAGCGCCGCCTAAAATAAAAAGTATATTTTTGGTATCCACTTGTAAATATTCTTGATGAGGATGTTTTCTTCCACCTTGAGGAGGAACGTTAGCCACAGTTCCCTCGATGATTTTTAAAAGCGCTTGTTGTACACCTTCTCCACTCACGTCTCTCGTAATAGACGCACTATCCGATTTACGCGCTATCTTATCTACTTCGTCTATGTATATAATACCGACTTCTGCTTTTTTAATATCGTTGTCCGCGTTTTGAATCAACTTGAGAATGATGTTTTCTACGTCCTCTCCTACGTAACCTGCTTCCGTAAGTGCAGTCGCGTCCACGATCGCAAACGGAACCTTGATAATTCTTGCAAGAGTTTGAGCCAAAAGAGTTTTACCACTTCCAGTCGGTCCAATCAATAGAATATTCGATTTTTCGATTTCTACGTCTGATTTCTTTTCTTTGAGATTCACTCTTTTGTAATGGTTGTAAACTGCTACAGAAAGTGCCTTTTTTGCGTGATCTTGTCCAATTACATATTGATCCAAAATGGACTTGATGTCGGCTGGACTTGGAACCTCACTAAAAACTTCAGACTTTTCGTGAGAATGTTCATGGTCTTCTGCAATAATTTCGTTACAAAGAGAAATACACTCGTCGCAGATATAAACACCCGGTCCAGCGACTAAACGTTTTACCGCGTCCTGTTCCTTTCCGCAAAAAGAGCAGAATAGTTTTTGTTTACCGTTGTTTCCCGGTGTTTTCTTAGCCAAGTGAAACTCCTTATTCAGTTTGTTTACGATCGATCTGAATTACAGTATCAATGATTCCGTAATTTTTCGCTTCATCTGCTGTCATGTAAAAATTTCTTTCTGTATCTTTTTGAATTTGTTCCACAGTTTTACCTGTGTGTTTATGATAGATAGAATTAAGAATTTCTTTCAGCTTGAGTACCTCTCTCGCCTGAATCTCAATATCACTCGCCTGACCAGTAGCTCCACCCATAGGCTGATGCATCATGATTCTTGCATTTGGCAATGCAGAACGTTTTCCAGCCGCCCCTCCCGCAAGAAGTAACGCCGCCATAGAAGAAGCCTGACCTAAACAAAGAGTTCTTACATCCGGTTTAATATACTGCATCGTGTCATAAATTGCAAGACCAGAAGAAACATATCCGCCCGGAGAATTAAGATAAAGATAAATATCTCTTTCTGGATTTTCGGCTTCTAAAAACAACAATTGAGCTGTAATGACATTTGCATAATCGTCGTTGATTGCATTCCCTAAAAATATGATTCTATCTTTTAAAAGTCGGGAAAATATATCATACGATCTTTCCCCTCTACTCGTTTGTTCGATCACATACGGGATTACGCTCATGCTTTCACTTCTTCCTTTTGGTTGAGATAATCTTTTATCTGCCCAATGTTCAATTTGTCAGTATATTTCTTTTCTACAAGATCAAAGAGTATATTATCTATCTTTTTTGCGAAAAAATTCTCCCGATATTGTTCCATGAGTTTTCCTTTTTCCAGTTCTTTTTTAAGATCGGACAGAGAAATTTGATAACTTGACGCAAGTTTTTCTAAATCCGCATCAAAATCTTGCTCAGAATAAGAAATATTCTCTATCTCTGCAATTTTTTGACGTGTAAAATAATGTTTGAGACGAGTTTCGGCCAATTTTTGAAAGGATTCTTGGACTTCCTTTAAATCCTTTTGAACCATATTAGCATATTTTTCCATCGTCATATGAGGAAGTTTGAATTCATGGATCATATTGTGAAATACGTGTTCTGATTCTTCCCTAAGATAAGATTCGGGAAAAACATATTTGGAATCGTCTATAATTTCTTTATAAATCTCGTCTAACTTTTTGTTTTTAACTCTGTCTTCAAAACCTTCTTTTAAATTTTTACGAATTTTATCTTTAAGAACATTTAAAGATTCAGAACCGTCAAATTCAGATGCAAGATCATCATCCACGGCTGGAAGTATATTCGCATAAAGAGCTTTAATCGTAACGGAATATTCAAACGTCTTCCCTGCAACTTCGTTTTGAGAATAATCTTCTGGAAACGTATGGACAAAATCCTTTTTCTCTCCAGATTTCATTCCATAAAGATTTTCATCAAAACCTTTCAAATTGTTTTCGTGACCTAAGTGATAGTCGTTAGATGTATTCCCAGAATTTTTAGATTCCTGACCTTTTTCGCAAACCGTATATTCCATATCGATAATATCTCCGGCGACGGCAGCCTGGCCTTCTTCCTTCAACTGTTTACGAGCGAGATTTTTACGAACCTTTTCGACCTCTTCAGAAACGTCCAAATCAGAAACGGAAACTTCCGGAAGTTTGATTTTTATTTTTTTGTATTTTCCCAAAGTAATTTCTGGATTAGTTTCATAAATCGCGGTAGCGATCAGATTTTTGCCTGGTTGATAATCTTGAATTTCAAATTTAGGAAATCGAATCATTGGATGTTCCAACTTCGAAAGAATGGAAGTCATTCCATCTACGATCAAAGTATTGATCGCATCACTGGCTACACTATCGCCTAAATGACGTTTGACCATGTTAAGAGGAGCCTTTCCTGGACGAAAGCCTGGAATTTTTACATTTTTTTGTTTTTCCTCATACGTTTTATCAAAAGCTTTTTCTATGTCAGAAGCTTCGAATGTAAGTTTAATATCAACGGTAGCGTTAGAATTTTTTTTGTTTTATAATCCATGAATCGACCTGGGGAAGGGTGATATAAAAGAAAAAGCGGGAAACGGGATTCGAACCCGCGACCCCCTCCTTGGCAAGGAGGTGCTCTACCACTGAGCTATTCCCGCGATCATTTAGGTAGATCCATCATTTCTAGGAAAAGTAAGGTGTAAACACACTTTTTGGAGAATCATTTACTCTTCAAAATTTTTTGAAAAAATGGAATTAGATTTTTAGCAAGAATACGATGTCCTTCTGCAGTCGGATGAATTCCATCTTTCTGATTTAAATTTTTGATTCCTGCAACCCCATCTAAAAAGAAAGGAACTAAAATTAAATTTTCTTCTTTTGCAATTTTAGGAAACACGGCTTCGAATTTTTTTCTATATTCTTTTCCTAAATTTGGAAATGTCTTCATACCCAAAAGAAGAATCTTTGCTTTCGAATTTTTCTTTCTCACTTTAGAGATGATCTCTTTTAAATTTTTTTCGGTTTGATCGGGAGAAATTCCTCTCATGGAATCGTTGGCCCCTAACTCCAAAACAAACAGATCAAAATCGGATGACATCGCCCAGTTCAAACGAGCAAGTCCTCCAGAACTTGTATCCCCGCTTACACCCGCGTTGATCGTTTGAGAAACAATTCCTTTTTTAGAAAGTTCTTTTTCTAAAAGTGCAGGAAATGCCTCCTCGGGAGAATTAAGACCAAAACCTGCAGTGAGACTATCTCCGAAAAATAGAATTCGAACCGTTTTAGAATCTGAATGAATGGAAGTAAAAAAGAAACAACTGAAAATAAAAATCATTATCTTGAAACAAAACATAACACCTCTACTCCCGGAATTTGTTTTTACAGAATTTCCGGTTTTCTTATTCTGTCAAACTATGATCCGACGTTTTCTTTTCGTGTCCTTACTTCTTTTGGGTTTTCTAACCATACTCTATTACGTAAGCTCTTATCAACAAGATCTACAAGCAAACAGCTTGGACGGTTATTTAGAATTCCAAGCCAAAGAAATCGTAAACAAGATGAGCCCGGAAGAATTGTCGGGACAAGTAATTCATGTGTCGATTCCTGGCAAAACCTTAGATCAAACCGCAGAGAAAGAAATCGAAGAGATTCTACCTGGGGGAATTATTCTTTTTGGAATCAATTTAGGCACAAAAGAAGAAATCTCAAATCTGAATTTAGAATTACAAAAAAAGAGTATAGAATTTTCTAAATTGCCTCTTTTGATTTCAGTAGATCAAGAAGGAGGAAGAGTTTTACGTGTGAGAGACGGAGTCACTCAGTTTCCAGGTGCGATGGCTCTTGGCCAAACCAAAAACTCTGACTACGCGTATAAAGTAGGTTTTGTAACTTCTTATCAACTTAGAAAACTTGGACTGAATTTTGTTTTTGCTCCAGACTTAGATATCAACAACAATCCAGATAATCCAGTGATTAACACTCGTTCTATGGGGAGTACTCCTGAAATGGTTTCTATCGCAGGAATTGGATACGAAAAAGGAGCAAGAATCGGCGGAGCCATTCCTACAATCAAACATTTCCCAGGTCACGGAGACACAAACGTAGACAGTCATTTAGGACTTCCAAAAATTGATAAGACCTTAGAAGAATTGGAAAAAATGGAACTGATTCCATTTCAGGAATCGATCCAACAAGGTGCAGAAGTTGTTATGAGCGCTCATATCGTATATCCTAAGTTAGATCCTGATTTTCCTGCTACACTTTCCTCTAAAATTCTCAAAGGTATTTTAAGGGAAAGAATGGGATTCAAAGGTGTGGTCATCACAGACGCAATGGAAATGGATGCAATTGATAAACATTATAAAGATAAGAATCCCGGGGTACTCGCTATATTAGCAGGAGCTGATATACTACTCATGACTAGTTGGGGAAAAACCACCAGAGATATGAAAAATCAAATTTTGACTGCATACAAAAATGGAATTTTTCAAAAAGGAGAAAGAGATCTTTTAAAAGAAGCGGTATACAGACAAATTTTATTAAAACTCAAACACGGAATTATATATGAATTTTCTTCTAAAAAATCAGAATCAAAGGAAAAACTATCCGATTTAGAAATCAAAGAAATCGACTTCTTTCAAAATCAAATTGCACAAAGAGAAAAAAAATTTTTAGAAATATTTTCCTCTAATTTAAACGCAGAAATTTCCAGAGCTTCGATCGTTTCTTTTCCTTCTCTATTTGATCCGAATTCTGTCAAAACAGAAGAGACGATATTTTCAGTGCGCGGAAAAGAATTTGAAACTGCTTTAGAAGAAAAGAATATTCCAAATGTAAATTACTCAAAAATTCCTGTACTTGTAAAACAAAATAAGTTCAAACGAATTGTAGCGGTTACGTTCAGCCAGCTGGAATTGGATCTCGTAGCAAAACTTGCAAAACGTCATTCCAACTTGGAAGTAGTTGCACTTCATTACGGAAGTCCGTTTCTAAAATTGAATACTCTTCCCAACCTTAAAATTTTATTTTCTTTTTCCCCTACGTTAGAATCTAAAAAAGCTCTTTTGTATTCTGTATTAGAAAGAAAATCTACAATTCCGGTTGTAGATCTGATTTTAAAAGGTGAAAACGAAAAAACCGCGTCCCAACAGCCATGATACACTATTCCGGAAATCCGATTTCTAAGGTCGGACGCCCCGGAATTTACATACACTATCCTTATTGCATTCAAAAATGTGAATATTGTGATTTTTATTCTGTAGGAAACGGTAAAAATCAGATCCCGGACGAAACCGGACTTTTTCAAAGATACAAAGAAGAAATCGCGACAAGAATTTCGGATAATCCTTTCATTTCTGACTTAGAATTTGATACCATTTTTTTTGGAGGGGGCACACCTTCCAGAGCAGAAGTTTCTAAAATTTCAGATTTAATCTTTTTTTTGCGAAATAACATTAAATTTTCAAAATATTCAGAAATAACTATGGAATGTAATCCGGAAGATATTACTCCAGATTTTTTAAAGTCTATCGAACAAGCTGGAATCAACCGTATATCTGTGGGAATTCAAAGTTTTCACCCGGAAAAACTTCAATTTTTAGGAAGATACTACGATCCGGATCGTTATGAAAACGTTTTAGAAACTGTGAAAAACTCGGGGATTTCCAATTTTTCTGCAGACTTAATCTATGGAATTCCGGGTCAAACAGTTCAGGAAATCTTACAAGACATTCAAAAGGTTTTGTCCGCGGGAGGAAAACATATCAGCCTCTACGCACTCACGGTGGAAAAAGGAACAGAATATTCCAGAAAGGTAATAGATAAAATCTCTCCAAGTCCAGAAGAAGAAATTCAAGAAAAAATTTTAAAACTTTTACCTGACTTACTTTCACCCTATGAATTATTTCAGTACGAAGTCAGTAATTTTTCTAAACCTGGTTTTTTTTCCAAACACAACCTCAAATACTGGACGATGGAATATTATCTGGGAATCGGACCGGGAGCACATGGGTTTCTTCCTTCGGGAAGATATTCCAATCCTAGAAACGTGGATACTTATAAAAGAAAGAACTTTTCTAAAGAATATACAAAGCCAAATTTCTATGAAGAGTTAATTTTATCTTTATTTCGTTTATTCCAACCGATTTTGATGGAAAGTTTTTATGAGCTAATTCCAGATCAAAGTCAAACTTTAGATCTGCAGTTAAAAAAATTTCAAGAATCAGGGCTCTGTGAGTTTTCAAATGGAATCTTTCAATGGAAACCAGAAGCAGTTTTATTTTTAGATTCTAAAATTTTAGAATTAACTTCTTTTGATTAAATCTATTTTATAATTTCTTGTGAGTATTTTTCATTTAACGTGAGTTCGGCGTTAGGAATCCATAGTTCATTTTTCTAAAAAAGTTTGATCTCAATTCCTAAAATGTGGGAACTACTGCAAATCACGATTTTACGAACAAATTCTAAAAATATAGGAACTATTGCTTTTAGAAAATTCTTTCTCGTTTTCTTACGTCGAGTTTACGTTATTTAGTCCAAGAAACTAAATCTCTATTTTTATCCTTTGAATTGCAAAATGTAAGTTTTCAGTGATTTTACACACAGACCTTGTAAAAACAGTTTAAAAAAGTTACGGCATAAACAACAGATGCTGTATTTTTAGATAAAATTCTATTAAAATAAACTGGTTCAAACAATAAAATTTACCAATAAAAGTAAATTTGACCTATTTTCAATCTTTAAGCATATCTGAGTAATATTCAAAAATAATTGTATACAATTTTCAATATATATCAGATTCATAATTAAACTTGTATAACGCATAGGAAAATGGATTTCACATCATTTTGTATCCAAACTATCTATATTCGACCCAAACTCTCCGAAAAAAACCCATTGAGCAATTTTAGAAGCAAATTTACGACGCTATTCTTTTTATTCCAACAGTTAGAGAAAAAGGGAAATAAGGATGATAACAACGAATACAAAAATACATTACTTTGAAATTTGCGTTGAAAACTATCATTGTGACGAGTACAAAAACCTAAATTTAGAAAATGTACAACTCTTTTTGAACGAAGCCAGAAAACAAGCTCTCAGAGAAATCGAATTGAATTCTCAAAACTTAGACCTCACTCATATAGAACCAATTGTACTTTGGTCGGAAAGTGATTACAGAGGTCAGATCCATTTTCCGGATTCAATTTTAGTCCAAACCGAATTTAGGACCATTACAAACGCTCGTTACAAAATCATTCAGAAACTGATCCGAAAATCGGACAGTAGAGTTGTTTGTAATTCAAACTCATTTTGTATTCTTTTTGATTCCAATCGAAATAGACCTTGGAAACAATCCGTTTCTTTAAGAGCGGTTTAAAATTCATTCCAAGATTTTAAGATCAATCCGATTTACTGATAAAACAAGATCTTTTTGAAAATGTAGGAACTACTACATTTCTTAGAGAGAACACTTTATAAATCGTAATCGGACAACAGACTACCACATGAACGTCTACGCAGGTTTTAAAACAACGTGAATTTAGCGTTAGAGAATGAGTAAAAATTTTCTAAAAGTATGAGTTCCACATAATTTTACAGACAAACCTAGGTTTTGTGGTAGTTCCCACATTGAAATCAATCTATAAAGTTCAGATTCCAACCTTTTTCAGAATCGTGGATTCCTTACGTCGAACTCACATTTTGTCATTATAACGTGAGTTGAACTGACGTAAGAAAATTTGGGTGAATAAAAACTTAAGTACACGACTCACTAAACTCAATAAAACGCTTTCTATGGATCGCGTTTTGGGCCATCGTAGTAACTCGCGAATTTCATAGCTAAAGATAGTGACTGCGCGCTTACTCTAATTCCTTCGGAATTTCCGCTTCAATCGCTTTCGAATTACCAAACTTATATTATTATAATTTCTGTATGAGTTCCCACATTTTTGTGAAATTAAAGCGATTTACTTCTATTACCTCTCAAAGTAACTAAAGCATCTCGCGCCTCTACATCACCAACCCCACAAGTTGAATAGGATTTTAGAATCAAAATGAACTCAACAGAACGGGCTTTCTATGGATCGCCGTTCTGGGCTCAAAAAGGCACATTTTTCAAGTGTTCCGACAAGAATGAATCTTTTTACTTGCAAAAAGTATGTTTTTCTGATAAAGAAAACCCTTCCACCTCCTCCCCACCCAAAAATAGGAAAAACTCAACACAACGCTTTCCTATGGGTCGCGTTGGAAAACTCAACACAACGCTTTCCTATGGGTCGCGTTGGAAAACTCAACACAACGCTTTCCTATGGGTCGCGTTGTGGGGCAGGAACTAAGTTTTACAGAAGATTTTGTCGTAATTCCGACGATAGATCTTGAGATCCAATTATTTGTGGGGTTGGTTATGGCGCTATGGTCGCTCGACAGGATTTAAGACAGACTCTTGATCTGATACTTTAAAGCCATATCAAATATATTTTCTAATTTCTAGATTTGATATGGCTTACAACTTTAATTTAAGATCCAACACTTCTGTATCGAATCGCGATTTGTCCTGTACGAACAATTTCTTCGATCCCATATTTGGACATAATTTCTACGATCGCATTCACTTTGCGGGAATTTCCCGAATATTCTATCGTTAAAGAAGAATGTGTTAAGTCCGCTATTTTTGCTTCAAAGACCTCACATACAGAAAGAATTTCCGCTCTAGTCGTCTCGGTTAATTTTACTACAAGTAAAACTAATTCTCTACTTACACAATCGTGATACGCAAGATCTTCCACTTCTAAAACATCTGGAAGTTTCAAAAGCTGTCTTTTGACTTGATCCACCGTAGCTTCGTCTCCTTTAACTACGATCACCATACTTGAAATCTCTGGATTTACGGTAACACCTACCGCAATCGAATCTATATTATAACTTCTGCGAGTAAATAGTCCGGATACATGACTCATAACTCCAGGATGATTGTTTACCAGAATTTTTAGAATATGTTTCATACTTTTTTTAATCCGGCCAAATCCTTAAATTCGATCATTTCCTTTTGAGACTTTCCCGCCGGTATCATCGGAAATACTTTTTCTTCCGCCGGTATCATTACTTCTAAAAATGCAGCTCCATCGTCTTTTGTAAAAAATTCAATCGCTTTATCTATTTCCGACTTATTTGAAATTTTCATCGCTGGAATAGAATACGCTTCCGCGAGTTTCACAAAATCAGGATTAAAATTCCACTCGGACTCTGAAAACCTTTCCTCATAAAATAATTCCTGCCACTGACGAACCATTCCTAAAAAGTTATTATTGAATACTAAAATTTTTACTCCCAATTTGTTCGCTACAATAGTTGCTAATTCTTGAATATTCATCTGAATCGATCCGTCACCCGAAATACAGATGGTAGTTTTATCTGGTCTTCCAAATTTCGCTCCAATCGCTGCGGGAAGTCCGTAACCCATTGTTCCTAATCCTCCGGAAGTAAGCCAATTATTTGGTTCATCCATAAGATAATATTGAGCAGCCCACATCTGATGTTGTCCTACATCCGTGGAAACAATCGCTTTGCCTTGTGTTTTTTTATAAAGACGTTCTAAAAAGTCCTGCGGTTTAATTTCATTTCCAGAATTGTCAAAATCTAAAGGATGTTCTTTTTTCAAATTTTGAAGATGAGTCAACCATTCCTTACGTTCTTGTTTTTTTACAAACGGTAAAATGGCACTTAACGCGTCTTTTAAATCTCCGTGTAAAAGATAATCCACCTGAATTCGCTTATTAAACTCCGCCGTGTCTATATCAATATGTGCTCGAACCGCTCCTTCCGCAAATTCTCCTATTTTTGCAACCCGGTCGTCAAATCTAGCTCCTAAATTAAGTATATAATCACATTCTAATACTGCTTTATTTGCAGTGGCGGTTCCGTGCATTCCCAACATTCCAATACTCAAAGGATGAGTTCCTGGAAAAGCCCCAAGCCCCATCAGAGTTGTTGTAACCGGAATTCCTCCTTTCGTAGCTAATTCTAAAATTTCTTTGGAAGCGCCTGCGTTAATTGCACCCCCACCTACATATAAAAGAGGTTTTTGAGATCGATTGATCGCTTCCGCAAATTCTTCTAAATTTCCACTAACCGCTGGTTTTTTATAATGATGAGGAGCAATTTTTAATCGGGAAGACTTTCTGACATTAGTCAGCTCCGTTTGTACGTCCTTAGGAAAATCCAATAAAACCGGTCCAGGACGACCGCCTAACGCAATTAAGGTGGCCTCTTCAAAATGTCTTGCTATATCGTCTGCCGATTTTATCAGAGCATTGTATTTTGTGATCGGTATGGTAATTCCGAAAATATCCGCTTCTTGAAAAGCGTCTGTCCCTATCGCATTCGTAGCGACCTGTCCCGTAATGGCTAAAATCGGAACCGAATCCATTTTTGCGTCAGTAATTCCGGTAACTAGATTAGTTGCTCCCGGTCCAGACGTTGCAATACAAACTCCCAATTTTCCAGTCGCTCTTGCATATCCTTCGGCCATATGAACCGCACCTTGTTCGTGTCTTACCAAGATATGTTTAATTTTTTTACTCTTATAAATTTCATCATAAAAGGGAAGAATGGCTCCGCCGGGGTATCCAAAAACGACGTCCACTCCGTATTCTTCCAGAAGTTCCACCATCAATCTGGCACCGGTTACTCTTCTTGATTCTGCGGACATGATGATTCTCCCCCTTAACGTCCATAAAGATAGCAGAAAGGCTACTGTCAAGAGGAACCGTATTTTCAAATCCTCAGCCCTTTTTCAGAAAAATGTGGTTTTAGATCGTTTTAAAAACTTTAAAAATGAATGAATCTTTTAAAATCAAATTCATACAAAACGTCGTTTGTAGAATGAACTTTACTCTTCATCTATTGAATCAAAAAACTTTTATGAAAACGGAAGTAGAAATTTTTTTCCAAAATCCAATAGACAAAATGGACTAGTTCTCGATTGAAATCACTTTTTATTTTGAGAGTAGAACCATACGTTCTTATTTTCTTTACAGAATATTTAAGCTCAAAAGAATATTCAATCAATCTAGTGCGTCAAAAATAATAATGCGAATTCTAAATTTGGAAGAAAACAAACTTTAAAAGAGAGAATCAAATGGAAAATCCTAACGTGGAAAAAGAAGAAGAGGATAAACAATTTGCCGTTATCAAAGGACTCGCTAAAGAAGCGTACAAACTTTTAGACTCACACCAGTTTCCAAAAGCAGAAGCGAAGTTGAAAGAACTTCTAGAAAAAGATCCACACAATACTTATGGCTTAGTAGGAATGGGCGATCTGTTTTTTAAGAAAAAAGACTATAAGAATGCGATAGAATATTATCATAAATGTATCCAAGAAGATCCTTCTAATAAATTTTCTCTCATGGGATTAATGAACTGTTATCGCGAAATGAATCTTCTTTCCAGAGTAATCGAAGTAGCAGAAGAATACAGACATATCACCATCACAGACGCTTCGATTTTAAGTCGAGTTGCAGACGCACATAGAAAATTAAAGAATTTTAAAGAATCAGAAATTTATTATATGCAAGCTTTACAGATCAATCCTAAAGATCAGTATGTGATCGTAGGTTTAGGACATCTCTATTTTGCCTGCCAGAAATATAAAGACGCAATTCATTGGTGGGAAAAATTACTTCTGATTCAACCAGACAACATTAAAATTCTTACTGAGATAGGAAATTCGTATCGTAAAATCAAAGACTACGACGAAGCAATCCAGTATTACCATAGGGCTGCGGAATTAGATCGAAAAAACTTTTTCGCGTTATACGGTCTTGCAGAAAGTTATCGAGGTAAAAAAGATTTCCACAAGGCAAATCAATATTGGGAAAGAATTCTAGAATTTGATCCAGATAACAAACTCATTATTAACCGTTATGCGGATAGCTTAAGGGGTATGGGCGAGTTCGATAAAGCGCTGGAATGTTTTAACAAGATTTTAGCAGAAGGAGAAGATTATTTTGCACTTCTTGGAAAAGCTTCTTCTCTCAAATTAATTGGTAAAAAAGATAAAGCAGAAGAAATTTATTTAGACCTACATAAAAAATTTCCTATGGATCCAAGACCCCTTTTAGAACTTTCGGATCTACACGTTGAAATGGGTAAACCTACGGAAGCAATTCGACTATTAGAAGATTTTCAGAAAAAACAACCTCTGAACGAAGAAATCAAACATAAACTTGAAAACATTCGAGGTGAATAACATTCCTTTCTTTTAAAAAGTATAGGAACTAAAAATATCTTTTTAGAATTTTTGCCTATTCTAAGACCATTATTCTTAATTCTACAAAACAAAACTCATATCACTTGTGGGTTTTGAAAATTAAAATCGAATTTTAATTTCCATATCCATTGTCTTAAATTGCCAATACCATTTATTATCTTTTTTGCAAATACCACACCACTCAAGCAATCCATAAACAGAGGATTAAAAACGAAAATTAATTCTACTACATTAGAGTTGTTAAAAAAATAAATACTCCGTCTATTTCTGTTTTATGAAAACGGTCTATGGAAGCAGTTTTGTTAAACTGAACTTTCAAAAATCCTATTCTACTTTTCATATATAACTATTACCTAATTCTTTTTTAAGAAATTTAAAATCAGAAAAGCATTCCTCATATTCTATCCCTCAAGAAATATTTTCTATAAACGACAACTAACGTTCATTTTATCTAATATTTTTCGCTTTGTCCTTGTATTAATTAAAGTAAATCTATAAACTTATACAACACACATAACGTATACTTTTCGGAACAAAAATCATGAACGACAACATTACAAATTCGATTCGTAAATTCATTCTTCATTTTATTTTAGTAACCGAAGTAGTTGGATTTACTCTTACGATAGGTATAGCCATTGTATTTTTTACTACATTTTTAGAAATGGATTCAGATCAACTTAAGATTGCAATTCGTATCACTTTGACCACTGCAGTTTTTACTCTAATGTTCGCAATTTTTTCGGATACTTGTAGATTAAGGCCCATCCATAAATATCTTTTTATGTTAGAAAAAGGAATCACAGATAAACAGATCTCACTCAATGCACAGAAATCGATATTTCGGATTCCTTTTTTTCATTCCATAGACATTGGCCTTAGGATATTAGTCACCGCTTTCGTAGTGATTTATCTACTCAGCCAATTTATAATTTTAGAAACGGCGGATTACTACAATCTGGGATCTCTTACTCTCATTATGTGCCTTCTTGTAGGGGTATATACTTTTTTTGCTTCAGAACAACTAACTTTCAATCTAATCAAATCGGGGGTGTTCGACCACATTAATATTTCCTCTTTGACTAAGGTTCGCCTAACCCGCTCTCTTACGATAACCTTTATTTTTATTGTTTTCGTTCTTGCGATCACTGTTTCGGGTCTAGTTTTTAAACTCAACTATTCCGGAATCAGAAAATCTTATTTCAATCAAATGAACAATATGAACGAAACCCTCAGCATTTTCACAGAATCCATTTTCGAAGAGGTTCGGTCAGACTCTGAAAAACTTAAAAGTGATCCTTTTTTTATTTCTTTAATTAAAAATTATAAAAAAGACGAAATTCAGAATTTTTTGAAAACACTTTTAGAACGTTCTCCAAAATATGAATCCATTTCGCTTATCAAACCGGAAAACCAATCTTGGAAAATTATAGCGGGAACCGAAACTCTAAGTCAAAATACAGATTTTATTTTAAAGGACTTTCAACTTCCTTCGGAAAACGTAGTTTTAGAAACAATTTCTAAACATAAAACTTTCTTTATCAAACCCACCTCTTCCCCTATTTCTGAAACCCCAGTTCTTTTAATTTTGGAAACAATTTTTGAAAACTCGAACCTTTTCATTGTGTATTCTCTTAAAATAACAGACCTTACCCAAAAAATCATCGGTTCGATTCAAATCGGGAAATCTGGTCATATAGGTTTTATGGATCGTGAAGAAACAGTAATTAATCATATTAATTCTTCATTATATTTAAAAAAATTAAAAAACATTCCTTTTTACGAACAAATTAAAAATTATAATTATGACGTTCCAATTCGGTTTCTTTCTGACGGAAAATATAGATATATGATTTTCCATAAAAATAAAAAATATGATTTTATTACGTTTACTTCGATCGAAAACGAAGAGATCGCAGGAGAAGCGATCATTTGTGTTTACGTTATGACCGGAATTTCTTTTTTCGGTCTTTCTTTTATTGGAATTCTGATCTATCTGATTCTTAGAAAAAGGATTCGCCCTTTGGAAGAAAGTAGGAAAGTTTTAGAATCTATGACGGGAGGAGATCTCACCAAAGGACTCCAAGTTTTTTCAATGGATGAAATCGGAGAGATGAGTGTTTCGATCAATCTATTCAATAAAAAAATAAAAAAGATCTTAAACAAAATTATTACCGCATCCGAAAATCTTGCAGGGTCTTCGGATGAGATGTCTAGGGCTCTAAATTTTATCTCTGCAAACACTCAGAACCAAGCGGCCTCTTCGGAAGAAATTTCCTCTTCGATCGAAGAAATAGTCGCCGGTATGAACGGAGTAGAAATCCAAACCAACGAGCAAGTCTCCTTGTTGAATCAACTCGCTTCTGATATGAATCAATTTTCAGATTCGATTCATAAAATTTCGCATAACATGGAAAAGACGATGTCCGAAGTGGAAAGAATTACGGAAGAAGCAAAAAAAGGAGGAAATTCTTTGGAACTGACCAATCATTCGATCACCAAGATCAGTAATAGTTCTGAGGATATTTCAGGGGTTATAGAAATCATCAATACGATTTCGGAACAGATTCATCTTCTGGCGTTGAATGCAGCGATTGAAGCCGCAAGAGCTGGCAACGCGGGTAGAGGTTTTGCTGTCGTGGCCGATGAAATTTCTAAACTAGCAGATAAGACCACAAACAGTATTAAAGATATTGAACGTATTATTAAAAATAATGAAACTGAAATTGGAGCCGGGATTCAAAATATCACGGATACGGTCAACGTTATTACTGGTATCATAGAAGGGATTTCCGAAATCAATCACCAGATGAAGGTAGTAAATCAATTTATGGAAAATCAACTTTCCAAAAACGATCAGATGAATCTCACCACAAAAGAAGTCAAAGATAGGGCTGACGTAATTCAAATTTCGGTTCAAGAACAGAAAAACGCGATTGAAGAAATTTCGAAAACGACCGCTACAATCAACGAACTCAATCAATCCTCCGCAGCCTCTTCCGAGGAACTTAGCTCCAATTCGATAGGTTTAGCAAAATTAGCCGAAGATTTAAAACACGAAGTAGTATTTTTTAAACTTTAGTTCTAAGGATGGTTAACTTAAAGTATTTAAAAAGCACAAGAAACCCTTGATTTTTCCGCCCTCCGTTTTACTCTGCGCTTATGGAATGGGAAAAAGTACTCAGGGACTCAGTAAAAGACAATAAGATCAAGGAGCTACATCTTAGAAAAGTCCCCACTCTCAAAACCTGCGACGATTGGAGTAAAGTCCGAGAGATAGGTCTTATCGATCATAAAACTAAGTACGCGCATTACAAAGGAGGGTTGGTTAAGTATGGAGACGCCCTCTTTTTTGTTACGGACGAAAGACTTCAAGCTATAGCGCCGTATCGTAAATGGGAATTCAAATCTAAAATCAAAGTAGAAGAATAATCTTATTTTAGAATCTAGTGAATAAAATAAAAAGTAATTTTTCTCAGATTTAAAATCAAAAATTTTCTAAACAATTTTTGAAAAAGTTTTTTCAAAAACAAAAGATTAACGTTTAGTATATCGCATATTTCTAATATTTTAGAATTTTAATTCTCTAAACTTAACGATCAAATACAAACAACTCAGTTTTTAAGATTTCGGATAGAAATTGATCTAAACATTAGAAAACGGAATTTTTGATCAAGTACGAATTATAAATCGATCGGATCGGTTTTTTTAAAATTTTGGTTCTTGTAGGATTTTATGAAAATGTTAGGACGATAGATTTTAAATCAAAGGATCAGCGAGTTAAATTTACAATTAAATTTAGTTTTTCAGAAACGGTAATGACGTCTTGAACTCGGTTTTTATCTACAAGTATGGCTGTTGGGCCAATTTCATCCAAAACAATTTTTTTCCCTTTGATCTGTCCTAAAAGCAATTCCATCGTGTTCTGATCCTTTGTTCGAACCAGAACACAGTCTTCGGTAATTTCTACTACTGGAAGATTTCCACCCCAATCCTCTAATAAAAAGAGTAAGTTTTGAGCAAGATCAGCTTTACTAGAGCTTTTTAAGAAATCTATAAACTCTACTGGTTTATATCCTAAAAGAATTCCCAACTGAAAAGCTTCCTTAGTCAAAACGAAAGTATAAACTCGATCATAATCCTTGAGTTCGGTAAAAGCTTTTAAAAGATGCAGACCATAAATCGATACACGATCCGGAAAGGCGATGATCGTAAAATCCGGATTGATCGTAATTCCACCCTTCTCCGTTTTATGAGAAAGTTCTCCTGTTTGAAAGAAATATTCCCCTAACTTAGAAAGAGAAAGAAATCGATTTGGATATTCTACTTCTAAAAGACCAAACAAATGCAGATAAAAAATCACACTCATAATTTCCTTACGTAGTTCCGCAAGGTCAGACTGAAAATTTTTAGTTCTAAATCCGGGGGAAAGAATCAGATGTTCCCGAATGATATTGGAAAAAATTACGGATAGATGAATTCGTTTGGCCTTAATAATCAGACTCACACATTTGTCTAAGATAGGTTTATCATAAAATGGCATTTCGGTCGCGGTAAAAACCTCCGCGGGAACAACCCGTTTCATCCGAGCTTCGTTCACTTCATGTACAACGAGTTTCATAATTTCGAAAATATCCTTTCCGTTAAACTCGTTCATTTCTTCTCTGAGTACTATATTTTCTCCCTTAATATCCACTATATTCAGAAGTTTTAATACTGGAAGAATTAGTTCCATTTGATAGATCTGGCTTTTTTCTGGAAAAATTCCTATATCAGGATTGAGAAGTTCTTGCTCCGTTCTTTTATGATCCGCCTGTTTTACCTTTCCGGATTTTGCAAGAACCAATCCTTTACGGCTGATGTAAGATATGAGTTTTTTTGTATTGAGAAAAAAATCTAGATCGTTGGTTGCTAGTTTTTCAGTTCTCTGTTTTGTTCCTTTTTTTACAGAAGGTAAAATAGGATGTGTCTGAACGTATTTTAAAATTTCATCCGGAATTACGAACACTCGAACGAATTTTTCGTCCACAAAACAAACATCCACTACAAGACCTTTGGCAATCAGAGCAGGTACAATCTGTTCGTATTTTCCTCGACTGGTAACAACGTAACTGCGTATATCTTCCGCTTCGGAAACACCACCGCTTAAATAAACTCTCACCAAGGTATCCCTTTCCAATTCGGAAAGTGATTGAAGATTTAGATCGATCCCTTCTTCGGAAGAAGCAAGAACATAAAACTTCTTCATTCCATCCAATTGTTTGGGAGCTTTAACAACCGTTTTCCACTCATCGGAAATTTCGGTTGTCTTTTTTCGATCCAAATATTTCTCCAAAGAGATCTTATACTTATCTCCCTTTAGATTTTGTTCGAGAGGAACCAGACCGGCAATTTCTTCAAACGCATGATATTTATCTAAATTATTAGTAAGACGTTCTCTATTTTTTCTCTGATATACGAGATGATATTTTCGTAAAAGGTTCAATTCCATCTCTACGTTGATCGGAGGGATATTTACCTTTCTAGAAATTTCCCCTAGAGTCAGTACATTCTTATTTTTAAGAATACTTGAATAAATTGTAACCTGTAATTGAGTAAGTTTTTCAAGAACTCCCTTTAGATAAAAATCGTTTTGAAAAATTTCGTAGAGATAAGCTACGTTTTTATTTTTTTCTTTATAAGGAAGTTTTGTAAGATTCCAAAGAGCAGCGACTTTCTTCAGGTCGTTCTGTTCCAGTTTATCGAGTTCCTGAAGTAATACTGAATCGTTACTCATAAGAGGAGATACGCCGAGACGGAGTATTTTATGTAGCCATAATCAGAATTTGCTCTCGTTCGTAAACAAAAAAGCGGGTTTGACTCGCATACATTCGAGTGAATTCACCCATTTTTTCAGACTTCTTTTCTGTAGTTGTATTTTGAATCTAAGCCCAAAATATTTGTGATTATGGCCGGTTTTTTTGATTCCTTGAAAATTGGTTTTGGCGGCGCCTCTCGAATTCTAAACAGCAGTTTTGTATTCTCCACAAAAACCATTCTTCTTTTAAAAGATCTTGCATTGGGTGACGATACGTTTCCGATCCGACTTCGAGAGGCATTTGAAGAGTTAGGCGCCACCTATATCAAGTTAGGTCAATTGATTGCCTCCGCTCCTTCTCTTTTTCCAGACAAGTTCGTTACCGAAATGCAAAAGTGTTTGGATCAGGTTCGTCCAATTCCCTATTCTATGATAACAACTATCATCCAAAAAGAATTAGGCGGAACACTCTCAGATCATTTCCTAAGTGTGGAGCCGATTCCGATCGCCTCTGCGTCTATCGCACAAGTACATTCTGCGGTCACCAAAGACGGATTAGACGTAGTGATCAAAGTGCAAAGACCGGATATAGAATCTACGTTATCCGCCGATTTAAACCTAATCTACTTTGTTTCGGTTCTTTTTGAAAAATTTGCTCCTGGCCTAAGTAAGTCCGGCATTGCGGACATGGTAGAACAATTCCAAACTTCTATATTAGAAGAAATTGATTTTTATAAAGAAGCAGATAATATAGAAGAGTTCGAAAAAGAACTTCTTTCTATGGGAGAAACTAGAGCCAGAGTTCCCAAAGTTTACAGAGAATTATCTACGAAAAAAATTCTTACTCTAGAACGTTTTTACGGAGCCCCGATCACAGATGAAAGTTCAGTCCGTAGATATTCTTCCGATCCTCAAAAGACTCTGACAGGTGCTCTTGAAATCTGGTTTTCTACACTTTCTAGAAGTGGTTTTTTTCACGCAGATGTACATGCAGGAAATTTAATGATTCTTAGAGACGGTACCGTTGGTTTTATAGACTTTGGTATCGTAGGTAGAATTTCTCCACGCGTTTGGGAAGGTTTGATGATCTTTTTAGAAGGCCTTAGTTTAAATCGAACCGAAAAAATCGCTAAGGGTTTGATCCAGATGGATTCTACGGCCAAAGGTGTGGACGAAAAAAAACTTTCAAAAGATTTAGAGATCGTCTTTTCTAAAATGACCGAAATGGTCTTAAAGGTTCAGATGGGAGATTTAGAATCTTTGGACGATAAAAAATTAAACGCGATCCTTTTTGAGTTTCGAGAAATTTCAATTCAAAACGGTTTAAAAATTCCAAAAGAATTCGGGCTTTTAATCAAACAAATTTTATATTTCGACAAATACGTAAAAACGATGGCTCCCGATATAGACCTGATCCGAGATCGTGATAAATTTCTAATATGATGTTAAACGAATTAGAAAAAGGGCAAGAAGCCCCTATCATCTTCTTACTTTCTAAACCGGGTAAAGAAGAACTATTCCGAAACATTTTGGACATCGGCTTACTTCCGGGCACTTTTGTTCTGGTTCTTGAAAAATATTCTTCTCAAAACAAAATGGTGATACGAGCGGGTGAAGTGGAAATAGCGATCCGAAAAGTAGAAGCAGAGTTGATTCAAGTAGGAGAAATCCGTGGGTCATTCTGATAGTTCGAAAACATTTCGGATTTTGATGGCAGGAAATCCGAATTGTGGAAAATCAACTTTATTCAATCAACTAACAGGGCTTAGACAAAAGACCGGTAACTATCACGGCGTCACCGTAGAAAAAGCAGAAGGTATTTTTCATCATCTAGATCATTCTGTAAAAATTTTAGATCTTCCAGGTGCGTTTAGTTTGGGAGGGAGCTCAGAAGATAAACAGATTACAAGTAGAGTTCTGATTGGTCACGAAGCAGGAGACCGCATACTTTTTGTGATGGACGCTTCCCTTGCAGAAAGAAGCCTTCAGTTTTTACTTCAAATCTTAGAATTAAACGTTCCCGTTTTAGTCGCGGTCACGATGAAAGACGTTTTAGAAAAAAAAAGGGTTCAACTCAGGTTAGATTTACTTTCAAATGAATTTGGAATTTTATTTCAATACGTAAATCCTAAAAACGGAGAAGGAATTAAAGAACTCAAAGATAGGATCGTTTCTCCAAAAGCGTTTTGCCTCCCTATCCGATCCTTTCCGTGGGATTCCGAAAGAGAAAATTTCTTAAACGATCTTTTAAATTCACTTTCCACAGAACATTCCAATTCTTTAAAGTTCGTTTTGACCAATTCTCTTAAAGAACTTTCCGGCGAAATTTTACAAAAAGGTCTCCCTGGACTTTCTCTTTTTTCAGAAACTCCCTCAAAACTCATCCGTGAAAAATTTGAGCGTTTTGGTAAACGTTTCACTTATTTGGAAGAACTAACTCAAAAATCCATCTATATTAAAAAAATATTAAGTACTGCAATCGTTGGTGACCCGATTCCAAACGAAAGGGTTCTTTCCAAAGCGGATAAAATTCTACTACATCCTTTTTGGGGACTGGTTTCTTTTTTAGGTATTATGGCCTTGGTATTTCAGGCGCTTTTTACTTGGTCGGAAATGCCTATGGATTGGATAGAATCCTGCGTTCGAAATGTAGGAACTTTTGTAGGAGATTTTTTAGAGGAAGGTCCTCTTCGTTCTTTAATCCAAGAAGGAATCATAGGTGGGGTCGGAGCCGTTTTAGTGTTTATTCCTCAGATTAGTCTTTTGTTTTTATTTATCGGTATTTTGGAAGAAACCGGTTATATAGCCAGGGCCTCCTTTGTCATGGATCGTTTTATGGGAAAGTTTGGTCTTTCTGGTAAATCTTTCATTCCATTGTTGTCTTCTGCGGCGTGTGCAGTTCCTGCGATTATGGGAACTAGAACCATTGAAAACAAATCAGATCGACTAACAACGATTTTAGTTTCTCCCTTGATCACTTGCTCGGCGCGTTATCCGGTATATGTTTTAGTGATCGGAGCGATTTTTCCCTCAAAAAATATTTTGGGAATTTTTAACGTTCAAGCGCTTACTATGTTCGGACTTTTTCTTTTGGGAATGATCGCGTCTATGTTCGCGGCCTTAGTTTTCAAAAAGACTTTTTTTAAATCTGATTCTTCTTATTTTTTAATGGAACTTCCAGCCTACAATACTCCCTCGATCAAAAGCCTGGCGCTTACTGTATTCAAAAAATTGAAAGCATTTTTATCTACCGCAGGACAGATCATTTTGTTTATTTCTATCTTACTTTGGTTTTTGGCAAATTATCCCAGAATCGACTCTTCCCTTTATCCAAACCTTACAGACGCAGAACTCAAAAAAATACAGATCCGAGAATCCTACGCGGGACACAGCGGTAAATTTATGGAGCCCGTTTTAAAACCGATCGGTTTTGATTGGAAGATGGGAATCGGAATCATTACCTCGTTTGCCGCAAGAGAAATTATGGTATCTACACTTTCCATCATATACGGAGTTGGTGGAGAAGAATCTACAGACGACCTTAAAGAGGCTCTCCTAAAAGATACAGATGAAAACGGAAAACCAGTTTGGGGACTAAGTAATTCTGTCAGTTTACTTCTGTTTTTTGCGTTTGCCTGTCAATGTATGTCCACTTTAGCAGTGGTAAAAAAAGAAACGAATTCTATCTTTTGGCCTTTGTTTTTATTTACATATATGACAATTTTAGCATATTCTACTTCTTTTATAGTATTCCAGGTTTGGCAACTATTCTCCTAGAAAAAATTAGAATGTCTCGAAAATTCCCGCCCAACCTTAAAATTATTTTAAGTTTTACAATTTTGTTTTTGATTTTATTGATTACGTATCGAATTAGTTTTACGATTGTTTTCTTTTCCAAATTCTCTTCTACATCTCTTTTTGAAATTATACTGGCATTCTTAGTCGGAATTCGTTTTGATCTTTCCGTCTGTGCAATTTTAATCGGACCCTTTTGGATTCTTTCCACGATTTATCCTCTCAATCGTTTCCGAACCTACTCCCTTTTCTGGGGAATTTCTCCAATCGTTCTGTTTTTTTGGGCAGCATCTCATCTAATCGGAGACGTTCTATACTTTGGAGAAACCAACAAACATTTAGGTTATGAAGGTTTTATATTTTTAGGTCCTGAATTTTGGATTATTTTCAAAGCATTTTTTGTAGGTCATACAATTTTAGCGATTATTTCTTGTCTGCTAATCGGAATCTTACTTCCGTTTACCATCTATCAATATATTCAAAAAGAATTATATATTTTTGACCCGGCTCAAAAAATATCAGAGTTAGTACAACTTCCTCTTATTATCCCGATTTTATTTTTGCTTGCACGAGGTGGGTTTCAATCCAGACCGCTCCGTGCGAGCGACGCAATGATTTCAGAGACTTATATAGTCAATCAATTGGTTTTAAACGGCATTTTTACTTCCGTTATGGATATTAAAAACCAATCGATTCCAAATAACTTACAAGTTACTTATCAGGACGCGGTCGTTTCCGTCCGAAAAGAAATAGAATACCCTACTTCTAAATTTATTTCAGAAGAATATCCCTTATTGAGAGAAACCGAAAACATCAATCCTAGTAAACCACCTAACATCGTTTTGATTCTTTTGGAAAGTTGGACCGGAAAATACGCTTATACAAACGGGCAAATTCTCCCCGAAGGTAAACCGATCGCCCCCCATTTCGAAAATTTAATCCGACAAGGAACCTATTTTCCTAACTTTTTCGCAAGCGGAGGAAGAACCACAAATGGTCTTTTATCCACGTTAACCGGAATTCCTGATGGTCCTGGTTTGACCGTAATCAGAACTCCTAGAATCTTAAGCCGTTTTGGTGGACTCGGAACCATTTTGAAATCGATCGGTTACAAAACCTTATTTGTTCATGGTGGAGACGTAAATTTTGATAATATGGGTTTTCTTTTTTCGCACTGGGGTTTTGATACCATTTTAGGCCAAGAATATTTCGATTCTTTAAACAAATACAAACCCGGTCCCTGGGGTTACTACGACGGAGATTTGTTAAACGAATTTCACGAAATCCTAATAAACCAAGACACTCCTTTTCTGGCGGCCACTTTGACTTTAACCACCCATTATCCCTATAAGGTTCCCACCCCAGAAGACGAAGTATTCTCTCCTAAACTTGAAGAAGCAGATTACTTCAACGTATATCGTTACGCAGATAAATCAATTTATCTATTTTTAGAAAAAGCGAAAAAAGCTCCCTACTTTCAAAACACCGTTTTTATATTCGTAGGAGACCACACACACCATAGAAATTTAGATTATTTCGAAGATAGAAATGTTCCTTTTTTAATCTACTCTCCCGGAAACATTTCCGCTAAGATAGATTATAGAATTTCTTCTCAACTAGACGTCATTCCCACAATTTTGGGAATCGTCGGTAAGAAAGTACGTTTCTCCGCAATGGGTAGAAACCTTTTAGACGAACATATTCAAGGCGGAAAAGCCTACTTTGCTTTTGGGAATTTATTCGGTTGGATCGAAGACAATTGGATCTTTTATAGTTTTACAGACAAAATTAGAAAATCTTCTTTCTCCATTGTTCCAAGAATCGGAGAAACCGAAGAATGCAAAAACGATCCAGTTCAATGCGAAACCTATCATCTAAAAGCGAAATCATTTTGGAACTTAAGTTATGAGCTAATGAGCCGAAATCTTATATATCCAACTCAAAAATAAAATACGAAGTAAACCATGAACTTTTCAAAAGAATTTTCAATCGCATCCAAATTAGATCTAGGCCCTGAACATCCTCCAATCGTCGTAGCCGAAATTGGACTCAATCACAACAACGATGAAGAAATCGGCAAAAAAACGATCGCTGCTGCTAAAAAAGCTGGAGCGCAAGCAGTAAAATTTCAATCCTATGTCACTGAAGAATTTATAGACGTTCACAATCCGGAAGCAAAGGTTTTAGTAGATATATTCAAAAAATATGAACTATCGGAAACGATGCATAAAAAATTCCAAAAAACCGCGGAGGAAGAAGGTTTAATTTTTTTCTCCACTCCTCTTTGTATTAGTTCTCTAAATCTGCTTATAGGTCTAAAAGTTCCATTAATCAAAATTGCAAGTGGAGACGTGACAAACAAAACACTTCTTTTAGAAACTGCAAAATCGAAACTACCGGTAATCCTTTCTTCGGGGGCTGCGGATTTTTTTGAACTAAACAGAGCGATTTCCTTTTTAGAAAAAGAAGGAACAGATAAACTTTGTCTTTTACACTGTGTTTCTATTTATCCTACTCCCCCAGAAAAAGCGAATCTCAAAGTGTTAGAAACATTCAAAAACCTTTATACGTTTCCGATTGGTTTTTCGGATCATACTACGGGAAATATCGCCGCATCCGTAGCCGTTTCCTTAGGGGCTTGTATGATTGAAAAACATTTTACTTTAGATAAAAATCTGGACGGCCCAGACCATGTTATCTCTGCAAATCCGGAAGAATTGAAAAATGTTTGTGAAAGCGCTTTTACCTCTTGGAAAATGAAAGGGAACGGTGAAAAAAAACCTTGGCCGGAAGAAATAAACGGAAGATTTTTCGGTAGAAGATCTCTGTATGCAGACTCTAAAGGAAATCCGATCGCACTTCGTCCGGATCTAACTCAAAAAGATAAAAAATATTTGGATTCTTGGGAAACGGAAAAAACCAATCTCTTAAGTCCAAAGCCAGGTAAACCCTTTCATGTTTGATCGATTGTATTTTTGTAAATTAGAATATTTAATTTTACTAATATTATTTATTATATCTTTCGCTTCTACTTCTGCCGTAAGTGCGCCAATCGCCTACGGAAATTTAGGTTCGGAAGTGGATTTTATCGATTTTGGTAGATGGACCACAACACCTTTTAGTTATTCCGTATCATCCTCCTTTTCCGCTGAATACGGAGGATTTAATCTTTTTGATTCGGATCCAAATACACATTGGTATTCTGTCAATCGTTCCGACTCTGAATGGGTCATTGTAGACTTCGGTTCTAAAAGACTGATCAACGGTTTAGAAATTACAGTCCCTATTTTTAAAAAAGAAAGAGCCGTAAAAAAATACGAAATCCAAGTTTTAATCCGGGACGACTGGAGAACCATTCTTACAAATCAAAACGTGGAACTGCATAATTTTCATAAACTCGGAAATATAGATGCGTCCGTTTTGAGAATTTATTTTCCCGATTCCACAAATCGTGAAGTTGTAATTAGTGACCTTAAACTTTTTCTGAATCAAAAACTTTTAAACGGAATTGAACCTAGACTTAGAGGTTATTCGTTTCCAGTTCCTGACGGACTCATTTCCAGTTTTGATTCCCAACTTCCAAATGCTCCTAGAACCTATCGAAACGGAGTCCATAAGGGAATTGATATATACAAAAAAAAAGAACTAGATGGCCAGATTCGAAACTTAAATTTCCAAGACGAAATAATCTCACCCGCAGACGGAATTGTGATTCGAGCAGATCATTCCTATTCTCCCATGACTCTGTCAGATTATGAATATCACACTACCCAATCCCAAAAAGGAACCGTGACTTATGTTGAAAAAGATTTTGGAGGAAGACAAGTTTGGATCGATCACGGTCACGGTGTAATGACTAGCTTCAACCATCTTTCTTCGATTCATAAAAACATAAAAGTAGGTGAAAAAGTTAAACAAGGAGAATCAATCGGAACCGTTGGAAACTCAGGTTTATTAGAAGAAGCGAAAAATATCTCAGACAATATTCATCTTCATTTTGAAATCTGGGTAGACGGTGAATTTTTAGGAAACGGTCTCCCTCCCGCTCAAGTTCGCAAATTACTTCAATTCTTTTTCAAAAGAAACGGAGTGGATTGATTTCCACACAACTAACGTATGTTTAAGATTAAAAAAGTCTTTTAACGTTTTCCACAAATCCATACTATCGTAAATAATAATTTTCTTATTTATGATCTTTATTACATTTCATAAATGGAATCCATACCTGTACAGCTCATCATAATTTTCTATGCGAAAATGAGAATCAAACATTAGATCGCAATTTTGTTACCCGCCTATCCTACGATGAGCTATTCCAGTTACAATAGAAATCATTCTGATTTAACGTGAGTTCTATGATTACATTTATTTTATAAAACCCGATTTTCCTATAAAAATAAAACGTAGAACCACTACAACGTCTATGTTTCGCAGTTAGATTTTGAAGATGTAAAAACTCATACGGATTCCAGTTACAAAAAATGAATATTTGAAAATTCTTAATATGACTTAATTTGCGGGAGCTCTCACAAATTTAGATTTTAAGATAAAATTTTAGTTCCCGGAATTTCCAATACAAATTTGGAGCCAAATACTTTTGCAGGAGTAGTAAAACCCGCATGGAATTTCTTTTTTTCTACTTTGGAAACCGCGGCTAACGCAGACTCAATGGTAAACTCATACGCTTCCGAACAACGCATTCGAATAGAAACTCTCTTGGAGTTTGCTTCGCTCCAAACCTCTCCCCAAAGAAGCACCTCTCCCTTTTTTCTTTTTTGTTCATCCGGCCCACTTACAATCACTTCTACGATCTTTTGTATTCCTTTTAAAATCGCGGAATTTTTTAAGAAAAAAATACTAGGTTGTAATAATTTTAAAACACGCGCCTGCAGTTCGGGGAAAGAAGAATATACCGTGATGTTTGGAATCCCAGTAGAAATAAAAGAAGTAAAAATATCTCCCCAAGGAACTGCAAAAAATTCCGCATAACGTCCATTTATCTCTATTACTTTTTTTAAACTCAACTGTGGAATCGTTTCGATCTTTCCATTTCTTCTTATTTTAGATCCATAAGGAAGTTGAACCAGCGCACTTTTTAAAGTTCCTCTGGATAAGTCTGTAAAACCGGTAAATCCCAACTCTAAAAAATGGGCTTTGGAAAGTTTTTCTTTAAGCATTACCGCAAGACAATCTGTGGGCACTACATCAAATCCCACTCCTGGAAGTAACATTATATTTTTTGCAAGTGCCTTAGGAGATAAGGAATACAACATCTCAAATACCGGAATTTCTCCAGTAACATCCAAATAGTGAACCCTGGATTCTACACAAGCTTTTGCTATTGGAATTGCTGTTTCTATAAATGGGCCTGCACAATTTAAAACTAAGAAACTATCTGAAATCTGGTTTTGAATTTCTTTTGGATTTTCCAAAGAAAATACCCTAAACGGAAGTCCCAATTCTTCGGCAAGAAAACGAATTTTAGATTCAGATCTACCGGCAAGAATCGGTGTTTGTCCTCTTTCCACGGCTTTTTTGGCAATCAATTTCCCCGTGTAACCATTAGCTCCATAGAGAAGCCAGTTTTTTTTCTTAGTGGCCATAAATCAAATTTACCTTGAATACAAGAATTAGTCAAGTTTTGACAGAAATTTACTCAAGACAGATACGATTTAAAAATCAATTTTTACTAATGACTTTAGGGTTAGTTATCTCTTACACAGATCTTTAACGCTTAAATTTAAAATTCGAATTTAAACAAAAATCTACCACCTCTAAAGATAATTATATTTTTATAATTTACTTTTTACAATGAGCGACTTAATCAGATATTTTATGTAGAAACTCAATTGGACGATCATTTTTTTGAAATTATATATATTCACTTTAAAATTTTTGAAATTGATTTTTAAATATTTCGTAATCAATAAAAAAGTTTTCGAAAGAACATATAATTTTTAAATAATGGCTAGTTACCAAATTCAACGACATTAAAAATAATAGAGTTGTTGAAAAATCAATTCTTCATCTTGTTTCCTTTCATAAAATGTCGATTGAAACAGTTTTGTTAATCGACACTATGAAATTTTTCAATAATTCTAATGTTTATTTCAAAATAAAAACGGCTTGTTTAAACTAATTCGATTATTAAAATATCTTTTGTGTGTTATTACATTACTGCGACAATCCCTAATCACGTAAATTTAATTAAAATGCGTGAAATTTTAGAAAACCACAACTTAGGATTTGAAGAAATTCTAAATTCGAGCGTTTTAAATCAGACTTCAAATTTTTATTTCTATTTTCGACCCACCACAGGCATTTGTGATTGTGGAACTGAATTAGGAAAACTTAATAAAGTAGAAAAGCATTTTTCATCAATCACGATTTCTAAATTAGAAAAAAAAGGTTGGAGTAAAACTAAAATTGATCGATGGCTTTCGGAAAAGGTTAGCTACAAGTCTAAGCAAAACCTAAAAACTGAAATTTTAAAAGAATCTAATTTATCAGAAACGGAATTCTGGCATCAATTGATTTTAAAATTTTTCTCTATGAATCTTTGTAACGAATTCGGTTTATTGATTCATTGGTATGAAGGGTCGTTAGAAGAAGAATTTAAACTCAAAAGTATTTTGAAAATCAATTTAAATTATCTATCCAATTCGTTCTTTGAAGAAATGGAAAATGACATTCTATATTTATTTCAAAAATAGTTTTTTGAATTTTCAAATTTAGATTCGCAAAAATAGAATTCGATTTAAAATCCCATTCAAAATTGATATTAAGTTTAAAAACAAATTACAAAAAGTATTTCATTTTGATCTAAAAAAATAAAGCGTCTTACTACTATTGTCGCTCGACGATTTTTGAGACGTGTTTAAATTTAAAAAAGAATAGCTCCAATTTATACATTTAAGATTCTTAGCAAGTTTTACAATCCTAAACGTTTTTAATTTACTTTGTATGATCACTTATTCTTTTTTAATTGTGTCTTTATCGGAAAATTAAATTTCATCTAAATTATGAAAAAGATTTTTGCTCAGATCAGTAGATATTTACTCTTCTTTATACCTCTACATTCTCTTTTACTATTGACTACTTCCTTTTCAGAAGAATTATACAATCTGCAGTATCATCCTACCGACTCATTAGATTGGGTAATATTAATATACTTAGTTCCAGCGATTGCGGCCGCATTCTTAATGCGGCTGATCCCTTATACTTATTTTGATACAACCAAACATAGGATTATCACCGTTGTATATTTATCAATCGGTATCATGATTTTATTTTGGAGTCAATCTCATTGGGGTTATTTTCTTTCGCGTCCATCAATCCCAAATTCAATTAAAAAAGTAAAACGATTGGTATCTGAATTGTCACTTGAACCAAATATCTTTCCCGCCTGTAATCTGAAATCGAAAGATCGTGACTGGCAACTTACCAGTTCAAAACGATTTGATTACGATACCACACAAGATAGAATCGAATACTTTTTAGACAATATTTCCATAAGCCTCAATCAGGAGGAAACAAATTGGCGCAAAGCCTTAAATAAAACTTCATTTCGTTTGAACATTTCCAAGGGTATCAAGATTCACGATTTCATTCAAAAAAATTATACCTTTGAGAAACCGGAAGCTGGATATAACCGAGTATGTCCTTTTAGTGCAGTAGATATATTTGAATTTATAGATTTTGATGGGAATAAAATCTACTATGTAAGTTATTCCACAAACCAACTATCAAACGACCACTATGCGTATTACGAATTTATAATTTACAAAAACGAAAATGGTTATCAAATTAAACAATCCAATCGTTTTTTTTACGATGTAGCCGGAATCGAAGGTTTAGAGTTTCCTTATTTTATGCTTCTATTCAACATTCTTTATATATCTTTCTCAGGATCTATAGCCGCAATTCATAAAAGTAAAGTTTAAGTATTTCAAGTTTTCATAAACTAGCGTAAATTTTGCGTAAGAAAATCCGGGCGAATCCCTCCAATAGTTTGTAAAAGAAAGATTCAATGAAACAGGCGGGACCGGGCTCTTTAGCTCCAGTCAAGTTATTGTGCACTATAGTTGTACATTCAATTTTTTTAATTTCAATAACTTGACTCCGCATCGATCCCTTTCGCGTTAATTTACTTTAAACTAAAGAACGATCCAAATATACAAATGTTGGTTTACTTCAAAAATTCATGGCTTCATTTCAAATAAGAATTAAAAATCTAAATTCTATTTATTTAAAACTAAGACGTATAAAAATAGTATCAGGAAAATGAATGAGTGATTTTACAAAGATGCAGGAATTCTCAAAAAATTATATCCAACTTGAAATCGTTAGTTTTTTGTGTGAGGTCCCACATTCTAATCTTTGAAATAAGCTCATGGTAGTATTGTCCGACTAGTGACGTGAGCGGAGCCGTAATCGATTCGTTTTATAAAAACTTGATTTTTCCATAAAAAATAAATGTTTAAAAACTTGTAATACGACTTAGAACGTGTCCCAAAACCTCAAAAAATTTGCGCGATAATTCTTTAGAAATTTTTAATAAAATACAGTAGTTCCTACAAAAACCGTCACATTTGATAATTTGTGAACTTTCAAGTAATTCTAATATTGTTAAATTTTTGTGTTAGTTCCCACATTTTCAGGTTTTGGGACATGTTCTTAATCTGTGGGAACTCTCACAAATCGTGGATTTACCAGTTAAACTTTGAGAATTGTGGGAACTATTCAGGAAATACAAAAAAGAATCATCGTCCAATCAGATCTTTGCATAAAACTTCTATTTTACAACTATCATCAAAATTTAAATCCCATTTTAGCGTGAGTTCGACTGAGAAAAATTTTCTAAAAGTATGAGTTCCTACAATTTTAGAATTTGTTCGTAAAATCGTGGTTTGTGGGAACTCATACATCATTTTATAGAGCTTTGTGTTAGTTCCCACATTTAAAAAATCGATCTGTAAAGTTCAGATTTGTAATAGTTCCTACATTTTGTTTTTTATATAAAGATTGACTTTCATAAAGAGGCTTTTTATGCCAAACTTACGTTAACTCATATTCTTTATATCTTACTCAGAATCTATTTTAAAATTTGCCCAATTCAAACTTAAAAAAGTCGGTTGATTACAAACTCCTTCAAAGTTCCATTGGTTTGGTTGTATTTCGATTGGCCCGACAACACACCAATCAAATCCCAGTTTTTGAGAAAGTAATAAAGATTCAAATACGGCGTTCTCTATACTTTTAGAATTTAAGTAAATTCTAAAATTGGCTTCGTAGAGAGATTTATCTTTCCAATATTCTTCATAAGTCAGGCTTACAATCTCATAATCAAAAGTCTCTTCTATCTTAGATAAAATTCTGAATGCTTTCTCTTTCTTATTTACTTTTAAGAATACTTTCCATCTCAAAAAATAAGAATCAAAACTCACCGTATTTTAGATCGGTTCCGCATTTCGGATCGCTTCTTCAATTTCTTTGAGCTGAGTAGAAATTCTAGCGTCGATCGCACCCACGTCGGTTTCGATGATAACGCCGCCTCGATCCACACGAGAATCTTCGTAGATATTGACCTTGCGGAGAGATTCCATAAGTTTGATGAGCTCGTCTTTGTGTGCGGTTGTAAGTTCCAAGTCCGCAAAGTTGACTCGAATATCCACACGGTCTCTGTCTTTGATCCTTTTTAATGCTTCTCTAATATTGTTGAGAACGATTTCTTTTCTTTCAATAATTTCGTCTTTGATAACCTTACGTGCGATGATTAAAATCATCTCCACCATTTGTTTTTCCGAGGCTTGGATAATTTCTTCTCGAATGTCTATCGCCTTACCTACGATCGTTCCCAGACGATCGATAAGACGTCTAACTTCTCCCTGACCTTTTTTAAACCCCACTTCTCGTCCGGCGTCGTAACCTTTTAAATAAGCCTCGTGTTCGATCTCAGCCACTTTCATTTCGGCTTCTTTGATCATCCTTTCGACTTCCATCTTGGCTCTATCAAGGATCTGTTCTGCTTTGGCCTTACCTGTATCTTCTTCTAGTTTAACTTTTTCTTTAGAATCTTGGATCATCTGAAAGGCGCGTTTACGTCCTTCTTCCTCGATCTCTTCTGACTTTCTTCTGGCGTCTTCTAAAAGTTTACGAACCTGCTCTTCGTTTTCTTCACGATAACGATTTAACTCTGCCTCAATTTCTTCGATCGAAGGGCCTTGATATTGTTCGATAATATTTCCTTCTTGATCTACCTCAAACTCTTCTGCGTCTTCGTCTCTGTGAAATTTTTTATATTTATCAGGAATTGCTAATTCTACCTGATCTTTCATATCCGAAATTTGTATGGGTTTAAAGACGAGTTTGGCCATGACTTAAGTCGCTCTCCAAAATTTGATACTTCCTTCTTCGATCTCTTCTCGTAACCTTTCCAAAATTCCGTTTTGAGCAGTTTCCATTTCCGCAAGACTGATCGGTCCCATAGAATCGGATTCCAAACGGATCGAAGCGGAGAGAGCGGGCTCTAATTTTTCAAGAATTCTAGACTGTATCTCCGTTTCTGTACCTTTTAAAGCACACGAGAGAACGATCGGATGAAAGGAAGAAAAAAAACGATTTAAAGGTTCTCTTTCTAAAAATAATAGATCTTCCATCCGAAAGAAATGTTCCATTATATTTTCGGCAAAACCGGGGCGCTTCTCGCGAATTCGAGCAAATATTTTTTGGGAATCTCCTGGTCGCAACCTACCTAAAAGATCAGCCGCTTTTTTACCTTTTGGATTGTGAATCGGTAGACTTTTTTCTTCGAGAGCAATGGCTTCCAGTTTGAATTTTAAAAATCTTTCCAAACGATTTTTTTCATATTCGCTGGAAAGATCTAGATCGTGAATTTGGATCAGAATTTCTTCTTTTATCATTTCTGGAAAATCGTTTAAAACGTCTGCGGCTACGTCCGGATCTCCAAAACAAAGAACTAAAGCGATCATGTCCGGTTTTTCACTGGAAACGATCTTAGAAATTTCTTCTGAGTTTTTCGTCTTCAGTTCTTGTAAAAGATCTCTTTCTTCTTTTTCTTCTTTGAGAAGAGCTTCTAATTCCCGGATGAGATTTAAACTCTCTGGATCTATGGATTCTTCTTTTTGAATTTTAGAAAGAGAATTCAAAAAAGAAGAGAGAATTTCTCTCTCTTCTTTCGAATCTGGTTTTCCAGTTTTGTGAAACGTTTCTAAAAGTTTTCCGGTGACCTCCGGGCCTAGATGTTTGTAAACTTCAGGAGGAAGATGTTCTCCTAAAATCCGGAGTAAACTTCCAGCCCTGTTTTGTCTAGAAGACAGGTTGTTCATCAACCTGCTTCCTCTTCAGAGAGCCAAGTGCGAAGAAGTTGTGCTACTTCTTCCGGTTTTTCTCTGGCGAGGTTGATCGCATTTTCAAGAAGTTCTCTTCTATATTTTTCATCCAGAGAAAGTTCCACTTCGGCACCGCTTTCATCCATAACTCGAAGGGCGGCTTCTCTCATCATCTGTTGTTGAGCAGCAAGTTCTTCTTCTCTGAGTCTTCTTCTTCTTGCGATTTCTTTTTTGATCGCTCTGTAAACCAGTATGCTTACAATTAAAAGTAAAATGATGATTAAGGATGCGATGATCATTTGACGAATCGCTTTTTGTTTGCGTAGCTCTTCGTCTTCCGAAGCAAATTGAGCCGATCTATCTTTTGGAATTGTAATAACAGAAATTTGATCTCCTCTGGCTTTATCAATTCCGACTGCAGATTCCAAATTTTTACGAATCTGTCTGAGTTCGTCTTCCGAAACCGGAACATATTTACGATCGTAACCAGTTCCGTCTTCTTTCTCTTTCTTTTCCCAGACTCCATCAATAACAACGGATAAGTTTACCTTTTCTACTTTCCAAGGTTGTTTTTGAACCTCAGAAACCCTTCTGTTGAATTCATAGTTGTTGATGTTTTCGGCTTTGCTATATTCTGCTTTTTGATAGTCTGTATCTTTATAGCCGGGAGCAATATTCGGTTCGGTTCCTGCAGGGCCATCGGGAGTAAAACCTCTACCTTTAAAGTCTTCTTTGGTTTCTTTAGAAGAAACTTTGAGCGAATAACCGTCTACGAGTTTTAGTTCAGAATAAGGAGTGTTTGGATTATCTGGAATTGCGACAACTGGCGAAACGGAATTGTCTTTATAAGATTCCTTATCCCAATTTAAATTATATTCAAAACGTGTAATATCCACTCTGTCTTCACCGCCTAAAAGCCAACGAAGAGTGTTTCTCATATCGATGAGACGTTGAATTCTTTGTTCTTCTCCGATTCTTAATTTTTCTTGAACGATTCTAAGTTCGAGTCTTTCTTTTTCTAAGTCTTCTTCAAAGTCACTGATGATTTTACCATCCGCGTCTGCGACACTCACATTTTCCGGTTTTAATTTGGGAACCGCTCTAGAGACTAAGTTGACAATCCCTTTAACTTCTTTTCTAGAAAGGGATTCTACTCCGGGAATATAGTGCAAGATAACGGACGCTTTTACAGGAGATGAATTGGAGCTAAAAAGTTCATCTTCCGGAAAGGCTATATTTACGTAAGCCTTGTCAACAGAACGAAGTGTCATAAGAGACTGTTCGATTGCACCTTTTAAAGCTCTATATTTTTTAATATCTTTGTCGAACTGTGTTTCGGTAAATTTATCTACGTTAAAAAGTTCCCAACCTTGGACCCCGGCTGGAATTAAATTTTCTTGGGCGAGTTTTGTAACGATTTCTTGTCTTTGTTCTGGATCGACCGTGATCACACTCGTATCGGAACTACCGTATTGATAACCGAGAGAATCCAGTTTTTTAGTTACTTCTGCAAAATCCTTGCTGGTTAAGTCTTTAAACAGAACCATCCTATTTTTTTGAAGAGAGATCGTAGAGAGAATCCCAATCGCAATTAAAACGGTTAGAGCCACCCCTCCCAGGATGAGTTTTTTAGTAGTATCCAGGGTTGTGAAAAATTCCCGGATGTTATTTAAAATTTTCTGTAACTGCTCTGGCATAACGGATCTCCACCGAATTTACAATACGGGACATAATCAAATATCGGAAATAGAGTACAATCTCTTTTCAATTTTTTTAGAAAAATTTATTCTGATACACAGATGTTAAGCGAAATAAAATAATCGCATTCGTCATTTTGAATGTGTTTAGAAGATCATCTGGTACTAAAATTCTGTGTAGCGGAATTTGTTCTAATTTTCGCTAAATACAATTTTTAAAATATAACGTTAGGCGGTATTTGGCTTACCTTTAAAACGCCAGAACCTGATTTAGAATTTTATAAAAATCAATAAAATCGGTATTAGACGCAGCATGGATAATATTTATCCAAATAGTTTCAATTTAGAAACTTTGAGTCTGTCCTACTTCTACTAATCTTTATAAAATTGAGTATCTAAAAAGTGCCGTTTCACATAAGTCTATAGAATCATACCAAAGCGATTCTAATGCTGCAATCTATAGAGAACAGTATTGAGTTTAAAAATTCCGAAAGAATTGAAGTAAAAAAGCGATCACGAGCCTTTTACTACTCGGGCGCATGAATAGAATACTTGTGTTAGATTGTTTCAAAAATTTGAATATTTTGGTCTTGCTTTAAAATGCCGTAAATCCCGAATTTGCAGCATTTTTTAAGTACCACTAGTTTTTCGTAAATTAGGCCGTTAATAACTTGGTACTATTTTCATGCGTCCGAGTAGTAAAAGCTATAAAATCCGCGAGCTGTTATAACCCAAAACACGACCTATCTCGCGCCCCGGAAAACTCAGTGACGTTCGACGGGGAGCGAGATTTGAGTTTAGGAAGCGTTTTACTGAGTTTGAAAGAGTATTCTGCTAATTTACTTTGTATCGATCCTTTCGCATTATACCGAATTCACGTTAATTATTTACAATAAACTTACATTCACACAAGAGATAGATTGGGAACTCTTGAAAAGAATACGATGATGACTTACTTCAAAAATTAGAACGTAGGAACTTCTTCAAAAAAACTAAACATTTCAGGTAAATGTATTTTAAGAGCTTTTGTATCTCCGGTAAAACCGAATGTTAATTTTAGATACTATTTTTATGTGTCTGAGTAGTAAAATCTCTCAGATTAAAAAACCAAAGATCTTTTAGCCGAACTATTATCATCACACATTACAAACAGGACTTGAAAATCTTCTTCTTTCCTAAAAAACCAAATTATAGCGACATAATTTTTTTATTTTCTCATAGATACTTGACTTTCTTGTAAATTCTAGATACCAAGAGATAATCCTATGATAGAAAAAAAATTTCATGAGAAAGTAGACGTAATGTCCAAATATTTTCTGATCATGGATCGAACCGAAACGATCCGGAAATCCGGAAAAGTCATTCGAGTCTCCGGAAACGTAATCTATTCAGAAGGACCGCCCGATTCCAAAATTGGGGAATTGATGGACGTCCAAAAAAGTGGGAAAGAAGGCTATCTCCAATGTGAGATCGTAGGTTTTGAAGGTCACGTTTATACTCTTATGCCCCTTGGCCCCATAGAAGGAATTTATCCGGAAGCGTTTGTATTCTCTTCCGGAAGAAAACTCGCAATCCCAGTCGGAAAAGAACTACTCGGAAGAGTCTTAAACGGGGTCGGAAGACCGATCGATAAAAAAGGTCATATCATTACCAAAGAAGAACGTCCCCCTGATAACGAAGTTCCCAATCCTTTAGATCGCCCAATCATTCGAGACGTTCTCATGACCGGAGTTCGAGCCATCGATGGAATTCTAACCATCGGAAGAGGACAAAGAGTTGGAATTTTTTCCGGTTCCGGCGTAGGTAAATCCAGTCTACTTGGAATGATTGCACGTTATACCGACGCAGACATAAACGTGATAGCTCTCGTAGGGGAAAGAGGCAGAGAAGTAAACGAATTTATCGAAATCGATCTCGGAAAAGAAGGACTTAAAAAATCGGTCGTATTAGCTGCAACCTCCGACGCGCCTAAGATGGAACAGGTAAACTGCGCTTTACTTGCAACTTCCATTGCGGAATATTTCAGAGATCAAGGAAAACACGTAAATCTTATGATGGATTCGTTGACTCGATTTGCACAAGCCAATCGTGAAATCTCTGCTTCCAACCACGAACCTCCTATTACAAGAGGATTTAGTTCATCAGTTTTTTCTAAATTAGCAAAACTTGTTGAACGTTCCGGAACTTCCAAATCAGGAGGAACAATTACAGGATTTTATACAGTTCTAACAGAAGCAGACGAAATGGAAGATCCAATCGCAGACGCGGTTCGAGGTTATATAGATGGACATATCATCTTAAATAGAAAACTCGCCGAAAAAAATCATTATCCTGCCATTGATGTACCCGCTTCCCTCTCTAGGGTGATGGCTAGAATTGCTCCAGAGGATCAAAATCTAAGAGCAGGAATGATCCGAGAACTGATCAGTGTCTATAACTCTGCCGAAGAATTAATCCGTTTAAACGCGTATGTTTCGGGCTCAGATCCCAAGGTAGATCTTGCGATTCGTAAAAAAGACAAAATAGATCGTTATTTGAAACAGAAAATTCAGGAACGTAGTACTTACTCTCATGCTTTACAAGGTCTGAAAGAAGTTTTAGAAGAAGAACAAGAAGAAGAGGAATTCTAGATTTTGAAACGTTTTCAATTCAGTCTGGAACCGGTATTAAATCTTCGTAAAAAAAAAGAAGATGAAAAACTAAAAGCCTTCTCTAAGGTTGCAGGTGAAATCAATCAGATCCGTAACTCCATTTTAGAAAATGAAAAACAAATCGAACATCTTACAGGCGAGTCTCATACTCTCCACGGAGCTTCTTTAAGAGATTACCAACTCCATCAAGGTTATATCCGCTCTCTCATAACCAAAAACGAAAATTTAGAATCCGATATAGAAAATAGAAAATCAGAGTTAGATTCTAAAAGAGCAGATTTAATACTCGCTCAAAAAGACCGTAAGATCTTGGAGATTCTCAAAGAGAATCAATATAAAGATTACAAAAGGTTATATTTTAAAAAAGAAAAATTCGAACTCGAAGAACATTACAATCAACTAAAATCCATTGAACGGAGAGAAATCAATGAATCCTCTGAACCGACTCCGAGAGTCTTTACATACGATACTGGATCAAACCCCGAATCGTCTAACGACGATTCAGGCGCATCCGAAATCAAAAAATTATACGACAGATATAAAAAGTGATTCTTTATTTCAAAAAATTTTAAACGTCGCAGTTGGAAATTCCAATCAAACGACAGATTCTATGCTTAATCTTCAGAAAAAAATTACCGATTTTCAAAAAAAGGCAGAAGAATTGGAAAATAAAATTCATGAAAATCGAATTGATCTAAAGGTTTAACATGGCATCGTTAAGCGACAAAGCAAGAGCTATCTATCTGGTTCTTCTTATTCTTTTTTTATTGGCTATTGGTTTTTTCGTTTTCGATTATTTCCAAATCATCAACGCCTCTGAAATTTTTCCATTTCTTCGTAAAGAACCGGCTCTCGTAAATCAAGACAACGAGTCTCCTACTGAACTTCAAAAATTAGAATTTACTAAAGCTCAAGAAAGATTTGCGGAAGAACTAGACGAACTTGAAAAAAGAAAATCAGAACTTATCGCCGAAAAAGGAAAACTTGAAGCCGAAATGGAAAAGTTAGAAGAAATGCGTAAGGGCCTCATTGCAAAAGAAAAAGAAATGAAATCCGCAGACTCCGAAAAAAACAGTCGTCAAAAGCTGGTTAAAGTTCTTGCGGATAAAGTAGCAAACATGCCTCCCGAATCAGCAATTGGAATGCTTGTAAACTGGCCCGATGGAGATATTATAGACGTCTTTATTCAGATGGATAAAGACGCGGAAGAAGACGGAAGACCTACGATTACTACTTATCTCTTAACTCTTTTTCCTGCAGATAGACGCGCTATGATTACAAACAAGTGGCTTAGTAGATCGGGTGGAATCAAAACACCAGGCGTTCCAGATGATGCAATAGAATCTAATCCATAATTCGGAGAAACTATGAATTTTAAAATAAAATCTTTTTTTATTCTTTTCATATTTTTAGTGTTAGTTGGAACTTCTTTAGAATCCAAAAAGAAAACCAACTCTCCCCCTCCCAAAGTCAGTGGCTACGAACTTGTTTCTAATCCTTCCGCAGCTTTTGGAAAAACGATCCAAATATCCGGAACCGTTTCAGAAATTTTATATAAAGGAAATTCGATTCGTTTTTTGGTTTATTTTTCAGGTAAACCGGTTGCTCTGGATTCAGATTCAACTTCTCTAATTTCCAACGTTCAAGTAGGAAGTTACGTTTCCGTATGTGGTTTTTATTTGAAGGACAGAGAACTCAAAGCAAATGGAACTCCGATTACTATGCCTTTTATTTTAGTAGATTCTCCGGATTGTAGATAAACAAAAATTCACTTCGCATTTTGCAGGTTAGGTGAAGTATATTTCCCTTGATTTTGAAAAAATTCTTTTTAGCAATCTTACTTTTAAATTCTTTGCAAGTCTCAGGAGAATCTAGTACTGAGGTTATTAAATTATTTTCCATCATTGATGGGGTGAAAATTAGAGAAATCCCTCAATTAGACTCAAATGAAATTGGGAAGTTAAGTTCAAGTGAAATTGTTTCTTGGAAAGGTGAAGTTTCTAATAATAAAGTAGATGGTATTATAAACAACAATACAATCAACGCGCCCTTTTTTAAGATTGTTACCAAAAATGGATTAGAGGGTTGGGTTTTCTCTGGAGCTTTAGAAAAAGAGGAAAAGAACATCTGGAGAAAATGCAATCGGTCGATACCTTCTTCTATTGCAAAAGCGAGTAGTGACTTTAGATTAGAAATTGATAAGAACATTGGATTTGAATTCTTCAATATTGATCAAAATACAAAATTAGAAATTCAGAATTATGGATGCGAAGCTTATTTAGTTGAATTTTATTTTATCATAAAAGGAGCCAAATTTAAAAAGAGAACCGTTTCTGTTTTTAAAGAAAAAGTAAAATATTTACTTAACAAAATAAAAAACAAATTCCCCACTTTCGATTGATCAGGCAATCAAAGTATTAGATCAAAAAAAATTTCAATTCAATAAAAACATCCCTTATACCGAGAACGAATTTGGGCAATTTATAATTTTCAGAAAACCTAAATTCAAAAAAGGATTAGAAATTATTCATATTTCTTTTATTATTAATTTATAATATACCATGCACAAAACCTGTGTAACGCCTTCACTTTGGATTTGATCCTAAATTTATATCTAATAATTTTGTAATAGAATTGGCTTTTTGAATTGAAAAAAAGATGATTATAGAAGTAAATTTACATCTCTTCCTGAAATGAAAAATCATCCACAAGGTTTAGATTCTTCATATGACGCAAGTTTAGACATTTAAGAAAAATTTATTTTGTTTGTATGGTTCAGGTAAAATTTTAGAAATGAATCTAACTTCTTAAAACTTTACTATAACAAGAACTCTAAATCGAATTAACGTAAGTTTGGCATAAAAAGCCTCTTTATGAAAGTCAATCTTTATATAAAAAACAAAATGTAGGAACTATTACAAATCTGAACTTTACAGATCGATTTTTTAAATGTGGGAACTAACACAAAACTCTATAAAATGATGTATGAGTTCCCACAAACCACGATTTTACGAACAAATTCTAAAATTGTAGGAACTCATACTTTTAGAAAATTTTTCTCAGTCGAACTCACGCTAAAATGAGATTTAAATTTTGACGATAGTCGTAAAACAGAAGTTTTATGCAAAGATCTGATTGAACAATGATTCTTTTTTGTATTTCCTGAATAGTTCCCACAATTCTCAAAGTTTAACTGGTAAATCCACGATTTGTGAGAGTTCCCACAGATCAAGAACATGTCCCAAAACCTGAAAATGTGGGAACTAACACAAAAATTTAACAATATTAGAATTACTTGAAAGTTCACAAATTATCAAATGTGACGGTTTTTGTAG
>NZ_FTNA01000019.1:0-17169 GCF_900156205.1 Leptospira interrogans
GGCGGCTATCATCAAATTTAAAACTCATTTCATAGAAGTTCCTAGATTCCGAACGAATCTACACAGATGAATTATTGATTTTTCATATTACGAAAACCGTATCATAGATCTTAGGGGGCTCTGCTTCTAAACGGCAATTCAAAGTGATTTACATATAGTTTATGCAGCTGCCAGTACGATTACTTCGTAGTAGTTCCCACATTTACCGTTCTTCAGCACATAAAAATAACACAAAACCTGTCCCCAAATTTAAAAATTACGAAAATTTGACAATCAAAAAACTACTGGAAAACTCGCAAACTTCCAGATTAACGATTTCTGTGGGAACTCCAGCACTTTATTAGAAACTTCTAAAGAATTATCATTTATTTCTTTTAAGATATTAAAACAAGTTTACTACTAATTTCAACAAAACTGATTAGCTTAAATCTTAATCACAAAAGCCTTGTTTCAGTGCAAAAAATTAAGTATTTTATTATATAGTTCTGAGTAAAGAATTTGAATTTAGTGTAAATTTATATTGAACTCGTATTAAAAACTTATCCCAAAACTCCAAAATGTGGGAACTACCACGAAAATTTAACGACATTATAACTACTCAGAAGTTCTCAAATTGCCAGATGCAGCCTAATTTGTAGGAACTACTGCATTTCATTAGAAATTTCTAAAAAATTATCGTGTAAAATTTTTTGAGGCTTTGGGACAAACTCTTAATAAAAAATCTTTGAAATAAATCTTAATAGAGTAAGTTATTCACCAGGTTTTACTTTGAAATATTTTTGAGACGACTTATTTTCAATTCGTTCCTTTCCAGATTTCTATCTTACTTTAAAAAATACCACAAAAAGTATTAAAAGAAAAATTGAATCTTAAAAACAAACTCTTTACACTCAGAATTCTATATCTGAAAAATTCATTAATTAGAACATATGATTCAAAAATTTCTATTTGCTTAACAAAATCAATGCGTGAGCGGTTCGGAAAGCGCGTAAGCGTCCCGTAGGGACGAGCGCAAATGCGCGAGCTTGTAGAAGACGCGACCCTGCGGTCTCAAAAAAATTCTTTTTAAAAAACTAAAATCTCGCAGGGGCACGCCCGAGGTATTATAAAAACAGATATTTGATACAATAGTATTTTATAATTTTTGAATCTATTTTTTAAAACAGAATACTTTTCTAAGTATAAAAAAATTTTTTACTAACTTTACAGCTTTTATCTCAATTTACAACTCGTTTGAACCTGAATTTTTTTAGAAAGAATTCGCTTAAAAAGACTAAAAAATCATTTAAATCCAGGTTGGCACAAAAGTTTTCACCGACAATTCTGGCAGTAGAATGGCTGGAGTTTTAGAAAAAAAAACACATCTCGTAAAAGAAGAGGAAAAAGCGGACTTAACGTTGCGGCCGATGACATATTTATCTTTCCTATTCCCGGAACCACATATAAGTTTGTGGAAAAAGTATGGTCTTCATTCGTAAATAAATTTGTCGCATTAACTTTCACAAATAACCAACCGGTGTTTAATTACGCCGTATTCGAAGCGATCCAAGATAAAAATCTTAAAATAGTTGCTTCTGCAACTCATTTTAAAATGAAAGAGATTGCTACCAGAATCGGTCTCAGAGACATTCAAGAGTTTATCAATAGAACCCTTCCCGTTTCTATCCAAGACCAAGATAATCTTTCCGCAAACTTTATCCGAGAAGCGATCATTTCCGTAGAAACTAAAAAACGTCCTGAAGTTGTTTTCAGTAGTCTCAAAGACGATAAAATTCACCCGAACTTAAGACACCTTCTTTCTGGCACCATGAACTACGCCGCTGGAATTCCTCTTTTTGTAAAAGGAAATCCAATCGGTATGATCTGGGGAATTCGCAGAGATAGAATGAGCGATGAACAAAGAGAAGAAGTTAGAGAACAGTTAAGTTCTTTTTACGACGTTGTAGACTTTGTAGTCGCTAGAGAAATGGATAATAAAGCAGATCCTTATATCGCTAAGAAGAATATTGAAAAGGCAGATCTTCATTCTTACGCAAAACATCTCTATTACACTCGAACCGGTGGACAACAACATCCAGTTACTTCGATCATATTCGATTGCCATACTTATAACTGTTCTTATCGCTTGGATGCGAGTTATATCATACCGTCTAACAATGGTTTTTCGGTCAGTCTAAAACGATTTGAACCGGAAAAAACAAATGGCACTGGGAAGATTCTTCTACTAATCCCAGGGTTTTTCTGTAGAAGATCTGTGATGGACAAAGTAGCGAGAGAAATGGCGCTTAAGTATGGCTATCGAGTTTTTTCTATGGATATGCGGGGTCGTTCCAGACAAACACTTCCTTACAATGGTATCAAAGAAGGTTGGACAATTGACGATTTCATCCAAGAAGATTTTCCAGCCGTGCTCAACTGGATTCGGGAAAGTTTTCCTAAAGAAAAGATCGTAGTCATGGGGCATAGTATGGGGGGAATGATTCCTCGTTATTACGTATCCGCTTATGAAACCTTCATCGCTAAATATCCTCAAAACAAAGTTTCTCTTCCCGACCCCAAGGAGACAATTTCTGGAATTATCTCAGTTACTTCTCCGAACTTTGTTTCTGTAGGAACCAATATTCCTGGGATGAGTGCTCTTAAAACTGGACTCAGCTTACTACCAGCTAAATCTATTTCTGATTTCCTTTTTGATATTACTACTTTTTCTCTTCAATCTACTCTTCCGACAGTAGACCTGAATAAATTCTTTAAGTTCTTATTAGGCCTTCATTCTTCTTTAAGAACGGTTTCTTTCGAACTTAGTACAAAAGTTGTCAATCTAAGAGATTTTGTAGGTTACAGACAAATTTCTCCTCCAGAATGGTATTTTCTAATCGAAGATATTTTTTGCGAAGAATCCACAAAAGTAATTCTGCAATTTATACGTTCTCAATTGAGCAAAGACCACGCATTTTTTTCCTTCGACGGTTCTATTAACTACACGGAGCTGCAAAGAAACTTCCAACTTCCAATCTATTCCGTACTAGGCACCTTGGATAAGATTGTTCCAGTAAATTCCGTGGAAGAAGAACTAAGAGCCCTTCCTTCCTCCAACAATCAAATTGTAAAATTCGATCAAGGACATTTAGGAATTCTATTTCATATGCCAACGGTTCGAGAAATGTGCGCTGGCTTTCACGATTGGATCCAAAAATTGGATTAATTTTCCCAGTAAAGTAAAGAATTTGACACCAAAGGATTAGAAGGATAGCCTCCAAGGGAATGGATCTTGTAGAAGCAAAAATTTCGGATATTTCTCTGACAAACGTAGGCTTTGCGGTCTTTCTCAAAACGAAGGATGATTCCGATTCTAGAGTGGTACCGATTTTTATTGGGCCTTTAGAAACTCATTCCATTACTTCGGTTTTGGATGGAACAAAACCACCTAGACCAATGACCCACGATTTAATGACAGTTCTTCTTGGAACTTTAAACGTAAGTATCATTAAAATTTCGATCGAAGAAATTATAGATAACACCTTTTATGCGAAAATTACTCTCCGCAAAGACGAAGACGTAATCGTATTGGATGCAAGACCAAGTGATTCCATCGCACTTGCACTCAGAGCAAACGCTCCGATTTATCTCGCTAAAAAAGTAATCGAAGAAGCCGGAATTGAAATGAAAGACGAAGAAATTCCAGGCGAATCTATTGCGAGAGAAAAAATTTCCCAACTTCCCAAAACACAATTGGAAATTTTACAAGAATCTTTAAACAATGCTCTCAGAACCGAAGACTACGAAACCGCCGCCCGAATTCGAGATCAGATCAAAAAGTTAATCGAGAATTCTTAATTTTCCTGATATAGTTCCAAAAAAGAGACGACTTAGAATCGGTATGAGTTCTACAATCACCGATCAAGCTCAATCAAGGAGAATCAGATTGGAAAGGTTATTGATGGATATTCTAAACGCTGGAATCGCACTATTTCAAAACGGAGAAGAAAAAGTTAAACAGTCCCTGGCTGAATTGGATAAAATCTACCAGGAACTAAGAGCAAAAGGTGAAATAAACCAAAGTATGGAAGCCAACCGAGTTCGAGAGCTTCTCAATAAAACGGTTCAAGATGCAACTGAAATTCTTTCGAAGGGAGAAGAGAGTAGACAACAAGCGTTTGCAAAACTTCAGGAAAATTTCATTCGGCTTTCTGCTGAAATTGAATCTTCTATTCCGGAACCTCTCAAAGCGGCTGCAAAAAATACCTTAGATGAATTAAAACATCTCTTAAGTAAAAAATAATAACCCTACTTTTTCTGAAAATGTTAAGACAAGGTAAACGGCTTGAAAGACCATTGTCTTCAGGCCTTTCAACTTCGTATGAATAAAATTTCTTTCGTACTTTTTTTTACCGTATTCATAGACATGATGGGATTTTCTGTAATCTTTCCCATCTTTCCAGAAACTCTTAAGATATTTCTTTCTCAATCTGGTGATCCGGTTTTAGATCAATTTGCTGACTGGACTCGAATTTTACTGGAAGCTTCTTCCGGAGATCGTTCTTTATTTGTAGCTCTTTTTGGTGGAATCGTAGCAAGTCTCTATTCTATTTTACAATTTATATTTGCACCGATCTGGGGAAGGATCTCGGATCATGTAGGCCGCAAACCGGTATTAGTTCTCACTAGCTTTGGAAGTTTTTTAGGTTATGTAATTTGGTTGTTTTCGGGAAGTTTTTCTTTCTTCGTTTTATCCAGAGTGATCACCGGAACGATGGGAGGAAACATATCCGTAGCGTCTGCAGCGATGGCAGACATTACAAACGAAAAAGATCGGGCCAAAGGAATGGGAATGATAGGTGCCGGTGTGGGTTTAGGTTTTATCGCAGGCCCTCCAACGGGAGGATTGTTCGCCAAAATCAATTTAGACTTTTTGAAACTTGTGTTTCCAGATTTAACGTTTACAGTGTTTCCTGCATCCGCTCTTGCCGCTACAATCATCGCGTTAATCAATCTGCTTATGATTCTTTTTTGGTTTCGGGAAACATTCGATCAAAAAGATTTGTTAGAAAAGAAAAAAATTCATCCGATTTTAGGAGTTTTCACTTCTAAAAATAAAGAAGTCGTTTTATATTCTATTTTTTACTTCGTTTTCGTATTTGCGTTTTCTGGCTTCGAATTTTCAATCAATTTTTATCTCAGTCAATTTTTGAACTACAAACCTATTGAAATCGGTTTTACTTTCGTTTATATAGGAATGATCATCGTGCTGATTCAAGGAGGAGTTTTTAGAAGACTGTCCGGAAAAGTTGACGAAACAAAATTAATTCGTATAGGAACCTTCTCTTTGTTAGTAGGTTTTTTTATTTTATACTTCGTTTCTAATTCTTATCAACTTTTTATTTCACTTACTTTTTTAGCTTCTGGAAGCGCCCTACTTCATCCTTCCTTATCTACGTTAGTCTCTCTTGTATCTGGAAAAGAAGAACAAGGAACCAACCTCGGAATGTTTAGAAGTCTCGCTTCTTTAGGAAGAGGAATGGCCCCTTTTGTATTTTGTCTGATTTACTTTAGTAAAGGTCCAGCAATTTCATTTTTAACTTCTGGACTTGTTAGTTTTTTATTTTTGCTTTTTATATGGAAATTGAAACAACCAAAACTAGTAGAATCTAAAAACTACTGATCTTTATAAAATTGAGTACCATAAATTTTAACCGCAAAATCATGTCTCAGTTCAAAATATTTAGTATTTTATTATATAGCCATGAATAAACAATAAAATAACTAACGTGAGTTCGGTAGTATAACCAAATGCGAAAGTAATATTGTTTTGCGTTTAATAGACAGATTCATGAAGCATTTACTGAGTTTACTCAAACAACTCGCGGAAAGGATATGCTGAATTCAAGAAGCAATATTGAGCTTTTTATTTGCCACGATTTTCTACATGAACTCGCGTTAACTATAAGAGTTTTTAAAACAACTTTTTATAGTTTACAAAATAGTTCTCAACGCAGTTGCTAATTTTTCAAAGTGGAGAGATTCATCTAACTTATTTCCGTTCTCCAATCGAAGTAAAAACATATCTCGAACTGAATTAGAATCGGTCACCGCCTTAAACGAAAGAATATCAATACCGTATAAAAACAAAAGTTGAGATACTTCAAAAATAATACCAGGTCTATCTTTCATTCTTAAGTCCATAACAGTGCAATCGCTTCCCTGTGAATTGAATAAAAACAATTCTATAGGACACCTTTCTTTATTTTTCAAATATTCGGCTTTTTCTGGAAATCTTTCTAAGTAATTTAAAACAGAAACTCCTTGGAAAAACATTTCTTTCAAATCATTCTGAATAAGATGAAGAGCTTCTTCAGTCATCGGAAGATTTTCCACACTTTTAACGATGAAAATATCGCTAATATAACCGTCTTGGGAAGTTTCGGCCACAGCTTCTTCGATTGTCCAACCTCTCACAAAAAGAGCTGCGGTAACTCTATAGATAATTCCGATTTCGTTATTAGAAATATTCACTTTTAACGCATAGGAACCGTCTCTTGGAATACAAGAAATATGAACGGAAGATTCTGCGGATGTTTGGATCATTACGGTTTCCTCAAATACATTCTGTTTATTTCTAAAGCAATCTTCATAAAAAACAAATGTTTATGAAGGTCTATCTATTAAGATAGCAAGAAACGTACCGTTTTATCAAAGAGCAAACTTAACTCCTACATTCGCAGAATAAATCTTGTCGGAAACCACCCCTTCTACTAAAATTTTAAAGGTGAGTAGATTGATTTCGACTCATCCCAAAAGATAATTCACACTATCCTTAGCTTTTGCGTCTCCATGACTTCGAATGGCAAGATTTCCCGTCGAACTGGCCGCCTGCCCTTTTAAAAAATCTATAGGTAAACCCGCGGCTGCCGCATCTAGAGTAAGCACCATCGGGCCGGTCACACCTAAATGGATATTGGAATTTCCAGAATTTTGACTCATTCCCGCTCCGACAAAAATCGTAAGAAAATAAAACAAGCGCACCCCGGTTCGAATATCAATCGGCAAAGACTGAGACCTAGATCTATAATCCAAAGCGAAATCGGCATCCCAACGTCCTGTAGCAGGTCCAAATGAAATTTTAGGTATTTGTGTCGGAGAATAACCTAAATTCATTTCTTCAGTCTTACGATGAAATCCGAGCCCCAAACTAAGACCGGTAAAACCAAAAAAATCCAAACGCGTATAACGTTCTCGAATCAATTGAAAACGAACTGTAGCTCCAAAGGAATTGTAATTACCCGAAAATTTATATTGATCTGATTGATCATTGAGCTCTTTCAAGTCTCCTTGATCCAATTTTCCTTGAAAACCGTGAGCAAAAATATTGATTCTATGAAGAAAAGATCTTCCTCCGTCATCTTTTTCATCCTTATCTTTCTGATCAGCGGGTCCATTTCCAGTCAACCAACCTAAATTGACTCCGGCCATCAACGTAGGAGCAAGAGAAGCTCCTCCGTTTGGTAAATTCGGAAGAGTAATTCCACCGTATTGAATCTGTATATCGTCATTCTTAACTCCCGCCGCGGAAAGTCCTGCTCCGACTTGAAATCGATTGATCGATCCGTTACCCATCATAGAAGAATTGATCGTAGTCAATAAAGCGGCGTCTTCCATCGAGTCGACTACTTCATTTAGATATTTTGTATGAATCTCGTATTCCAGTCCGTTAAACTGAGAGGAAATATTACTCGGAATGACCGTACAGGCCGCACCGCTACATTCGATTTGTGCAATCAGCGAATTAGCCGGGGTCAAAAATCCAATGAAAGAAAAAACTAAAATAGGAAAAAACTTTCCTACCACTAAACTGCGGAAGGTATTCATCATTACCCCGTTTCATTCGACGGGAACCATTAGAAATTTATTTCAGAGTCCCAGGCTTCTGCCTATGATCTCTTTCATAATTTCCGTAGTTCCCGCATAGATTGTCTGGATTCTCGCATCCAGGTACGCTCTCGCGATTGGATACTCCATCATATAACCGTAACCACCGAAAAACTGCAAACATTCATCTGTATGACGTTTTTGCATTTCGGTTGAATACCATTTTGCCATAGAGGCTTCTGCGGTATTTGATCTTCCGGCTATAGTTTCCAGAGTAATCTTATCTACAAAAGTACGGCACATCTCCAGTTCCGTAGCCATTTCAGCCATTTTAAATTTAATGTTCTGAAAGGTTCCGATTTTCTTTCCGAAGGCCTGTCTTTCTTTAATGTATTGAAGGGTAATTCTTTGTACGAGTGCGGTCGCTTCTACGGCTGCGATGGAAAGAACCAATCGTTCCGTAGCCAACTTTTGCATGAGATAACGAAAACCTTGTCCTTGTTTTCCGATCAAGTTTTCCTTAGGAACAATCACGTCGTTGTAATACAGTTCCGAAGTATCCTGAGCTTTCAGACCAATTTTTTCTAATCTTCTTCCTCTTTCAAAACCTTTCATTCCTTCTTCTACCATCAGAAGGGACATCGTGCCGTTATCATGTTTAACAGCCGTAATGATTAAATTTGCCAACTGTCCGTTAGAAATAAAGGTTTTTTGTCCATTTACTACGTAGTGATCACTTTTTTCAATAGCGGAAGTTCTAATATTTTTTAAATCAGAACCAGCTCCGGGTTCGGTCATAGCAACGGCAAGAATACTATCTCCGGTTGTACAACCAGGCAACCAACGTTTTTTTTGTTCTTCGTTTGCGTAAGCCGTAATATAAGGTGCAATTACATCGTTATGTAGAGATATAAAAAAACCACTATTTCCTACTCTTGAAGATTCCTCGATTACAATTACGTTATATAAAAAATCTGCACCGGCTCCGCCATATTCCGCAGGAACATCTGGACATAAAAGTCCGTTTGCTCCTGCTTTTTTCCAAATTTCTTTCGGAACAACCCCTACTTTTTCCCAAGATTCGTGATTCGGTGCAACTTCCGTTTCGAAAAATTTTCTAGCCATCGTACGGAAGGATTCATGTTCTTCCGTAAATTGAAGAATTCTATCCATTCATTTCTCCCAAACGTCTACGCGTAGACTGTATTCATTCTCATGTAAACGCCTGGATTCTTCTTCACATAATCGACCAAATCATTTTGCCGAATGGAATATAACTCAGTATCCGTTTCCGCTCTAAACGTATAATTAGATACAAAATTCTTAGAGATATTATAAATCTCTCCAACGAAGTCTCCGTCTGTCAGTTCGGCCAATAAATTACCGTTCTGATAGACATTTACTTTTCCACTGCGAATAATGTAGGCATCTCCGTAAAATTCTTTTTCTCTTACAAGGATTGAACCTTCGTTCACTTTATGCAGAGTCATGATCAATTCTAACTGAGTGATCTGATGACTGGTCAATCCTCGGAAATGTCTGGATTCAGCCAATGCTTTCCAAGAATTAGAATCTCTAATTTCGTTTAACCTTGTTAGGTTACTTTTAAGATCTGAATTTCGTATAAACTGTAAAAATTTATTCTTTTCAATCGTAAGTGCGAGTACATCCGTTTCGGCATAAACGTCTGCAGCACGTGGAAGATCTAACACAAGAGATGCTTCTCCAAAATACTCATACGTTCCGTACCGTTTGATCGGTCCTTGACCAGTTTCATCCTGATTGAGCCCCTCAAATTTGACATTTCCAGATGCAATGATATAAAATTTATCTCCTGGAGTTCCCTTACGGATGATCTGATCTCCTCGTTTATATCTTTCTTCATTTACAATGAGTAGAAATTCCTTAGCCTTTTCGATCGGAAATCCGTGAAAGATATCGATCTGAGTCAACACATCTAAAAGGTTATACGCTTCGATATGTTTCGGAGGTGTAATTTCCGGATACAGAGTATTTTCAATTCCAAACTTTGCAAGTTTCAACTTAGTTCCCGTTGGCATATCTTTTCTTGCAATATGATATACCGTAATCTTTTCCTGAACTTCAGGGGGAAGAGAAGCTAAATAACTGATCCGAGTATGAAGAGGAGGAATTCCAGCTTCATGATAAATGATTCTTCTTTCCCAAGGAAACTCTTTAAAAAATTTCCATCTAGATTCAGGAAGAATTCCCTGCGCATACATTTTATCGTGAATCTCAGGTTCATTTAAATGATCCGAAGTATAAATAAAAGACTGATCTTGAAAGAAAAATTCAAAACCTACAGAAGGAATAGAATGAAGTGCATAATGAAAATTGAATTCTCCCCCATTGATCATAGTCGCCTTTCCGATAATGATCGGTTGGAAGTGAAATAGTTCCTGTAATTCCTTTTTAGGAATTTTAGTCAACGCGGAATACTTCCTAAGAAAACTATCCATCACGGTTTCCGTTGCGTGAATCGTGATTTTGTTTTCTTCCAGAATTTTTTGAAACGTACCTGCGTCATGATCAGCGTGACAATGAGTTAAAATGACATGGTTTATTAGTTTAGGATTTACGTTTGACTGACGCAACCACTCCGTTGAATTTACGGGAGGGTCTACCATAATTCCCTGGTGATTTAACCAGATAATAAAACCAGAAGTGTTATCCTCCGGATCAAATCCGTGAGAAGGTCCAAGACAAGTAATTGCAAGGAGTGGAGCTTGAAATGGTTCAGTAGGTCTTTCTCCAATATCGTATTTGATATTAAATCCTACTTCTCCTGGAACCTCAATTTTTCTTTCTCCATCCTGGATAAGAAAATCTCCATTTTGTAGTTTACCAATAATTACATTTCCATAATGTACTTTATTTTCTGCATCGAATACTTTAAAATCGACTACGTCGTCTAATCCCTTGTATCCACGAAAATAAGCCATTTCCGCTTTCATATCGGGGAATCCAAAAGATTGTTCTCCGTTGAGATACTCACTTTTGAGATTGATATTATCAGGTCCCATAAGAGATTCTTTGAGTACAGTTATCAACTGAGTTCTTTGTTCTTCCGTACAAACGATAAATGTTTTTTTCTGTCTTAAAAAGAAGTTATAGTAGATCGGAAATTCCAGTTCTGCAGTACTGATTCCTTTCTCCACATGAAAGAATTTATTGGGTAAGATAAATACTAAAGGAGACTTTTTTTCAAGCCCCATTGTATCCTTAATCGTTTCCGGCGGTGAGCCAATCTGAAGGTATCCCTCGGAAGTATCAATGAGATACCCTCCTCTAGGCAATTCCGTATAACCTTTGTATGTTTCTTTCAGCATAATAAATAAAGAAGTAAAAAAATTATTTATGTCTTTCTATAAAATTTTTAATTTGAGCTTTTGGAAGTGCCCCAATTACTTTATCGACAAGTTGTCCGTCTTTGTAAAGCAACAATGTCGGAATGGAAGAAATCCCTAAACTTTGAGCTGTATCCTGATTATCATCTACATTCAGTTTTTTGATTTTTACCAACCCATCCAATTCACCGGAAAGTTCTTCCAAAACCGGAGCCACCATTCTACAAGGGCCACACCATTCCGCCCAACAATCAATGAGAACCAATCCTCCGGATGTCTCACTTTTAAAATTTGTATCGTTGACTTCTGCCAATGCCATCTTTGATTCTTTCTCCTTTTTTCCTACAATACAGATCAGACTCACAGGGTCTATTTTTTCTTTTTCTTTTTATCCTTATCTGCCTCTATGGATTCGACTTTATCTTGGAGAGATTCGATCAAAGTTTTTGTCTTCTCTAAATCTTCTGTTTCACCTGTAGTCTGTAGAATTTTACGGTTTACTTCCAACATTGCGATGGACTTTTTCAAATCCCCTGCGTCTTGTGTAGAAAGATCAAATTTAGTCCTATATTCCTGTGCGGCGTAGTTACATAGTTCAAGAATCAAATTAAAATGTTCCTGCCGAATATAATAGTGAGGATTTTCTAAATCTCTTTCTTTTTCAAATGCGCGGAAATCGAAGATGTTTTTACATAGTACTGCAATTTTAAAATGGATTTCCGGAAAACTCCATTTCCACTTACTATTGGTTCCAAAAGCGTCTATGGTTTTGTTTGTTACTTGACGAATCGCTTTGATAAAATTCAGTCTTTGAACTGGTAGAAATTCTGGAATTTTTGCTAATAAATCCTTATTTTCTGCTAAACTGCCTTCGAAATCGGCTCCTACTACTTTTTCCATTCCGGAAATCGCATTGTAAATTTCTTTCCTTCCGGTATTTAAATACGTATCACTTTTAATGTCTAAAATCGCAACACTTAGGTCATTGACCAAAAGGCAGGTATTGATCATTTTGATCGCGTTTACAGATAAAACAATTTGATAGTACGGTTCTAATCTGGGGTCTTTTCTCAATTGAGATTTAAATAGATTACTTTCTTTTTTGAGATCATCCAAATAGACTTTAAAGTCCGTTAGTTTCTCCGCAAATTCCTGTTTTTGTTCTTTGTTGAGTGCCATCTTTTCCCAACTGATATACTTAGAATATCGGTAATTTTCAAAATGAAAAAGGGCAGAACCGATCCAAATCGTTTCATTTTTTGGAAAAATTTCTTTCCCATCCCTACTTAAAAATCTGATTTCTAAAAATGTGGGAACTATTACCTAAAACTGGTTTTGTTAGGAAACATTCTAAAACTCAAACTAAGGCTTTTTTGATTTCCGAACGCATTCGTGATACAAGAATCTATTGGAAATTATGAGGCTATTATAAATTTAAGATCAATTCTGTTCACAATTATACCTCTCTCTTTTGAGCCTCTTACTTACTATTTGACAGATAACAGGGAAGTAAAAGTCTAACAAAGAAGCTGAAATGTGTTTCGCGTTTTTAAGCACTGAATGCTAATTGAGGTATTTAAATATGTTTGCACCCTTGGCAGTCTTCGGATCACTCGGATGGACTGAAATTCTACTCATTTTATTCATCGCTCTTTTACTTTTCGGAGGAAAAAGGTTACCCTCTTTGGCAAAAGATTTAGGAGATGGAATCAGATCGTTTCGTAAATCCCTAACAGGTGAATCGGATGATTCTTCCCAACAAATCAGCCAAGAGCAAGAGCGTTCGGTTCCGAAAGAAGAAACAAAAACTTCTAAATCCAAAAAGTCCAAATCCGCTTGACAAAACCCATTCTAGGAATGGCTGGAAAGAAAAAATCAAAAAACCTTCCTTATCCGGAAGAATCCGTACCAAGAGACAGGGAAAAATATATGACCTTAGGAGATCATTTGGAAGAACTCCGGATGGTTCTTATCAAATCCCTCATTGTAGTAACTGTCATCATGGGAATTTCCTTATGTTTTGGAGAAGAAATTCACAAAATTCTTACACAACCTTATAAAAATGTCTTAGGTCCACAAGCGACATTCTTTCAGATCAACTTAATGGCTCCATTTATGATCTACTTAAAAAGTTCATTTATGATCTCTATTTTGTTAGGTCTTCCATTCGTTCTTTTTTTTCTTTGGAGTTTTATTTCTCCCGCACTCGATTCCAAAGCGGATCGATACGGTAAATTTCTAATCTTTTTTAGCACACTTCTCTTTTGGTTTGGGATTTGGCTTTGTTGGACAGAAGCTTTTGAAAATCTTTTAAGAATTTTTTTAGTCAACTTCCGGCCCCTGGATATAGAAGCCAGACTTCCAATCGATGAATATTACGAAATTTTTTTCAACATTCATTTGATTTTCGGTTTATCTTTTCAGCTTCCCATTATACTCATTCTTCTTGGCGGTTTAGGAATCATCCATTCTTCTTTCCTCCTTTCAAAATGGAGAGAAGCGATTATAATTCTTGCGATTGCCGCCGCAGTTCTTTCTCCGGGACCAGATTTGATTTCGATGTTATTCTTATTTGTCCCGTTGACGGTTTTGTTTATAGTATCTATCGTTCTCATGAAAATAATAGAGAGAGAATAGCTTGATAACAAAAATTCCTTCCAAACTTAAATTATCGATCGCAGTTTTCGTTCTGAGTTTTTTATTCTTTCTCGTTTATACGATTACAGACGACATTATTCTTAAATCTCCTTTAGGACAACAAAAGGTAATTTCTCTTTCCATCCGTCTTGCACTTTCAATTTCATTTTCCACTCTGATTGCTTCTCTAGTATTTTATTTTGTAAGACTTATCTATTCTTCGATGCGTTCTTTGGTAACCCTTGCTCAAGACTGGGGAAACGAAGTCTATGAAGAAACGCCTGCAGAAGAAAGGGATGATGAAATCGGAGAATTGGTTCGTGCTTTCCGTTTAAAATTCTTTCAGCAAAAAGAATCCAAGGAGAACCCGTCCAGTGAAACGTTAGGCGAAATAAATAAGGAAATTGCGGATTCAATTCAAAGAGCTTTTTATAGAATCCAATTACCTAAAATTTTAAATCTGGACGTTTCTCTTTTTCCCAGAATGAGTGGGAATTCTAACTGTGATTATACGAGTGTAGTTCCAAGTGCTGACGGTTGTGTTGGTATTTTGGCAGGGTTTTCAAGTCCGGGAATTTTAGAATCGGCATTTAAAGCCAGGATAGAAGGAATTTTTTCTTTAGCCAACGAAACGAGTGAAATTCCAGGAGAAGAATTGGTTTTTAAAATCGGTAAAATTCTTTCCAAAATGCCCATTCCATTTTTAAATCTTTCACTTTTTTATCTTAAAACTAAAACCGGGGAACTAGGATATATTCACTTTCAAGAACTTCCCGCATTCGTTTACAAAAATAATGAATTCATTGTTTTGGAAAAAAACAAGGCGCGTTATTTTGACTACAAAGCTGTCGATTTAGAAATTCATAAAACCGTTTTAAAAACAGGTGAATACTGGGTTTTAATTTCGGACCGAACCCATTCCGCAATCGGAATTTCTGCGTCCGAGTTCATAAAACAATTTCAAAATGTTTTAGCAGGCAAAAATTTTCAAAATTCCAGAGATCTAATTTTAGACTGTGGTAGAACCTTAGAACAAAAATACGGTAAAAAAGTTTTAGAAACTTCCGCCTTACTTGCAATTACAAGAAAAAACTAAATACATTCTTTTTTTATAATAGAGCTGTTGAAAAATTAATTCTTGATTTGTTTCTGTTGAATTGAAATGGACAATTGAAGCAATTTTGCGAATCTTCACTATGGAATTTTTCAACAACTCTATTATAAGAATATTCAAATATTCATATAAACTTTTAAAAAAATATCTCAAACACAATTTGTTTAAAATTTTCCCAAAGTTCTAAAAATGACTTTTTCTAACGTGAATTCAAGCATTACTCATAATTATATAATAAAGTACTAATATTTTACATAGAATCAGCGTTTTGTGATAGAATTAACGGTATTTATTTTCATAGGGATCAGTAATCAATGTGAAAGCGATTATTATGTTGCACTCTGAAACGCGACCAGTCTAGAGATTCGTAGGGAGTAAAAACACTGAGCTGAGAAGCGTTTCATTCCAAAAGAATAACCAAAAGTGCACTAGCAAGCGGTTCGCTAAAATTTTCTTATACCGAATTTATATTTTATTAATATGTTTTGTAAGCATATAAGATCAAATACTTTTAAAAAGAACCCACATATTTACTGCAATAGTGCAACCTGAACAACAAATTGTCTTTTGATTTCAAATTTAAAAATGTTTTTTAAAAAAATGAAAATGCAACTAAACCATTCGACAAGTTAGCGACCCTACTACAAAAATCGAGATATACAAATATTTTTTAGCTCATCATTTAGCAATTCAATGATTTCACTTTTTCTAAGAAGATTTTGTCGACTAAAATCATTACTTAGAACTGCATAATGTGAGTTCGGCGTAAGAAAAAATTTTTCTAAAGTATGAGTTCCTACAATTTTAGAATTGGTTCGTAAAATCGTGATTTGTAGTAGTTCCTACATCATTTTACAGATAAACCTAAGTTTTGTAGTAGTTTTTTCCCGGACTTAAATCGACAGATTCAATTGTTACAAACTTCTATTTTATAAATTGTGGGAGTTCCCACATTGGACGGTTTTGGGGCAAGTTCTTAGTGAAGAGGTTTAATATCTCCAGACTCCTGTAAAGGTCCTCCACAAAGAACTATTTTATTTTCTATTCTACAATGTCTCTTGGAATGATCAAAAGAAGAATACATAATTCCTTCTGCGGAATTTTTTTCGTCCTGAAAATCTCCTTCATAAATGCTTGTATCCGGAAAACGCACTTTTCCAGGACCAATCATTTTCCCCATCTCAAAGGTTCCTTCTAACATAGCCCCATTTTTAAAAATATAAGTCCCCTTTCCATCTCTTAAGTCGTCCTTAAAACTTCCTTCAAATCGATCCCCATTTTTATATTTCATTCTTCCCGAACCATTTCTAAGATCGTTTACAAAGGAACCGCTATATTCGTCATCGTTATCATAAATATAAACACCCGTTCCAGAGACACAATCTCCTTGGACACAACCTCTAACTCGATCGGCTTCTATAGACGTAGATCGAGTAGAAAAAGACGATTCAGTTTGTTCTTCTTTCACTTCACTTTCATTATAAGAAGAACTTCCGGTACCGTCTGCGGATTCGTTAGACGCAATTCTTTTATCGCTGGAAGTACACTGCAATACAACTAGGATAAGGAACATAACTTCAAGAAATTTGTTACGGGAAATTTCAACCGAAAAAGTGGTTCTAATTTTTTTTAAAACCAAATCTGAGAATTTTTTCCATAGAATCATATTTTTTGAATACGAAATAAATACGTTTGCTCTTACAAACATGCTCAAAATTTTATTTATCCAGGCCGAATCTGTCAAACTCAATTCTTTTAGAATTAGAATCTGCAAGCCTAATGGTCGATTGATAAAAAAGTATTTCGAATTATATTATCATTTTAGGAACTGTTAGTAAGGTCTAACCTAACATTCATTTTTATTTCGTTTTTGTAAATGATCTTCATAGTTTTTAGACATAAGTTCGAAAATTAATTCCCTTTAGCACACCTAACGCAAGTTCGTCTAAAAATTTAAAAAATCTTTCTAAATCATGAGTAGAATCCTTTCGGATTTATAGTCCCCTGGTGTTGCATAAATAGATGCCAGATAAGTTAAAATTCTAGCTCCTAAATTTTGTTCCTAAACGAATATGAATTCGACTAAAAGTGGGAGTTCCCACATTTTCAGAGTTAAACTGTTATATTTGAGATCTGCGGGGAGTTCCCACATTTTTAGAGTTAAACTGTTATATTTGAGATCTG
>NZ_FTNA01000019.1:17209-63085 GCF_900156205.1 Leptospira interrogans
ATCTGTGGGAGTTCCCACATTTTCAGGGTTAAACTGTTATATTTGAAATCTGTGGGAGTTCCCACATTTTAGAGTTAAACTATTATATCTGAGATCTGTGGGAGTTCTATTCATCAAATCAAAACCTAACTCTAAACGATGACTCGTATTTTAGGACTTAAGAATAAACAGACAAAAATGAAATGATTAGAATATAGAAAATAAAAATCCTAATCCTCTCCCAATAATACCAAGACCTGTTTTCAGAAAAGGGAGAAAAACAATCGCCTTTCTCCCTTTAAAAGATCAATATCTAGATCTAGATTTTTCGGGAAAAGGCTTTTTGGGAAGCGCTTCATTAACTTTAATTTCTCTTCCACGGATTTGAGTTCCGTTTAAGCCGTCAATTGCCGCATTTCCTTCTTCTTTGTTCGCCATTTCCACAAATGCCAATCCCCGGGATTTGCCGGAAAGCTTATCAGTGATGATGCGTACAGAGGTTACTTCTCCAAAAGACTCAAATGCTTTACGGAGGTCGTCTTCGGTTGCCTGATAGGCGAGGTTGCCTATATAAATGTTCATGAGAAAGGGTCCTTACTAAAAATTACTGGCTCCTAAATTTTAATAGAATGCAAGGTTAGACCAATCAATCGGCGGGATTCGGGAGAGAAATGACCTTTCCTGGTGTTCTATTATTTAAAAGTTCTCAACTGACCCGGGAAAAGGCAGCTTAAGATTCCAGTCGCGCTTACGGTAATCATAGTCAAAAAATTGTCAAGAAAATCTCATATTTTACGAATTGACTTTAAGAAAAACAGATTTAGATTTTTAACCCCCATCAACAGAGTAAAATCGGGTTATAACTTGAATACAAGATGCTTTTAAACATAAGATTTCTTGATTGATCCATCTTAGATTTTGATTTTTACTAAATTTTCGCTATTTTTCTAATTTTTATCCCCAAATTTAGACCTACAAAAGTAGGCTTTCGCGAAAAGATACAAAATCAAAGAATTTACCCTCAATTTTTTAAATTCGATTAGAATAGCACTAAGATCAAAAACCTGGCTTTCGATCGTTTATAACAAAATCACAGTTTTTAGTCTTTTACTTAGAAATTTTAGAGTAAATCGTATACCTCTTACTTATTTTTTAAAAAGAGAATCGAGAACCATTTTTCCTAAGATAACGTGTGTTCGACGTAAAAAATCTATAATTATTTTCTGAACTTTGCAGATTATGTGAGAACTACCACAAATCAAGTTTTTAAAAATAAATTCTAAAATTGTAGGAACTCATACTTTTATAAAATTCTTTCTCAGCCAAATCCACGTTAAAATGCCAAAATCCACTCTCAAATTTTGAATCCAGCTTTGTTTTTTACAAAATTTTAAAAAGCTAAATCACCTTCGAAATCGGAAACACATTTCAATAAAAAGACTGTTTCTAATTTTTACTCAAAACTATATAGTAAAACACCTAATACTTTTATTTAAACAATGTTTTGTAATAAAAATCCAGAGGATTCAATTTTATAGGTTCAGTAATTTCAGATATAAAAAAGCTTTATATTTTAGTTTAAAAGTTCTGAGTAGATAAATGCTCTAAAATGACTATTATATAAATAACTCGCAAAATATTCAATTTATTGAATGTAAAATTTAAATAAACTGTTTTTGCACCAAAACAGTGTTTTGTAATAAAATTTACAGTATTCAATCTTATAGAGATCAGCAATAGTCGAGTAAGAAATGGTATTCTTATTTCTTATGAAACTTAAAATAATTTTATAAAATTTTTAATTCTTTCAATAATCAAGATTTTGGTCTGCATCTTGTTAAGTGAATACTCAAGTCCTTAAGTATATTTTTAGGCGAACCCACCTATTTCAAATCGAATTGGAATATTCTTTATTATCAATTTATTCTTTTAAAAACTTTGCAACATTTATAAACAATAAACCCAACAAAAGAATTTTCGTTGATAAAAATTTATCTACTTATATTCAAAAATGAATTTATAAAGGCTACAAAGACATCAAAAGGAATCGCAAAACAATGGATATAACACTTTATCAAATCTCCTGTTACTTAGTGGCTACCATGCTTACTTTTAAAGCGTTTTATAATTTATTCTTATATTATAAAAACAGAAATCAAATACATTTATTACACTTCGCTTTTTTACAGATAGCTTATGGTTTATACATTTTATTTTTTACACAAACAATCAACACGACAAATCCGGAAGAAGCCTTAATCTGGAAAAGATTAGAAGATATTATACTTCCCATATTTGGAATCTTTTTGATTCTATTCGTAAATTCCTATCTTAAGATTTTCAGCACCGATTTCGTATATTTTTATATACTACTCAACTTGTTATTATCCGTAGCAATTTTATTTGATTTCAATTCATATCATATCGGACTTCTTCACGAAAAAAAAATTTCTTCTCTCGGAATTATAATCTATGAAACCGATCAACCGGTCCTGGTTAATTATTTATATGTTTCTAGAATTTTGACTATCTTTTGGATTTTATTTAAGGTTGTTACTCAATTCATCCATTATCTATTCAAAAATTTATTTTTATTTATAGGATTCACATTGTTTTGTGCAAATGCACTCTTAGACATTTTAGTAACAATCAATTTGATTCCATTACCCTATACTTCTCATTTTAGTTTTTTAATTCTATCGTTCTCCGTTGATTTTTTTCTCAAATCGAACCAATTCGAAAAAAAATCTAAAGAAGAATTCAAACAGATTTTGGCTTCACCTAAAAAACCGACCGCCTTTTCTTTTTTGCCCAAAGTAAAAAAGATAGAATATGAAAACCAAAAAGAAAAAATTCATCCGATCAAAATCAATTCTCCACTTTCCGATAAGAATCCTTTTTTTATTCGCACTCTCGGTAATCTGGAATTAGAAAGAGGAGGAATTCGGATTCCTCAAAAGGAAATCTCTACTAAAAAGAAAATGTTGAAACTTCTCAAAATTCTTCTCATTCGTTTTGAAAAAGGAATTCATAGAGAAGAGTTGCTTGAGTTCCTCTGGCCTAAAATGTCTGAAAAAAAAGCGCTCAATAGTTTACACGCTCTTTGTTTTCGTCTGAGAAAAATTATCGGAAATCCAGAAGCACTCGTTTTTTCGGAAGATCGTTTATTTTTTAGACAGGATTTAGTTCAGACTGACTTTCAACTTTTTGAAAAACACTACCAAGTAGGAATAAAATCTATACGCAAAGGAGATACTGAATTAGCAATTCAAGAATTTCGTTGCGCAAGGAGTTTTTACAAAGGCGTTTTTTTTGAATTCGATCTTTATTTTCCGGAATCGGAAATTAGAAGAGAATATATTCGAAAAAGCTTAATCGAAATCTTCCAATTTTTATGTGAAAAAGATTCAGAGAAAAATGAAATCAAAAAACTTTTAGATGATTCTACGAATTGGATTTATCTAGACGACTTGGATGAAAGAGCTTGGAGATTTCATTTCGAAGCCCTTTTCCAATTGAATCGTAAAAACGAAGCTCTGCGTAAATACCAAGAATTTAAAAAATCTCTGAAGAAAGAATTAGACATCGAACCAGAATCTGCAACGTTCAGTTTGATCGAAAAAATCCGTTCCGGAGAAGTAAGTCGTGTTTAAGAATACAACTAATAGTCCCTTTCGCATTCGTTAACCGAGTTCACGTTGTTCTAAAGTTTTAGGCAAGTTTTAAATCTGCAAAAACTCACATAAAAAAAGAATCGGTGAACTCGACCAACAAACAATGTAGTTTTAGAACAAGTACTCAACTTCAATCCGTTATTGAAATGGATTTAACAATTTTTCCATTTAGTTTTTCTAAGCTCTTTCCAATTTTTATTCCGATCTCTTGAATAACTTTTGTCATCCCAATGAGTTGGAAGCATCCTGTAAGATCTTTTTCTTCTGGGTTGAACTTTGATCCACGATCCGTCTTCTAATTCCCAATCCGTATCGAACGTTTTTCTGAGTTCATTTGTAGTTTGAACTTTTCGAAAATAAGGAAGACGATAACTAAATTTAGTCCGCCAAGGAAACCCTAAATTTTCAAAATAGATATACATACACTAACTTCTCCAAAATGAGGTTAGTGTTTATTAAATTCCTTTTTCATAATATACCGTCTATAACCTGCTTTCATTCTTTATAAATTGAAAATCGATTTTTTCAATAAAAATTCCATATCTATCTATAAACAATTTTTCCATTCGTTTTAATGAAAAAACATAAGAAAATTAATCTTTCAATAACTCTAATAAATATAATTTTCAAGGACGTTCTACAAGTGTTCCTCTTCCTTTTCGAATATCATAAATATAGAATGTGATTTCTGGTAGTTTTACCGTGGCCGCAGATTTTTTCTTTTTAGATTCTTCTTTTTCTTCTTCCAAAGAAACAATCATCACCAATCTTTCTTTTCCGGGAGATGTAAGAAATTTTTCCAAAGAATATTTTTTCGGTAGAACACCTACAAGATTTGCACTCACAGGATTGTAGACAAAAACCTGCTTTCTATCTTTTTGATTTAAAAATCCGTCCTTATTTGTGTCCTCAGTCATTCCAATCAAGATTAGATTTTTTCCGGTGGAAATCCCGGATGCCAAAACGGAATCCAATTCTGATTCTTCCGTAGTATTACCTACAACATCTGTACCAGTAAAATAATCCCAAATATAAACGTTTCTATGAAATAGTTTACGCGGATTTCCTGATTCCAAATCGACTACGGTCAAATTTCTTGCGTGATTCAGAGTTTTTCTATGACCTGCTACAGTTTCTCTGGAAAGTTCAAATGGATAAAAAAGATAACGTTCCCAAAGAACCACAGAATGATTGAGTAAATCTCCACTTCTATCTGCAGGAGTCAAAGGTTCTTCTTTAGAAGAACCAGGTTCGACTAACTCAACTCCTCTGTCTAAAATGAACCAACTTTTAGAAAGTGTAAAAACTAAAATTCCGACTATAACAATTCCAAATGCGTAAACTCCTAGCCGGATTTTTTCCATGAGTAGAAAAAAGCCCGGGAAAAGATCAGGTCAATGAAAAAATAGACTATTTTCTCTCCAAAGCATAAGAACGTTCAGGTACAATCAGATAAGAAGATATTTCACCCGTATCTTCCCTAAGTCTTGTATTTTGATTAAACGTATCTAAAATGATCTTTCCATCTTGTACAAAGTTATAGAGATAATTTCCAGGTTTCATTTTTTTTATGAGAGTAAATACTTCTTTTTCCTTTTTTAAAATGTCTTCTTCCGGATCCCAGTGATTAAAGTCTCCCACAAGAGTAACCATCTCCGCATCTGGAGCATAAATTCTAAATTCCACAGTTCTATATTCTAATTCTTCATAGGGAGAATCTTCCAAAATCCGAGTGGTCACCAATTTATCCGGTCCGGTTGAAATCGCAATCAATCTAGAAATCAAAGAACCGTCTCCGTCTTCCACCGAATCGGGGTTAGACGGATCATGGGTAAATAAACCGTCCACTCTAAATTTATATTCTAGTATTTTGAGTTCTTCCCGAATCGTGTCCCTACTCTCCGGATCAAATACAATATAAAAAACTCCGTGATCGTTTTTTTTCAAAGGGATACATCTCCAAAGAGAAAAGTTTCCACAAACGGAAACTTCCTCGTTCTCAATTCCTTCAAAAGTAAATAAAATTCCCCGGTTGAGAAGTTTTCCAGTTTCTAATGTTAAGGAAGAATCTATATATCGGATATATCTGGGGGCTACCGCCCTTTTCAATTTTTCCATCTGCCAGTAATAATAAATTTTTTCTTTTTCCACTGGTTCTAAAAAATCTTCATAGTCTTCCGATGAAAAGGATCCGATCCAGTTACCCGCATCGTCGGCACCTATTGCAACGCTAATCATTAGAAGTAGTACTAATAAAATTTTTATCTTAGGGATCGATTTCATTCTGAATAGAAGTTCGATCAGTTTTCTAAAAAGCATAAGGCAAATCCGAAATCGATCCGTAAGAAATCGAATATAGTCCCAATCCTATATAAAAAATTTTTTCGACTCGAATCAAGTTTATGCGTTTTTAGAGATAGTTTTTTCCTTGGAGAATTGAAAAGCCTACCGATATAATCTAACAGAAATATCATGGCTGAGGCGAATTCTACCCCATTGAGCGAAGCTGAATTAGAGCAAGTTCGTTCTATTCTACAGCCTCTATCCAAAAATCCGGACATTTCGGAAGAACTCAATCCGATGCTTTCCGTATTCCGCCAAAAAATGGGATACGGAACTCAGATGTCTTCTCACGACGATGAAGACATAGAGGAAGAAACAGAATCTAATTCTGACTTTGAAGAAGGGGAAGAAGAATTCGCACAATCTGAAAGTCCTCAAAGACCCCCCACTAAAGTTTTCGAAGACGACGATATAGATTTAGACGAACTCTTAGCAGAACCAGGACAAGCTCCGACGGCAAGCCCGCCGACTGATGATTTTTCTTTTGAAGAAGAACCCAGCGCAGACTCAGGTGATCCATTTGCAGATTTTGGAATGGATTCCGAACCAGCTTCTGATTCGTTGGATGATTTCGGATTGCCCGAAACTTCTCCGACAAGTGACTCCGATGATTTCTCTTTTGGGGAAGAATCGACCCAAAACGCAGATACGTCCGATCCTTTTGGCGATTTAGCAGAATCAACATCCGAAGATCCATTCAGTGGAACCGACTTTAGTTCGGAGCCGATAGATGATTTTTCTTCAACACCAACTACATCTTCCGACTTAGATCCATTCGCGGATACATTCACTTCTACTCCGGACACGTCTGGAGATCCATTTGCGGACATGGGAAGCTTAGAAACTTCAAGTTCGGGAGAAGACGATTTTGGACTTTCTGGATCAGGGTCTGACAATGAAGTTACGTCTTCCGAACCGTCCCCAACCGACGATGATTTTTTTAGCCAGCCAATAGATTCTGAACCTTCTTCGACGGAAACCGATCCTTTTGCAGACTTTGGCGATCTAGGTTCTCCGGCAAGTGGAGGACAGGATCCATTTTCAGATCTTTCTTCTTCGGCTACAGTTTCGGAAGATCCTTTTGCAGACTTTGTTCCTTCCACCGAAGAAGACACGTTATCCGACATTGTCACAGGCGCAGATGCGTCCTTCGACACCTTTAGTCCCGATTTAGAATCGGATACAGGAGGAGGAGAAGATTTTGATTCCGGAAGTTCTTTCGGTCTGGAAGCAGACCTACAAGGACTTGCAAGTGAAGAAAAAGAAGAAATAGACAAAGGACTCAAAGACGAAGAACTCGCAATCATTCAAAAAGAAATTCTAAGATACCCTCCTACACTTCGTCGTGCGGTGATAGACGCAATCGTTCAAGATAAACTCACCCCTAGGGATCAAAAAGGTCTTTTAGAATTAATCAAAATTGAAAGTTCACCTGAAGAAATCGCGGACTTCCTCTCCGGCGTTTTAGGAGAACCCGTTTCTGTTTCTCAAAGAATGAGTGGATTTTCCAAAGACGGAGTTCCGATCATTTCTACAGATCCTGTTTATACAAAAGAAGGACTTCAAAGACAAAAAAAATTAATTCGAAGAACGATTTTAGGAATCGCCGCTACCATCTTTATTGTAGTAGGTGGAACCTTATTTTATAGAAATTTTATTGTTCCCAAACAAGCGGCCCAATACTACGATCAAGGTTTAACTTTAATTCGAGAAGCTGGCGCTTATCCTAAAAATAGTGAAACAAGAAAAAGAAAATTTTTCGAAGCAGAAGAATCTTTCGCGAGAGGTGAGAACATTTTACCAAACCACCTCAAATACCTGAATCTCTATGGAATCGGAATACACACGAGTTGAGGAATACGATCGGGCTTTTGAAAAATTATTCGGCAAGGTAAGTCCCGATTTTGGAGCAGGAGGAGAAGAACCTTCTTCTAACGCTTGGGATAAAAGAGAAAAAGTACCTATCATCACACTTGCCAAAGGCCAAGTTTGGGACAACAGTAAACTTCCAATTGCAGGTAAAGTCGGAAGTGAAAATCGTATGACTTTAATCGCCCAAGACGGAATTCAAAGAAAAATTCTGAAAGCGGGCGCGTATATCGTAATGCGTTTGGAAAAACAAACTCACGATAATCCTACATATAAAAATCTTGGAAGGTTCCATTCTTCCATCATGCCTTCGTTCACCGAATCTTCGTTAGGTGGTGGAAAGTATAAAAACGATCAGTTAGCGATCAATTTTTACAAACAGGTTTATACAGATGGCAACGAACCCTACGACGAAGAATCTACCGCTGGAATCGCAAAAATTTATTACAACCGTAGAGAATTCGGTAAAGCCGCATCCTTTTATAATAAAATTGTAGAAATCGATCCATCAAGTCCAATGGGACAAGGCGGTTTACTTTCCACTTATATAGAGATGTGGAAAGAAGATGGAAATCCTCAATTTGTCATCAATCATCATAGACAAATCAAAAATAACTTGGAGATAGAAAAAAAACTTTCTCTTCACGTTCTTTCTAAACTCGCTTCCTTTTACACAAATCTGAACAAAAAAGAATTAAGAATTCGTTATAATATCAATCCGATAGATCAGGTTTCCGGAATGGAAGTTAACGATAACGCTCTTGAAATTTTAGATTTGATTTATCATAAAACTGAAAAAGATCCAATCACCGGCACAGAAATCGAAGGTTCTAATTACGCGGAAGGATATTACCAAAGAGGAAGATATTTTGCCTCGATCAAAGAATCAATCCAAGCTAGAAGATTTTTTGAAAAAGCGGCTACACTGGATCCAGCACATTATTTAGCTTCTATGGAACTTGGGGAAAACGCAATTCGTTTGGCAAACTTTGGAGAAGCGGATAAATTATTAAACGAATCTCTTAAACGTTTTGAAAACTTCAAACAAAGTTACGGTGCAAGAGAAGAAGACGAAACTTTAATCCAAGGAAACGTTGGCCGTATCTATTTTGACAAAGCGAGAATACAATATTTATCTGCAGCAGGAATCCACGAAAAGGATAAGATCACAGAATTTCCAGGCCGTAAAATTTATCCATTCCGAGCAAGGGCCGCCATGGATACAGTCGCTAAAACCAGGTCGATGGAACTCAAAAATTCTTTGGAAGGTTTTTCTAAAGCGGAATCGGTTCAAACTGACGAAAACGAATATACTCTGATCCGCAGATGGAGAACCCCTCTTCCTCCCGAAATTCAAAGAGAACTTCGTTATTTTAAAGGTTGGGTGGATTATATGAGCGGTGATTTTGCCGCTTCTTTAAATGAATGGTCCGGTTTTGAAGACGAAGAAGAATACAATCATTCCACCTTACTCATGGGCAAAGCAAATGCCTTTTTTTATACCGGCCAATACAAAGCAAGTTTAGGAAACTACCTTAAAGTTCAAGACGATATGGAAGAAAAACTTTTGAATATGGGACTTCCTAAACCGGACGATCCATATCACCAAGAAGTATATCAAACGTTAGTCGCAGCTTACAATAACATTGGCGCCGTTTATGAAAAACAAGGAAACACTTCGGAAGCTCTAAAACACTATTGGAAAGCAATCGAAACCGCAAGAAAAATTAACGAAGTTTCTGAAATTGCAATGTCAAACAAAGATCTTATGTTCAAAAAAGAAGCCATCGGACAAGACCCCCTTTTGGAAGACTGGCTTTCTCCTACGTTAGACAGCATTAAAAAATTAACAAGAGAATGAGTTTTTATTTTTTTATAAACTCTAAATCAAATTAATTAGTCGTCCTGATTCCTTTTGAAAATCATCTTTCTAAAATTCTTTAAAAGTTGCAGTAGTTCCCACATTTTAGATTTCTTTGATAAGTTTTTAAACCGTCTTTGCATCGTTAAACAAGATATTTTACAATTTAAGATATTCGTTTTATAAAACCTAACTCTTCAGCAAAAAAATAAAATGTGGGAACTCATACCAGAAGTTTTAATGGTAGAGAACTTGTTCAAGGATCGATAAAAGACACAATCTTGATTAGAATTGTTGAAAAATTAATTCTCCACCTGTTTCTATTTTATGTAAATCGGCAATTGAAGCAGTTTTGTTAATCGCCACCATGGAATTTTTCAACAACTCTAATATAGTAGCTCACACAGATTGGAAATGTATCTTTCAATGACAAACTCAAATCAAAGATCAAATCTAAAAATGTGAGAACTGTTACAAATTAAAATTGTATTGTCCTAACGACAAATTCAAAAATTAATTCTTATTTCAACTAAAAACATTATGGATTTAAAATATTCAATTTTGTTTGAGCGTTTAATCGCTCCTTAAGAGTTTTTAAGAGAAGTTGAAATTTTGCCGTTTCTGAGTGAGAAAGAAGTTGATTTGTGGTTTTTTCTCTAGAAGAAAAACTGAATATGATTTCTTTTGCTTGTAAGATTTTATCTGAGGCCTCCGCCGAAATAGAAGAAGAAATTTTTACAGAATCCGAATATTCTGTCCCTACTTTTCTTAGATTGAACCAAGTTCCATCTAATCTCAAAGAAACTCCAATTGGAAAACTGACCTCGAAAGAACTGAGATAGTAGTCTAAAAAAATCGTCTTTTCAAAACTTAGATTCTTAAAAATGCCTTTAAAATTCAGAGACTTAGCATCTCCCTCAGAACAAAAAAAATGAAATCCGTAACAAAGAGATTCCGAATGGAATACTACCTGTTCCAGAGCAGGCTCAGGAGTATACCGAATTAAATCTTTGGAACAACCAATTCCCGCAAATAAACCGAAACTAAAAAGAAGAGATAAAAATTGAATCTTCAAAAGTTCCCTCTAAAAATTTTTCCCAGTTTTTTGGAAATGCTTTGGATTTGAAAGAAAATTCCAATTAGAGTCCGTACATTTGTTTTGAATTAGTTCAACCTTTCATTTGAATTTTTTTAGTCGATCATCACACAATGAATATATTCAAACAGAGCGGAAACCAAAATAAAAATTCAATTTTCAGAGAATTGCGTTTTTGAAACCTTGGTAGGTAGAATGATTTCATTTCCAAAAGATAAAATTCAAGTTCTCCTTTTAGAAAACGTCCACCAAGACGCATTTGATATGTTCCAAAAAGATGGATTTAATGTACGCCTTCTTCCCGCTGCCTTTTCGGAAAAAGAACTTTTAGACGAAATCGAAAACATTCATGTTTTAGGAATTAGAAGTAAAACCAACGTCACTTCCGCCGTTTTAGAAAAAGCCAAAAGACTTTTGACAATTGGTTGTTTTTGTATCGGAACCAATCAAGTGGATTTAGTTGGAGCAGAAAAAAAAGGAATCCCTGTTTTTAATGCCCCCTATTCTAATACTCGTTCCGTAGCGGAATTAGTAATTTCAGAAATCATCATGTTGGCCAGAAGAGTTCCGGATCATATTCGAAATACTCACTCTGGTATTTGGAATAAAATTTCCAAAAATTGTTTTGAGGTTCGAGGTAAGACGATTGGAATCGTGGGTTATGGTCATATTGGAAGTCAGGTTTCAGTACTTGCAGAAGCGATGGGAATGAAAGTGATCTACTACGATATTCAAACGGTTCTTCCTCTTGGAAATGCAACTCCAGTTTCTAGTTACGAAGAACTTTTAAAAAATTCGGACTTTATTTCTTTTCACGTTCCCGAAACTCCACAAACGATGAATCTTTATGGAAAAAAAGAAATCGAAGTTACTAAAAAAGGCGCTTATATGATCAACCTTTCCAGAGGGAAGGTTGTGGATCTGGAAGCTCTTGCAAAAGCAATCCAATCGGGTCATATTGCTGGAGCGGGAATAGACGTTTTTCCGGAAGAACCCGAATCCAACAACGATCCATTTCTAACTCCTATGCAAAATCTGCCGAATGTAATTTTGACTCCTCATATAGGCGGTAGTACCGAAGAAGCTCAAAGAAACATCGGTTCCGAAGTAGCCAGTAAACTTTTGAAATTCATAAACAACGGTTCCACTACATTTTCCGTAAATTTTCCTAATTTGGAAATTACTCCGTTACCCGCAGGTCAATATAGAATTTTGAACGTCCATAAAAACCAACCAGGGTTTTTAAAAGACATCAACTCTATGGTATCCGCAATCGGCGCCAATATCAGTTCCCAACATTTAGGAACCAGTGCAGAAATCGGTTATCTTTCCATGGTAATCGATAAATCTGTAGGAGACGAATTGAAAGAAAAAATCGAAAAACATCCTTTTTCGATCAAAACTAGGATTCTTTACTAAAAGTCTGTTCCAAAAGCCTTCTTTAAGCAAATTGCCTTTATACAAAACAATTTGTTGTAACAAAAACATAATAGAACTGTAATATATAAAATATCTATTATAGACGAATTTTCCGAATTTTGCTTGATCGTTTTGATAAAAAGCACTTAAAATTACCCCATGCACTATAATAGAATTCCAAACACCGTAACCGTTTATTGGAGCAAATTGGCGGATCAAAGTCTTAGACTGGCCGAGAACATCCTAAAAGGTCTGCTTCATAGAACCGATTCTCCAATCGAGCCCGGCACCGTTTTAGAACTCAAACTAGGTACAATCAGTCTTTCCGGGGGAATCCAAATTCCAGTAAAAGTAATTCGTTGCGAAAAAATTTCAGAGGCCGAATACGATCTTTATTTAAATTATACGGAAAGAGATTTCAACAAAATTCAAGAAATTGAAGATTTAATTCGAGACCTTTCTTGAAACTTATTTTATAAAAATGAAATTGAAACAGAATCATTTTTTTCAATTTCTCAATTAGAAAATTATAATATTTCTAATCTTTCTTTTTTCCATCTACTGAATTTCAAAAATTTTCCATTTCTTTCTTAAATAACGTGAGTTTAATGTAAGAAACTTGTCTTATAAATATAAAATCTAATTTTTCCCTAAAAATAAAATGCGGAAAAATTCATACTTTTCAAAAATTTTTACTCACGCCGAACCCAGGTTAAAATAGGATTTAAATTTTAATGATGGTCACCAAACAGCAGTTTTGTGTAAAAATCTGATTGGAAGATGATTTTTTTGTATTTCATAGTAGTTCCCACAATATTCAAAGTTTAACTGTTAAATCCACGATTTGTGAGAGTTCCCACATTTATTTTTTACGAAAAAATTGACCTAAGATAAAATGGATTTCTCCACGAATCCACGTTATTTAAGCAATAACCTAAGGAAATCCCTACCATAAATCATAATTTTACAGTAAAATTATGATTTGTAGGAACTCATACTTTTTTTAAAATAATGCTATAAAACCCAAGATTTACTTACATTCTGTTCTACGGTTCTTAAGTATAAGTCGTATTAAAAATTTAAACAATGTCTTTTGTTAAGGATCATTCTGTAAATTTTAAGCCAAAGCAATTTACAAAACGAATCTAATAACAAATAAACTCTAAACAATCATACAAAAAACTTCTCCAAAAGATCACTCATATAATGTTAACTGAAATTAGGTTTTGATTTTTTCAAAATCGATTTCAATCTATTCAACCTTTGTATGAATTGACAAAGAAGTTATCATAAAAGATCTAATTCTGTATGAATCCATTTTACTCAATGCCGGAAACAAATACCCAAGAATTTGCAGAATATTTTCAGAAACAGGATCGTTTTTCTCATAAAATCGGTTATAAAATTCTTTCCGTTAGCCCAGGAGAAAGCGAATACGAAATTTCAGTCGATGATACTTTTTTCAATCCTGTAAATATCGTTCATGGAGGTGTACTTTTTTCAGCAATGGATAGTTCCGCCGGAGCCGCTATGGCCGCTTGGATCCGATCTTCGGATTTAAAATATAAATTTATGGCGACTGCATCCGCAGAAATCAAATATCGTAAAAGTGTTACAAAAGGAAAAATTAGAATTCAGAGCAAAATTACCGATCAAAAACGCTCAATCGTAAAATTACACTCTCAAGCCTTCGACGAAGAAGAAAACTTAGTAGCAGAATTATTTTCTACCTGGGTAGTAAAATTAGAAAATTAAAAAACTCTAAACTACTTGTAAACAATCAAGAAATAGTTTATAAGATTAAAAACTATCTCAGAATGAAATATATTACTGACCCTACTCAAAATTATATAACAAAGTATCTAATGTTTTGCACGTTAATATTGCTTTGTAATAAAAATTTACGATACTCAAATTTTATAGCTCTAAGTAATATACAAATTCTAAAACGAATCCAGTTTGAAGCAAAATTCTATAAAATTTATACTCCAAACTTTTCTACCCAAAAGATCAATGCAATCCACGGATCTTTTGGGTGTTTTCATCTTTTGTAGGATTTTTTTTTTAACTTCAGTAAAAGTATTTTTTCATAAGTTATGCGAAAATACTTTTTATTTATTTTACGAATTCAAATAAATATTAAGCCACAAAAAATTCCGCACGACTGATATTTGCAAGTTCAACCGCACTGGTCAGATTTTTGGAAGGAAAATAAACGATTTGTTCTCCAACCATTTTACGATTCCGATCCAATTCCACACGAGAGCCGTCTTTGAGATGTAATACGATATCAATCCCACGATAGTTAATATATCTCTCCAACTGACTTCTAAACCTTGCAGCTTGTTCTTGCATGAAAACATCCTTAAAAATTGCTGAAAGAATGTTCCAAAAATATCAATGAAAGTACAAGCTTTTTTTCTAAATATATAGATTTTTTTATTCGGAAGTTACCTGAATTGTTTCCTGCAAAGTCCAACTAACTCCGCTATTTGTGGAAACATAACGTCTTAAACCAGATCCTTTTTTATTAATAAACACATGCAGTTTTTCTGTTCCGGAATTTGTTACAAACACGCCTAACGCAGAAGTATAACTTGGCGTCTGATCTTCCGTAAATTCTGGAGTAGGCAAATCCAAACCGGTAAGGTTAATTCGTTCCCAAGAATTACCAGTATTTAGTGTTCTGTATAAATAAGCGGAAGGAGCAGAAATGGAACTTGGAATTGCAACAAATGCTAAGAATGTTGAAGTCCCAACGTTAAAAGAACGAACCGGATTGATTACATCTGTAACTAAAATACCGGAAGCAGCAACGATTGATTGATTTGAATTTCCGGGAAAAGTAAGCGGCCCGCCTAACGAAGTCAAATCCCCCACTGTAGTAGTGATTCTAATCGAATCGTTCGTATGTTCAATGTAATGCGATTGAGTAAAATCAGATTGTATATCAAAGTTATAACTTCCAGAAAAAGAATCAAAAGGAAGAGTTTTGTAATTTGCAACCAAACCTACCGGCTGCACTCCAAATACATTAGCTGTTCCGTCTGTAGAATAAAAAGAATAACTTGGACCAGACAATGGATCAACACACCAGCCCACTGCGTTATTTCTAATTACATAAGTACATTTTGTATTGATTGGACCCGCGATTGTAACCCGATTCGTAAAATCGTTATTTACGTTATAACAAGTAGTCGTGCTTCCGAAAGTAGGTTCTTCACAAAATACCACTTTTTCCGTTATACCTACGTTATACGTCCCAAAGCCTACAATTTTTTCTGCTGTGATCACAGGAGATATTTTTGTAAATGTCATTTTAGATCCAGCCCTTGGAAGTGCGGAACCATTCCAGTAGTAGTATTCGTAAATAGAAGTTCCTAAAGAATCTACAGTTTTGACTTCGAAAAGAATTGAGTAACTATTAGAATTTATAGGATTAAATCCAAATCCGATCATACTCGTAATTTGTTCTCCTACCATCGGAACATTTGTAGGAATCATATCCGTAGAATTTTCGTAAGCGATGATCAAATCGATTCTATTTCTAGGATCATTCGAACTACCAAAATTCCTACGAATATAGGAAATATACATACCCGTACCTGCGTATCGGAATGCAGAATATTTGTTTAACATAAAATTCGTATAACCGTTGGAAGCAGAAGCCAGAATTCTAAATAAACCGAAGGTTCCTTTGGGATCCCAAAAACTTTCTTCAAATTTATAACAATTCAAAAACGAAAAAAATATTAGAATAAAATAATATTTTTTCATATCTATTCCTTAAAAAAACCAGCTATATCGAACTTCCATTTTCCAACCGAAAACCTTAGATTCCGAATTTAAGAAATTGGTTTCTCTCATAGAATCCAATTGGATTCCTTTCTTAAGAATCGAACCCTGTGGTGTAATTGTGATTTCCTCTCTTTCCCAATCGATGCCTGTAAAATAAGAATGGGTCAATTGAATCAAATAAACGAGAACTGTTCCCATTGTCAGATTTTGATAGTCATCTATAGATTTTTTATATTCAGAACGTTTTTCATGTACGATCATTTCTCTGATTAAGGCGTAGTCACTGATTTGACCAATAAGTGCAGAATTTTCATACTCCGATTTTTTTTCTCCGATTCGATCGGATGCGATCAGAGTGAGCATCACTCCAGACCAAAAAAGTGAACCATATACAATTCCTACTTTTTTTCGATCCGCCTTGTAATGTCCCCAACCTGGAAACACTGCGGACCTCCAAACCAAACTCCAACGGTTCCTATTTCCGGTAGTTTGTGTTTCGACCGAACTACGAATTGTTTCATCCTCAATTCCCTTTTTATCTTCCACAGATTTTGTTTCTTGAATTTTAGTTTCTTCTTCTCTACGAATTCGTTTTGCTTCCTCTTCATTTATATCTTTATAAATTACTTTGAGAATCCCCTTCTTTGACAAGATTTGAACGTTTCCATTTTTGGTTCGAATAGTTATATTTTTTTCATTCTGACTGGTCACGTTCGCTTTGATTGAAGTTCCATTTTTTAAAAGAATTGTCTGTTCGCTTAAAAGAGGAAACGAAAGCAAAGATAAAAGTAAAAAGACAAAAACCCATCTCGTTTGATTCTGTAAAAGAAAATTCATTCAAATTTAAAAAAGAATTTTTAAGATTTTCGCATTGAAACGAGTATAAATTCTTTACAGAGGACGTTAATTTAAGCGAATCACTTTCAGCAATATTTTTTTAGATTCAATTTGTTTAGAAACGTAAACAAACACTTACATTTTTAAAAATATTTTCCTTATGGATTGGTCTTAGAGATTTACTCAAATTCTATAACGACTCTGAGTTGTAGAATAAAAATACCAAATTTTTTGCACTGAAACAGTGTTTTGAGATAAAAATTAATGGTAGTCAATTTTGTAGGATCAGTAGAAATCCTGAGGAAGCAATAAAAAATTCTTTTCTTTTTATATTATAAATCTATGTTTTAAATAGAATTCGTTTAACAATTTCTCTAACTTTTCCGGTTGATCATGGTGCATGTTATGCCCCGCGTCTTCCATTTCAATATATTCTAAAAATTTAAAATGAGAAAGAATCTCTTCTCGATTTTCTGGAACCAAATGTGTTTCCTTTCCATAAATAATCAAAGTCGGAGAAGAGATACATTCCCAAAGATGACGAGTTAGATAAGGGGAAAAAACAAATGGAAACCCCCTTTTATAAAGCGGATCATTTTTCCATTGAAATCCAGTGTCCGTCTTTTTAGAAAGATAAGTCGCTAAATCCCGAACCTTTTTAAAATCCAACCTAGGATAAACCGGTTTCAAACGATGAGTCAATTCGTCTAAACTCGAAAAAGTTTTATTCTTCCTCTCTTTAATTCCAACTTCATTGTTCTCTAAAGTATCCAGCCAAGCTTTCAGACGTTTTTTTTCTAGCTCCGGATTTTGAATCGACATAAAACCTTCCAAACATACTATACTTAAAATTTTTTCCGGGTAAATCCCAGCAAACCTGGCACCAATTCCTCCTCCCATAGAATGCCCTAAAATATGAAACTTTTCAGGAAGAAACTTAGAAACGAAAGTTTTAACGTCTACCAGAGTTTGAATAAAATGATAATTTCCTTCTCGAATCCATTCTGAATCTCCATGACCTCTATAATCAAATCGGTATATATTAAAATGTTTAGATAAAAACGGAAACTGATAGAGAAACGTATCCGATGCGTCTTGAAATCCATGAAACAAAAGAATAGAATTTTCCTTTCCGTTTTTATGAATCTTATAGGAAAGATTGTATCCCCCAGATTGAAAAAAACCACTTTCAATTTCACTCATATCATTTCCTTTTCAGAAGGCAGACTAACTTTGTTTATTCTATACTACTCAGAACTATATAACAGAGTACCTAATATTTTGTATTCAAATAACTTTTTATAGCAGAAATTCCGGTACTCAATTTTATAGAGATTATTAAAAACAAAATTGTAAACCTACGTTTTATAAAATATAATATAATTCTAATATTTTACAACATTCTCTGTTTTTTATAAAAAAAGCCCATTCATAGTCTTCTGTAATTAGTCTCTGAATAACTCTCGCCATTCTTTTGGAATCCTTGGAATACAGAAAGCAGAAACTTTTTCGGGCAAAATATCGTCTCCTTCGTAAAGATTTAAGATCTGATCTAAACTTTGGAGCAAACTTGATACAATTTGTTTTCCATTTTCACTCAAATCATTAGAGTTAAAAACAGTTTCCAATTTTTCTTTGGACCTTTCCGCCTGCATTCTGGAACCTCTGCTATTCGGTTTAACATAAATCTTATGTAAGGAAACACAAAGTTGAATGATTCCCTGAAGAAATATCTTCCTGATACCAAAATCTTTTTTCCATTGAAACTCTAGTACTTCGTGCGCCTCAAAATACTTTCCTTCCCGAAAAAGTCTTTCCGCATTGGAATAAGCAAAATCGATCGTTTCTTCCGGATCGGTAGTAGACGTAATTTGCTCAAAAAGAGCTACAATTTCAGGATCAAACTTCAAATTGTTTCCAATCCTGATATTGGATTTCGGTTTCAGATGCTGCAAAAGAAAACGTTGCGTCTTTTACGTATTCTTCTTTTCTCATTCCGAGCAAAACGACACCTTTTCCCAAAGAGGAATGAAGCAAATGAAGTGAGATCGTAGATAAATTCCAACTCTGATAATTAGGATATAGATTTATAATTTTAGAATATAATGATTTTATACTTTCTATATTTTTTTGAAACACATATTGTTCTAAAATCGGAAGCGCCTCGTTTAAAGTTTCAATATATTCGGTTTGAACCTTTACCCCACCTATTTTTTCGATCTGTGCAATCAATTGTTGTAGGATAGGAATTACGGTTCTTTCTAAAAATTGATTTAGATGATTTTGGTTTTGAAACTGGTTTAAATAGGGTTCGGTTACCGTTCGAAACGTATATTTGTAGGAACCTTGAGGTAAAACGGCAAGTAATACTTCTTCTCTTTTATAAATCGTATCTAATCTTTCTTTCAGAAGATTGAGAATATGCTCGCTTTCTTTTTTTGGATCGTAAGAAAGTCTATAAATGTTTCCTGAATTTGATATTGCGTTTAAAGGACGATTGATCAAAGGCAAAAGTCCGTTTTCATGAATGATAGAAATTAAATTTTTTCCTTCGAACTTAGGATCTAAAAATCCACTTTCTAAAAGATTCCCCGGAAATTGAACGACCGCAAAACCGGATTCCTCTAAGCCGAGTTCACTTTGAACTTCTTTTGCGATTTTTAGGATTTTGATAAGCGAAGTGGAAGTATATTTTTCCGGGTTTTCTGAAAACGTATTGGATGAAACCCCGTAGTATAAGATTTTACCTTCTTTTCGTTTTTGTTCCAGAAATCGGAAAGAGCTCTTAATTCTTTCGTAATATTGTTCTGTCGCCTTTTCTTTGGGAACATTATGTTTCTCTCGATCCATAAGAAAATATTCCGGATTGTGTAGAAGAAAAACATCCACGGTTTCAAGACCCAGTCTTTTGAGAGAATATTCGAGTTGATCCTCCAAAAAAAAAGGATGGATACAGTGGTAACATCCTTCCTGATAGTAAGTGATTTCCGGAAATGCCCGATTGGTATTTTCTAGCTCGGTTACGATCTCTAAATTTTTTCCTTGGATATATCCCACCTTGGTGATTATAAAAACGTTTTCTCTTTTGAGTTCTCCTTTTTGTATTTTTTTTTGAAGAACCTTTCCAATTAAACTTTCACTTTCTCCATCTCCATAATTAGAAGAAGTATCGATTACGTTAAATCCCATTGAAAGGGAAAGTTCGATCGACTTTTCGTGTTCCGTAGATTCGAGTCCTACTCTATAACTTCCGAATGCGATCTTAGACAATATCCTTCCTCGAAAAGAAAAATACGGATTTAAAAATTCACTCTTACCCAAATATTTTTTAAATAGAAAAGAATTTTCAGAATATTCTTTTGTTGCCTTCGAATCGGAAACGCCTTTGAGTTTATTTTTTTGATAAAGTTCCTGAAAAGGATTCATTGTTTTATCCTTCGAAAAAGTTTTGTTACGCGACGCACTAAATCCTTCTAAGATTTGAATTGTAATTTCTGAATCTCTAATTGAGAAAGAATCTTAATAACTTTAGATCTAATTCAATTTTTTCTCTTCAAAATAAAAATGCTTTTCGTCATAGCTCGTTTTTTTACTCTCATTTTAGAAAGTACGGGTTTGTTCTAATTTTAAACCCATCTTTTTTGTTCATTCAAATTTTTCGATGAATTCTTTCCACCAATCAAATAGGAGAAAATGGTATGGATTTTAAGGCTGGATACCTCCGGTCTTCCATCGGGAGAAAAACTCTCGTGGCAGCAACCGGACTTGTTTATTTCGGCTTTGTGGTTGTTCATATGTTAGGAAATCTTCAGATCTTCCTTGGACAGGAAAAAATCAACGCATATGGTCAATCGCTCAGAGATATTGCCCCTCTTCTTTGGGTAGCCAGAATTATTTTAATTGTTAGTTTTATCATCCACGTTTACTACGCGATAAAACTTACAATTGAAAATAGACAGGCCCGCCCAGTTCCCTACTCTAAAAAGAACACAGTGCAAGCGACACTCGCTTCTAGAACGATGGCTCTAACTGGGCTTTTAATTTTTTCCTTCATCGTATATCACCTTCTTCACTTCACACTCGGAGTTACCAATCCAGATCATTTTGCAATGACGGATGCAAAAGGAAGACATGACATTTATACGATGGTAGTTCTAGGTTTTCAAAACCCAATCGTTGCGAGTTCGTACATCTTTGCGATGTTATTACTTGCTACGCATATCAGCCACGGAGTGGCGAGTGTGTTCCAAACATTGGGACTGAACACTCCTTACTTTAGTGGTAAAATCAAAGCGGGAGCGATTTTATTCGCGCTTTTGATCTTTATAGGCAATACTTCTATCCCACTTTCGATTTTGCTGGGATACGTTCATCCGTAATTCTTTGGAGAAACTTTTATGAGTTTAGATTCTAAAATTCCAAACGGCTCGATTGATAAAAAATGGTCCAATCACAAGGCTAATATTAAGTTAGTCAATCCGGCTAACAAAAGAAAATTCAATATCATCGTGGTAGGTTCCGGTCTTGCAGGGGCTTCCGCATCGGCAACGTTAGCCGAACTAGGTTATAACGTTAAAACATTCTGTTTTCAAGACAGCCCTCGTCGTGCTCACAGTATCGCGGCTCAGGGTGGGATTAACGCAGCTAAAAATTATCAAAATGACGGAGATTCCGTCTATCGTCTGTTCTACGACACTGTAAAAGGTGGAGACTTTCGCGCAAGAGAAGCGAATGTTCACCGTTTGGCGGAAGTTTCGGTGAACATCATCGATCAGTGTGTGGCACAAGGTGTTCCATTTGCAAGAGAATATGGTGGGCATCTTTCTAACCGTTCTTTTGGCGGAGCTCAGGTTTCCAGAACCTTTTATGCAAAAGGTCAAACAGGACAACAGCTTTTACTAGGAGCCTATTCCGCTCTTTCTCGTCAAATTGGCCTAGGTTCTGTAAAGATGTATCCTAGAACCGAGATGGTGGAATTGATCGTAGTAGACGGTCACGCGAAAGGAATCGTGGTTCGAGATCTTGTAACCGGAAAACTTTCCACTCATATGGCGGACGCAGTAGTTCTCGGAACCGGAGGATATGGAAACGTATTCTTTCTTTCTACAAACGCAAAAGGTTGTAATGTAACTGCTACCTGGAAGGCTCACAAAAAAGGGGCATTCTTTGCTAACCCTTGTTATACGCAAATTCATCCTACATGTATTCCTGTTTCGGGAGATCATCAATCTAAACTGACTCTGATGTCCGAATCTCTCCGTAACGACGGTAGGATTTGGGTTCCGAAAAACAAAGGGGATAAACGAAATCCAGCAGACATTCCTGAATCGGAAAGAGACTATTATCTCGAAAGAAAATATCCAAGCTACGGAAACCTTTCTCCACGTGATATCGCATCTCGCGCGGCCAAAGAAGCCTGCGACGCAGGGTTAGGCGTGGGAGAATCCGGTCAGGGTGTATATTTAGATTTTGCAGACTCGATCAAACGTCTGGGAGAACCTAAAATTCGAGACCGTTACGAAAACCTATTCCAAATGTATGAACAAATCACAGGAGAAAATCCATACAAACAACCGATGAGAATTTATCCTGCGGTTCATTACACAATGGGAGGTCTTTGGGTAGATTATAATTTAATGAGTAACCTACCTGGTTTATTTGTAATTGGAGAAGCGAACTTCTCCGATCATGGTGCTAACCGACTTGGAGCTTCGGCTCTAATGCAAGGTCTTGCAGATGGATATTTTATTCTTCCTTACACGATCGGAAACTATCTCGCAGGAGTTGGATTTAATTCTCATCCGAAAGAAGATCATCCAGAAGCGAAGAAAGCGCTGAACGACGCGGAAGAAACCACAAAAAAACTTCTCTCCATCAAAGGAAAAAGAACCGTAGATTCTTTCCATAGACAACTCGGCAAACTAATGTGGGATAAATGCGGAATGGCTCGCAATGATAAAGGACTCAAAGAAGCATTATCCGAAATTCCTAAAATTCGTGAAGAATTCTGGCAAAACGTAAACGTCCCAGGAAGTGGAACAGAGCTCAACCAATCTCTTGAAAAAGCGGGAAGAGTGGCAGATTTCTTGGAGTTTGGAGAGCTTCTCTGCCTCGACGCTCTTACAAGAGAAGAATCCTGTGGAGGTCATTTCCGAGAAGAATACCAGGAAGAAGGAGAAGCAAAACGCAACGACGATAAGTTCTGTCATGCCACAGCTTGGGAATTTAACGGAGTCGGTAAAAAGCCAACCGAACACAGAGAAAAATTGGAGTTCGAAAACGTTCACCTCGCCACAAGGAGTTATAAATAATGGATCTGAAACTCAAAGTCTGGAGACAAAAAAGCGGAGAAACCAAGGGAAAAATCGTAGATTACAACGCGAAAGATATTTCCCCCAATATGTCGTTCTTAGAAATGCTCGATGTGGTCAACGAAGAACTAATCACCAAGGGAGAAGATCCAATCGCGTTCGAACACGACTGCCGAGAAGGAATCTGCGGTTCTTGCAACCTGATGATCAACGGACAAGCACACGGACCTCATCAAGGAGTCACTTCTTGTCAATTGCACATGCGTTCCTTTAAAGACGGTGACACCGTTTATGTGGAACCTTGGAGAGCGAAGGCATTCCCCGTTCTTAAGGATCTCGTTGTTGATCGTAGCGCGTTTGATCGAATCATCCAAGCTGGTGGTTTTATCAGCGTAAACACCGGAGGAGCTCCGGACGCAAACGCATTACCAATTCCTAAAGTAGACGCGGACGTTTCCATGGATGCGGCTACTTGTATCGGATGCGGGGCCTGCGTGGCTTCTTGTAAAAACGCAAGCGCGATGTTGTTCGTTTCCGCAAAGATCACCCACCTCGGTTTGTTACCACAAGGAAAAGTGGAACAAAAAGAAAGAGTGAAAAAAATGATCAACGCAATGGACCAAGAAGGTTTTGGAAACTGCACCAACCAATACGAGTGCGAAGCGGTTTGTCCAAAATCGATCAAGAGAGATTTTATCCGAACGTTAAACAGGGATTATATCCTCTCGTAATCGATCGCGATTCATTTCGAAAACGATTTTTCAAACGTTCGTAGTTTTTGTTCCGAAAGGAAAAGAAACCGATCTTAAAAACTTGAATCGAGCGAAAGCCGCCTTTCCAACAAGGGCGGCTTTTTTTACTTCTAACGCAATTTCCGCGATTGAAAATTATAGATAATTTTCACTCAAAGAATCGCGATTGATATTTCTTAAATTCTAAAAAAATACGATTCGAAAGATTTTTCATTCTTTCCATCGTTTAAGAATTCTAAAAAATGTGAACTCGGCGTAAGAAAGTTTGGGCGAATAAAAAACTCAATGTGTTGTCTACGATCGCAACATAATGCTCCAATTCCTTCGGAATTTCTGCTACAACCCAACTTTCGCATTTGTTGTATCGAACTCACGTTATCCTTACGATGTCTTTTCAATCTCCCCAAAATCTTTAGAATTTTTCGAAACAAAATCAAAGAGCAACTCTGTCAGGTTATCGGGATACTCATAAAATTTGCTATCAATAGACTCTAAATTTTCCAACACTCCATCAGGGAATTCAGAAGCTTCATTTGAGATTTTTTGAGGATCTGAGGGAAGACCTTTTGGAAAGGCAACTTTAATTGCATCGCTGCAGATTTGAGCCATTTTTTCAGCACCGATAGTTTTTAGAGCTTCGATCAAAAAATGAACGGTTTCAGCGCTGCCATTTGAAAAATACTGAGTAAACCCACCGTTATTTACTTCAGATTCTAATGACCAAATCGTTGAAAATACTTTTTGTTCCTTTGACTGTTTTAGAAAATCCTTTTTACCGAAGTCGCTTTTTTTAGACTCCGAAAGCGAAATTAGCATCTCATTTTTGTTCATTTTTCCCCCAGGAATGTTACATCTGATTTATGATTCCTAATTTTGTTGAAACAAATTGGGATTCCATAGAAATGATTCCAAAACTCAAGAAAAAATAACTACAACTGTATCTGTAAGTTCAAAAATAATTTTAAAGATCCATGAGCATTTTCCTACATTTAACTCCTTTGAAAAATAAAAACTCAATCCTTAGATCGGGTATCAAAACTTCTTCGATTCATTATGAAAACGTTCGAAGGGGAGTTTTTTGTATGCCTGTCATTCCTGATTTTTGGATTACACACCAATGGTTAAGGGAAATTAAAAGATTTTCAAATGGACCAGTCATCGGAGTTTATTTTAAAATACCGGATTTAGAACCGGTCTGGTCTGGAAATTATACTTCGAAACTAATACTTTCTTCCGTAATCGAATCCACCCAACTTTTATTATCTACGGAAAACAAACTAGGTTTTCAAATCGTTCTTCCTAGAAAAGTAACTAAAAAAGAAATTCTAAAGATCAAAAATCTTCCTCAGACAATCGGTTGGCGTTATTTTCCGGAAGCACATTCTAAACCTAGATGTCTTTGTCCTGCTTGTTTACCCAAAGGACTTGCTTTTAACAACAAGTTAAAAGAAAATAGATATTATTCTTTGATTTCTAAATTCAATCAGACTCAAAATGAAGGCGAAAAAATTTCAATTTTAGACTCGATAGACGATCTTCTTAGTTTTGGTTTTAGAATTAACGATTATGAACCTTTGATTCAAATTTTTCGATCCAGTTCCGAAAAAATCAAAGAACAAATTTTAAAAATTTTTCCAAGATTTCCATCGGATAAAACCTCTTAAAATTGTTTCTAATTTGTTACATTCTGAAAAAAAGAAAATTGAACGGAATCTATTTTCAAAATGAAAGTAGAACATGATTCAAAAAAATCGGAAGCGGACTTAACAGAAGGATTCTTAGAATAAAAAACAAAATTATAATTTAAAACTACTTTTTGATTTTATACTAAACGAGAAGAATTTAAAAAAATTCTCAAGTCCACACATGCAATATTCAAACACGTCGACCAAAATACTTCTTACGAGTCATTTTGAAAATTTTGTGATATATAGTTGAAACAATAAAATCTTTCGACTATTACATTCTAAAATAGATAAGGGCCAAATTCTCACGCTGCATAGTTGGACTATTAGGACAAAATGATACAGATACAAAAACTCGGGACTATACCTTTGTAATGGAGTTTATGGGTGGGACTTATTGTTCTCAAGTAAAAGCAAAAGACTTAAAAACAGCTTTAAATTCATGGACTCAAATCTTGACCAGGGACAGACTTAAAATCAAACATCTAACATTGAACAAACTAAAAAGACTCGAGAAAGAAATTCAAGATGGAGAAAGGCCAACAAAACTTAAGGGACTCAAAAATATTTGGTTTACTTCATTTCTGACAAAAGAAAACATCATACACGTTAATATTATAAAGACGGCCAGCCGCTAACAAAACGCAAATTTAATAATAGCAAAGTTTAATTTAATTTCGGTAGGTTCTTTCAAACTTTCTTTTCCTTATTTTTTAAATCAAACTTCTCATTAATTTATTAAATAACCGCCTTAATTTTTTTTCCGGGAACTCCAACAACTTTAGAATTCGGCTCTACATCTCGTATGATAACCGTTCCCGCACCAATAATTGAATTGGATCCTATTTTAATTCTATTGATGATAACCGCACGAGTGTGAATTGTACAAAAATTCTCTATCAAAACATTCCCCGCAAGAGTAACTCCTGGATCAATTGTAACAGCCTTTTCAATCTTACAATGATGATCTATCTGAGTTCCAATATTAACAATTACCCCGTCATCTATTTCGGCTTTATAACCAATGGTTGATCTAGGATGTATAATAATATTTTTTCCTAAAATACATTCCTTTAATAATAAAGTTGAAGGATGAATTGCATTAATTAACTCAAGCCCGGAATCATATGCCTTTTTCATTTCTATCCATCGTTCAATAGGATCAGAAATCGTAATTAATACCTTATTTACTTTATTTTGAATTAAAAATTCAGGCCAATTTTTTTTACAAATCAGGGGAACATTCTTAAACTTTCCATCTTCCGGATAAGAAAATTGAGATACTACTCTACTAATTTTTTTAATTTCTGGGGGATCATTCTCAGGATGAATAAAAAAAACAATTTTCCCAAGATTTGATTCTTCGAACCAAGAGTGAATTTGACCAGCAGAACCTTCGTGCCAACCTACAAAAGCAACTCGATTTTCACTTTGAGAATCTAATTTAAATGAAAAAAAGGACATAGTATTTAATGAAAAATAGCCCCGTAAAAATAAGGAGTTTGGTTATAAGAGATCTTTAGAAGAAGACCTGTGGATAACGATACCCAGCTTTCAATTTTAAAGATACCAATAGATTTTGCGAACGCCGTGGATGACGTTTTCAGTTCTTCGATTTTTATTTTCTTAAGTATAAAACTTCGGTTAGAGTACAGCCGTCTTTCAGACTCATTGACCATTTTCATGCTCAATAGTAGATAGAAATAACTTCTTTAGAAAGAGACAGACAACTTCCGATAATGTCTAATATGTCTACTAAAGTAATAGATTTGTTTGGTCTTGCATATTGATAAAAACATAAATTAACCCAAAAAGACATTGTTTTTATTCCTACTTCTCGAATGACAATTTTATTCTAATTTATATAGCCTACCTATTAGAGTATATTTCATCACTGTCAATAAAATTTTCATTTTATTGCCTGAAGAACACTTAATATTTTTTAAACTAGGCTTTTCTATCCTGTCATTTATCATAATAAGTTTTCTCCTTTTCTAAATTCATATCTTTTAACATACAAAACTAAAAAATTTACTATAATATGACTATCATTGTTATAATATCCATCTTCTATCAGATTTTCAAATAAAGTATGTATGATTACATTTAAATATAAAATATTTATTAATACAACATATTAGACATTATAGGTAGTCTACTAACGCAAAATAAATTTTCACTACCTGTTTAAAATATAAAAACTTAAATAATGAACTACTAAAGGATTATTCCAAAAATTATCTATAATTACTTAATCATCAGATCAAAATATAAAATTTCTTTTTATCATTAAAAATGAAATGTGAGGCTCATATTTTTAAAAAATATTTTTAATTTTATTATACAAAATTTACATTAAATATTCATAAAATGATCCAAAAAATTCCAAAGTCCTCCCTGATGTAAATAAAGCGTATGTCCTTTCCATTGATCGCCTTGAATCAAAGATTCTATTACATACAAAGATTTACCAGAATAAATAGGCTCCAAAGGAATTTTATTTTTTCTATAAAAAGAATTACAATATTCTAAAATAATACCATTCTTAGATCCAAAACCACCTAAATTAGAAATTTCTAAAATTTTTTCAACCTCGATCTTTACTTCAGAAAAACCTAATAAACTCTTTTTTTGCTCCAACCAGTCCAGCATCTTCTTTTTAGGAAAACCAATATTTACTCCATAAATTGGAATTGAATTTCCAAAATACTTTTTTGCAGAAAGAAAGGTAAGACCAGAACCAAGATCCACGACCAAACGATCATATTCAGAAATTTGAATTTGACTCCAAAGAGAATTTAAACCTTCAGCTGCATTCAGACTCATTCCATATTCCGGAATCAAAATAGGTCTAAGTATAATATCTTTTTTTATATCGGTCTTCGAAAATACATCCCGTAGGCCAGGTAAAAACTCAGAAAGAATTTGAATTTTTTTCTTCCATTCGTCACGGGAAGAAACAATTTCCAATTCGTGAGAATTCCATTTTACAAAAATAGAATTTGCAGTAACCCGCTTTGGATCGCGAGTATAAGCAATCGATCGTATTTGATATCCGAAATTATAAAACAAAAAACAAAACGCAGCTAATGCATTACTATGTAGTTCCCCTTGAAGAACTACCTTTTTAACATTTTGAACTTGCAATTTAGAATGAATGCCAAGGAACTTTCGAAACTTCGTTCCCATGCCAAAAGCCAAACGATCGTCTCTCAAGATCGAAAGTTTTGCCTGAGTATCAAGAGAAACGATTTGAATATTTCCCGAAGAAAGAATGAATTTTTGCAAAAGATTCAAAAATTAAAATTTACTAACGTATTTCAGCGGCAATAAAAATCTAACCGAAAAATTATAGAACCTATTTTGAAAATTTAGATGTGAACTGTTCCAATGTTGAACGTATTTCTTTTTTTCTAACCCTGTCTTCTCTTTTTTGGTCGTAAAATATTTCATCACAGTTTTACGCACTATCTGTAAAGCCAATATATCCTATAGATTTTGTTTTTTAGAATTTTGAATCTGACAAAACTCAAACATAAACGGTTCACCACGCAATAGAACTTATATTCCGTTCTTCCTAGATTTTATTTTATGAAAAGTTGCAATCAAAAGTTTATTAGAAAAACATTAACTTGTTTTCAGAACCGCCAAAAACGCTTCCTGAGGAATTTCTACGTTTCCGATCTGTTTCATCCGTTTTTTTCCTTCTTTTTGTTTTTCTAATAGTTTTTTCTTACGAGTAATATCCCCTCCGTAACACTTCGCAGTTACGTTTTTACGAAGAGCGGAAATACTTTCTCTTGCCAGAATTTTTCCACCTACAGCGGCTTGTAGAGGAATCATAAATTGATGCCTTGGAATCAGATCCTTTAACTTCTCTATAATTTCTCTTCCTCTTTGTTCCGCCTTAGACCTATGTACAATCATAGAAAGAGCGTCTACTGGCTCTCCATTTACAAGAATATCCATTTTTACGAGCTGAGAAGCCTTATATCCAGAAGGTTCGTAATCCAGAGAAGCATAACCTCTCGTAAAAGATTTGAGTTTATCATAAAATTCGAATATAAGTTCGGCCAAAGGGATTTCATACGTTAACTGCACCTTATCTTGTGTAAGATAGACAGTATCTAACTGAATTCCCCTTTTATCCATCGCAAGAGACATGATATTCCCTACGTATTCGTTCGGTGTGATTACGGTAGCTTTGACATAAGGTTCTTCCGTAGACTCGATCGTTATCGGTTCCGGAAAACGGGAAGGATTATCAATTTCTTCCACTTCTCCATTCTTACTTCGAATAATATATTTTACGGAAGGCGCAGTGGTGATCAGATCCAGATTGAATTCTCTTTCCAATCTTTCCTGAACGATCTCCATATGCAGAAGCCCTAAATAACCAACTCTAAATCCAAATCCTAACGCAATAGAGCTTTCCTTTTCAAAAACAAGAGCAGCATCGTTAAGTTTCAGTTTTTCGATCGCGTCCACAAGTTCGTCAAATTGTTCTCCATTAATCGGAAATAAACCCGCAAATACCATTGGTTTGGCTTCTTTATAACCAGGCACAGATTCTTTTGTAGGATTAGAGAATAACGTAACTGTGTCTCCAGTTTTTGCGTCCGAGACCTTCTTAATTCCGGCGATGATATAACCTACTTCCCCAGTTTCTAAACTTTCTTTAGGAGTTAGATTAATTCGATTGATCCCTACTTCGTTGACCGTAAAATCTTTTCCGGTACTCATCATCAAGATCCGATCACCCTTTTTAATTCTACCGTCAAAAATTCGAATCTTAATCACAACTCCCATGTAAGGATCAAAATAAGAATCATATACGAGCGCCTTCAAAGGGGCATTCGAATTTCCCTTGGGTGATGGAATTTGTTTGGTGATTTGTTCTAAAACTTCTTTTACATTGAGTCCTGTTTTTGCAGAAATCGCAACCGCCTTCTGTGGATCCAAACCTAAACTTTCTTCGATTTGGATTTTCGTTTTTTCCACATCTGCAGCTGGAAGATCAATCTTGTTCATTACTGGAAGGATCTCCAAATCTTGCTCCATTGCGAGATAGAGGTTTGCCAAAGTTTGTGCTTCTACTCCCTGACTTGCATCTACAATTAAAAGTACTCCTTCACATGCCTTTAAGGAACGAGAAACCTCGTAGGTAAAATCCACGTGACCAGGAGTATCCAAAAGATTCATGATATATGTATTTCCATCTTCCGCAAGATAATCAAAAGTGGCATTATTGGCTTTGATTGTGATTCCCCTTTCTCTCTCTATGTCCATCGAATCCAGAATCTGGTCTTTTTTAGTACGATCGTTTGTTACTTGACCGATTTCTAAAAGTCTGTCTGCCAAAGTAGACTTTCCATGGTCGATATGGGCTATGATTGAAAAGTTTCGGATGAATTGTTGTTTATCACTCATGAGGGTTCAATCTGATGATTTTTGGTCCCACCCTAGTCTGAAAAGCAAAATACTTTTGTAATAAAATTTGTGGGAACTATTACAATTTAGAATTTTACAGTAAAATTTAGAAAATGTAGGAACTATTACAAAATCGATTCCATTTTTAAAAATAGCACTGTTGGATTCAAAAAAATGGTGGAAGGCTCCACACCTAAAAATAGCCAGGCCGTAAAACCCAAAACCAGCGCCGAAACAGCCGGAATCAAAAGGTTATCGTCCACAAGACCATTCCAATAAGTACCACAATAGAGTTCTGTAAAAGCAGAAACCAAAATCGCAGGAATTAAGAAAATCAAACTATTATAAAGTACAAAACCTTCTCCCTTTAAAAAATTCGGTTTATTAGAATTTTGGGAAAGATATAAAAAAACAAAACCTACGATTGTACAAACAACTATAAATGCAATGATCCCTTCTACGGACTTTCCGTTGGAAAATCTACGTTTACCATAAAAAGTTCCAACCCAGGCGGCAGTTGGATCTCCAATCACAAGAAAAAGCATAGATAAAATGGAAATCTCCGGAGGAAATAGAAAGACTACAAACGCACAGGAAAAAAAATAAGGAAGAGTTCCGTTCAATCGATTCTTTTCTTCTTCTTTCATCAAAATTCCTAGAGTCGATAAAAAAAATTTTTGAAAACCAGAAAATCGAAATCTAAGATATTCAAACAAAGAAACAACTCCAAGACAAAATACCAAAGCAACCGTAACCAGCACTCTGGTAGCATTCAAAAGCCCAAATGCACCTTGAAAAACATCCAGATAATAACAGATCGGAAAAATTAATCCAAGAAGATGCCAAAGTTTACGAGCGTAGTTAAATCGAATCGAATTTTTCACTTATATCCTACCTATTTTTTCATCGTCATTTTTAAAGCGGATTCTTCATCCGGGGCGATTAAAAAGAGTCCATTTAACGCCGCCATTTTGATAGAGTTTCGAGCTGATTCGGTAGGATGGATCAAAACCAATTTATTACGAGAAGTAAAACTCAATTGATTCATTTCTTTCAATGCCTGAATTCCTCGGGAAGAAATCAAACTCACTTCCTCCAGATCCAAAATTACCGGACCGGAACGAATCGAAACCGAAAGTTGTTCTCTGAATTTTTTTTCAGTAAATGAGTTGATAGAACCTTGAAGTTTTATAACCTGAACGTTATCGATTTTTTCCGTAGAAATGATGATTTCGTTCAAAATCATAATGCTTGGAAAGTCAATCTATAAGTGTTTCGTCCCTGAGACAAATGGTTTTTCTATTCTTATCCGTTCTATTTTTGGTTTTAAGGTCCTATTCCTTTTTATTTCCAGGGGCTGTCATTTTAAGTCTTTCTGTATTGTTCTACCATAAAAAAGCCAGTTCTCATCAGAATAATAAACTAATATTTTCACTTTCCATTCTAACCTTGATTTTTCTCGCAATTGGCGGGTTAGACGGTTCCACGCCTACAGATCTACTCGACCTGATTTGTATTCATTGTTCCGGAATTCTATTTTTAAAAGGAACAGAAGAAACTAAATTCGACATAGTAAGAACCGGATTTTTAGAAGAGATCGTTCAGAAAAAAGAAAGGATCCTATTTTTATTCTTATGGATCGCAGGATTTAGAATATGGTGGCAAGGGGATATCCACTTTTGGGAGAAACTAAACTTCCTATCCATAGTTAAGTCTGGAATCTTAGTTTGTATTTTAAGTTTTCTTTACTTACGTTCTCGCAAAACAAAACTAATTACTTCTTGTTTTGTACTTCTTTCACTGAGTGTTTTACTCGTACAACCTACCCTTTTGAATTTTTCCTATTTTTATCTTTTTTCATTCTTGCAAACCGACATAGAATCCAAAAATATCAACGCTGGGATCAATGTATGAAGGTTAAGGTAGCGCATCTTTTTCGAAAGATTGAAGAAGTAGACCGAGACATACTCGAATTGGGAAAGATTCAGGAAAAAATTTCCTCAGACCGAGACTATTCCGAAATTCTAAAAGATTCTATTAGAAAAGAAATGAAAAGTTTAGAATCCGGAAAGGCCGAAATTCTATCTTTAAAAATCAAAGAAGAATCCGGTAAAATCGGACTGTTGAAGAATTCAGTCAAATCTTCTCCAACCGAGATGAAAAATCTATACAGCTCCCGAGAAAAAAATTTAACTCGGGAAATTTCCGTAGAGATCCCAGATCCAAAACCTCAGACAACTCGAAAGACAATTCACAAATACTAAGACTCAAGACACAATTTCATGAAACAAAAAACTTTATTTCTAACCATTTTCTCTCTGTTGTGTGCGATCAACTGTAACAGGGATTCGGACGTTCTCGCTTCTTTTAAATCTGGCACCGTAACACGGGAAGAATTGAGAGCTTATTACAAACTACGCGGCATTGAACCAGATCCAAACACCGCTTCGATTACCACTCAGGCTAAGATCGTAGAAGAAATCGGAATTCAAAAAATTGCAGAAACCAATAACCAGAATACAAACATAGTTACAAAAGATGAATATGATAGAATTATGAATTTCGTAGAGCCTCAAGTAGCGTTCAATGACTATAGAAAAAAATTCTCCGAAAAACTGATCACTTCTGGGATGTTAGAATTTGCATTTGGTAGAATTCTTTTTGTAAAAGCAGACCCAGACAAACCACAAGTTAACGAAGAAAGGGCAAAAACACTTTTTCAAGAAATTCAAAAGCTCAAATCTGATCGTGAAATTTCTGAATTTATTACAAAAAATACAGACGAAATCCAACGAAAAGCGATCGGAGGAAGACTGGAGCCGCATTGTATCAACTGCGGAAACGATCCATTTACCTCAATTCTTAAGGAAGCAGCACAAAACAAAGGAACTTTTATTTTAAAACAACCTTCCGATCCGGACCCATCTATCCCTAAACAGACGGCAAAAGATTATTATATTATTAAAGTAGAAAGAATCGAAAAAATTTATCCTAAAAAGATCGATAAGTTTTTTCAAAACGAACTGGATAAGTTAAAAACTCTCGCATTAAAATACGTTTCTAAAGAAGGAATTACGGAAGAGGAAAAAAACTCTGCTAAATTTTATTCCGAATTAGCTGTAAATGAAAGAGCCAACCAAACCGCAGAACACTACGGTAACCGTTTTTTAAGAGAAGCCTGGAAAAATGAAATGGATTCGTTAAAAGCAAAGAGCGGTTTAAAAATTGTAGACTTAACTCCTAAATTCATCAAAGATTTAACGTCAGAAACGATTCTTTTCGAAGATCAAAAAGGATCTAAATTCTCTTTTAAAGATCTGATTGCAGAGTTTAATAAAATCGCTCCTATTCTTCAAAAACGTAAAGGTTCTCCTGAAGAAGACAAAAATGATCAACTTTCGTTTTATGCTCAAATTTATCTTCCGATCCGGATTTCTTCAGAATCTAAAGAAATTCAGTCTCTCAAAGACACAAAAGAATTTAAGAAAACCCTTCCACTGCTTGGTAGATCTGTTCTTTTTATGCTGATTCGAAATCGTTCCATCGATTCGGAAGTAAATATCACAGAAAAAGAAATCAGAGATACTTACGAGGCTGGTAAACTCTATGCCTATTCCAAACCTTCTTCTACTAATCCTAACGAAAGAATTCCTGAAGATTTTGGAAAGGTAAGGGAAAGAATTAAACAAGAGTTAGTCGAAAGTAAGAAACAATCTATTTTTCAAGATTATATTTCAAAATTAAAATCCGAAAACGAATTTAAAATCTCATCGGAAAGTTTGAAAGCAGGACAAATCTAAAATTTCAAAAATCCGGTTCTATTTTAACGTGAGTTCGACGTCAGAAAATCTGGGCAAATCCGGCTACCACAAGGTAGCCGGGCTCTCGGCTCTGGTCAATAAATTGTATATAGTAAACATAATACAACAATAGAACGCGATCCATGGGAGTGTAGGACGTTGAGTTACTTCGAACACCCATAGAAGTTAAGATACTGGAGAGGCATTCCGCTAAGTTTCCTCGCATCAATCTCTTTTGTGTTATACCAAATTCATGTTTCTGAGAAAAACCGAATTTATGTACATCTTCTCAAATTCAATTTTCATTTTAGCTTCTTAGAATCTTTCAATTTTTTATTTAAAAACGACCATAAAATTCTTTCGTTACTATAGTTCGTTTTGAAACGACTAAATCTACTTTTGAAATAGTTTAACGTGAGTTTGGCATAAGAAAAAATTTTCTTAAAGTATGAGTTTCTACAATTTTAGAATTATTTGTAAAATCGTGATTTGCTGTAGTTTCATCCATTTTACAAAAAAAATTTAAGTTTTATGGGAGTTCCCACACTTGAATACGACAGATTCAAGTGTTATAAACTTCTATTTTATAAATTGTGGGAGTTCCCACATTTTAAAGAATCGATCTTGTAAAATTCAGATTCCCACTTTTTTCAGAATCATGAGTTTCTTACGCCAAACCTATGTTAGTTTAGTAGATTATTTTTCCGTAGAAAAATTAAATTTTTAAAATAGAATTGTTGAAAAATTAATTCTCTATGGGTTTTCGTTGTATGGAAACGGTCAATTGAAGCGTTTTGTTAATTGTTGCTATGGAATTTTTCAACAACTCTAATATATTTCAAATCGTTTTTTCATTTTTATAATAGTTACAAAACAAAGACTTTATACAAAAATTTAGAGCTTGCCCAAAACCGTCTAATGTGGGAACTACTACGAAAAATTAATAATATTAGAACTACTCGAAATCGCAAATTGCCAAATGCGACTTAATTTGTAGGAACTACTGCATTTCATTAAAAATTTTGCGTAAAATTATTTGAGGTTTTGGGACAAACTCAAATAAATATCTTACACAAAACTCAAGTTAATTTCAGTTTTTTTAAAAAGTCGATAAACGCTTTCAAGAAACTTAAAGTATTTAAAAAATAGATATTTATCTTTTCATTTTATAGATCCAAAATTTCTAAAACTAAATACTTAAAAAGTTCATAATATTTTTTATAATAAAACGATTTTCAAAATTAAGGTTGTTAAAAAATTAATTCTCCATGTGTTAAAATGGACAATTGAAGCAATCTTGTTAATCTCCACTATGGTATTTTTCAATAACTTTAATGTAAAATTTCATTCAAATCCGTTTTGTATTAATCAATAACCATTAACACAAAATAGACAAGCCTCTAGTAATTTCTTTTTATTTAAAAATTAGATTTTGAAAATTTCTATAAAATAAATTTTGAAATAATCTAGTAGTGAATGCAGAATTTTGAATACTCTATTCCATAATACTTACTCAAAACTATAAAACTGAGTATTCATAAATGTTGTGATACAACTTTGACTAATGTGAGTTCTATATAATTCAATACGAAAGCGATCGAGGTGAAAAAAGGTCTATAGGCGCTCGACAGATCGCGTTCTGTAATAAATTAGTTTTTGTTTTTAAACGAACCCTCAATTTTTTGACCGAAGCTGGAAGCACGGCACGGCAACGACAGATTCGTCCCTTGTTTTCTTAAACAGAATTTACATGATTGATGTATAAACTATTACTGGGTATTCCATTATATAATTCTGAATAATAAAAACAAGATATTCTCACAAATACATTTCTCAAAGTATTTTTCAGAAATATTATAAATCATGAATACTTCCAGGTTTTAGGACAAACCATAATAACAATTCTTATTCAGAACTATATAACAGAACTTTGCAAATTTTTATTACAAAAATCTATTTAATTGTAAAATAGTTATGTAATTATTAATAAGATAAAGATCTAACAATAAATTTAAATGTTATCTTTGGTTTAATATAAGTTTCTATTATATAAAAATAAATCCATTGAGTTTTACTCACTTAAATAAAAACAATTTTATAAATGAACTTCATTTTATAATTTGTTAATCTATTATTACTTTGAATTTAAAATTTATTTTCCATTCTCTGCATATGTTTTATTCTTGATTTGACTTATTTGTCATAATCCTTTCGGCTTACTAAATCATAAAATTGTAATCTTGTTTAAGCTCGTTGGAAATTTTTTCTTGAATTTACATTTCATCAAAATACCTTTGTGTTCGAGAGGGGAATTGAATGAAAAACCACATATACATGCTTCGAAAAAAAAGAGGCATAAAACAATACGATATGGCAAGAGCGCTCGGGGTTTCTCCAAGCTACCTTTCAAAAATTGAAACGGGCAGTCAGGATCCTACCGAAAAATTCAAACAAGCCTGCGTAAAATATTTGAAAACCACTCTTGAAAAATTGTTTAATGAAGAACCCGTTGAGGATGTTTATCCTGAATTTACGGAAGGACTCACCAACAAACTCTGGGCAAAACGAAGAGAATTAGGTATTAAACAATATGATATGGCTAAAAAACTAAAGGTATCCACACCTTTTCTTTCCAAGGTGGAATTGGGACTTTTAGAACCGCCAGAAGATTTTAAAAACATGGCGTCTAAGGCCTTAAAAATGAAAAAGGAAGAATTGTTTCTTCAAAAAGTTGAATATTAAAAAATAAGATTACACTCGATAAAAAAGGAAGCTTGTGCTTCCTTTTTTATGTAGATGAAAGGTTTCTATTTCTATTTGGTTTGGCTTATAGCCCAAACTATCAACGGCAAAATCATTTTAAGATAGTTTGTGGTCATTAAATACCATTAAACTACAACAACTACCTTTCCCTGTCTATAATCCACGGTTACGTTTTGCCCGTTTGTAAACTTACCGTCTAATATATATCGACTCAGTGCATTTCCTACTTCTCTTTGGATCAAACGTTTGAGAGGTCTGGCTCCATATTCTGCGTCAAAACCGGCTTTAGAAACATAATCTTTTAACTCGTTTGTAAAACTTACGTCCAGCCCGTTTTCTTTCGCCTTTTGTCTCAAACCTTCTAATTGAATATCCGCAATTTTATGAATCACGGAATCCGTAATCGAATGAAACAAAATTACTTCGTCAATTCGATTTAAAAATTCTGGTTTAAAATGCTTTTTTAATCTTTGTTCCACCAATCTTTCTTTTTCTTCCGAAGTGTATTCAGAAGATCCTAAAATTTCGGAGCCTATATTCGAAGTAAGAATGATCACCGTATTCTTAAAATCAACGTTACGTCCCTTTCCATCGGTCAATCTTCCTTCATCTAAAATCTGAAGGAAAATGTTGAATACTTCCGGATTTGCTTTTTCAATCTCGTCAAAAAGTATCAAAGAATATGGTCTTCTTCGAACCGCTTCCGTAAGCTGTCCTCCTTCATCGTATCCTACATAACCCGGAGGTGCACCGATCAGCCTGGCTACGGAATGAGCCTCCATGTATTCACTCATATCGATCCGGGTCATCGCGTTTACATCGTCAAACAAGAATTCGGCGAGTGCTTTTGCAGTTTCGGTCTTTCCTACTCCAGTAGGTCCAAGAAATAAAAACGTTCCTATGGGACGATTTGGATCTGCAATTCCGGCCCTAGATCTCTGTACCGCTTCCGAAACGAGTCTAAGAGCATGATCCTGTCCGATCACTTTGGTTTTTAATACATCCTCCATCAAAAGAAGTTTTGCCCTTTCGCCTTGAAGCATTTTAGAAACTGGAATTCCAGTCCAACGAGAGACTATATTCGCTATATCCTCTTCGGAGACTTCTTCTTTTAAAAGTCTGGAAGCACTTTCTTGTTTTTTTAATTCTTCGTTTGCGGATTCGAGTTCTTTTTGAAGATCTACTAACTTTCCGTAGCGAATCTCAGCCACTCGATTAATCTCTCCTCTTCTTTCTGCTTCCGCTTCTAAATTTTTATACTTTTCTATTTCTTCTTTAATTTGTTTCAAACGACCAATTTTAGATTTTTCTAAATCCCATCTCGCCTTTAAAGTTTGAAAATTTTGCTCTTGTTCGGATAAATCCCTTTCGAGAGTTTTTAATCTTTCTTTCGAAGCCGTATCCTGTTCTTTTTTTAGAGCTTCTCTTTCTATCTTTAGAGATTGAATCCTTTTGTTTGCACGATCGAGTTCCTCGGGCATAGAATCTATCTCAATCCTCATTTTAGAAGAGGCCTCATCGATCAAGTCCACCGCCTTATCTGGAAGAAATCGATCGGATATATAACGATTAGAAAGTGTAGCGGCAGCAATCAAAGCAGAATCTAATATTCTAATTCCATGATGTAATTCGTAACGCCCCTTAAGCCCTCTTAAAATCGTTACGGTTTCCTCTACGGAAGGTTCCTTGACATAAACAGGTTGAAACCTTCTTTCTAAAGCCGCGTCTTTCTCTATATATTTCTGATATTCTTTTAGAGTAGTTGCACCTATACAACGTAGTTCTCCTCTAGCAAGCATGGGTTTTAACATATTAGAAGCATCTAATGCTCCTTCTGTGGCTCCAGCGCCTACAAGAGTATGAATTTCGTCTATGAATAAAATCACTTCTCCGTCTGAAGATTTGACCTCGTCTAACAACGCTTTGAGTCTGTCTTCAAATTCCCCTCTATATTTAGCCCCGGCGATCATGGAACCTAAGTCCAAGGTATAAAGTGTTTTATTTTTGATTCCTTCAGGCACTTCTCCTTGAACGATTTTGTTAGCTAGCCCTTCCACGATTGCAGTTTTTCCAACTCCTGGTTCTCCAATAAGCACAGGATTGTTTTTTGTTCTTCTAGATAAAACTTGTATTGTCCTTCTAATTTCCTCGTCTCTTCCTATGACAGGATCTAATTTTCCTTGTTTGGCAAGTTCATTTAGGTTTTTTGCATACTTTGCAAGTGCATCCGTTTTTCCTTCTGGCGAGTCGTCCATGATTGTTTTTCCCTTTCTATTTTCCAAAGTGATTTTAAGTAATTTATGATATTCTAATCCTAATTTTAAAAACTCAGTTTTTAACGACCCAGTACCGTTTTTCATGAGCCCGAGTAAGATATGGTCCGTAGAAAGATACTCGTCTTTTAATTCTTTTCTTACTTCATCGGCGGCTTTTAAAAGTGAAACCGCCGAACGCGAAAAGCCTACATCTGCAGACGTATTTCCTCCTACTTTCGGTTGTTTTCCCAAAGCATTTTCTGTACTTTCCAAAAATGATTTTGGACTCAGATTGAGTTTAGAAATTAAAAGAGGTACAAGTCCGTCCGGCTGTGATAGAACTTCCTTTAAAATATGTTCTTCACTAATTTCCGGATTTCCCAATTTTTCGGCAGACGCTTGTGCGTTATAAATCGCTTCGTTTAATTTGGATGTAAGTTTATCTAATTTCATTTTCCGACTCTTTCTAATAAAGTTCTGATTTTTTAGTTTAGAATTTAGACTTTTTGATCTTTAAAATTTCTCGTTTTTTCTGCCATATTGGCATTTTATTTTCTCATAGCCAGAATTTTCTCTATTAAATGTGGGAACTCATACAAACTTCTGGTACACTGTAAAATTTGCGGCAGGGATCGAAGTGAAAATACTGCAATGCAACATGCTCTCAATTTTTATCTTTTCAGATAGAATCTGACTTTCATGTTGCTTTGCAGATTGAAACGAAGAGCCCGGTCCAGCATTGGTCCCAACCCAATGCTGGAGCCGCCCACATGAAAATTTATGTCTCGTTTTTTACTCAACCCGCTCTGCTTTTCCTTTGACAGAGAGGGGTTGAAAGTATGTTTTGCAAGTAAACATCATGCAAAAGGAAGCTCCAAAAGAAAGTTGGAAATCTAGAACCGGACTCATCCTTACTGTGGCAAGTGGTGCAATCGGACTCGGAAATTTTATCCGTTTCCCTGGCCAAGCAGTTGCTAACGGTGGCGGAGCCTTTATGGTTCCCTACATTATCAGCTTTATTCTAGTAGGGATTCCGGTTTGTATCACGGAATGGATTATGGGTAGAATGGGAGGTCGCACCGGTCATAGTGCTCCTTTTTTATTTAAAAGTTTCCTTTCTGGCTTCCCCCTCAGAATCGTAGGGGCCATTGGGATTACAATTCCTATTCTGATTTATGTATATTACGTTTTTATTGAAGCTTGGTGTCTTGCCTACTCCTTTGATTTTTTAACTGGACAAATTCAATTCAATTCAAACGGTCAAGTTCCAGAATCTCAAATCATCCAAGCCGCCGGTAATTATTATCTAGATTTAACTGGAGCCAGACACAACGGAGACGCAATTTCGAGTAAAATCTTTTATGCTACGATTACTTGTTTTATTCTCAATTTTGCCCTAGTCTTTCGAGGAATTTCCAAAGGAATTGAAACCTTCGCAAAGATCGCGGTTCCTTTGATGTTAGTCTCTTCGATCATCATTCTAATTAGAGTCCTTACGTTAGACAACATTGATATAGGTCTCGGAAAGATGTGGAATCCGGATTGGTCTGCTCTTTTAAAATCAGAAGTCTGGATTGCGGCGGCTGGTCAGGTATTTTTTACTTTATCCGCTGGTTTTGGAATCGCTCTTGTTTTTTCTAGCTATCTCAAACGAGATAACGACGTGGTTCTATCTTCTATTTCCGCTGCTTCTTTAAACGAATTCGTAGAAGTTGCCGTTGGAGGTATGATTACAATTCCTGTCGCCTTTTTATTTTTAGGATCTTCGATCAATGATTTTGGTATGTTCGGAATGGGATTTATAGCTCTTCCATCCGTTTTTTCTCTGATGCCAGGCGGTCAATGGTTCGGCGCCATTTGGTTCTTCGTTCTTTTTCTTGCAGCGATCACTTCTTCAGTTACTATGTTACAACCAGGAATTATCTTTTTAGAAGAATCCTTCGGTCTGAAAAGAAAAACATCTTGTCTAATTCTATTTTTATTTACCGCAAGCCTTTCTTTTCCAATTCTTTATTTCAATCAAAACTTTGAAGCCCTCGAACTCGCAGATTTTTGGATCGGTACCATCTTGATTTTTATACTTGCAAGTATTCAAATTTTCTTATTCGGTTGGAAAATAGGCGCTAAAAAAGGTTTAGAAGATGGTAATGAAGGTTCTCATTTAGAACTTCCTAAATTCTTTTGGTTTGTAATTCAATACATTACTCCCACATTTTTACTAGTCATATTCATAGCCTTCCTAATTCAAAACCTCCCCGGTCATTTTGAAAGAATGAGTATAGATTCTATGTTAGCTCAAGCGATTTCTAAAGGAACTTCCCTAGAAATCGCGCGTATGAAGGCCTTAGTTGCTAGATCTGTTTTTTTTGGTATTTTATTAGTTTTTAGTTTGTTGGTTCTTCTAGTACACTATGCTTTGAAATATAAGGAAAAGAGAGTTCAATTAAAATGATGTTTTTAGCACAGGAAGGTTTAAACTGGCAAGGTATTTCTATCATGACTCTTTCTTTATTTTTAGTAACTGGTCTTTCCACGTTCTGCATTTTCAAACTCTTTAAAACTAGAAACCATTGAACCGTTCTTTAGAATATTTTGATAAACTTTCTTCTCTTTGGGACGATTTTGAGCCTAGAAAAGTACAAATCCAACTTTCTCAAAAAATTGAAGATTCTCTTTATAATGGAACCCATTTGATCGCAGAGGCAGGCACCGGAGTCGGTAAATCCCTTGCTTATTTGATTCCTGCAGCTCTCATTTCGATCGAAACAGAAGAACCAGTAGTTATTTCCACAGAAACTAAATCCCTCCAACAACAACTTCTTTCCAAAGACATTCCTATGGTTTCTAAAATTTTAGGAATTGATCTAAAAGCAGAAGTGGCAATGGGTGCTTCCAATTACGTTTGTAAACGTAAAATGAATCACGTTTTTAGAGATGGAACCTTTGGTCCGGAAATGATTCCTCATTTGGATTCTTTCAACCAATGGATTCAAAACACTGAGTCGGGTCGAAAACAGGAATTTAATGGAACTGCTTCTTATGATTTTTGGAATCGAATTACAAGAGAAGCGGATAATTGTTTGGGAAGAAATTGTCCTAACTTTTCTCATTCCTTTTATTTTTTAGAAAGAGAGAAATGGAAACGTTCTAATATACTAATTATCAATCATCATCTTTTAGCAGCTCATATCGCAAGTGATTTTAAAATTCTTCCGGAATTTAATAGGATCATCTTAGACGAGGCGCATAACTTTCCGGATATTATTGGTTCTTCTTTCCGGAGAGAAATCCGTTCTCAGGAAATTCAAAAACTTCTACAACAAATCTGGCTTCCAAATAAAAATTCGGGTGTTGCCGTTTCCATCGGATCCAGCCCTCTTAAAGATTTAGCCACACAAGCAGGGGAAGCCCTGACCATATTTTTCAACGCTCTTTCCGGAGAAGTTCCTCTTAATTTTTACAGTCCTCAAAGAATCAAAAGACCTCTGAAATTGGACAGAGGAAAGTTCGCCGAAATTCTTTTTGAAATCGTAGAAATTCTACAGAAACATCTTTCTAAGTTGTCCAAGGATAACGAGGATATCACGGAAAAAGAATCCGCACTCGTCTTAGAAATGTTAGCCGGAAGATTAAACGAAATAGCTTCTAGTTTAGAAACTTTTAGACAAGTAGACGATACAAATCTTGTCTATTGGATCGAACCTCCCGACCAAAATTCAAAAGAAATCTATTATAAAATTTGTATGGAACCGTTAAGTCCGGATGAAATCATCCGAGACCAATTCGCTTCCAGAATGCAATCGATCGTTTTTACTTCTGCTACTCTTTCTACTTCCGGAAACGATTTTAAGTATTTTCAGAAAAAAATTGGCAATCTTAATACTTCTAATCTTTCTGTCCCTTCCCCATTTCCGTATCAAAAAAACGCTCTTTTATATGTTCCGAAAGAAATCAGAGATCCGGTTGCAGATCCGGACGGTTATCACGCTGATTTGGCAAAACAAATTCTTTGGCTCGTTGAATTGACTCAAGGAAACACATTCGTACTTTTTACTTCTTTTAAGTCCTTAAAACTAGTTTATGATGCCATTCGCCCTCATACGGATTTGCCTTTATTTTCTCAATCCGATCTAGGGCCGGATGGTGCAAAACAAATGTATCTACAAACTCCAAATAGTGTTTTGTTTGGAGTTTCTACCTTTTGGCAAGGGATTGATATTCGAGGTGATAAACTCAAATCAGTCATTATTGCAAAACTTCCATTTCAAGTTCCAAACGATCCTGTTTTAGAAACCAAAAGTGAAAAATTAAAAGAATCCGGTGGAAATCCGTTCGCAGAACTACAACTCCCCTATGCCTGCACAGTTCTCAAACAAGGTTTTGGCCGTTTGATTCGTTCCGGAACTGATACTGGCATTGTTTCCATTTTAGATCCTAGAATGTTCACTAAAACATATGGAAGAGATCTTTTGAAATCTCTTCCTCCCGCTAAACTGATCCAGAATCGAGAAGATTTGAGAAGAGAATTTAGTAATCTGCCGAAATAAATAGAAGACTCATTTCTATTTTTAGAGTAATCAGATGAATTTCATAATTCGATTTTTTTTGATCCTTCTTTTTTGGATTCCAATTCATAACTCATTCTCTTTTGAAAGTAAAGATTTTACAGATACTTGGGTTGATTGGAAAAAGGGGGAAATCCAAAAGATTCTTTCTCTAAAACTTCCAAAACTGACTTACTCCATCGAAGACTCGGATTGGGGTGCAGAGAATACCGCCAGAAATCTAACCGAGGCGAGAAAAAAAGCATCTTCTACTGCGGAAGTGGAACTTAAGAAATTTCTTTTTAGAAAAATTGATACTCTCAAATTAGATTCTGATTTTACTCTTCGTGAAAAAATTAAAGAAGACTCTATTTTTCGAGAAATCTTCAATCAAATCTATGAAATTGAACCAATTTTTACGACGGTTAACTTTGTAGAAAATCGTGCAATCGCTAAAGGCACAATTCAATTTAAGGGAAAACGTGGTATTCTAAATTACGTTTTTCTTTCTTATGAATCCGAAAACTTTCCAGAATATCCTCCGACTACTTTGGCCGCCGAATTTACTTCCTTAATTGTAGATGCTAGACATCTCAAGTTAGAAGTTGCACTTTTTCCAGAAATACTTTCGGAAGAAGGAAATAGTCTTTATTCTCCTTATTTCGTTTCTAAAGAAAATGCAGTTAATCATGGTTATGTGAGTTATATGAAAACTCCGGAAGAAGCGTTTCGTTCCCAAATTGCTGGAAACAAACCTTATTTTGTTACTGCGTTAGGTGTCACAGGACATTATCCCGTAAATCCTGTCATCGCAGGTGAAGACGCTAGAAAAATTCTCGCTTCTATGAAAACGAAAACTGCCCTTAAAAATTGCAGGGTAATTATTTTGAAAGATAAGTGATTTAGAATTTGTCCCAAAACCTCAAAGAGTTTTACGCAATCATTCTTTAGAAATTTTTAATAAAATGTAGTAGTTCCTACAAATTAAGTCACATTTGGTAGTTTGCGAACTTTCAAGTAGTTCTAATGTCGTTAAAGTTTCGTAGTAGTTCCCACATTGGACGGTTTTAGAACAAGGTTTCTTATTTTGTAGTAGATGTGGGAACTCCCACAAAATTAGAATTTTACAGTCCCATTCTGAAAATTTACTAAGAAATGAGCAATAGATTGAGATTTCCGTTTCTAAAAGATGATTTACACTTAAATTCAATGCGATTTTATTCTTACAGTTATCAATAGTGACTAACCTCTACTCAATATCTATAAAATTGAGTACCGAAATGTTTATCACAAAGTGCCGTCTTACGTAAATTTGATAGAACACTATTTCAACTTAGCGTCTCACTCCTCCTTGAATGCCAATCCTTAGAGAGGCATTCGCTGAGTTTTCTGGGTCGTTCCAGGTAATAAACAAAGCCGTATCACTTCTATGGTCGTTCGAAGTAACTCAGCGTCTCACT
>NZ_FTNA01000019.1:63260-85680 GCF_900156205.1 Leptospira interrogans
CTATGGTCGTTCGAAGTAACTCAGCGTCTCACTTCTATGGTCGTTCGACAGATCGCGTTCTATAATAACGCGAAAGGGATCGATGCGAGGTTAATAAATTGAAACTAAATGCGATTGTTGTATTATATTTCCTATATGCAATTTATTGACTAGAGCTGAGAGCCCGGTCCGGCTGCTTGTAGCAAGCCGGATTCGCCCAATTTCTTTCCCTGAATTCATGTTAGATTATTTTGTTTTTTAAAATTTTTTCTACAAATCGTTCTGCTTGGAAAGTTCGAAAAACCGTTTTCTAATATGGACATTCTTTTGTTGGATGACGGTCAAAAAATCGAGTCTGCTCTGGTAGAAAGTTCGGTTGGAACGGATTCTCTTTTGGTTCCAGATGTTTATTGGAATCGTTTGAATGCTCAAGAAAAAAAAGCTCTTCGGAGTAAACTTCCCTTTTTATTGAGAAAATATTCCAAGCAGATCGTTTCTATGAAACGTCTGCATGATCGGGCGGGTAAAATCAAATACAATCGGGGCGTTGGTAAGATGAAGAAGTTTAGTGTTCGGGTTCATACCGGGGTTTGGGCGACCTTGGGTGTCTTGGCTGCGGCTCATGGTGTTTCGAGGTGTTATCTTTTTAATTATATGCTCTGGCTGGAGGATCTTGGTGGAAAAGAAGATTTTTTTGTGAAAACTTTGAACCCAGGAGTTCCTAGCTTTCACTGGACTTACAAAATGACTTGGAAGATTGACAGGAGACAAAATCTAATTTCGAGAGAATTACAATTTGAACCAAACCCAATGACAAATAAATACCCATACTATCTAAAAGAATAAAAAACGCCTAGATTCAATATCAAAAAACTCTAATTCACCATAAAAGCCTCTTCCAAAATGATGGTTCTACAGAAATTTCAGTCCATTGAAGCGGAATATCATCCGCCGAATAAGAATACAATCCATCACACTCCAATTTAACGCGAACCTCCTTAAGAATCGGCTTTTCAGTTTCGGAAAGACCGTAACGAAAATACGTTCCACAATCACCCATTCCTCTCATTTTTATAAAAGATATAAACTCCTTAGACTCTGGTTTAAAAAATCTTATAATACTTTGACTTTCAAAACTTTCCTTATGAACAAATCCGTTTTTCTCTTCAAAGTCAAAGGTTTGAAACGTTAAAATTTTAGTTTTTGCAGGAATGGAATTTTCATCGTATATAAAATAAACGTTATAACGATTGTAAGGTGCAGATAAACATAATAACTCTCCTAAAAATTTACCTTCGGAAAGTGGAAAAAATTGAATCGGTGAATAACCTAAAAAATCTGCATATAGATGATAACTCATAAAGCCATCCTCGCCTAATGCAAGTTCGTTGTATTGACAGTCATTCGGAAGCTGCGCCCTTAATTGATCCAGAGCATCCGCACAAATTAATTCTGGATACTTATTTCTTTCTTCTGGAATATGAGCAATAAAATCACAGTCCTTTGGCCAATGAATAGAAGTTCTTTTAAATCCGGACTTTTGAGTCATCCATTCTTTTTTACTGATAAAAATTTTGACTCCTACGAAAATTAAAATCGCACAACAAAGAAGAATCAAAATAAATCGTTTAGATTTTAAAATATGAGAATACACTTTAAATTTCTCCTAGAAATCTAAATAAGATACAGAAAATATTGAAACTAAAATTTCAAACATTCATTTTCCGATCGTGGATAAAATCACAAAAAAAGATTTTAACCGCAATTCTTTTAAAAAGATTTTAAACAAAAATATTTTGTAAGATTTTCCACAATCTATAAAATCCATTTCGAGAAACAAAAATGATCCAAAAATTGTTTTTTGTAAAAATCTCCGAATCAAACAATCCAAAAAATATATTATAAAAATTTAAACTGATCAAACTCATTTATTGGAGAACCCGACATTTAATAATCATATAAGTTATTCCATTACGGTCAAAGCTATATCAACATTTTTCATTCAAAAGCTTCGTAATAAAAACCTATGGGATTAATATTACAGGATCGAAAAAATCAATCAAATAAGCCCATTACCAATTTAACTTTAAAAGAAACCGATGAATTTAATTTTACAAATTGAGATCCAAAAGCCGTCTCAAAATTTTTCTATTTTTCAACTTTTAAATAACTAAATCGCTCGTGAAATACCTTTACCAACATTCTATCAAATTATACTGATTTAAATAATCCCTAAATACTTTATTCTTTTTATCAGAACCAAAACCTACACGCGCCTCTTTTAAACTTTTATTCTTAAACAGAGGAAGTAAATCTTTTGGATCTTGAGAATTAGAATCTACAAAAATAAATTTTTCCAACGCAGGAGCATCTGAAAGAAACTTAAAATCCTTGAGACCTTTCATATTTTCCAATCTTATAGTCTTTAAATTTTCAGATTTTTCCAAGGAGGGAATTTTAGACACATTCGGTAAAGATTGTAAAAAGAATTCTCTCAATCCTTGTAAAGAGGAAATTACTCCAATATCTTCGAGTTTTCTGATTTGCCATAATTCTAGATATTGAATCCGTTTCATTCCGGAAATTGCACTTAAATCCGAAATTCCACCTAACTTAATATTCAGATTTTTTAATTCTTCTAAAAAAGAAATATCCAAACTCGTTATCGACCGAAGAGTCAAATTTTGTATTTCTAATAATTTTGAAATTACTTCTATATTTTTATTATGCCCATCTATCTGCAAATCTCTTAAATTTCTAAAGGTTTCCAAAAATCTTAAATTTGGTTTTTTAGAATTAGTTGGTCCTAAGAAAAGTGTTACAATTTGATTTGATAGATATGATAAAAAATCAAAACTATCCATACCAAATATGTCCACTTCCAAAAATTTCAATTTCGACAAATTAGAAATAGTCTCTTGATTTTTCACTTCCACACATCGAATATGCAAATTTTTCAAATCACTCAACTTTGATAAAAAAGAGAGATCACATCGACGAGTTCCTGCAAGAATCCAAAAATGAATCTCAGGTCTTCGAACCAACACTTGATCGTTGAGAAGTTCAAAAATAGAAGAATTAATTTTATCGCTTCTTATTTCTATATGAGTAATTTTTAAATTATTGGCTAATGAAAGTAACTCTTCTTTTGTAGTTGTATTTTCAATACAATAACTTTCATCATTTATTAAGTGCATAAAAGAAGGTTTTTAATTTTCGTATTCAATTGTAAAATGATAAAAGTTATACGTTTCAGTCTAAATCCAAAACAACTTTCTTTTAAAGCTTTAGAATAGATTCACGATTATTGTTCGAATATATGAAAATCAATACCAAAAATTGACGATCCATTCTGTAAAAATGAAGGAGTTCCTAAAATTGTGTTTTAGCCGGAATTGTTAGAGTTTCAAAGTAGCCCCATTCTAAATTTTGCGACAGTTTCATCTTAGAACTTGTCCAAAACCTTAAAGAATTTATATGATAGTTCTTGAGAAATTTTTAATAAAACACAATAGTTCCTACAAAAACCGTCACATTTGGTAATTTGCGAACTTTCAAGTAATTCTAATATTGTTAAATTTTTGTGTGAGTCCCACATCTTGAGGTTTTGGGACAAGTTCTTAATACTATTTTCATGTGTCCGAGTAATAATTTGAATTTTATAAAATAATATGATAAAAAATTTTTAAATAGAGTTGTTGAAAATTCCATAATGGAAATGAGTAAAATTGTTTCAATTGTCCATTTTACTACTCGGACGCATGAATAGAATACAGTTAGATTGTTTCAAAAATTTGAATATTTTGATCCTGCTTTAAAATGCAAGTAAATCCCGAATTTGCGATATTTTTTAAGTACCACTATTTTTTTCATAAATTCAGCCGTTAATAACTTGGTACTATTTTCATGCGTCCTGGTAGCAATACAACTAAAACGGATAGAGAATTAATCTTTCAATAATTCTTATGCAAAAACTTTACTATACTACTGATCTCTATAAAATTAAATATCCATAAATATTTGTGACGAAATATCGATTAATACATTTCTAATAGAATCCACTGCGAAAACAATTGATGCGTAGAAAAACCCAGCAGAACGCTCTTTCAAACTCAGCGTCTCGCTTCTATAATAAATTATAACTTAAAACGAATATTACTTTTCTTTCATGCAAGTTATTGATTGGAACAAAAAGTGTAGTCCGGCGACACCAATTACCCGAACTTTCTTACTCTAAATTTACATTACTGAAGTGTAAAATACTGGGTATTTTATTATATAGTTCCGAGCGAGAAATTAGTCTATTTTAAAAATCTCAATTGACAAAGTCGCTACCGCTTTAATTCAAAAAATAAAAGTAAATCAATATTTTAGAGAATTCATACATACTAAATTTTTGATTCTACAAAATAACATTTTACAATTCTATCTAACTTGAACCAATTTTAAACTTCTTTTAAAAAAGAAAGCTTTTACGGATGAACCGCAACCAACTCACTAAAAACTTCTTCAGCCTTTTTAAAATTTTCTGAAAAAAGATAAGCAAAACCTAAATCGATCAATTCCTGTATCGAAAGTGATTTTCGTTTTGCTTCCATTTTAGGAATACTCGCAATTTTTTCTGAAAATTCTTTTTTCTTTTCGTCAAATGTTGGAAGTTCTTCATAACCTGGAATTTTTTCGAGAACTGACTTTGCTTCGTCGAATTTTCCCATATAAACAAAAGCAAGCCCTAATGCACCCATAACGTCTCTTTCTTCCGAAAGTCGCTTTACATTTTCAGCAAAAACCTGAATGGCCTCTTTATAATTTCTAAGATGATAGTTGGAAAAAAATTCAGACTTACAAAAAGAATCGTCTGAAAAACGAATCTTATAAACGGAAATCAGATCCAAAACAGTTTTGAAATCCACCGCGTCTTCGCTTACTAAAATCCCTGTTTTTAAAATCGAATAAGAAACAGGAACCGAAGAAGACCTAAAATATGCTAAAAACTTTTTGGCTGCTTCCCTGGACTTTCCAGATTCTTTCAAAAGATATGCTTCTAAAAGAGGTGTCAAAACCGAAGAACCCTTTAGAAAATAATTGATTTCGTAATTGGAGCCAGATTCAAACCCAGCAATCCCACTCAAATGATTTAAAAAAACATGATTCGGATTTTTTTTTGCAATCTCGATTACTTCTTCATAAGAACCAGTTTCAAATAATTCCCAAGCGGTTTCTTCAATAGAAGACGGATTGGACACTGCTAAATTCTGACCCATAGGATAACCTCTATGTTTCTTATCGGATGGGTTAGGCAGAAAATCCTGAAAAAAAGTGAATCGGGATCACGAATGCGAAAGCGATTGCAGCGGAGTCAATAAATTGTAACCGACGGCGAAAGATCGTTTCACATTTTTTTCCTCTAATTTATTGACTGGAGCGAAAAGCGCGTTCGCGAGCCTTGGAAACGATGCAATTTGCGAGCGATTCGCCAAAATAACTCCTAGGGTATAAGGGATACTCATCTCAGCTGAGAAAACAACGGCTACGTGAAGGCCGCCCCGGCATTCTTGACTCCGTCGATTCAAGAGTATCACACTTCGACTTGTCTTACGTCCAAGAATCATACTAATCTATGGATCGCGTTGAACTCAGCAAAACGCTCTATGGATCGCGTTTTAAGGATAAAGTCGTTCCATCATCCTCGGAAAAGGAATACATTCCCTTACATGTGCCAACCCACAGATCCATGCGATCAATCTTTCCGAGCCCAAACCAAAACCGGAATGGGGAACAGATCCGTATTTTCTCAAATCCAAATACCAGTCATAAGATTCCACGGGAAGTTTTTCCTCTTTGAGACGTTGAACTATATTTTCGTAGTTCTCCTCTCTTTCTGAACCACCTATAATTTCCCCCACCCCGTCCGGTGCGATTAAATCCGCGTTTAACACAGTCCTAGGATCTTCTGGGTTGACCTTCATATAAAATGCCTTTGCTTCCCTTGGATACTTTTGGATAAAAACCGGACCTCCAAATTCCACAGTCAATATTTGCTCTCTTTCGGAATTAATATCGTCCCCCCAAACTATATCTTCTCCTTTGGATTGTAGAATCTCAAGTGCCTTTGTATAATCGATCACCGGAAAATCTTTTTCTAAATACGCAAGTAATGGAGCCGGGTCTCTTTCCAATACTTTCAAATCTTGGAATGAATTTTGAACCGTTTCTTTAATGACCGTTTTTACAAAGTCTTCTTGTAACTTTAGATTTTCTGCATGTGTTGCGAATGCTACTTCGGCTTCTACCATCCAAAATTCAGTGAGATGTCTTCTAGTTTTACTCTTTTCCGCACGAAATGTAGGGCCGTAACAAAATACTTTGTTATGCGCAAAAATTGCAGTTTCCAAATAGAGTTGTCCCGTTTGTGCTAGATACGCGTTTCCTAAATCAAAATATTCCGTAGAAAATAAAGTACCCGCACTTTCTCCCACAGACCCAGTAAGGATCGGAGTATCTATCAGTAAAAAATCTCTTTCATGAAAGTATTTCCGAATCGCAAAAGAAAGATTGTCCCTCACTCTTAAAATCGCCAATTGTTTAGAAGAGCGTAACCAAAGATGTCTTTGAGAAATTAAAAAATCAATCCCGTGTTCTTTCGGAGTAATCGGATAATTTTCAGATTCCCCTACGATTTGAATCGATTCCATTACGAGTTCGAATCCGATCGGAGACTTTTCATTTTTCACCAAATTTCCAATTACGGTTACAGAAGTTTCCTGACGAAGATGTTTTACGGTTTGAAAAACTTCTTCTCCTAAAATTTCCTTTTCCGCAAGCACCTGTAAAATTTTTCCGCTGTTTCTAAGAGAAAGAAATTGTCTAGCGTTGCTTCCTCTAATTCCGTGCACCCAACCTTGGATGACCACCTTTTGATCCACATACTTTCCTAAATCATGATTACTTACAATTGGAGTTTCAGACATGAACCCATTTTACGGTTTTGATTCCACCGGAAAGGATATTTTTTACCTGACAGAGAAGACAGTCTCTAAATCCTGAGAAGTATGAATCCAGTTCTTTTAGATGGAAAAAAACTCTCCGAAAAAATTAAGGAAGAAATTCGTTCTGCAATTGAAGAACGAAAAACTAAAAATTTTAGAATTCCAAAACTGGCCACAATTTTAGTGGGAAACAATCCAGCTTCCGAAATCTACGTTTCTATGAAAGTCAAAGCCTGTCATTCTGTAGGAATGGGTTCGGAGATGATCCGTCTTAGAGAACAAACCACCACCAAAGAGTTGTTAGACGTTATAGATAAACTCAACTCAGATCCCAACGTGGACGGAATTCTTCTTCAACATCCAACTCCTTCCGGAATCGACGAAAGGGCTGCCTTTGATCGGATCGCTCTTCATAAGGACGTGGATGGAGTCACTACTCTTTCTTTCGGAAAACTTTCTATGGGAGTGGAAACCTATCTACCTTGTACTCCGTACGGTATGGTTCTTTTATTGAAAGAATATGGAATTGATGTAGCAGGAAAAAATGCAGTAGTAGTAGGTCGTTCTCCTATTTTAGGAAAACCAATGGCGATGCTTCTTACTGAAATGAATGCAACTGTCACACTCTGTCATTCTAAAACCCAGAATCTCCCTGACATCGTTCGTAACGCAGATATTATCATAGGCGCAGTAGGCAAACCTGAATTTATCAAGGCGGATTGGATTTCTAACGGCGCCATTCTTTTAGACGCAGGTTACAATCCAGGCAATATAGGAGACATTGAAATTTCTAAAGCAAAGGATCGTTCTTCTTTTTATACTCCTGTTCCGGGTGGAGTTGGTCCGATGACAATTGCAGTACTTTTATTACAGACTCTTTATTCAGCAAAAGAACACTTTACACCACCGGTAAAGTGAAAACGATGTTTCCAGATGGCGATCAGTTTTGACGAATGTTTTCAAACCTATCCGGAGCTTCATAGTCCGAGTGATCTAGAAGAATTTTGGTCCGAGGCAATCCGGGATTTAAAAAACTTTCCGATTAAAAAACAATCTAAGGCACTTCTCAAAGGTTCGATTATTAAGGAAACTATCTATGATATTTCCTTTCAATCTTGGGAAAATGCAATCCTTACAGGAACCTTGGTCATCCCTCGAAAAAGAGGGGATCTTCCAGTAGTAGTTTATTTTCACGACTATGGAAAAGATAGACCCGGTATCATCAAAGGACTTACAGAAACTGGAGTCGCTCAGCTCATTTTAGATCTAAGAGGTCACGGTTCTCAATTGATTCGTCCCTTACTCAAAGAAGGAGAACTCCCCGATCCAGATTGGACCCCCGGTTATTTTACAAAGGGTTTAGACGGAAAAGACTCTTTTTATATGAAGGGATTATATTTAGACGTAATCCGAGCCGTAGAATTTTTAAGACTTACAGACGGTATCGACGGAGATAAAATTATTTTAGCCGGAAAATCGATGGGAGCTTCTCTAGCCGCCTTTGGAGCCGCCTTTACAAACCGTATCAAAGGACTCATATTAGAAACTCCTAATTTTTGTCATATAGACGATAATCAACTCAAACTAGACAAGAGTTGGATGAAAGAAATAGATACCCAGCTCAACAGCTTTAAAACCAAAAAAACCGCAATGAAAAAAAGTTTAGCATATTATGATAGTATAAACTTTTCTAAAAAAATCAAAGTTCCTACTCTGGTTTCAGTTGGAATGGAAGACAGAATTTCGCATCCTAAATCTATTTTTGCTTTTTTCAATCACTTAAACTGCGACAAAAGAATGCAAGTTTATCCTACAGAAGGAAACGAAGCAGGTTTCAAAGACGAAAAACAAAATGGTGCCAACCTGGAATTTGTGAGGGAAATTTTCTTTCCCGAATGATAGAAATCCAATTTTACAATTCACTTTCGGGTAGAAAGGAAAAATTCTCCCCTTCCGATCCAAATCGTGTAACCGTATATTCCTGCGGACCAACTGTTTATAATTTTGCTCATATAGGAAATCTACGAGCGTTTCTTTTCGTAGATGTTTTACGTAGATCCCTCAAGTTATTAGGATATGGAGTGGATATGACTATGAACATCACCGATATAGACGACAAGATCATCCGTGATTCAATTGCATCTAAAAAAAGCATCATAGAATTTACAGCACCTTGGACAAAAGCATTCTTCGAAGATTTAAAAACAGTTTCTGCTGAAATTTTAGAACACTATCCCAAGGCAACAGATTCTATTCCTGAAATGGTAGACATCATTCAAAAACTACAAAAAAAAGGGCTCGTCTACGAAAAAGACGAAAGCCTTTATTTTTCGATCCAGAAATTTCAAAACTACGGAAAACTCAGTAAGATAGATACTTCCGGAATGAAAACAGGTACTCGTTATGATACCGACGAATACGAAAAAGAAGACGTAAGAGACTTCGTTCTTTGGAAAAGTCCTAAATTAGAAGGGGAAACTTCTTGGTATACGTTAGTCGGAACTGGTCGCCCAGGATGGCATTTAGAATGTTCTGCAATGATTCGAAAAGTATATGGAAGTGGAGTAGACATTCATACCGGCGGGGTAGATCTTTTATTCCCGCATCATGAAAATGAAATCGCACAATCCGAAGGAGCCTTTCCAGAAGAATCTTTTGTAAAAACATGGCTGCATTCTGAGCACCTTCTCGTGGACGGTCAAAAAATGTCCAAGAGCAAAGGAAACTTTTACACGTTACGCGATCTTATTCAACAAGGTTTAGATCCTAAAGCGATCCGTTTTCTTTTGATCTCTACTCATTATCGTTCTAAGCTAAATTTTTCAACCGATAGAATCGCTGAAGCTTCCGCAAATATTCGTAAAATCCAAAATTGTTTAGATCGAATTTTAGAATTAGAACCGGATATAAAAGCGGATTTTTACTTTCTATTTTCGATCCCATTTGTACAAACTTGGAAAAAAGAATTTGAAGAATCTTTGGCAGACGACTTAAATATTTCCAAAGCCTTGGCGGTTGTTTTCGAATCGGTAAAACAAATCAATTCCTTGTTGGATACAAACCAGTCCGATTCCAAACAAAGAATAGAATATATTCAAATTCTTGCATATTTTGATCGTATTTTAGGAGTTCTCAATTTTGAATCTAAAAAGGATTTGCTCGATTCGGAAATCGATTCTCTGATCGAAGAAAGACAAATTGCCAGAAAAAATAAGGATTTTGCAAGATCCGACGCAATCCGGGATCAACTTTTAGCACAAGGAATTTTGATAGAGGATACAAAAGAAGGAATCCGCTGGAGGAAAAAATAGCTAAGCCCGAATACATTTTTGGAAAGAGGACTCTGATTGAACTTACGGAGGCCAATCTAGGAAAGGAACATTCATATCCTTTTATCCAATTGTATATAAAGGAAAATCCTGGAACAGAAATTGTAGAAAAAATATTAAACAAAATACCTTCCTTTGTTCAAGTTCATAAAGTAAGCGTTTCTAAATTAGATTCTCTCGTTCCCGGAAGAAACCACCAAGGGATTGTAGCACTAAAAGCCCCTTCTAAACAAACTACATTCGACAAAAAAAATCTAGAGGAATTCCTTTCCGAAAAACCAGGAGCTTTTTTAATTTTAGATCGAATCCAAGATCCCGGAAATTTAGGAAATATACTTAGAACCGCTGAATGTTTCGGAGTTACAAACATCATTCTTCCCGAAAGAGAATCTGCAGGAATCACTCCTGTTGTCGAAAAAGTCGCGTCAGGCGCACTTTCGTTTTTAAAAATTTTTACAGTTAAAAATCTTGCCAACACTTTAGAACTTTTAAAAGAAAACGGATATTGGATTGTTTCTACAAGCGATCGTGGAACAGAAGACTGGTCTAAACTACCCGATCTAAATGAACTCGTAATTTTAATGGGAAACGAAGGAGAGGGTATCAAAAGAATTCTTATGGAAAAATCAGACTTTGTACTTAGAATTCCAATGTACGGAAATCTTTCTTCTTTGAATGTGACCGTTGCCACTGGGATCGTTTTAGATAGAATCGTAAATCGTAAGTTCGGATAAGAAAAGAAAGAATTTTCTTAACGTTTGAGTTTCTACACTTTCATAATTTATCTATAAAATTGCGATTTGTGGTAATCAACTTATATTCTTTTTATAGAAAAATCCAGTTTTATAAAAGTTTATACAAATTCACCATTCAGTAATTCTAATAAAAATCATTTTTTACTCAAGAGCTACATCACGAATCCTTATCGCAAAAGTCTATTTACTACTCAGACGTATGAAAAAAATACTAAGTTACCGCTTATTTCAAAATTTAGAATGTGATAAGATCCTTCAAAAAAGCCAGCAATCCTGAGTTTGACACAACTCCACTAGGACTTTTATATTTTTAAAAAATACCGTTCATTTTTACTCAAAACTATAGAATAAAGTATCAAATATTTTACACTGAAACGAGGCTTTGCGACAAAATTTACAGTAATTAAACTCATAGAGATCAGTAACATCATTTCATACGTCTGAGTAGTAAATGCAAAATATTAGATATTCTGTTATATCACTATCAGTAGTATTGATCTATCATAAAATTTTTAGACGAATTCCAGTAATTTAAGTATGTTCGAAAAATAAACGTCTAACCGTCCTATGGATTTATTTTAACGTGCAGATAAGAACGATAGATCCGTTTACAAATTTTCGAATCATGAAAATTTTATAATTCTCTGATAAAGGATTTTTCAAAATTTATTTATTTCAATTCTTCTTAGAATTAGCAGTTAATTTTAAGATTCTTATAAATTTCTAAATTATCTCTTGATTTTTTAATTTTTTACATATTCGTAAAGGGCATGAAATCATCTAGAATTTTCTTTTATTTCCTTATGTTCTTTTTTTGTCTGGGTTTATTTTCCTATTGTAATAATTCATCTTGGGATAAACTAAAACCTTCTAAAAATAAAAACACCGCAGAAGAGTTATTAAAAACTTTGACCGTCTTATTTTGGGGAGAATTCAATCACGAACTTTATAAGTTCATTCCAATTCCCTTTGTAACTTTAAAAAGTCAATTGAGTGCGGATCAATTTGCTGTAGCCACTTCAGAATCAAAAGAAAATAAACCAAAAATTGTTTTAATTCATGGTTGGGACTTTCAAGAAAAAAACTCTGATTCCCCCACGGATAAACTCGCAAAGGTAACTAATATTAGAGAAACCTGGGATGACGTATTAGAAATGTATTCTCAAAATATTTCGGGGGTTCAGAACTCATATGAGCTTTATACGTTTACGTATCGAACTTCCGATTATATAGAAAACAACGGAAAAAGACTTATCGATAAACTCAATTCGGTTTTTACTCCCGAAGACAAGGTAATTCTACTCGCTCATTCTATGGGAGGTCTTGTAAGTAGATCCGCTCTTTATCACTCAAACAATACAAAAGACGTGATTGATTTTATAGTCAGTTTAGGAACTCCTTATCTGGGTTCTCCTTTTGCTTCTACTAGTTACCAAGGAAATTTTGGAACGTTAGGCGAACTTATGGCCTTCTTAACCGGTACGGAAGGAGGAAAGGACTTAGCCTACACAAATGCGTTAGGCACGTTTTATCAGGTTCCGATCAATGAACTTATCAGCGGAGCGTTCAATCCATATTTAGAAAGACTTCTTGAAGAATCTTCTAAAGATTCAAGGATAACTGCGTTTTACGGAGAAATGAATGTTTGCAACAATCATCCAGGTTCAGAATCCGTTTATATTATCGGATGTAATTTTTTATCCAACGGAAGTCCTAGTTTTACAAACAAAAGCGACGGAATTGTGACTTCTACAAGCGGTAAGATGTCTTCTAAACTCCCAGGAGCCAAACAATTTTCTAAAAACTTAGATCATTCCCAACTTTCTTTTCGTAATCATGTAAATACAACTTCAAGAAACACCTATTTTGATGAGGTTTTATCCCTAATAAACTCTTTGTAAAACTATAGACTATTTTTTTAAAAAGAAAAATTTAAACGATAACAGAAAATACCAAAGAATAAAAAATGATTTTTAGTAAATTCAATTATCATAATACAAGTGGCAAATTCTTTTATAAATTAATTTTTTATACAAAGAGTCTATCCCAAAATTTCTAGTATTAGCAATTTATACTATTACTATACTTTAAATCCATAAATAATTCAAAGAAGTCCTAATTTTGTTAAGAGTTCCCACGTTCAAAGTTTACTTTATTCCATTTACAATTCAAAGAAAAATGATTCTAAAAGTAGTTCCATTATTCAACCGACTTTCCACTTCAATTTTCCCACCCATGGCTTCTACTTGATTTTTAGTGATAAATAATCCGATTCCCTTAGCGTCCTTATTATTGTGAAAAGTTTTATACATCCCGAAAAGTTTATCTCCGTATTTTTTCATATCGATCCCAAGACCATTGTCTTTAATACTAAGAATCAACCGATTCTCTTGACGTTCCGCGTTTAAAGTGATCTCTGGAACTCTATCCGGATGTCTATATTTTACAGCATTTGTAAGAAAATTTAGAAGAATACTTTCCATATAAGATGCGTTACAACGAACTCGAATTGAATCCGAAACTAAATTATGAATTTGAACCTGATATTTCTGAATTTCTCCTCCGATCGTCTGAGTCGCCTTTTCGATATAATCTCTAAGACTAATTTCAGCATTTTGAAGATTTTTATTCGTTTGAATTGAAACTACTTCGTTCAAATTCCAAACCGTATCCATCAGACTGTCCGAAGCCTTTGCGATATATTGTATCATCTTCTCTTTTTCAGATTCGTTTTTAGATTCTTGTAAAATTTTAAGAAGCATTGATATATTTCCAGAATGGGAACGGAGATTATGCGAAACTATATGAGCAAAATTTAATAATCTTTCATTCTGATTATTTAATAGATCTAAAGTTCTCTGAAGAGCCAGTTCTTTTAATTTTTGTTCCTGGATATTCTGAAATGTACCTGAAACACGAATACACTTTCCATCTTTATACTCCGGCTTTCCAATTGATCGAGTCCATACTACATTTCCCTTTGCAGTCAAAATTTCCACTTCGACGTCAAACGGTTTGCCCGTTTGAATCGATTCCGTCAAAATATCCGCAGACTTTTTTCTATCTTCTTCATTCCTAAAAAAATTTCCTACTTCCTTACCATCCGGTTTATAATCTTCTGGCAATTCGAAAATCGCTTTTGTCACCTTACTCCAAACTCTTGTGTTCGTTTCTAAATCCAATTCCCAAGATCCTATCTGCGCGGCTTCGTTGGTCCTGGTTAGAATTTCCTCCAACTTACTTCTTTCGAACTCCTTTCGTTTCAGAGTAGTAATATCTGCGGTATACATCAAAATACCGCCTACTACATTGGGAGAAGCATACCAAGGTCTTACTTCCCAGATAATCCACTGAACCGTTCCATCTAAACGGGTAAAAGCTTCCTCTTCTTTTCGAATTACCCTTCCACGTAAACATTCTTGGTGAATCGATTTCCATTCGTCTCCAATTTCAGGAAAAATTTCATAATGAGAACGACCGATAATTTCTATTCCGCCCAAATAATAATCAACAAGCCACTGTTGGGAAGCGGCCATATATTTCATGTTCGTATCAAACATAGCAATCGCAGAAGGAGCGTTTTCAATAAATACTTTAGTCAGTTCATAACTTTCTTTTAATGCAATTTCTGCGTTTTTATGTTTGGTAATATCCCAATTCGTTCCTAACATCCGAAAAGGTTTTCCAGAAGCCATTCTTTGAACGATTGCAATCGCCTTAATAAAATGTATGGAACCATCCGGCCAGACTACCCTAAACTGAGTGTCGAATTCTTTTTCTCCAGAAAGAGCTTCTGCATATTCCGATCTGCATCTTTCCAAATCATCCGGATGTAAACTAGACTCCCAGTCTAATACGGTTCCTGAAAATTTCTCTCGAGTAATTCCATAAAGTTCGAACATAGTATCATCCCAAGATATTTTCCCGGAAGTAAAATCCAGATCCCAAATTCCTACCCTCGCCGTTTGAGTGGCAAGAGCAAGACGGTCAACGGTGTGTTGTAATTCGGATTCTATTTTTTTGGATTTTGTAACGTCAAAGTAAGTTCCAATCATTAGAATCGGTTTTCCTAATGAATCTTTTTCTACTACCTTACAAGTACATTTAAACCAAATGATGTTTCCGTTTTTATGTAAAAAACGAATATCCGCTTCGTATGATTGACTCAGGTCCGTCTTTAAATAATCTTCAAATTCGTTACGAATTGGATTTAGATCTTCCGGAAAAATATGAGACTGCCAAGCTGATATAGAGTCCTCCAATTCTTCTTTTTGATAGCCCAACATAGATTTCCAACCAGGGCTCAAATAACTTTTATTTTCAGAAAAATTTTTTTCCCAATATCCTGCGTGTGCCTGTTCTAAAATAGCTTTAAGAATGTGAATCATCGTTTATCAATATTTCGAATTCTTAAAAGAGTCTGACACGCGAAAGCATGGCATTTGAATTATCGCCTTGACCTTTCCGATCAAGTAGAATGAAAATTAGGATAATATATTGATCGATTTCTATTAACAGTCAAGCTGAAAAGATTTCTGCGTTAAGATTCAAAAAAAAGAATGTATTAAAAAAGAGAATTGAATTTAAAGAGCTAAACAAATTTGTTTTCAGAAAGATATATAACTTTTCATTAGACGAACGTAAAAAACACAAAGGGTCTTGGAAAAGTTTCTAATTCACATCTGTTTTTAAAATAAAAAACTAACTATTCCAAAAACCCTCTTTTAAATAGGTAAAACTTATTCAATTTGTATTTAAAAAAATGATTCGTGAATTTTATCTTTCACTTTTTTAAACTCGACTCAGAGCAAGACCTACTTTTGCAGCCAATTGCTCTCCATACTCCGGATCACAAAGATGGAAATGTTTTAGATTGGCTTCTAGTAAAGGTTTAGGAAGATTATGCATCGTAGAAGCGATCGCAGAAGTCAATCTTTCCCTTTCCTCAACACTCATCAATCTATATAAATCTCCCGCTTGAGAATAATCGTCATTTCCTATATGAGAATTATAACGATCCATATCTCCAGAAATACTCAAAGGAGGTTCTGCATAAGAAGAATCCTGCACAGGTCCTTCAAAACCGTTTGGCTCATAATTATCATAATTTCCGTCACACTGAAATCGAGTACGACCATCTCTATGATAAACGTTTACAGAATTTTTAGGTCTATTTACAGGAAGTTGCTGGTATTGAATCCCCAAACGATACCTATGAGCATCCGGATATGCGAATAATCTTCCTTGTAACATTTTATCTGGAGAAGCACCAATTCCAGGAGGCATATTAGAAGGGGAAAATGCGGCCTGCTCTACTTCTTCAAAGTAATTTTTAGGATTAGAATTCAATTCCAAAACCCCTACTTCTATCAAAGGATAATCTTTATGAGACCAAACCTTGGTAAGATCAAATGGATTGAATTTATATTTTGTAGCTTCTTTTTCAGGCATGATCTGAACACAAAACTTCCATTTTGGAAATTCCTTTCTTTCAATCGCCTCAAATAAATCCCTAGTCGCGTAATCTGGATCAGTTCCGGCTAACGCAGATGCTTTTTCCATACTTAGATTCCTAATTCCTTGCATAGATTTAAAGTGAAACTTAGTCCAAAAACGTTCTCCTTTAGAATTCCAAAGTCCAAAAGTATGACTTCCATAACCGTTCATAAAACGATAGCCGTCCGGGATTCCTCTATCTCCAAAAAGAATGGTGATTTGATGAAATGCCTCGGGAGACCCAGCCCAATAGTCCCACATACGAATTGGGTTTTTATAACCGGTGACAGGATCTCTTTTTTGTGAATGTATAAAATCAGGAAACTTCAAAGGATCTCTAGCAAAAAATACAGGAGTATTGTTTCCTACAAGATCCCAAATTCCTTCGTCCGTATAAAATTTAACCGCAAAACCTCTCGGATCTCTTTCCGTATCCGCAGAACCCTTTTCCCCTGCCACTGTAGAAAAACGTAGAAAAAGAGAAGTTTGTTTTCCCTTTTTGGAAAAGATAGAAGCTCTAGAATATTTTGTAAGATCTTGAGTAATGGTCAGAGTTCCATAAGCCCCAGCACCTTTTGCATGAACTACTCTCTCTGGAATTCTTTCTCGATTGAAGTGAGCCAGTTTTTCGATCAGATGTGTATCCTGAATTAAAACCGGCCCTCGAGGTCCGGCGGTTAAAGAATGTTGATTTTGTGAAACCGGATGACCTCCAGCTGTAGTAAGGGTTTTTCTACTCATTATTTTTCTCCTTTTGTAAATTGAACGATATATAAGATCCAAGATTTGAAAAAAGTTAAGAACCTTTTCAATCGAGAAGATTTAGATCCGCTCAAAAGATTACTTACTTCCGTTCTACCAAACATATTAGAAAATTGAAATGCATCCTGACCCTTTGAGTTTTTATAATTCTTATCAGCTCCAGCATTTAAAAGAATTTCCACAATCCTTACGTGACCTTTAAAAGCTGCTCCCATCAATATAGAATTTCCTTCTTGATCCGTAGAATTTACATCCGCACCCTGAGAAATCAAAAATTGACTTGCTTCCTCCCACCCGTTATAAGCAGCTAACATCAATAAGGTGTGACCTTTTCGATTTTTTTCGTCCAAGTGTTTCAAAGAAACAATTTGTTGTTTGAGAGCATTTATATCCCCACGTCTTGCAGAATCAAAACATGGATTTTCCAACTGCATACTTTTTTGATACTCAATCCAGGTTTTGGAAAATTTCGGAATCGTTTTATCAGAAATATTCTTTCCTTGAATTTCAGTTGATTGATCCATAAATCATCGTTTGTGTAATACACCCCAATCCAGTTATAGTTCATTTAAAAAGAATCCGATTCTACAAACTCCCTTGTAAGAAAGTTAAAAACGTTTTGAAGCGGCTTTACTCAAATATCAAATTTTCATGAGTCGAAACTGTCTCTGAAATGGATTATTTTGTAAAATGATTCCACTCCTTAGAATGGACCGAACAAAATGATCTCATTTTGTTTTTAGAATCGCTTTCATATTCTGTTTTAACAAAAAGAGCTTAAATTTCTCAAATTCTTTAAAATTAAAAATTTATTTCATAAACACCATTTATTTGAAATATTAATCTATAATTTTAAATATTAATTTATAATTCAACTCATTTCATTCAATATTAAATCTATTCTTAATTTAGACTAAGTTTACATTTAAAACAGATTAGTCCAAGTCTTTTTTTAGAATAGGTCTAAATTATAGACAAAAATTTAACCCTGTAAAAAAATGATCGTATGAAGGATTCTTACGAAAGAAGCAAAAAAATTTTAGAGGATGCAGGAATCAACGTCACCGTACAAAGATTACAAATGGCAAACCTATTACTTTCTAAACCTCAACATCTCACCGCCGATCAGGTTTTTCAGTTGATTAATGAACATATGCCAAACGCTTCTCGTGCCACTATATTCAATAATTTGAAACTATTTGCAGAAAAAGGTATTGTAAATCTTTTAGAACTAAAATCTGGAATTACTTTATATGACTCAAACGTAATCCATCATCATCACGCGATCGACGAAAAAACGGGAGAAATCTACGATATAAGTCTGGATTCTAAACTTCAAGAAAAAGTTCTTTCGGAATTAAAACAAGATTTTAAACTGAAGACTGGAAGTTCTTTAGAAAACTGTAATTTATCCATTACACTCAAAGGTAAAAAAAATCCATAAGAGCGAATTTTTCCTACTGATCCTACATAGAGTCCTTGAATTTAGAATTGGGTCTTTGTTTTAAAAGCCAGAATTTAGATTATTCTATTTTAATGTGACTTCACCTACAAAAAATGAGAAAAATTTTCTAAAAGTATACGTTTCTACAATTTTAGAATTCGTTTGTAAAATCGTGGTTTGCAGTAGTTCCCACATCATTTTACAAAAAAACCTAAGTTTTGTGGTAGTTCCACACTTGAATAACGACAGATTGAATTGTTATAAACTTCTATTTTATAAATTGTGGTAGTTCCCAGATTTAAAGAATCGATCTGTAAAGTTCAAATTCCAACTTTTTTCAGAATCATAAATTCCTTACGGCGAACTCACGTTAGAATCAATTATTTTTGAATCTTATTTTTTATCAAATGTAAGAGTTCCCACAAAAATCGTATTTTTGCCGATTAATTTTTAACGTAAGTCGTGAAAACAATTATTATATTACTCTAAAACACAATCTACAAAGCGGGCCTTAAATCTTAGCGAATGCCTCTTTGGATTTAGCAAACACTTTTATGGATTGGTGTTTAGATTGGCATTCAAGAGCAATGCATTGAGTTTCATTGAGCCCAGGAAGTAACATTGAATTTAAATTCCCAAAAAATTGGAGCACTTCTTACTGTCCTCGTTTGCATTGAGTTTTTTATTCTTTAAGATTTTCTTAATTCAAATTTGTATTTTTAACTGAAACTTCTGTGTAAATTTCCACAAACCACACCGTTTTTAGAACCAGTGCCAAAATCTCAAAATGTGGGAACTCATACGAAAATTTAACATATTAAGAACTGTTTGAAAGTTCGCAAATTACCAAAATATACGGTTTTGTAGGAATTACTGCGTTCTATTAAAAATTTCTAAATAATTATCGTTCAAATTCTTTGGAATTTTTAACAGAATCTAAGTAATTCTGCTGAGATCAGTAATTTCTTCCTAATTTCTCTCATTTATGTCTTCAAAATTGTTATGTGATTTTAAAAAATTTCCGATCTTTAAAATGTTCAGGAGAAGTATATGCTTAGAGGAATCTATACAGGCGCAAACGGGATGATTATCCAGCAAACTAGAATGGACGTGATTTCGAACAATCTCGCTAACGTCGATAAGACCGCCTTTAAAAGAGACACCACAATTTTTAAAACATTCCCCGAACTCCTGCTCCACCGTTTCGACGAGGATGGTGTTGGTAAGGTTCCTATGGGTTCCTTTGATACTGCGCCTGTAATCGGTAAATTAGGGTTAGGCGGAGAAGTAAACGAAGTTTATACTCGTTTCGAACAAGGCGCCGTCAAAAAAACAGAAAATCCTTTTGATTTGATGCTTCAAGACAAACCCGGTAGCGAACATCCAGCATTTTTTTCCGTTATGACAAACAGAGGCGAAAGACTTTCCAGAAGCGGTGCATTCGTGATGGACACCAACGGCTTTCTTGTCACTCCACAGGGTTTTCCTTTGTTAGGTGAGAACGGCCCAATCCGAGTTGCAAGAGGAAATTTTTTGATTAAGGAAAACGGCGAAGTCTGGATCAACGGAGAAATCGGCAACGATCCTGTGAACGGAACTTCCATCGATAAGAATCGTTTCGAAACTCCTGTATTATTGGATAAAATCAAAATTCGTACGGTTGAAAATCCACGTCATCTTGATAAAGAAGGTGATTCTTTTTATGCCGATACCCCAGAGTCCGGGGAACCGGTTCCTTTTGATCTTAAGGACGAACCTTCCGTTTTACAGGGTTATCTCGAAGCGTCTAACGTGAGCGTTGTTACCGAAATGGTCGAAATGATCGAAGTCAATCGTTCTTATGAAGCAAATCAAAAGACGGTTCAAACTCAAGATAGTTTACTTGGAAAATTGATAAACGAAGTACTGAGATAATCATCCCTTCCTTCCGATCCCAACTGCTGGACCTAACGGCCCTCGGGGATCGGAACCAAAGGATAATCTACCACATCTCTTCGTCTCACCAACAACAGCACCATCCGCACATCATCACTAGCGCCAACACTTCCATTCTCACAAATCACATCCAACCCAAACACATGAGCATTTTTTAAAAAACTAAATTCGTTGAGATAACGAGTAGAGTTCTCAGGACGAATGTAACAGTAAGAAGAGAATGCTGTTTTCAAAAGTCTGTGATTGCCTTCGGCTACTTGGTTGTGGACTCCATTTTTACTCCATCTGTTTCTTGCCCATTTGTAACGAGCATCTTTAGAGTGAGCTGAGTGATTTACACTTCTGTGGCTTTTGTAGATGTTCCAAAGCCAAGGATACCCTTCATCCGTCATCAAGGGAGTTTGTAAAGGTAGGTGATTCTGGATGATGGGACCTAACGTGTTCATCTTTTGATTCGGAACAGAGTGAAAGAACACAGGACCTTGCTTCACAGCAATTGTATGAGCCAAGGTTCCAACTTGCCTTCCTCCAAGCTTGTCTGAGAGATAGATTGAAGCGGTTGAACCAGCATGTCTGTATCTTTTACGTCCCTGATTGGCTCTCTGACTTGCTGAATACAAAACTACTGTATCAGCGCATACATATGGACGATTTTCCATGATTTCTGTAATATCAGTATCTTCATCAGGTGGAAGGGAAAAGTCTTTGAACTCTCTGTCGAGTGCATCATATGTTAGCTTCTGATATTTAGGAAGTTGCTGTGAGGCAAAGACTTGAAATCGTTTCTTTAAGCTTGCCGCGCCCTTGTAAGAAATTCTCAGTCTCTTGCTGATCTCAGTTGAGGTAACTACCTTTGGGTGCTGAATCATACTTTCTAGGAAGACATATCCAAACATCCAGAGGGGTAATTTGAAGTGATGCAATGGAGTATAACTAATTCGGGAAGTCAGATATCTGCATCCCTCACAACGGATCAATTCAGGTTGAGTTGAGATTTCCTTAGTCAGCAGTTTGCCTGGACAGTTGGGACAATATTTCGGGTAGAAATCATTCAGGATCTTCTTAGTCAGTCCAGTAAAGAAGTCGATGTTGATTGCTGGGTTCTTGCGTTTCTCTTTCAGTTGTTCTTCTGTCAGTGGTTTAGGACGTGAGGGTGATTGGGAAGATGACTTCGTGGATGCGAAAGGAGTGAAAGTATTTGTAATACTTAAGTTCAGATCTTGAGGGACCTTTACTTCAGTCTGTTTGCTTAGTAGTTCGTGTGCTATAGGAAACAACTTATTTCCATTTCGGTTGGGATAAGTCTGATGAGATAGATAATCATCCCTTCTTTCCGATCCCAACTGCTGGACCTGACGGCCTTCCGGGATCGGAACCAAAGGATAATCTACCTGACCTAGTAACATAAAAGTAGACACCTTTTTTTCCAAGAATAGAGGTAAAAGGTGAGAATGAAAGGAAGAAGAAAATATTCGCCGGAGTTTCGGGAACAAGCGGTAAACCGGACGTTAAACGGATCGTTTACAATAAAAGAAGTAGCAGAGTCCTTAGGAGTTAGCTACTTTGTATTGAGACAATGGAAGGCCGAGCATTTGAAAAAGAAGGAAACAGAGCAACCACTTCCGGATAAACAGCTAAAGGAAAGCGAAGAATTGAAAAGACTTCGTAAAGAGAATCTGAGATTAAAGGATGAGAACGCGATCTTAAAAAAGTTTGCGGCCATGCTTTCCC
>NZ_FTNA01000007.1:0-47708 GCF_900156205.1 Leptospira interrogans
AATTGATTCGAACAACCTCTATACTTTTCTTTCCACAATCGACTCCTACATACTTGACTTCTTGACTTTCCATTTCTTTTCTCCTAAAATGAAAGAGGCGGAAGGACTTAACAAAGTCGGGTGATAACACCAGCACTCCCATCGAGCGATTCGTAAAGAGCGAGATGTTGAGTTTCCTACGCGGTCGACTTTGTTGAGTCGCCACACTTTGGTTTGCGGTGGCCGATTTGGATTCATCTATGAAACGGGGTCTTACAAAGCCCCAAGAGAGCGATCAATCTGCCACCGGCCTTCTTGACTCCGTCGATTCAAGAGTATCACACTTCGACTTGTCTTACGTTCAAGAAACATACTAATCTATGAATCACCGTTCGAAAAACTCAGCAGAACGGTTCTCTATGGGTCGCGTTCTATATTGAAACTAAAGACGATTGTTGTATAATGTTTCCTATATGCAATTCATTGACCAGAACTGAAAGTGCAGTCCGAATTCCCCTAATCTTTCTTACACAAAATTTTAAACTATTGAAGCGTAAATGATTGACATTTTATTATATAGTTCCGAGTAATTTTATAAAGATTAGTAATAAAATCATGGTAGTTCCCACAAATTACGTCTTCTTAAGTGGATTATAAGTTTCTAAACCGTTTTTCAACCGTTAAAATTGGTAATAGCTCCTACATTCATTTGATAAACAAAACATTCTGATTTTCTAAAATGTGGGAACTATTACAAAAATTGAAAGATATTAAGACGTGCCCAAAAATTCGTAAATCCCCACATGCGACCTGTCGAGCGCCTATAGAAGCGAGACGCTGAGTTTCCACCGCCCATAGAAGCGATGCATTGAGTTTCACAAAAATGCAGGAACTACTGCATTTTATTAAAAATTTCTAAAGAATTATCTCGTAAAATTCTTTGAGGTTTTGAAACAAGCTCTAAGTGAAATTAACAAAAAAATTATAAAAATAATTTCATTAAATTTAAGGAACAAAATTTAATTCATTCTTGATTCGAAAAACCAAAGCAATGTTTTTACCAAACGACTCGATTGAATAGCCACAGCAAAACTTTTGTCTTAGACCACAGATAAAGCCATAAAATAAACACTTTAGTACTTTAGAATATAATAAAATGAATAAGCTTGAGTTTAAAAAACTTTTATAAAAAGATTTTTAAATTTTGTAATATCGTAAAACAACGATTTCATACAAAAACTTTTAAATTTCACTAAACCATTCACTCATTGATATTATCAAGGTAAATTAATTTCCAGCCAGTTTTAGTATATGTAAATCCGTAAACAACAGGCTCTTCGTCCGGTGCTCCGTTTCTCATTTTACAACTAACAATATATTCTTTGGTTCTTTCCGAATCTGCAACCGGTTGTTTTTCTTTTTGAAAACATTCTTTTGCATCAGCTTGCCGAGAAAAAATTTCATCATAACGTTTTAAGAACTCTTTCTTATTCTTAATTTGAGTATATCCATACGGCATTTTAATTGGAAATCGAGACAAACTCGCCAATTTTTCTGAATCATTTTTAAGAACTGCATCTTTAAATTCCTTCCAGAAAGTAGAAATAGAAGTGTCACTTTGAGATTTTATGATTTTAGTATTTATAAAAAAAACGCCTAACAAGATAAAAATGAAAAACCATTTATTTTTTGTTTTTTTATTTTGATTCATATACCTTCCTACGATTACATAGATAAATCATTTTCATCACTGACGTCAAGAGCTTTGTTTTTCAATTTTATCATTACTATTCAAGCAATACTATCAATTTGTCTAAAAAATTAAAACGTAAAATCTACTTCAAAAAAAGTCATAAATTTTAAAAATAAATACACTTACTAAAACTTCTACATTTGATCGTTAATTTTCGATACTATTTTTTATATGTTCGAGTAATTGGTGAAACAAAACATTCTGACATATTGTTTGAAAGATATAATGACTTGCTTTTAATTGAAAATTTTAATATTTTCAAATTCTCAAAGAAATAAAAATAACAAACTGACTTTGGAATAGATTTTAAAAATTCAACTTTTCTTTTTTTCTTTCTTTGGATTCCGTTTTTCCTACGTAATTCGCTAAGACCAAAAGGATTCCCCCTAAAAACGCTGACCAAAACCCAGGCACAGATAAAGTTTCCGGAAACCAATCGCCGATGATTAAGATCACCCAAGCATTGATAATCAATCCGATTAGACCCAAACTTAGATAATAGAAAACGATTCCGATTCCAAGAGTCATAACAATTAGTATGAACCTAAGAATTGCATTGAGAATTACAAAGGCGACTACTACAATAAGAGAATTGAGCCAACCACCAACTACGTGAAAATCAGGATGAATGAGTGGAAAAACAAACTCCACTACGAGTGACATTAAAATTAGAGAAAATAAAAAATGAATCATAAAAATTTAAATATATAAATCTATATTGTTACCGATCGAAGAAGGTGGAGACCCTGGAGAGACCACCGAAACGTCCGGACTTTTTGTTTGATTATCTTGAGTAGCTACAATCTCCCTCGGAGAAGAGCCAGTTGTCGCCGGTGCAATCGAATCCGAAAAAAGAATCTGTCTAGATCCCACTGCCATATATGACATCGTATTTACTCCTTATAAGGATATTATAGAAAAGTTCTAAAAGTCTTTAAAGGAAAATTAGAAAATTCTCGCAAAAAATTTACTCGTTCAATTGTATTCATAAGTATGTTTATACCCACAAAAACAGAAAATCGCAAACCGCAAAAATTTAAACAGAACAAACAAGTATAATAGAGTTGTTGAAAAATTAATTCGCCATCGATTTCCGTTGTATGGAAACTGTCGATTGAAGCAGTTTTGTTAAACTCCACTATAGAATTTTTCAACAACTCTAATCTTCTATCTCATTTTACTCAAAACTAGATAAAAGAATGCCTAATATTTTGTCCTGGAATAGGTTTTTGTGATAAAAATTTATAGTACTCATAATGTGAATTTGATTTCAAATTTATAATTCTTATAACTTTAAGAAATTAGAATATTTTATATATTCAGTTAATCAAGAAAGTATAAAAAAATATTTTAGAATCCGTGAGAAGTACCATTAAAATTTTTGTCCGAAAACACCGGTCACAATTCCACCATACCAGCTAAACAAATTTACTCTAGAAAACAAAGAACGAAAATATGGTTCATCCGAAAGAATATTATTAAAAGTAGAAATTGAATTTGCCAGATATTTATTTTTCACAAACGGATAAGAAAATAATTTTCCAATCAGAGGAAGGAAATATACGAAATAAAACTTCCAGAAAATATAAACAAAACCCGCAGGTTTGGACAATTCTGTAAAGACGAAAGTACCAGAAGGTTTTAAAATTCTATATACTTCCGAAATTAAAAGATTCCTTTGTTCAGGTAAAAGGCTTTTTAATCCAAAAGTACAACAAACCGCATCACAATAATTAGAAGGAACAGAAGAAGCCAAAACGTTTTCTGTAATATAAAGAATATTCTCATTTCCAAAACGATCTCGCGCACGTCCAATCATACGACTAGAAACGTCCAAACCTATGATTTTTTCATAACGGAAATATTTTCTTAAAATTCCAATGTTTTGACCGCTCCCGCACATCAAATCACAAATAATATCATTCCTTAAAGGATTCAAAATAGTAAGAGAACGTTTTCTAATTCGATTGGCAAAGCCAAACGTGAGAAATTCTATAAAACCGTAACTTTCTGAAAAAAGGTCAAAAAATCTCCTTTGATTTCTAATATTATTTAATAATATCATATTTTATTTATATATTTAATTTTTAATGTGATCATTTTTTTCAATTTTAATTTGGCTCTTAATTTTAGAGGATTTAAGCGTTTATTCAAAACTATATAATAAAATTGTCTAAAATTCTATCTAAAACGAGGATTACTTTTAAAATTTATGTTATTCTAATATATAAAAATTAATAAAAACAGATCATTTTTGTTCAATATTATTTTTAATCTTGGTTAAAACGTGCCGATGAATTTCGTCTATCAAATAGTCTCCCCATAATTTCCAATAAAATTTCGGACCGAGACCATTTACGTATTCAGTCGTAGCAATTACTTTAGTTTTATTTTCGGAAACTTCTATCAAACGAAATTCTCCGAGTACTGCCCAAACTTTACCTCGAATATGTTTTGGTTCTACTTCTCCGTACAAAGACGTTTCTTTCATAGTTACTTGCGGCTCAGAAAATGAGAATGAAAACCTTTCCAGATTCTCGAAAGAATCTACGTTAGCCGATGTTGTCCCATTTGTGTAATTGCAAAATAAAAAAAGTTTTTCATTTTGTTTTACAATTCTCATAGAAACTGGATAGGAAACTCCGTTACGGAGAAAAAAATTTCCCGCCTCTCCAAATTCAAAAGGAGAAATAATCCGATTCCAGACTTCTTTTTTAGAAGCGTTGATTTCAAGTGAAGTTTGAACTTTTTGTTTCTCTAAATTTCGATCGTTTCGATCATAAATATACGCGGACACGTTAAAACATAATACGATTAAAACTACTAAATACTTGGACAAATTTTTCAAGTAGATATAAGAACCGATCCAAACTCCCATAAAGATTAAAAGGAAAGCAATAGGAAACGCCATTAAAATACAGATCAAACCTTCTTTTCCGAAAATTAAAAATATAAAAATGGAAAAACCAGCAGATAAGATCGTAACAATCCCTACATATAATAACTTCCTTTTAATTGTTAGAGTTTTTGCGAAAATAAAAAGGAAATGAAATTCCATCAATAATCCTATCGAAAACGGAAATGCAATAAAAAGAACCGTTCCATATTCTCCGTTCAAAGCCCAGAAAGGAGCAGTAAGCAGAAGCAACACAGACATAACTCCAAATATATAAAAAGTGACGATGGGTTTTGCTTTAAAAATTTTATACCGTGGTTCTGGCTCCATAAAATTCCCCTCAATTCAAATTTTTAGAAAAATACGTTTCTTTATCGATCGTTTCTGAAAAAACTAGGATGTAATTCATTTCTAAATTACACTTTTTTTAGAAAGAATAAATCGATTTCTCTCTTAACGATTTTGAATTTGAAATTTTATTTATATTTTGTCTACATTATTTTTGAACGTGTTCAAAAATAATTTCAATCTGATTGCTCTGCATAAAGAGTTCAGCGTAAGAAGATGAGAAAAAAAGAATTTTCTAAAAGTATGAAGAATTCCTATTTTAAAATTTGTTTGTAAAATCCTAATTTGTGAGAGTTCCCACATTTTCTGAATCGATCTGTAAAGTTCAGATCCCAATTTCTCTCAGTAAAATGAATCATGACCAAACTCACTTACGTTAATATAAAATCTTAAAAACCGGCAATCTTATTACAAATCCAGTTTAGAACAGTATAAATTTGGAAATAAATCTCAGTTTTTGGACCTTCACAAAGATTAAAATCTAGAATCTATTTTAAAAAACCGAGTTAGATGCAATTTTGAGAACTTCTGGATCCTTGAGTAAAATCGACTGTTAATTTTTGGTATTCTTTTCATGTGCAAGCGGCAAAACAGAATTGTTCATAATAAAACGTGGTAGTTCCCGCAAATTTTGTCTCTTAAGACGAAATATAGACCTTGGGATAGTTTTTTTGTTAATAGAGTTGTTGAAAAATTCCATAACAGCGATCAACAAAACTGCTTCTATCAACCATTTCATGAAATAGATAAAGAGTTTATTTTTTAACTACTTTAGGACTGAAATATAAACGATTGAGTATTTTATTATATAGTTTTGAGTAAAATAAAATATAGATCCTCGAATCGTTTTTTTGCTATTATGAGAGTTCCCGCATTTATAGGTTTTTGAGATCAATTCTAAAGAAAAATCTAATATTCTTTCTTCACAAACCGAATTTACTTACGAACTTTTCGGTAGAGAAATCTCGCTGGATGTAGATACTCTAAAACGGAAGATTCAACAGGAACCGGTTCTCCTAGTATCAAAGAGGCCATAATTTCAGAGCCTAAAAAAGAACTTAAAATTCCTCTTGAACCTAAACCTCCAAACACATATAACCCTTGAATCGTTTTTAGATTTGGAAATTTTTTGTTTCTATTTTTAGGTAAATCAATTTCTTTATAAATTTTTCTAAATTCTCTCGGATCAAAAACTGGGCCTAAAATTGGAAGACGATCTGGAGTTTGAGCCCTCAATCCTACTTTTTCGATAAGCACACAACTCGAATCAAAATTTAAACTTGGATATTTGTTTTGAACAAATTCTAAAAGCCGGTCCGTATCTTTTTTTTGAGGAAGCGGATTTAAATCAAATTCGTCGAAAGTCGAACCTAAAATATGTTCTCCTAAAATAGAAGGAGTCAAATAATGTTCCGCGCATAAAATGTTCGAGATACGAGACGATTTCTCCGTTTCTTTTAAAGATATAAGTTGTCCCCTAACTTTTCGAATTGGAAACGGTTCTTCTCCTTCAAATAAAGAAGCGATTAACTTTCCAATCGAATGAGAATTACAGAATATAATAGAATTTGCAACTATTTCGTGTCCAGATTCTTGAATTAGTAACTTCCAAGAAGTCCCGTCTTGTTCTATACGACTTGCGGTTCCCTTTATAAATTCGACCCCCGGTTGTTCTGCGCATTTTTTTGCGATAGATTCAGGACGAGTCCAAAATCCATTTCGGAAAAAAACTCCTGGTTCGTTTTCTAAAAAATCTCCGTTCTGAAATTTAGAAGCGATCGGTTTCCAAAATACAATCTCTTCGGAAAGTTTATGATTTTCTATACCCTTTTGAAGTCTTTCCGAATCCATCTCTTGTGTAACACTGTGAAATAATCCAGTTTTTTCAAAAAAGTTCTGATCTGCAAATGAAGAAAGAAAGGAAAGGGCGTATCTAAAGGCGCGTAACGTGAATAGACTAATAGGTCCGGGAATTTTAGTGAGATGAGGATGAGAAATAGCCATCGGAATTCCAGAAGTTTCCTTTGCAATCCCGGAAGGATCGATTAGAAAAACTTGTATTCCTCGCCTTGATAAGGAATAAGCGAGAGTGGTTCCCGCAATTCCCGCTCCTACAATCGCAACGGTTTTGATTTGTAATTCCGGATAAGCACGTTTACACCAAGGTTTTTCTTTTGGATTGGATTCTAAAAAAGAATCGGAATAACTTCCGATCAACATCTCTCTTTTCCTTCCAAAACCAGGGCGTTTTTCCAACTTAAACCCGGAGAAAGATAACGAATCCCTAACCATTCTTGCTACTGTAAATGTGGACAACGTGGTTCCTTTTTTGGAAACGTATTTTAAGTTTTCTAAAACGGACTTATCCCACATCTCAGGATTTTTAGAAGGAGCAAAACCGTCCAAAAAAATAGCATCCACTTTTCCAGATATTTCGCATAACGCACTTGAAACATCACCCAAAAAAAGAGAAAAATGAATTTTCCCTCCTAAAAATTGAAAATAATTCATTCCTGGAATTAAATCTTGGTATGAGGATAGAAATTCTTTTTTAATTTCCACAAGTTCCGAAAATATGGAAAGCGCTTTAGAAATCTCCTCTCGATTGAGTGGGAATTTTTCTATGGATATAAAATGTAGTCTAAACCGATCTTTGTATTCTAAGTATTCTTTCCAGGTGGTTAAAAAATTAAGCCCTGTGCCAAAACCCAATTCTAAGATACAAAACGCATTCTGAATATTCCAATTTCTCCATCTATTATAAAGATCATTCCCTTTAATAAAAACGTGTTTGGTTTCCTCCAATCCATTTTCCGGAGAAAAATAAATATCATCAAATTGTTCTGATACAGGAGTAAGATTATTTTTCCAAGTGAGCATTAGATTTTCGGAGGCAGGGGTTCCGTAGATTTTGGCGGAGAAGATTCTTTTCCTGGACCACTTTCTTTGCGAAACAAATCTTCGGAGTTGGAACTGGATAGTTGAATTTCTTTTCGAACTCCAATTCGCAAAGTATTCATGGTTAGATAAAGATCGTGATGACCTTCCCCATTAGTGCTCGGTATTGTTTGAGTAATCGGTGTTTTGGAAAAGTTACCAAAACTGAACAAGTCCCTACTATCATTACTGTCGTTATTTCCAATACTTGATACTTCTAAGTATAGATATAAATTATAAAAAATGGTATCTTGTAAAAAACGACCTATATTATATTCATATAATATTTTAAATCCTGCAATTGCCCTTTTCTGGTTCCTTGTAGATGAAATTCTAAAGCCATTTTCCAAAACATCGAAGTCGTAAATACTGTAACCTAGATTAATTCCAACTCCTAAATTCCAATTTTGAAGTTCCCAAAACCCTAAATAAAGAGTTGTGTAAGCTTGATAGTCTATATATAAGTATTCCATTTTTCTTGCAAATGGTTCTGGAAGGGGATATACACCATACAAGGTTTGTTCTGTTAGATTAGAATAAACTCTTCCATCATCCGGAAAATTAAGAAGGTTTCCTCGAAAAGTTCTAGGAGAAGTTAACGTAAAACTATAAGCAAAATAATTTAAAAATTTAAAATAACCCTTAAACGGGAAACCGGGTAATCTTCGAGGTATGGATCCGATTGTATAAAACGCTACCGATTTTACAGAGTCATCATTGACCATACGATCATTTTTGTCCGAAACTTTAGTACCTCCATTCGTTCTTACGAAATTTTCAAGAGAATTGTATTTTGTAAAAAAATTCAACTGAGTGTTATCCACTCCTCCGGTAAGAATTACACTTTCAAAAAAAGACTCGATCGTTTTACAAGAGCTCATACAACAAATCCATATCGATAGAACTACAATCTTTTTTGATACAAATGTTTTCTGTTTTTGATCTTCAAAAAGGTTCATATTTTATTGATATTCTTTTACAATTCATTTTAGAATTCTTACCCAAACCTGTCTGCTTTTATTGTTCTTAAATTTATTTTTTATTTCTTTAAAGTTTTTTATCATTGAGAGGGTTCTTGACTGAAGGGTTCGGAACAATATTCTGGTAATCCAATTCCTTTATGTTAGAGAAATACGGTAAAATTCCAAAACGATACCCGGTTTCGTTGGCTCCCATGATGGATTGGACCGATCGACATTTTAGATATTTTTTAAGACTGATTTCTAAACATACGTTTTTATACACGGAAATGGTCCATACCGGAGCCGTACTTCACGGTGATCGTCGCAAACTTCTATCCTACAGCCCTGAAGAATTACCTCTTGCAATTCAACTAGGAGGAAGCGATCCGAAAGCACTTGCAGAATCTTGTAAGATCGGAGAAGACTATGGATATACCGAAATCAATTTGAACGTAGGTTGTCCAAGTGATCGTGTAAGAGAAGGAAACTTCGGCGCCTGTTTGATGGAAACTCCGGAAAAGGTTGCTGAATTGACGTTTGCAATGGACACTTCCGTTTCAATTCCTATAACCGTAAAATGTAGAATTGGAATTCCAGGTAAGGAAACTTTTGAAGACCTATGTAAATTTATAGAATGTGTTCGCCAAACGGGTGTTCAACGATTTATCGTTCATGCAAGAATCGCGATTTTAGGAGGACTTACCCCCGCACAGAATCGTCAGGTTCCTCCTTTACATTATACGTACGTTGAATCTTTAAAGAAGGAATTTCCGGATCTTTTGATAGAAATCAATGGAGGAATACGGACTATTACTTCAATTCGGGAAAGACTAGAAAAAAACGATGGAGTGATGATCGGAAGAGCCGCATACGAAACTCCTTATCTCTTTTCGGAAGTAGATTCTTTGTTTTTTGGGGAAAATTTACCTCCTTTAAGTAGGAGAGAAATTTTGCTTAGAATGAAGGATTATATAGAAGAAGTAATCTTAAAAGAGAAAAACGGAAAACCACACCACGCACTTAGACATATGTTAGGGTTGTTTCACGGAGAAAAAGGAGCTCGCAGTTTTAGAAAAATTCTTACGGAAGGAATGTATTCCGGTTATTCGAAGGATCTTTTATCCAAAGCCATTCAAGAAATTTCTAATGATTCTTTAGATATAGTTTCGTCTAACGCGTATCTGTATAAATCTGGTTCGTAAAACGGCTACTCTCCAAAGTTATCTTCAGAATAATAGAGTTATTGAAAAAATAATTCTCCATCTTGTTTCTGTTTTATGAAATAGTCAATTGAAGCAGTTTTGTAAATCGCCTCTATGGAATTTTTCAACAACTCTAATATAAAATTTGCTCAACTTTTTTGAATTCTTCCTCATACCAATCGAGTGCTTCATTAAATAAAGGATCGTTTTCTAAAAAAGGAGGTATGAATGACTTTTCAGATTCCTTCAGAAAAGATAAACAACGTGAATGCAGCGTAAGGAACTCATAATTCTGAAAAAAATTGGGATCTGAATTTTACAGTTCAATTCTTTAAATGTAGGAACTCCAACAAATCGAATTATAAAAAATGAATAGAGTTTGTTGGAGATTTCATATCTAACATTAGTAAAACGGCAAAATTCGTTCACTTGAATGAATAAGAAATAAAAGAAAATTATTTTTTCAACAAATCTAATATTTAAAATACAACTTAATCTGTGGGAACTATTACAAATCCAGATCTACGGTAAAACTTTAAATGTAGGAACTCCGGCTCTAATTACAAAAAATGAATGTTTAAAGATTTACAATGAGACTTAATCTGTGGGAACTCCAGCAAATCACGATTTTACGAACAAATTCTAAAATGTAGGAACTCATATTTTTAAAAATTCACCCAAAACTTTAGAATAACCATCTTTGAATCTTCGAAAAAACATGTGAGTTCCCACAATTGTACTCGGAAACATGAAAATAGTACCAGAAAACGAATGGGCGATTTTACAAAGACGCAGAAATTCTCAAAAAATTATATGTAATTTGAAATCGTTAGTTTTTGTATGAGATCCCATATTTTTAGTTTTGAAACAATCTCAGAATAAAATTCATACGCCCGAGTAGTAAATCTTTAAGGTGATTTTAAAACCTTTGGACTTTGTATGAGTTCCCACATTTTCCGATTTTTAACACTTTACAATGACTAAATTCGAGACATCTCACTTAAAAAAATTCAATTTTTTTCGGTGAGTCTGTCTCACTCACATTCATCCCTTTCTATGTTTCTTTCGTGATTTCATTGGAGGTTCAATACGATGAAACAAAATAAAAATAAATTTCAAAGGGGAATGTTGAAGATCGCGATTTTCGCAACTACGGCATTGTTTCTAATTACGAATTGTAAAAAAGATAAGGACGATACCTTAGAATTATTGTTGGCTTTGAGTCTGATGGGGGGAAGCACTGCAGAATTTCAACTCTCCACGACGAGCGCTTTAGCTAATGCATATTCCGCAAACGCGAACTCACGACAATTTAGTATGTTACCACACTCAGCTTTACTTACAGACCTTGCAGGAGACAATCCTGAAAATTATGGAGACGGAGCAGCAGACGGTTTCAATGATCACTTCATAACTCCGGAAGCTGTTTCTATGGAACTTTGCCAACTACTTGCTTACAAATCCGTTGCAAAAGGTGGACCAGCGGTTGGAAGTGAAACTTTGGATAATGCAAGTTTTATCGCATATAAATTTCCAAGCAATCTACCTCCGGGAGTTGATTTTGGACCTTGTTCCGGCGGAGCAGCGATCATTGCCTTGAAAGGTAAGGAAAAAGGCATGATCCCTATCAATCCGATACCGGCAGCTGAGATTCAGGATTACGATCGAATTGGGTTTGTAATAGAATCTTTCTCTTATTACTTTAATCCGAATGATGTTCCTGAAAACGCATACCGTTATGTAGACTTAGCTCTCAATCCTTTGGCTGGAGATCATCTGGATACGGACATCGTAAGAGGAGATGTAATTACGAAAATATGGAAAAACGGTTGCCCTGCTTCTTTCGCAAACTCGGCAAGTGCGTTCTTCCCTCAAATGGTTTTGGAAAAGGGAGAATCTCTTCCGATGGGAACCACATGTTCCATTGGGGAAGCACTCATTTATGCCGGTTCTGGAGCTTTCTTTACTCCCAATATCAATTACAAAGCTCAGTTTACAACAGATCCCGGCTCTTTTTTAAATCCTCCATCGGCTCCCGGGGTATTTTACAATGCGGCCCAAAAACTCAAGTTTAAAGTGCCTGCTTCGGTCAGTAACTTGAGCGCCACAACCCCATACATCTTGATTACAAACATAAACACAGCAAAAGGTGAAAAGAATTCAGAAATGTCACCAGTGGGAATGAATCTTTCGTTCGATATTTCCGTGGACAAAACGCTCTTCTGGGATTCAACCGCAGCGGATAACGTATTCTCTCCGCAATTGGACGCGGCGGACAGACCGAACGCAACCAGCGGAGAAGACAATTTGACAAACACCGCAAGAAGAAACCTGATCTTTCATTTACCGACTGTACTAGTTCGTTAAAATGAAAAAGGATCTGCAAAACCTAATATAGGTAATTAAAAAATACGAGAAAGAATTCAAAAAACGATTTTTTCTCGTATCGATTTTATAAGGGGTTTATATGCAAATGACTTTGTATATACAATTCAATTTGAAAAAAGATTTTTATAAAGTTTATAGTTTGATCGTTTGTATTTTGAAAATTTTCTATTCGGGGCAACTCCTTTTATTTCAATAGGCAAAACCGAATCGAACTTTTTAAGGAATAACTTCCTGAATATGTTTGAATTCTTATACAGAGCATAGGTAATGAAATTAAGTCAGGATCACGATTTCTCAGTATTTTATAAAAACTATAAAGATTCTATCTACAAGGTGATTCGATTTCTTTCCAGCGATCCGGAAGAAGTGGAGGATGTGGCTCAGGAAGTTTTTTTAAATCTATATAAATCCTTTTCGAACTTCTCACCGGAAAAAGGTAGTTTTTATACCTGGGCGGCGACGATTGCAAAGAATACTTTTTACACATATAGAAAAAAACAAAAGAAAGATATGATCGTAGAAGGAGACGCAGTTTTTATAGAATCTCTCCAAGTAGAGGATGATTTTATTCAAAACATAGAATCAAAAATTGTAGAGGAAGAATTAAGGGAGATTATCTCCTCTTTACCCGAACCTGAAAAGAGTATTATTTTGTTAAAAGAAATCAATAATTATACATTAGAAAAAACTTCACAAGCGTTAAACATATCAACAAGAACCGTCAGCAGAAAACTATTAAAAGCGCTGGATCTACTTAGAGAAGAATTAGAAAGAAGAAAAGTGGTTTTATAATTATGGAAAAAAAAGATCTACAAGAAGAGTTTGAAGAACTAATGTCTCTGTTTCTTTTCGGCGGAACAGAATCGGAAGAAGAAAAAAGATTAAACGAAATCATATCGATTCATCCAGAATTTAAAAAAAGATACGATAACTATGTAAAAATACAAGCTGGTCTAAAACAACATAAGATTGGACTTGAGAAAATTCTAATTGAGTCTTCGAAATCTTCTTCTAAAATCAGTTTATTTCCCGGAAAATTTAAAAATCAATTTCTAGCGATCGCTGCGATTATTTCTTTAATCGTTTCTTTATCCGTAGTTTTTCAATTAGGAATATTCAAAAAAGATGAACAACTTCTCGTAGTAGCCAGTGGAACGTGTAATATAGAGACACTACAGAAAGATTGGATTCGACCGGATCAAAATTCTTTTTGCGACGTAAAGATAGAAAGCCAGATTCATTTCAGAATTTTTCCAAATTCGGAAGTTCGAATTTTACAATTGCCTAAAACCGTTCAAGAATCAAAAATAAACGGTTTATCTATATTTGTACAAAAAGGAAATCTATTATTAAACGAAACTCTAACAGATAATAAAAAACAAACTAGAATTTATTTGAATGGAACCGAAATCCAACTCACTGGAACCAAGGTATGGATCGAAAATTCCGAAGAACGTTATAAAATCAACGTTTGGGACGGATCGGCAGAAGTCCGATCGGGTGTTCGTTATTTACTTCCGTTCTTATTGGACAAACAAATGGAAAAATCCGTAAAACATACGTTAGATAAATATCCAGAACAAAAAACAAAATATGAAAGCATCTGGAACGACATTTCTTCGGAAAAACTTTCCAATTCTTCTTTGGAAACAAAATCCTTATTCTTTCAAAAAGATTCCGTTCAAAACCCACTTCTTATTCTAAATGAAAAACAAACAAATCCAAATGAAATGTTCCTTCTTTTGGAAAAAATGCAGAAAACGATCGTAGAAACGGCTTCGCACAAAAAAACAACCGTATTAGAAAAAAAAGACATCCAAGAACTGGAAACGTTTGTTAGCCACGTTGAAAATCCTAAACCGATAGAACTTCCAAAAGAAAAAATGGAACCAATCATATCACCAATTCCTAAAGTAGAAAAAAAGATAGAATCGAAAAAGGAAGAGCCCATTCGCTTAGGAGATAAAACGATCAAACTAAAGGACGGTTCCGAATTGAAGGGAAATCTGATCCAATACGAAGATAGATATATCATCGAAATCGAAGGTAAAAAAAGAGTAATTTTGTCCAAAGACGTTGAATCGATTTCATTTTAAATTGTTTTATATAAGTTATGCCTTATAGAAATATACAAAGAATTGGGGCTTTTATAATAATTCTTTGTTTTCATATTTTACCAAACTCGGGAACAATCTCCGCAGATACAATCATCTTAAAAGACGGCCAAACGTTTGAAAACGTCAAAACCTCACTGCGACAGGATCACGTATTGGTCCAAGACGAAAAAGGCAAAATCGAAAAAATCGATCTAACCTTAGTTGAAAAAATCCTAGTTTCCGAAATCAAAAAATCCGAAGTCGTCCAAGAGGAGAAAAAAGAATATATAAATATTAAAAAATTCTACTTTTCTTTGAACGGTTCCTCGTGGAATACCAAAGTTTCGGAAGGGATTAATTTTAATCGTGGATATAGTTTAACGGATGTCAGGACGAACGTGGTCAATATCGATCCGTATTTCGAAAGGAGATATACCGTAAACGTTCGAACTCTTTCTTTAAACGGAGAATATCGTCCCACCAAATCGAACTTTGGTTTTTCACTTGGACTGGAACAAAACTCTTATTCTTTTCCCGATCAACGTATCTCTCCTTTGATCGGAATGAATACATACATTGCTCTAAATACAACTCAGGAATATCAAACTCTTTCTTCTATTTCCTTAAGTTCGTTTCTGACCAATCAATTGGACGGAAAATTTACCCAGAGTAGTGGCAAATTTTCCATAGAAACACTTTCGCTTTCTCCGGGAGTAAAATATTATATTCCAATTTCAGAATCTTTTTTTTGGTTTGTTCAAGGTGGGTTTGGCTTTGGAAAAAGTTACGAAAACGGAATTTACTCTAAACCATTGACTCAAACGGTTCTTTTAGTCGGAACCGGAATTCAATGGGAATCGGATCTTTATTTTTTTAACGCAGCTCTACAATTTCGAAAAACGGATTTAGTTGGGTCCGTAAATTCTTATCATTTTCAAGAACCGATCTTTATGATTGGAACCGGATTTAAGTTATAACGTCCAAAAGTGAACGAACTTTATTTCACTCTTCATAGACAGAAGACTTGCTCCACAGAAATCCAAACCATTTTATCTACATTCGCAATTTAGAATATAGCCTAACGTGAATTCAATGGTTGAAAATCTGGTGAATCGATCGCTCACTCAATATTTCTCTCTGCCGAATGATCCTTAGAGAATAAGGTACATATTTGAATTGATCATTTCCTGAACTCAGCAGAACGGTTCTCTATGGATCACCGTTCTGGGTCAAAATAGAATGCTTTAGCCAATAAATTGAATTCAATAAACTTAATATAATAGATCATCTTAAATTTTAATTTAGAACTTATCTCAAAGAATTTTAGGCGATCATTCTTTAGAAATTTTTAATAAAATATAGTAGTTCCTACAAATTAGGTCTCATTTGACAGTTCGCGAACTTTCAAGTAGTTCTAATCTCATTAAATTTTCGTGGTAGTTCCCACATTGGATGGTTTTAGGACAAGCCTTATTATAAAAGCGAGGCACTGAGCTTTCTGCTGAGCTCCTCCGTATCAATCACTTTCACATTGGTTATACAAAACTAATGTTAGTTTTAGGAATCAGAGTTAGAATCTATAATTCAATAGTAGATTCTATGAAACATACTGAGAAATATTTCCCCTACTACGTTTTCCGAAGAAAACCCAGCGACTCTACCGCTTATTGTCTTCTATCCTCAGTCTTCAATCCTCCGCCTTCCTTTTCCCAATCCATCTTAATTACTAAAATATAATTATCTCTGAGAGTATAAGTAAAGATCACAACTTGTTTGTGAAGATCCATATCATACATTGGTTCGGTTACAGTCCATTTTGCAGCATTCTGAACCACCTTCGCTTTATGACGGATGAAAAAAGGTCTCCAGGCATAATTGTTTCCAATTTCCGTAAGATCGGAATCCCACTCTTCGCCAGGATGAACTCGAAAATAAGTGGGAGTAATCTGATAACCAAAAATATCACAGGCAAATACGGAAAGAATTTCCGTGGGAAGTTCCGAGAGCATCAGATGAAGAACCAAAGGAAGATCTTCTTTTCCATTATGTCGAAGAGCTTCTAATTTTTCCCCCAAGGAATCTATAACCGACTGACCTTTTTGAAATTCCTCTAAAAGTTCCATAAACCGAAGTCCAGAGAATTTTTCCAAAGTATCTCTGAGAGTTCTATTGAATTGTTTTTTATCCTGAAACTCTACTTGAGGTCTTGAAAAATAAAATCCCTGGAGAAGATTCGCCCCCATAGAAAGAGCAAGATGTAATTCTTCCTCCGTTTCAATTCCTTCAAATAGAAGATCAGAACCTAGTTTTTGAGACATGTCTGCAATCGCACTCAATACGTTCTTAAAAGATCTTCGGTTTAAACTTTCCCGCATGATCTTGATGTCCACCTTCATTATATCAGGATGAATATAACCGATTCTTTCCAAATTGGAAAACCCAACTCCTAAATCATCCACCGCAATTTTAAATCCGTAGTCTTTGAACACATTAACAATCGAAAGAAGTTTTTCTATATTACCGTCAAACTTATCTTCCGTGATTTCTAAAACCACTTCAGAAGGCGGAATATCATACTTTTCGATCAGATTGAGAACGTGAATTCTTTTGAGATCCAATACATCTCCTGTATGAATCATAGATAGAAAATTAGGCATCATGTTGAGGAAAAGTTTTGTTCGTAAACCGGAGTCTTTGAGATGTCGGATCGCTTTTTCTCGAATCAATCGATCGATTTGAATCAGTCGAATTGCATCTAGTTCAGGATTGTGAAACTGATAGCCCAAAGAACGGTATTCATTCTTTTCGGGAAAATAAAATCTTCCTAGAACTTCATATCCTATAATGTTACAATTAGTTACCTCCAGAATCGGCTGGTAATGAGGTTGATAATTGTTTTCTCCATAAGAGAGTAAATTGCTTGTGTCCTGGCTATACAACATGTACTTATTTAAAAATCCTTTTACTGAAATCCGCGAAACCGGGCTCCGCAAGCAAAATTCCAGATAAAAAAGCGCCTAATTCAGGATTAGGAAAGACTACATTCTTCTTTTTTTTTGAAACCTCTTAAAAAAACTGACAATCTTAAAGGTATTTTCATGAAAGAGGCGATCGGCCATCTTCTCAACCCCTCTACACTAGAACCAAATCTAGGTCTTTATTCCGGAACTCTTGGAATCGATAATTCCAGAGAGTATAAAACCTCTTTTTTGTCTTCCTTGAAAAAGATAGACTCCGTTTTAGTCGATTTGATTACAGAAGATTTTCTCCTTGGACTTCGAATTTTTAGGGGCCCCGGAGCCTGCAAAGCGCTTCTCAATCTCTGGTTTTTCGAATCTGAAAATTTTAGAGACTTCGAATGGGCAGGAAGTGCAGGTAAAGAATTTTTATCCAGAGGTACGTTTCGAAACGGTTATTGGAGTTTTACAAAAGGGGACCAAAGATTCAATTTTCGTTTAGACGACACGATTCAACAAGGTTATACCCATTCTTCCATCTTAAGCCCTAATCTTAATCTACAGCTGGACGCACTTGTCAGTACTGTGGAAAAAATAAACAAACCGGTTTCTTCCTTGGAAACTTCCGGAAAAGATTGGCTGTTTAGACTGATTTCTCCAGATCTTTCAGTCAGAGGTCAGCTCTCAATCGACGACAAAACTTGGAATTTAGAATCTTCGGAAAAATTATCTTACAGTATTACAAGTGGTTTTGAAAACCGATCTTTTTTGTCGGAATCTAGGATTTATGGTTTTGGATCTGGAAAAAATTCGTTTCGTTTGAACTACAATCCAAACACTGGATTTCTTCTCTGGAAAAATGGAGTTCCTACATTTTTGGAAACTGCAAGTCTGAAAAAAGAATCTTTATCCTATGTGCTTCATGATCCCTCGGACCAGATTGAGCTTACAGTTACTCCGATTCGAAAAACCCAACATATCGTTTCTGGTTTTTTTGGAAAAAAAATTCCAATGGAAAGAATAGAAGGAAGGGTTTCCGGTAAAGTTCGTATCGGAAGTAAAAAAGAAACAATTAAAAAAGGTTTTGCGATTTTAGAAATCTAAACTCTTCATGGTAGTTCCCACAAATTACGTCTCTTAAAAGAGTTGTAACATTCTACTTTAATCCATTGAGAACAGAATTGCGTTTTAATTTACCCAAATTCTCTTAGATCACATTCAACAGTCAAACCTTCGAAATTTGAAAAAAATATGGATTAGAATTCATATATAATTCAAATTTAAGTTTAGAATAAACAGATTATCATTTCCTTTTATTAGAATATCTTATCAAAGGATTGAAGACATACGCCGAGTTATCAATAATTAGAGTTGTTGAAAAATTCCATAGCAACAATTAACAAAACTGTTTCAATCGACCGTTTCATAAAACAGAAACAAGATGGAGAATCAATTTTTCAAAAATTCTATTCATCTCAGGAGAAAAAATAGAAAAATATATTTTTATAATAAAATAAAATTCTAAAATATAAAAATTAATTTTTCAGAAATCACTCAACCATCTTCTAAAAAGAATTTAACGTGAATTCAGCAGAGTGCGAAAAGGATCGATGCGGAGAACTAAAGCAGAACGCTTTCTTAAACCCAGTGTTTCGCTTCTTGAACTCAGAACACTACTCCCTAAACTCAAATCTCGCTCCCAACGGGCCGCGAGATAGGTCGCAGTGTTAGGCGCTCGAAATAACTCAACTTTTCACTCTCCATGGGTCGTTTGACGGATCGCGTTTGAACTCAGCAGAACGCTCTCTATGAATCATGTTCTATACTAAAACTAAAAATGGTATGGTGTATCATGTTTCCTGTATGAAATTCATTGACCAGAACAGAGAACCCGGGTCCATCTGCCTGTGGCAAATCGGGCTCACCCAAATTTTCAACCGTCGAACTTATATTAATTTAGAGTATTACGATATACTTTATTTCAAAAAAGTATCGTTCTACAGTTCAAATTTTATGAAAAAGAGGTAAATTGAAAATGTATAATTGGAAGAAAATTCTCATAGTGGTTTTGTTAGCTTCCATCATGGTTTACTTGGAGTATGAAATGGATCATACACTTGTACATGCTGCGTCTTCATCAAAGACCACCAACTCAATCGTTCAAAAACCCACCGATCCACCAAAAGATAAACCGATCAAAGTCAATGTAAGTGGTGGTGGAACATTTTGTTACGGTCCTAATTTTAGCGGCGGTGAAAGTTACATTATAATTGAACAGTGTTGGCAAATGCACGTTATGAATGCAAGATACGACGTGTTTCAAAGAATTTCGTATAACATCAATAATACGTGGTTATGTATTACTGCTCCGGAAACAGTAGTCCAAGGGGAAGAAATCTGGGACTATGTTCATCTCAGACCTTGTACAATCAACGACCCTTTACAAAGATGGATTATAAAGGACAATTCTTTTTGGACTGCAAATGGGTTTTACCGATTAAAAGATACAAATTGGTATGGTTATATTTCTAGAAATTCTGGTGATAAATACAATCATACTTTAGATTCTTCCATGAAAGATTGGATGAATACAATAGCCACCCCCGGAAACATCAGTATTTTAACTTCCATAGCCTGGGATTTGAATCATAGCTGGGGAAATGAACGTTATTTTATTCGTTTGGGAGGTTCGGATAAAAATACAACTCCTCTCTACTACAATCCTGAAAATGGACATCTTGCTCAGTATGATCCAATCAGTGGCTCTCTCTATTGTATGTATTCTCAGGTAGACAGCTATCAATGGAATTGGGTTTCCTGGGAATCGTGTAGTGACGCAGCGATCAGTAAAGATAATCCCACTTATTGGAACGTCTCTTTTGAAACAGAAGAAGGAGGAATGATCACAGATTATAAGGGAAATGCACTAAGAGTTACTCGATATGGATCCAATTGGGGCGCTGCCTATGCAGCTAAACTTTCTTATTTAGAAAAGGACACTACCAATAGTCCCACTTCTCTGTTTATTGTTAATAAAGATTTATTAGATTGGACACGTTATACAACTTCTAATCTTGGCAAGACGGAACAATATTGTCCAGCTCCTGGTAATCAAGCAAGTACCACACATAAAAGAATTTCAAGAACCTTACCACCCAGCTTTCAATTAACTGAGGCTTGGGTTCAAAGACTTTATGAGATAACACGTTCAACTTCAGGCTCAGACATTTCAAGTGGAGTATGTGGTGTTTGTTTACTTCATGGTTTTCAAATGATAGCAGAGCTACAAGAGTATCATTCTCGAGAACCTCTTCAAAGCGGAGGTTATTTTTTTGATACAAATCCTAATACAGATCCATTTATCTCGTTTGGTCAACGTTATCCGAACTTGAATACGTCTCTGAGGGATATAGTTAGCACGTATGGTCCCACAGTTCGCTCTAGTAGAAGATTAATACTTATATCTGCTAGAACTATGTTGCCCCAGTACGAATGGAGTCTCTCTTCTGAATCCTCTACTCTTTCTGATATGTTATCCCACATTCAATCACTTATAGATTCTCCTCCCGGAAGCATTTGGTTGGTGATCATGAGACGGTGGCGTCCAGATGGGACTGCGGGGAAACATTCTGTTCCAATTCTTAGGACCTCTCAAGGATTAGTGGTAATTCCAACGGCCACAACGAATTTGACGCTTGACAACTTCAGACAAGCTTTAACACCCACCATGGATCCACAACAGGTAATTAGAAATCTGGAAGCAAGACCAGATAGAGATCTAGCAAGATTTTCAACTATACAGTTAGGATCGTTCTATCACAATCCTTTCGACTCGGCAGTCTCTAACAGGAATTGCACTGGAGAAGGAGAAGACAGAAGAGGTTCAGGAGAATTTCCAACTAGTGCATCTATAAATCAGTGTGTAAGCGGCAGATGCTCACTATCGCAATAAAACACTGATTTAAAAGCCACATTATTATAACAGAAAAAGTCGTTGATGAGATAGAGTTATTCTATAAATACATTTCTACATCAACGGCTGCACTCATAACATGAACGTTATCTTTTTCTATTTTAATTACCTAGAACTACATAATAAAGATCTAATCCAATATTACACTTCAATAACGTAAATTTAGCATAAGAAAGTTTAGGTGAATCTGGCGTTACTAGACCGCAATTTCAGCTCCGATCAATAAATTACATGAGAGAAACATAATACGATATTTCGTTTTACGTTTCAATTTAATTATAGAACGCGATCTGTCGAGCGCCCATAGAAGCGAGACGCTGAGTTACTTCGAGCGCCCATGAAAGCGAGACGGTTTTAGTTTAAGAGAGCGTTCTGCTGAGTTTCCTACGCTTCAATCGCTCTCGCGATAGAACTTACGTAAATTAACGTAAATTCGAGGTAAGAAATCTATAATTCTGAAAAAGTTGGATTTGAATTTTATAGATCGATTCCTAAAATGCGGAAACTACTACAATTTATAAAATAGAAGTTTATAAACATTGAATGTCGCATTCAAGTGTGGAACTCTCACAAAACTTAGATTGATCTGTAAAATGATGTGGGAACTAACTACAAATCACAAATCCTAAAATTGTAGAAACTTATACTTTTAGAAAAGTCTTGCTCAACTGAACTCACGTTACAATGGGATTGAAATTTTGATGATGGCCGCAAAACAGCGGTTTTGTGCAAAAATCTGATTGAACGATAATTCTTTTTGTATTTTATAGTAGTTCCCACAATTTTCAAAGTTCAACTGGGTAAATCTAAGTTTTGTGAGTTCCCACATCTATTTTTTTACGAAAAAATTAACCTAAAATAAAACGAATTTCTTACGTTCCTTCCCATTAAATTAGAAAAACAACAAATGATTTTTACTACTCGGACGCATAAAAATAATACCAAAGTTAACAATTGATTTTATCAAAGATGTAAAAGTTTTCAAAAAAAGCATTGAACCCGGATTTGTTGGCTTTTAAAGAATATCCTACATTTTAAGTTTTAAAACGAGTTCAGAATAAATATTATTTTTACGTATACGAGTAGTAATGTAAGAATTTATTCCAAAATTTAAAAATTACTTTTGAGAAGTTACAAATATCTAAACGGAACAATTTCTTAAAAATCATTTTTGAATCGACCAATTTATAAACCTAAATACAGTTTATAACAATGAAAACTTATATCGCACTATTAAGAGGAATTAACGTAAGCGGTCAGAAAAAAATCCTTATGAAAGATCTTTCTTCTCTTTTTGAATCTTTGGGGTTTATGAACGTTCAAACATACATTCAAAGTGGAAATGTTCTATTCCAAGATAAAAATAAAAATGTAAAAGAACTCATCATCTTAATTGAGAAAAAAATCGTAGAAGTTTTTGGATTCGAAGTGATAGTATTTATCAGATCCAAAGAAGAATTAAAAACAATCATCCAATCCAACCCCTTTTTTAAAAAAGACCTAAATAGAATTTACATTTCTTTTTTAAACGAATCCAAAAAAAATCCTGATCTTACCGAAATCGAAAAAGTGAAGATAAAAGGCGAAGAATTGATCGTTCAAGGCAAAGAAATTTATTTCTTTTCACCGAAAGGTTATGGAGTTTCAAAATTATCCAATAATTTTTTAGAGAAGAAACTGCACGTATCGGCCACTACTAGGAATTGGAAAACTGTAGTTACATTATCCGAATTGACATAGAATTTAAATTGTGGATAAAAATTCTGCCAATCCCTTGAGAATCTTCTTACCAAACAACATATAAGAAAATTAAAATATTATGATATTAAACAAATATTTGCACAAAAAATTCAATCACCTGTTATTTAACGTGAATTCGATATAACCGATGTGCAAGCAATTATAACGGAAATCCAAAAAAATGTTGTACCCATAAAGAAGCAGCATTGAGTGTTTTTATTCGCCAAGTTTTTCTTACGCCAAATTTACGTTATTTAGAAATCAATCCGTGAAATTTACTACAAATATCAACTCAAGTCAATGTAGGAAATTCATTTTATAAAACCTGATTTTTTGGTAAAAATAATTGATGGGAACTATTACAAATCCAGATTTTACAGTTAGATATTAAAAATGTAAGAACTCATATGAATTTTAATCACGAAAAATAAATATTTAGATTTGTGGGAACTACTGCATTTTATTAAAAATTTCTAAAGAATGAATTATCTCGTAAAATTTTTTGAGGTTTTGAAACAAGCTCTAAATAGAAAAAACGAAACTGTGTAACAGATCACTAAGGATTGTATCTATGTTTGAGAATGGGACTAGTCAACTCGGAAAGTCGAATTTTTTGATTTCCATTTTCATCGAAGTTACCATCGTTTAACCAACTCAAAAAAGCGCTTTGAGCCTCAGGCCATTCCGAGTCTATGATTGCAAACCAGGCAGTATCTCGATTACAACCTTTTAAAACATTTGCTTGTCTAAAAATTCCTTCAAAGGATAAACCTAACCTCTGTGCGGCAGCGCAGGAAGGTGCGTTCAATGCGTTACATCTCCATTGATATCTTCTATAACCGAGTTTGAATGCATTCTCCATCATAAGATACATAGCTTCTGTAGAAATTTTGGTTTTCTGCATCAAGGGAGAATACGCCAAATGACCAACTTCGATAGAACCAGCACTTGGTTGAATTTCTGCATAACTAGCAATACCTACCGGTTGGTTTATTGCAAGATCAATGATCGTGAAAAAGAATGGATCTTCCTTTTGACACGTACTTTTTATCCATTCTTGATATTCTGAAAAAGTTTCAAAAGGACCGTAAGGAAGATAAGTCCACATTCTTCCTTCTCTATCCTGCAAATTTGCGGAATATAACGCTTCTGCATGTAACGTTAATTCTAAAGGTTCCAATTTACAATATCGTCCTTCAATCGTTTCTTTTTTTGGATACTGGGCGGTTTTCCAATCAGGAAGCGCTTTACCAATCGGTTGGCCAAATCGATTTGTATTTTGCGTTTTGATTTTTTCAGATTGTTGCAGATTGTCCATTTTCCCAAATTCCCAGTCGGAAATGAGCATTTCAATAATTAATTATATTTTGATATTCTTTCTAAAATCATTTTTATCTATCTTATACTTATACAAGACACCATAAGTTTTGAGTCACATCTTAGTTTAAAAAGCAGAATTTTAGACATTATCATACAATTTTGAGTAATACTCATTCTAAATTTAGAATAGAGTTGTTGAAAAATCCCATAGCAACGATTAACCAAACTACTTCAATCAATCATTTCATAAAACAGAAACAAGATGGAGAATTAATTTTTCAATAACTCTAATTAGAATTCCTATAAAATTCAAGTATAGCCGTCCTACTACTATCTTTATATGATAAAATATCATGAACTTTTAGATAAATTCGCGTTTAGAATCAGAGTTTAATATATCAATGATATAGTTCTGAGTAAAAATAAAATCCTGTATAAAACTTCTTTTTTACGACAATCAGAAAAAATTAAAATTCATTCTAAAGATATTTATAATATTCTAATTTTAGTCAAAAATCCCTAAGTCCATTTTGGCTTCTTCGGTCGCCATCTCCCTGGGATCCCATTTAGGCACCCAAACGACTTCCACCTCCGCCTCAGAAATTCCCTCCACTCGAAGTGCGTAATCTTTAACCTGTTGTTTCATTTGAGGTCCTGCGGGACAAGCCATAGAAGTATAAGTCATATCAATCTTTGCCTTTCCGTTTTCGACCTTGATTCTGTAAATAAGCCCAAGTTCAGCGATGGAAATTCCAATCTCAGGATCTTCCACTTTTTTTACTTCCTCGTAAATTTGTTCTTCTAACGTATTTGTAGGAGCTTCCAACATTTGATTTCTCCCTTTTCCTTTTTGATTAAATTCCATTGTAACGCGAGTTCAATTTAAGAAAATTAGAAAAGATCTTCTTAAATATACCATTCAAACCTGAAAAAAAATTGTGGTAGTTTCCACAAATTAAGTCTCTTTGTAAATTGATACGTTTTGTTACCACGAACTTATATAGACTTTTATAAAGCTAAGATTCTGTTCCAAAAACTGTCGAGGATCATAAAAACAATACATTGAGTTCATGAATTGAGACACTTTAGTTTCCAAAATGCGAGAACTATTACAAACCAGGATTTTACCGTAAAACACTTGTGGGAACTACCACGTTCATCTAGACAATTGTAAAAAAGCTCGTTCTAACGTGTTCCAAGGAAGAACGGCGCATTTAATTCTCGCAGGAATTTTTTTAACTGACTCCATCGATTCCAGATCTTCCAGCCCCTCGTCAAATTTAGGATCTTGGTCCTCTAAAATCATATTCTTAAAACGTAATATTATGTCCTTGGCTTCGGCTATGGTTTTCCCATAAATCGATTCTGCCATCATAGAACCGGACGCTTGTGAAATGGAACAACCCTTTCCAGTCACACGAATTTCTGTAATTCGATTTCCGTCCAAATTGATCGTTAGCTCGAGCTCATCTCCACAAAGTGGATTGATCCCATGTTCGTATAAATCGGCAGATTCCAGTTTTCCCCGAAATCTAGGGTTTTGATAATGATCTAGAATTACTTCTTTATATAAACTATCGCTTAAGGACACGGGAGAAAATCTCCTTTACCTTAATTAGACCTTGAATCAATCGATCAATGTCATCTTTTGTATTATAAAGATAAAGACTCGCCCGACAAGTCCCAGGAATATTTTGAAACGCCATAAAAGGTTGCGCACAATGATGCCCGACTCGGATTGCAATTCCCTCTTCGTCTAAAATTGTTCCTACGTCATGAGGATGTACACCTGGAAAGTTAAAAGAAATCACTCCTCCTCTTTTGGATAAATCCCTAGTTCCATAAAGTTCCAAACCACCAAAATCATCCAATCGATTCAAAGCATACGAGAGCAATTCTATTTCATGATTTCTAATTTCTTGCATCCCTATATTTTCGAGATATTCGATCGCAGATCCAAATCCAATTACGCCCGCAATATTCGGAGTTCCCGCTTCCAGTTTGGATGGAAGTTCCGCATAAGTAGATTTTTCCTTATATACTTGAGCAATCATATCTCCTCCACCCATCCAAGGAGGCATCTCTTCTAAGATTTCTTCCTTTGCATACAAAACCCCTACTCCGGTCGGACCCAACATCTTATGCGCAGAAAAAACATAAAAATCATATTCCATTTCCTTCATATTTACAGGAAGATGACAAACTCCCTGAGCACCGTCTACTAATAGTTTGGCGCCTACTTCTTTTGCACGTTTTTGCACGGGAAGAATATCATGAATCGTCCCGGTCACGTTAGACATCTGAGAAATAGCAACTAACTTTGTTTTGGTTGTGATAATCTCTTGTAAATTAGAAAAATCTAAAGTACTATCTTCGTTTAAAGGAATGAATTTTAAGACCGCTTTTTTTTCCTGGGCCAACATCTGCCAAGGTACGATGTTAGAATGATGCTCTAATTCGTTGAGTACGATCTCATCCCCTTCTTTAATCTGAGTTCTCCCCCAAGTTTGGGCGACTAAATTGATCGACTCTGTGGCGTTTCTCGTAAAAATACAAACCTTTGCGCATTGCGCTCCGATAAATTTAGAAAGACGAATCCTACTCAGTTCATATTTTTCAGTAGCTTTTTGAGAAAGATAATAAATTCCACGATGAATGTTGGCGTTCTCTTCTCGATAATACTTCTCGATCGTATCAATAACCGTAAACGGTTTCTGAGAACTAGCGGCGCTATCTAAAAAAACGAGTGGTTTCCCGTTCATCTTAGTTCCCAAAATCGGGAAGTCGGTTCTAATTCTTTCGGCAGAGAAACTCATATCTGTCAATCCTCCAAATCTACCTCGACGGAGTCATCTACGATTCTCACCGGATAAACCGGAAGATTTTCCACAGCGGGCATACAAAGCGCTTTTCCGGTTTTGATGGAAAACTGCGCCTCGTGTCTCGGACAAGTAATTACGTCCCCACACAATTCTCCTTCCGAAATGGCTTCTCCGTCATGTGTGCATACATCTTCAAACGCGTAAACATTTCCGTCTAAACTTGTAATCCCAATTCTATTATATCTGGTTTCAATTACTTTGACTTTCCCGTTTTCTATTTCGGACAGTTTTGCGAGTTTACGAAAGCTCATATAGCCCCCTCCACTTTTCTAGCAATTAACCGAAATAGCTCTTCTTGTATGGAATTCGATTCGATTTCACCAATCACTTGGCCCAAAAATCCGTCCACAATCATTCTTCTAGCCTCATCCTCATCGATTCCTCTAGAAGCGAGATAGAAAAGTTGTTCTTCGTCAATCTCTCCCACGGTGGCCCCGTGCTCGCATTTGACATTTTCTGCATATACTTCCAGTTTAGGAATCGATTCCGCTCTTGAAGTTCTGTTGAGAAGTAGATTATTGTTGATTTGAATTGCGTTTACGTCCTTGCAAGAATTAGGAATTCGTAAATTTCCTGTAAAGATGTGATGTGCCTTATTTTTCAAAGCGCTTCGATAAAGAATTGAACTTTCCGTATGACTTTCATTGTGAACGATTTTTACTTCTGAATCTTGAAATTCCCTCGCGGCCATTGGAGCGAGTCCGATCACTCTGGCTCTTGCGCCTTTTCCAGAAAGATCTACGTTGAGTAAATTTTTTCCCTTGTAACCGCCTGGAGTAACTTTTGCTATTTTTAAGTCCGAATCCTCTCTTTGATCAGAAAATAAATTCTGAAAATGGAATATAGAAGATCCAAAAGACTCGATCCCTACATAAGATACTTTAGAACCGGCTCCAGTCTGTAAAACGGAAAGTCCCTGGAAAAATTTTAATTCTTGTTCTTCGATGCATTCGTAACGTTCGACAATCAATATTTTGTTATGACTTCCAATTTTAGCTACAATCAAAGGTAAAATCTTGTTCTCTTTTTCAAGACGAAATTTGATTTCAATTTCTTCCTGAACTACAAAGTCGTTTCCTATTTCGAGATAAAGTCCATGAGTAAAATTAGAAAGACTATAGAGGGTAAACCATTCTTCATTCTGTTTTTGGAATATACCTTCCAGAATATTTAAAAAGTTTTCCAATTCTTTTCCGGAAAGCGTTTCCGATCTTTGTAGTTTAACCAAATCCGGAATTTTCCAAACTACGGCAGCAAAATCTGGAACTTCGGTAAAATCTTCCGGATGAAAATTAGAAAGAGGTATTTTTCTCCAGGATTCGTTTTCTGAGCCGGGAATTTTCAGAGTTTGAAATTTGGCAAAAACCTTCTTACGAAAATCTTTCAGTGCCTGAGGTTCCTTACTTTGAGAAACAAATCTCTCAAACTGATTTTCCAAAGACAGTTTTGTTTCAGTCTTTCGATTCTGCAAGGATCCAGTCATATCCTTTTTCTTCCAATTCGAGCGCGAGTTCTCTTGTTCCTGTTTTTAAGATTTTTCCTTTTGCAAATACGTGAACAAAATCGGGCGTGATATAGTTTAACATTCTTTGATAGTGTGTGATTAGTAGTATAGAGCGTTCCGGAGTTTTATTTCGATTGATTCCTTCACTTACAATTCGAAGCGCGTCTATATCAAGTCCGGAATCAGTTTCGTCCAATACCGAAAGTTTCGGTTTGAGTAGACTCATCTGCAATATTTCGTTTCTTTTTTTTTCTCCTCCGGAAAACCCATCGTTCACATAACGCGCAATAAACGACTCTGGCATATCAAGGGCCGCCATAGATTCTTTGAGCTCTTTTCTAAATTCTTTAACGGGTAGTTCCTTTCCTCTTACCGATTTTACAATGGTTTTTAAAAAATTACCAATCGTAACTCCCGGAATACTAGTCGGATACTGAAAACAAAGAAAAATTCCAAGTCTGGCCCTTTCGTCTGTCGGAAGATTTAAAATGGATTTCCCTTCAAATAGAATATCCCCCGACAAAACTTGGTATTTAGGATGTCCCATGATTACGTTGGAAAGTGTACTTTTTCCGGAACCATTCGGTCCCATAATAGCATGGACTTCTCCGGGTCGGATTGTCAGATCGACTCCTTTTACGATTTCTTTGATTTCCCCGGAATCTCCGGTTTGAATTCCCGCTTTGAGGTTCTGGATTTTTAAAATCTCGGTCACAGAAACACCTTTCTTTGCGAATATTCGAGACTGCGATCCTTTTCCAAACTACACAAGTTTTGTTTTCTATTTGTAGTTTTTAAAGTTTTCGACAAGAAAACCATCCCAGATTCTTTCTTAATCCCGATTCTACCAATGTTTTTTCTCGTTAGGATAGATCAATAGGAAAGAATTTAGATACTACATCCGTTCATAAGGCCGTTATCCAAAATCATCCTAAAAATGTAGGAACTATTACAATCTTCAATTCAATCATTCATAAAACTGAATTCTAAAAAACCCAAAATTTAGGAATTATTACGTAGATCCAAAATTTTCTAACAAATGCAGTTCCTACATTTAGATTCAGATTTTAGTTAATATTCTTTGTTTGAATCTTGACTCGCTTTTCCTTTTCTCCTACAATATTGATCGAACGAAAAGAACGTTCTCAAAACCTAAAACACTATTTTGTGTGAATAGGCCAAAATATGCTGATTCAAATTTGAGAAGGAAGCCTAATTGAATAAATCGATAATTTACATGAATTGATAGTTCCCCACGTAAATCTATCTTCACTATTCTTATCGTGAGTGCGTTCATTTTCGTTCTGAATGATGTTTTTAAGCCATTGTTAGAAAACGAAGACTTCAAACATCAACTCAGATAAAATTTTTCGGTAGATTACTAGCGAGGAAAAGAAATATGAAAAATAAATGGGTAGTAGTAGCAAATAGGTCCGAGGCGAAAATTTTTGAATACAAAGGATCTAGAAAAGGTTTAGAACTTTTAGAAAGTATTGAAAACCCAAAAGGAAGAATGAAAAATTCTGAATTGATCCCAAATTCTTCGGGCGGGAAACGAGCAAAAGCGCAAAGAATCGCCTTTGATTTCGATTCCGTTCAAGAACCAAAACGCAAAGTTGCAGAATCATTTGCCAGCCAAATTTCGGACGTAATTTCCCAAGGAAGAAAATCAAATCGTTTTTTAAGCCTCGTTCTAGTTTCAGAACCTAGATTTCTCGGAATGCTCTTAGATAAGATGGATCGAAGATCTCAATCTATGATCTTTCATAAAATGGGAAAAGATATTATAACGACAAACAATCAAGAGATTCTTTCTCATCTTCGAGAAATTCTTTTTTAACTTATGGTAGTTCCCACAAGTTAAGAGTTTGTTCCAAAAACTCAAAAAATTTTACGTGATAATTCTTTAGAAATTTTTAATAACATGCAGTAGTTCCCACAAATTAGGTCACATTTGATAATTCGTGAACTTTAGAGCAGTTCAATTTTCGTAGTAGGTCCTACATGTAAAACTTAGATCTCACGGGGCCGTTCGAAAAACTCAACTTCTCACTTCTTGAACTCAATGCATCTCTTCTATGGTTGCTCTGCAGGTTGGTGTTTAAAATTTGGGGCAGGTTCTAAATCTCATTACCAATTGATAATTTGTTTGTTATAAGAATTTTCGTTGAAGCGGAGTTCCTACATTTTTTATCAATTACGAAAACTATTTTTCTTTGCGATTGAGAATTCTACATTCTGAAACTTTTCAAAATCTAAGAAGAGGTTCTGAGTCGTTCGACAATTGTAACAGTTCTCACAGATTCAGTCTCATTTCAAATTTATAGTTTTTAACTGTTTTTTACTGACTCAATCTGCATGAGTTCCTACATTTTTGCGAAACCCAATAATCAACTCAAAACATAAAATTAACGTGGTTCAATGTAAAAGACTCGTTTTATAAAAATCTGATTTTTCTGTAAAAATAAATGTTTGAAAATTTATAATGGGACTTAATCCGTGGGAACTATCACAAATCTATATTTTACGGTAAAACTTTAAAATGTGGGAACTCCAATGTTTTAAGTCTTTAGAAACTAAAAAATAAGATCGATCATTTCTATCAATGGATCTAGGAACTCTTACTTTTAAAAAAAAAATTTTCCTAGTTTCCCCTAAGCAGAACTCGCGTTAAATTAGAAAAAAAATGTATCCTACAATTAAGTTTAAAACCTCATTCGGAAAGAAATAGACAGAAACCCACCACTTCTATTACTTAACCTTTTAATTTCTCATTCCATTATTGAAAAAACTTCGGAGATTCAATGGCTAATTCACAGGGCAAATACGTCCTTTCCATCGACAGTGGGGGAAGCGGAATTCGTGCGTTTTTATTAGATCGAAAAGGTAATATAGTCGAAAGGCAATATGAAAAAACTCCTCCTAATATTCCCGAAGCAGGTGCTTTAGAACACGATCCAGAAATCCTATGGAAGGCCCTTCTTTCTCTTTTAAAAAAGATCCAAAAAAATCAGCAAATTGTAAAAGAAATTATCGCATTAGGAATTTGTAATCAACGCGGCTCCTTTCTTCTCTGGGAAAAATCCACAGGAAAGCCATTAACTCCTTTGATCAGTTGGGCGGACGTTCGTTCTCATAAAATTGCAGAAGCGATGAATCGAAATCTAATCTGGACAATCATCCGTGTTGTATCTACGTTTGTAGGAAGATTGACAAACCATCCAATGATGATCGCCACTTCCATGCTCCGATTTACGACAGATCACGCAACTTGTAGATTAAAATGGATTTTAGACAAAAATCCAGATCTAAAACAGAGATGCAAAAAAGGTGAAGTTCTTTTTGGTACGTTAGATACTTGGTTCATTTATAAACTTACCGGTCAAAAACAACATCTCACCGATTCGTCAAATGCAGTTGCTACGGGAATGTTTAATCCTTTTCAATTGATCTGGAACCAACCGATTCTTTCAATATTCGGAATTCCTTCTAATTTATTTCCGGAAGTAAAAGATAGCAACGGAGACTTCGGTCATACTTTGCCAGAATATTTAGGAGGACATTCGATTCCAATCAGAGCTTCGATTGGAGATCAAATGGCGGCTCTATTTGGGCATTGTTGTTTTGAAAGGGGCGAAGTAAAAATTTCTCAAGGTTCCGGGGCATTTGTGGATATTAACATAGGGCCCAAAGCAAAACTTTCCAAACGCGGTCTTTTTCCAATGATCGCTTGGAGAATAGACGGCAATACCACATATATGTTAGAAGGTTATGTTGCAACCGCTGGAACCCTCATAGATTGGTTAGGACAAGGAATCGGACTTTCCGACACTCCTAAAGTTTTGAACGAACTTGCGGCCCAATCGGAAGATACAGAAGGAGTCGTTTTTATTCCAACTCCTACGGGAGCCCGTTTTCCTTATTTCAATCCTCGTGCCAAGGCATCCGTGATCGGGCTTTCTCTAGCATCTCATAGAAGACACGTTGCAAGAGCCGTCCTAGAAGGAATTTCTCTCAGTCTCTATGAAATTTTAGAAGGAATTCAACGAGATACAAAAGTTGAAATCAAAGACATTAAAGTGGACGGCGGTGTATCTCAGTCTGATATTCTTCTTCAATGTCTTTCAGATTTTTCGAATGTAAGAGTAAATCGTTCTCCCGAACCAGATATGACTGCAACAGGAACGGCGTATCTTGCTGGTTTGGCAGTTGGCTTTTGGAAAAATTTAGATGAATTGAAGAATTTACAAAAAGGTTATAAATCTTTCGAACCGAAGATGAACCCAACAAAAAGGGTTCAAAAAATTCAACGTTGGAAAAAAGCAGTTACCGCAACTCTTTCCATCGAATGATTACGGTTTTAATATTTATAGAAGTTATCTCAAAAACTTTGTCTGCTTTTATGAACTTACTCGGGTATACTACCATGTGCTTTTCAAAACTTAGAATACTTCAAAAAAACCAACATCCGGGATTGGATGCAATTTTTTGAGAACTTCTACAGTTTTGCAAAATTGATCATTGATTTCTGGTGTCATTTTTATGCATCGGAATAATAAACTAACGCGAGTTTGGCGTAAAGGAATCCATGATTCCGAAAAAGTTGAAATCCGAACTTTACAGATCGATTTTTTAAATGTGGGAACTCTTACAAATCACGATTTTACAAACAATTCCTAAAATTGTAGGAACTATCACAATTTAAAAAGAATAAGTTTATAACAATTGAACCTGCCGTATTCAAAGTGGGAAGAACTACCATCAAACTTAAGTTTATCCGTAAAATTTGTGGGAACTACTGCAAAACTATGATTTTACAAACAATTCCGGGCTACAATCTTTTGAGAACTTCCATATTTTTGTAAATCGACGGTTAATTTCGGATCCTATTTTCATACGTCCGAATAGTAAAATAGGATTTAAATTTCGATAATGGCCGCAAAACAGCGGTTTTGTGCAAAAATCTGATTGTACAATGATTCTTTTTGTATTTTATAGTAGTTCCCACAATTTTTAAAGTTTAACTGTAAATCTCTGATTTGTAAGAGTTCCCACATTTATTTTTTTACGAAAAAATTAACCTAAGATAAAACTGATTTTTTACACCAAATTCACTTTAAACTACTAATCCCTATCAAATACCTAAATGTTATCCCAAAGTACCGTTTCACGTAAATTTGATAGAATCCGACGCAAAAGCGATTGAAGAAGATAGGGAAATTCAGCAGAATGCTCTCTCAAATTCAGCGTATCACTCGCTAAACTCAATGCATCACTTCTTGAATGCCAATCCTTAGAGAGGCATTCGCTTGAGTTTTTCGGGTCGCGTTTGAACTCAGCAAAACGCTTTCCTAAACTCAAATCTCACTCCCGTCGAGCACCAATAGAAGCGAGACGTTGAATTTTCCGGGCGCGAGATAGGTCGCGTTTTAAGTCGCTCAACAGATCGTGCTCTGTAATAAATTGAAACTAAATATCGTATAACGTTTCTTTCATGCAATTTATTGACTCTAACGGAAAACGCAGTTCGGCAATACCGGATTCGCCCAGATCTTCTTGCACGCAATTTACATTAGAATTATTGAAAATGGGTATTAACAAAACTGCTTCAATCGACCGTTTTCATAAAAAGAAACGGATGGAGAATTCATTTTTCAACGACTCTGATTGAAATGTAAACTATTGATTTAGGTATTTTATCATATAGCTTTTGAGTAAGAATGATTTCTAGAAATTCTAAAGTATCAGACAAATCCAAAGTTTAATCAGTAAACTATACAATTCTAACTCCCAAGAAAAACTGAACCCATGACAAATATCTGACAAAAAATTCTATCGTGAAATTTCCTACTAAGATAATCTGACTTGCACAAATAGAGGTGATTTTCGATGAACTCCAAAAATACGATCCTTTCCATCTTGATCGCTCTGGTCTCTTTGGTTCTTTTTATGAACTGCGGAGATAAGTCCGAAAAACCGGTTGAAACGACTTCCGCTCCTATTGCAACGGAAACTGCTTCGACTCTCAGCCCCGAACTTCAAAAAGGACAGGAAATCTTTTTGCAAAACTGTTCTTCCTGCCATGGTGAAAAAGGAGCGGGAGACGGAGCCGCCGCTGCAAGCCTCAATCCGAAACCTCGTAACTATAAGGCACCTGCCTCACAGTGGAAAAACGGAAACACAGAGGTGGGAATTTTGAAAACCCTCAACAACGGAATTCCAAACAGCCCGATGGTTGCTTACAAATTCTTAGGTGATGAAAATCTGAAACTACTTGCAAAATACGTAGTTCATCTTTCTCAAAACTAAGATTTTTTTGGATCGGAGAACTTGTGTTTTCCGATCCATTTTTATTTTTTCGACTGGCCTTTTTGAACCCCGAAGCGTATCTTATTCTTGATGAATTCAAATAATTCACTTCCTCCTTGTGGTGAAAATTGCGGAATCAGTAGAACTTCTCCGAATACCCGAGAAGAGAAAACGTATACAAAGCTAGGTATCTTTTTAATTCTATTTGGAATCTCATCTAAACCTAAAGCGGTTAAATTCTATTGCAAAAAATGCGGAAGACAATTTGATCAATTGTCTCCTACTGAGCTTGGAAATTACGCGTAATTCGATTGACTTTCATAGAATTGAAAGGTTTTTTGTTTTAAGATTTTTATGTCCGAAGACTTTAGAATTTTCGTAGATTTAGCCGTTTCTGTTCCGATCATCCATATCGAAGGAGAAATTACTTCGGAAGCAGACGAAACAATCCTAGAAAAATACGAATCCATTCCTGAAGGAAAACGGGATCGTGTCATTCTAAATTTCCAAGGTACCTCCTACATCAATTCAGCGGGTATTGCAACTCTTATCAGTTTAATTACAAAAGCTTCCGAAGCAAAAAGAAAAATCGAATTTGCAGGTCTGAACGAACATTTCAGAAAAGTGATGGATATAGTAGGATTGGCTGACTTCGTTCTGATTCACAACTCTCTCCAAGAAGCACTTAAATAAAACAAAAACTTTACTTAAGGCATTTCTTATAGAGTCCGGCTCTACCTTTCACACCGTTAAATCAAACACGCATTTTTTACATTTAGATTCGAAAAAATTCAATATAAGATATAAAAAATCTATCTCAAAATCTAAAATGTGAGAACTACCACAGATTTATGTTTACGAACAAATTCAGAAAATGTAGAAACTTTAATCACGAAAAATAAATGTTTAAAAATCCGTAATGTGACTAAATTTGTAGGAACTCTCACATTTATATGAAATCTTCATTTAAAACGAATACACATGACTCAAATTAAAAAGAACTTAAAGTAACGCGAAAGAGATCAATGCATTATGTTGCGACCGTAGAAACAACATTAAGTTCAATACTGCCATGCAACATGCAATAAATAGAATATTTATATTTACATATTGTTTTGCAGATTGAAGCTTGAGAGCCATCCGGCTGCCTGCGACAAGCCGGATTCACCCAGATTGGGTTACCTTACATCAAACTCACGTTAAAGTAGTAGTTCAAAACCTATTTGTAATAGTTTCCACAAATTACTTATCATAGTTAGTTAACGTGAATTCGGCGTAAATAACCTATGATTCTAAAAAAAGTTCGAATCTGAACTTTACAGATTGATTCCTAAAATGTAGGAACTACCACAATTTATAAAATAGAAGTTTATAATAATTGAATCTATCGTATTCAAGTGCGGGAACTACTATCACAATTTTAAGAACAAATTCTAAAATTGTAGTAACTCTTATTTTTAGAAAGTTTTTTCTTACACCGAATTCACAGCTAATTACGGTTATATTCTAGAATACTGAAACATAAATTCGATTAAGAGATTCATTTTATAAAGCCTGATTTTTTTGTAAAAATAAAATGAGAAACTCCGTTATAGTTTCGATTAGATGAGTTAATGAGTTCTCTTGATTCTCTTTTTATTCAGAAATCCATTTTCGTTTTTTAAAATCTTCAATCACGATCTCCAAATCGGCGGGTGTATCTACGGACAATCCAGCTTCCTTGGACAAATAAATTCCAATTCCATAACCCGCTTCGATCGCTCTGAGTTGTTCCAAAGATTCCGATTCTTCTAAATTACTTTTGGGAAGAGAATTGTATTGCAAAAGGAAATCCCGATCGTATCCATAAATTCCCAAATGACGATACAAAGGAACCGTAGTCTTAAATTGACTCGGAATCAAAGATCTGGAAAAATAGATTGCCTTTCCGTTTCGATCTATAATTACCTTGACCCGGTTGAAATCGATTGCATGAGAAAAATCTAATAAAGGAACTGCAGCTGTACTCATCGCCCATTCCGGATGAGAGGCTTTTAAACTTGCAACTCCGTCAATTAATTCCGGTTCAATTCCTGGTTCGTCTCCTTGTATATTTACAATTATCGAATATTCAGAAAATTGATTAGCAACTTCAATAATTCGATCAGTTCCGGAAGGATGATCCGAACTAGTCATCACACTTCTACCACCAAATTTTTGAACAACTTCATGAATCCTAACATCATCAGTCGCAACAACTAACTCAGATAAGACAGAGGACCTAGAAGCATTCCGATAAGTCCATTCTATCATGGTCTTATCCCCTATTTTTGCGAGAGGTTTTCCCGGAAAACGAGAACTTGCATAACGCGCAGGAATGACTCCTAAAATTTTTTTCATCAATTGACTATAAATTCAGTAAAATAAACTTCCTGGATCTTTCCTTCAGTAAGAATATGATTTACTTGCGCTTTAATTTCTTCTCTGAGATCCAATTGATCTTCAATATTGATAAGTTCGTCTTTGGACTTTCTTCCCACAATCAAGTTGATCAAATCCCTCATTTGTGCGTTTCTCTCCGCAAGCTCCGCCGATAAGGTTTGATCTTCCTTGGCAATCCCAAACGCCAGTTTCATCTTTACGAAATGAGCCTCTCCTTTGTCGGAAGTGTTGATACGAAATTCTTCCGTAAAGTTATAGTTCGCTAAAGGTGGAGGGGGTTTTACCAAAGCCACATTCTTCATTTGTGTAAATGTCTTTGTGGCAGTTTCTTTTGCTACGATCATCGCAATAACTGCTACAATGATAATTCCAAAAATGGCTCCCGCCACATATAAAAGCCATTTGATAATGGGAGACGTTCCACCACCACCCTCGGCGGCGGGGAGCCCGCCTTCTTCCTCATCTATTTCCGCGTCACCCATAGGTTTGCCTCCTGAATTTTAACGTTAGTCGTTCTTCCGATCACTCTTTGCCGGGTACACTCGATTCCGAGCCGGGAATTTTAGTATTTGGAAGTCCGTAATTAGTTTCGTATGGACTTCTTTTTGTGGATTTCTCCGTCATAATTACTATATCAATTCTTCGATTATAGGCTTTAGCTTCGGGTGTTCCAGCATACTCTACCACTAAAGGTCGAAAGGCTCCGAAACTCACCGCTTGAAACCAAGATGGGTCCAGTTTTTCCACGTTAATGATATAGTCCGTGGAATTGATTGCTCTTGCTCCCGCTAAATCCCAATTGTTGATATAGGCCCTTTCCTCTTTTCCAGGCGCAACTCCAGGATTGACGGCGTTCGCATCACAATGTCCTTCCACTCTTACAAAACGATTTAAATCTTTGATCAACGAGCTCGCTTTTCTAAGAGCAATTTTAATTGAATCCGTTAAAATTGCAGAACCAGGATTAAAATAATCCGCACTTACAAGTGAAATGATAAGACCTCTTTCATCTTCTGTAATCTTTACTTTTCCTGCTTCCACTTCTGGCTTAAAAAGTTCAGTTGCAAGTTGTTTTGATTTAGAAAGCGCTTTCCCAGTCGTTTGTGAAGGAAGACTTTCTATATTCATTCCCATCTCTTCCAATCTTCCTTTGGAAAGAGTCTGACCTCCGTCAAAAAATCCAGTTGTTGTTTTAAACGCGGAAAGGATGATCTGCATTTCGATCGCGTTTGTTTTTCCAGTAGTATAAAGCATAATGAAAAAACAGAGTAACAAAGTTACCATGTCTCCATAAGTAAGCATATACTCTGGAATATTCTGAATACATTCCGGACATTTCGATTTTGCCATTGTAAAACCTGAACTCTATTCGCCTTCGTCCTTGAGTACATCTCTTTCCGAAGGAGGAAGAAACGAAGACAATTTATCTTTTACGATTCTAGGATTGTCTCCGGATTGTATAGATAAAGTTCCTTCAATCATGATCTGTTTAATTGTAAGTTCATCTTCAGACTTACGTATAAGTTTTTTCATGACAGGAATCGCAAACATGTTCGCACCCATAGATCCGTACAAAGTTGTAATCAAAGCCGCTGCCACCCCCGTTCCAATCGCTGAAGGGTCACCAGAACCTAAGTTCTTTAACATCTGTACAAGTCCGATTAGGGTTCCAATCATTCCGAATGCGGGAGCCAAGGCGCCCCAGTTTTCCCACCAAGCCTTTCCGTTATTGTGACGTGAGGCGATATTACCCATTTCGGTTTCCATAATATTTCTAACGAGCTCAGGATCCGTTCCGTCTACTACGAGAGTAATTCCTTTACGTAAAAATTCGTCTGGTAATTCGTTTACGTCGTCTTCAAGCGCGAGAAGTCCTTCTCGCCTCGCCTTCTCCGAAAAGGAGACTAACGTTTTAATCAATTCGATGAGATCGTGTTTTTCCGTTTTAAAAACCTTTTGAGTTATCTTACCAACTGCAAGAGTGGATTCCCAAGGAACGGCCATAATTGTACCAGCAGTTGCACCTCCAAAGGTAATGATAACCGAAGGAATATCAAAAATATCTAATGGACTTAAACCCGCTGAAATAATCCCGAAAATCATCAGGACACACGCTCCACCAAAACCGACTACTGTTCCAAAATCCATGATATTTATTCCAACCTTTTGAACTGATCCGGAGAAGATCCTAGAGGAAACACGAGAATACGTTTTTTATATTCTAAAATTTTTTCAATTACTTCAGAGACCGACTCTTTTACCACGTACTTTCTGTCATTGGAAAGTGTAATCGTCGTATCTGGATTCGCCTCAAGACATTCTATATGAGATGCGTTGAGAACAAACTCATTCCCTTTCAACCTGTGAAGTAGAATCAAACGACTATCCCTTTTTCCTTGGAGTTCCGATTCTATTCTCGACCTGCTTTTTGATTTCGATAATGAATTTTTCCTCGGTAAACCGATTTACATTCTTCTGAAACTCGGAAGTTTTCCAGGAAATCCGGTCAGATCGATCAATCGCAGCTTGTAAGGATTCCACGGTTTGTTCTGGAAAAAAAACTCCAGTTTTATCTGAAACCACCGTTTCTAAAGCTCCACCTTTACCAAAAGCGATTACAGGAGTACAATGAGCCTGTGCTTCTACGGGAGCGATTCCAAAATCTTCCATCCCTGGAAAGAGAAAAGCTTTTGCTTTCTTATAATATTCCAAAACTTCTTCCCGTTTGAGCTGAGGAAGTACTTCAATATTTTGCGGAAGTTTAGAAGTGAGTTTTTTAAATTCTTGTCCTCCCCCAATGAGTACAAGCCGTTTACCATTTTTACGAAACGTTTCAATCGCAAGATCGATTCTTTTATAAGGAGCAAATGCAGAGACGATAAGATAGAAATCGTCCTTTGTTGTAGAGATCACTTTCCATTTTTCGGGTAAACAAGGAGGAAAAATTACTTTGGCCTCTCTACGATAGAATTTTCGGATTCTACGAGCTACAAATTCTGAATTAGACCAAAACCAATCCACTCTTGAAGAGGAAGCTACGTCCCAGGTTCTGAGATAATTTGAAATCGCTTCAAAGGCAAAAAACTTAAAACCTTTTCGAGAAGGAAAATAATCGTAATACAAATCCCAAACATAACGCATAGGAGAATGTATATAACTAAAATGAATCGAGTCCGGATCCGTTATGACACCTTTGGCCACACAATGAGAAGAAGAGATGACAAGATCGTATCCTTTTAGATCCAGAGATTCGATTGCAGTTGGAAACAATGGAAGATACCATCTATATTTGGATTCCTTAAACGGAAGATGATCAGTAAACGCAGTAGTAATCTTTCTTTGTTCGATCCGAGGGTTCAATTTACCAGGACTATAGAATAGCGTAAAAAGATCAGCGGAAGGATAGACTTTGAGTAGAGAATCTAAAACCAATTCTCCACCTCTCATTCCATTTAACCAGTCGTGAATGATGGCGACTTTCATACCGTTATCATCGGCAGATTTGAGAATTTTCCTCCGAATGATTGTAGGAGCGTGACAAGTTTCTTGAGCCAGCGTTTATACAATAACAGAGGTTTTATAAAGAAATTTGAAACTTAAAACATTCACTTTGAATTTTATAGAAGATTCTTCAAATCGCCCTAACATCAAACAACAATCCCAAAAACTTTTTCTTTGAAAGGATCGGAATTTCGACCCGTTTCAAAATAGTTCACTAATCTTTCTGAAAGATCCTTAGCGCCCCACATATTCACAAGTTCATATTTTTGAATGATCTCTAAATCTCGAATGACAGATAAATCTTCCTGAACAATCGGAGCATGAACATATCCTACATTGGGATCGACTTCCACTAAATCCCCTCCTTTCAATGGAAATCCACCTTCAAAATTCAATCTAGGACGAATCCAATACTTTTGGAAATAGGGTTGGGTTGATTTACCTCGAATCTTTTCAACGACTAGTTTTTGCAAAACGATTTGTCCAACGAGGACACAAAAAATTTCTTTAGATTGAGCAAAATCTATTTCTTTCCAATCACCATCTACACAACTTAAATCAAAAAAACGCATGTAAGGACTACAAAGCATTTGTGCAAAAGTATAAAGATCGTCTTTTAATTTGAGACTAACAAGATCTCCTTCTTTCCAGACAACTCGTTTCATTATAAATTAAAAACCTAGAAATCCCTTAATCATGCAGAACTACAAAATAGAGTCCCCAGTATTTTGCGCTAAAACAAAACTTTACAGCGTATCCCAAAACCTTATTATACTTTATCGGAAAGACTACGCTGCAGTAACTCAACAGAACGCGTTCTGGGTTCTGTTCCCATCGAGCGATTCATAAAGAGCCATAACCTTACCCACAAATAATTGGATCTCAAGATCTATCGTCGGAATTACGACAAAATCTTCTGTAAAACTTAGTTCCCGCCCTTATTTTTGGGAGGGGGAGGAGGTGGAAAGGTTTTCTTTATCAGAAAAACATACTTTTTGCAAGTAAAAAGACTCATTCTTGTCGGAACACTTGAAAAATGTGCGTTTTTGAGCCTTCTGATTCTAAAATCCTATTCAACTTGTGGGTAAGGTTATGATAAAGAGCGGGATGTTGAGTTTCCGCTGCGATCCATAGTGAGCAGTGCCATTGAGTTTCTTTTGGGACAGGTTCTTATAATAAAAATTTGTAGTACTCAATTTGACAGAGATCAGTCTTACAATCATAATTCCAACTTGTAAAGATATTTTCTATAGATAAGAAAGGTCTAAAATAGAAATATGAAATACAACGAGGAAATTTTCCCTTATGACAAATCCTGTTTTATTTTTAGGACACGGTTCTCCAATGAACCTCATTACTACTTCCGACTTCACTCAAAATTTAGAAACATTCGGCTCTACACTTTCAGAAATTAAAAATATACTCGTAATTTCTGCACATTGGAAAACGAGAGGAACTTATGTAACGGTCGCTGATCCACCAGAACAGATCTATGATTTTTACGGATTTCCACAAGAATTATACGAAGTAAAATATAGACCATCTGGATCTACAGAACTTGCACAACAAATTCAAAAACTAGTAAAAACCGTAGACGTTTGGGCAACAAAAGATTGGGGATTGGACCACGGAAGCTGGGGAGTATTGTATTTTTTATTTCGGAAAGCGAACTTTCCAGTCATCCAATTGAGTATAGACGCAAACTGTAATCCAGAAAAACAATACGAAATCGGAAAAGAATTACGACCTCTTCGCGAAGAAGGAACTTTAATATTAGGAAGTGGTAATATTGTACACAATCTTCATAAAGCCGACTTTTACAACCTAAACGCAACTCCCACGGATTGGGCAATCGAATTTGACGAATATATGAGACAAGCGTTGGAGTCCAGAAACGACAAAATAATTTTAGACTTTCAAAACAAAGGAGAAATCGCAAAACTTGCAGCACCCAGCACGGAACATTTAGAACCTATCTTTTACGTTTTAGGAGCGATGAAACCGGAAGAAAAAGTGAAATTCATTCATCATAGTTTTCAAAATCGGACCGTATCGATGCGATCTTTCACTTCGGTTTAAAAAAACGCGGTTCGACGTAAGACAACCCGGCTGCCACGGACTCTAACTCAGTATTTCTCCCTGTCGAATGATCTATAGAGAATAAGGCACGTATTTCAATTGATCATTTCCCGAACTCGGCAGAAAGACTCTCTATAGATCGCCGTTCTAAGTCGAAATACAATGCTTTAATCTGTAAAACAACAGGAATAATATCGTAAATATAAACATTCCATTGATTGCATGTTGTATGGCGGTATTGAACTCAATGTTACTCCTACGGTGTAACATAATACGTCGATCCCTTTCGCATGAGTTACATCGAACTCACGTTCAAAATCATTCTTCATCCCCGGAAAGAACCCATTCCTTATTGGTAAGAGAATTGGAAACCTTCATAAGGTCTCTTTCCGGATCGATCAAAATCTGACTTTTCCTACCGTTTAAAGAAACCATAACGTCTGCATAAACCGAAACTTCTTGACCAGTTTTTTCCTTTTCGTTTTTACCGATCCAATGTGCAAATTGAAGGATTAAATCCGGCTGATAACTCATCATAATTCTTTGGATTTCATTGAGATGAGATTCTGGAAGCACTACGTTCGTTTCTCCGGTTTGCTGATTTACTACTCTAAAAGAAGCGATCCCATTTTTTTGAACTAACATAATCTGCCAGGAAAATCTAAAACCTTGTTCCGTCCAAAGATGATTTCCAGGATATAAAAAATGTCTGAGAGGGAACAAAGACTGAAAAAGAACGTAAAAAAAACAGAAGTAACGAAGAGCACGATCAGAAAAAAGTAAACCGAATTTATTTCTAAATATTTTTACTTTGGAGAAAAGAAAGTTCTCGGATGTTTGAGATTTCAATTCTAAAAGTTTCAAAAAGGATTCAATAAAGGAAAAAACTGATCTCTTAAAATGAATCGGAAATCGAGTCCATAGAAAATGAAAAATATTCTCCTGATCCGGAAACATCCTTTTAGATTTTAGAAATCGAAATAAATCCACCGGCCAAGTAGGAGAAAAAAATAAAGTAGAATTCAAAATCATAATCCAAGGAAACATACCGATCGGAAATAACTTCCAAGTCAAAAAATGAAATATTATAATTAAAGAATATCCAAATACTCTCATCTTTCGATTTAATAATAAGAAAGGAATCGTAAGGTCAAAAATCAAACCCGCATAACTGAAAAAATACCCAGTAACTGGCATGGAAAGTATCGGACCAAAAATAGGAATATCCGAATTACGAAGAAGCCAGATTCGAACCGGCTGCGCGTCAAAAAGCCAGTCTGGAACCAATTTACCAATTCCACCAAAAAAATAAACAACACCAATCTGAAATCTAAGAATATAAAGATTCCAAGCAGGAACTGGATCCGTCTCTAAAATTGATTTATTTTTGAATATTCTAAAAACATGAAATATGTTTAAAGCCCTATCAGCAGGAATCCAAATCAAAAGAAAAAGAAGCAAACAAACTAGATAATAATGATTTAGATAAACCGCAACTTCTAGAAGATTGATATAACTAAAAATCAGAAAAAAACAAAGAACGGAAATCCTGTAAAAAATTCCCAAAGAAATAAACACCGCTAAAAAAAGAAGAGAAACAAAAAGAGAATATAAAATCCAAGCGGGAAAAACTGCAATCCAAGAAAGACCGTAAAATTTAAAATGAAAACTCGGATCTAAAAAGTATTTGGAAATCCATCCATTTGAAAAATAACGAAATGCTAATATAAAAAGAAGAATACCGAATACAATCCGATAAAATCCCAAAGACCAAGCGGGAAGAGGATTAGAAACCCGGAAGAATAGGTTGGAAATAAGTTTTTCTCGCATAGTAACCAGCGCCGATCGGTTTCCATTCGCCAGAAAAGCGTTTCTTGGAAAGTTCTGCAAGCATTCCCGGAATTTTCGATTGCGAATCCGGCAAAAGATCATTCATGTGAAACACTTCTTTCATTCCCAAAGAGATGTCTTTTAGATTTAGGATTTCCGCCCCTTCTCGAATTAAAATTTCCCCGCCAAAATTTTTGGTCTGACGAGGATCCGAAAAGATAAAAACATTTCTATTTTGTTCTATAGCATTATAAGCGGATGAAATTGCCCCCGATTTTTCAGGAGCTTCTACGATAAAAACGGAACTACAAAGCCCAGTGATAATTCGATTTCGTTTTGGAAACGTGTATTTTAAAATTTTTTGACCGGGAGGATATTCGGTTAAAATTAAAGTCCGTTGGGAAGAATTTATCCTTTGGTATAACATTTTATTTTCGAAAGGATATTCTTTTTCCGGACCGGTTCCCATCACTCCTATGACCGCCAAATCTTCGTCAAGAGCAGAGTTCATACTCACAGCGTCTATTCCTTTGGCAAAACCCGAAACAATTCCAGAAAAACCTTTATTTTTTAAGTAAGAAGGAAATAACTCCGCGGCAAAAACCGAAATTGGGGAAGGATCCCTGGTGCCTACTACCGCCCCATATAATAAATTTAGAATATTCAAATTTCCTTTATAAAATAAAACCAAAGGTGGATCATAAATTTCCTTTAAAAGAGACGGATATTGCGGATCATAAAAAGACAAGACTTTAAATCCGGTTAAGTCCAAATCTTTAGAAATTTTATCCGAGTGAAACAAGGATTTTCCCAGAACAGAGGCGGGAAGATGGTTTTTTAAATATTCGTTTAAACTTTCCCAAGAATTCAATTTTCTGAATATTTGATTTTTAAAACAGAATTTAGAAACCTGGGAATCGACTAGAACAAGTCGATTCATTCCGATCTTGAGTAAGTTTCTTCTATTTTTTTCAAATTTTGAAGTACATTTTGATACGAATCGTTTTTTTCAAGTCCACCTCGAACCAGACCCGCATCGTTTAAGTCTTCGATTGTTTTCTTTACTTTCAAATATTCTTCTTTGGAATCGTCAACTTTACCGAGCCTATATAAAAAATTCGCTTTTGCAAAACGAGCGGGAACGTTTCTAGATTCTTTTTTTATAATATCATCCAGAATTTTAAATGCTTTATCTTGATCATGAAAACCTGCGGACACACCTTCCCAAGAAGAATCCGCCATAGAAGAATCGAAATAGATAAGAGCAAGTTGAAACGGAAATCTAGAATCCCTAGGATCTTGAATAGATAGATGAGTAAAAAGATCGATTGCTATTTGTCTTCTTGTAGTTTCCCAACCCCTATCTTTGGAAGCGTTTGCATAGGCAAGAGCGGTTTCAAATAGAAGTTGTTGATCAACCGGTTTTAGTAGAAGTGCCTTTTCAAAATAAGGAATTGCTGGTTCAAAAAAATGAAGTTCTGCTCCCACGATTTCTATTTTTTTTCCTTCGTTGTTTTCTTTCAAAGCACGGTTATAGAATTTGACACCCATATCGTAGTCTCCTATTTTCATATAACCCTGTGCGATTTTCCAACTGAGTACCCCCGCAGATCTTGTCTTTTGCGCCATTGAAGAAATTTTCTTTTCTAATTCGATGATCTCTGCTTCTTCCATCGCAAGTCTTTCTTTCCAATCTTCTAAATCTTCCACAGTAGGTGGCCTATCTACTCGATTTTGAAATCCAAAATTTTTAGATCTTTCGCAAGAGATAAAAACAAATAAACAAAAAGATAAAATTAGGATTCGTTTCCAACAATGGGTGCACGACTTTTTCAATTTTTGACGGCGAGCCGTTTTACGAAAAACAAAGTTAGAATTTGACTCTTTAAAATTTTCATACCGGAACCTTTGAGTTTTCAGTAAGATTCTGCCCAAAGATTTATCGAATATTTTTACTGCTGAATGGATCGTTTTGTTTTTTAGAAGTTTTGACAAAGGTTCTAAAATTAGAATCACACTTTTTTGAATCATAATATTTCCTCGGGAAGAATCTGCCCTTTTCATAATATCGGCTTATAAAAAAAATCCCTTCTACCCTAATGGATACGGTTTTTGGTCCGTCCGCCACAGATTGAATTTTTCGAAAAAAATAGAACATTTCTTCCGTTTTTTAAAATGATTCGGTGTGTAAGTAATTACTACTCGGGTGCATGAATAGAATACCTGTGTTAGATCGTTTCAAAAATTTGAATATTTTGGTCTTGCTTTAAAATGCCGTAAATCCCGAATTTGCGGTATTTTTTAAGTACCACTAGTTTTTTCGTAAATTAGGCCGTTAATAACTTGGTACTATTTTCATGCGTCCGAATAGTAAGAATTTGTCCAAAATCCTAAACACCGACTCTTAGGAAGGTGTTTGCTGAGTTTTCCGAGCGTCTATAGAAGCGAGACGCTGAGTTCTACAGAACGACCCATAAAAAGCCATCACCAACCCCACAAGTTGAATAGGATTTTAGAATCAAAATGAATTCAACAAAACGGGCTTTCTATGGATCGCCGTTCTGGGCTCAAAAAGGCACATTTTTCAAGTGTTCCGACAAGAATGAGTCTTTTTACTTGCAAAAAGTATGT
>NZ_FTNA01000007.1:47718-201038 GCF_900156205.1 Leptospira interrogans
CTATGGATCGCCGTTCTGGGCTCAAAAAGGCACATTTTTCAAGTGTTCCGACAAGAATGAGTCTTTTTACTTGCAAAAAGTATGTTTTTCTGATAAAGAAAACTTTTCCACCTCCTCCACCACCCAAAAATAGGGAAAACTCAGCACAACGCTCTTTATGAATCGCGTTGTGGGGCGGGAACTAAGTTTTACAGAAGATTTTGTCGTAATTCCGACGATAGATCTTGAGATCCAATTATTTGTGGGGTTGGTTATGATAAAAAGCGGCATTAGGCATTAGTTCAGGAAGTGAGATTGAGTTTCGCAAAAATGTGGGAACTACTACGAAAATCTAACGAGATGAGAGCTCCTCTAAGGTTCACAAATTGCCAAATACAATCTAATTTGTAGGAACTACTGCATTTTATTAAAAATTTCTAAAGAATGATCCCGTAAAATTTTTTGAGCTTTTAGGGCAAACTGAAAGCTTAATTTTTCTATAAAGTATGTGGGAACTCTTACAAAACTTTGAAATTACAGTTTTAAATACAATATTGGCATTCTAATTTTTTACCAAACTCGCGTTTTAAACGAGAAGAAATCGGAAGTAAAAAAATGTAAAATTACTGAAAGCTACAGAATAGGTAAGTAAGTACGCAAATCACCATTTAGAAGCAAATCTCCAAGAATCTATGATATAATTCTTAAAACTGTTCCAAAACTTAAAACTTCCTAATAAAGAGACATTGAAAAGTTTGCAAATATCTAGATACGACAGTTTTTGTTGTGGGAACTACAACATTTAATTAGAAACTTCTAAAGGATTATTTATACCTTTTTGAGGCTTTGGAACAATCTATTACTAATACTGTAAACTGCCGTCTTTTGAATTGCAGTAGTTCCCACATTGATTTTACAGACAAACTTAAGAACTCCTCACAATACTTAAGTATTCAAAAGCGAAAACAGCTTTGCAAATTGAGTCTTTTTAAAAAACAAAATACTATCTATAAAACCCCAAAGAACGATCAGTCCAATTAAATTTTTTTCGTGAAATCGCCGTTCTACGACCTCATCGAATTAAAATTCATTTATATCCTGTCATTTTCCACATTGATGGTTGTAGTAAAAATTCTCGCCAAATTGAAAACAGAATACTTATAAAATCCCGAAAATCTTATTTTGATCGAAATGTCTGGCGAAATTAGAATATTTTATTTTTACGTTTAGGAAGAAATATTGAGTTCCAAACGCGGTCGCTGGCTTTCTCTATGGAAAAATTTTGCAAGCAAATCGTCCGCGTTTGGTTCGTAATTTTTATCTAAAACGGGAGTTACTACAACTCCCGAAAAATTTATTTTGTAGTAGTTCCCACACTTTACTCAACTCGTTTATTTTTTGTAATATAAATCAATCCTTAACAGTTCCTGCAATTAGAAGAGAAGCCCCTAAAAGAGAAACATCCTTCAGAAGGGCCATAGTAGAAGCCTGATTGCCTGCGGCCGCGCCTGGAAGATGTACCAAAACGACAAAAATTCCTAAAAGAACCGCTAAAAGTACGGTAGCCAAATGTGTTTTGATTCCTGTTATGATAGAAACCGAAGCCGCAATCAACGCCAATCCGGTGATATAGACCCAAATAATCGGAAAAGGAATGTAAGAAGGAACGATTCCTGTCATCGCGGGCCCCGAAATAAAATGAAATAACCCGAAAATCGCAAATGGAACCGCGTATATAATTTTACCAATTTTTTTCATAGCAACTCCTTAATCATTTCTTTCAGATTTGAATTTCCAAAATCGGTCATTTTATCCGAAAGTTAAGTTTTGAATCTTGATTGAATATTTAAGTTCTGCAACTATAATTTGATAAAAAAATACAAATGAGTTTCCACTTTGAACATAAAAATTCTCAATAAAACCGACTTAGATTGGCTTTTCAACTTAGAAGAAAATTGTTTTGGTAGCCGAGCCTGGACAAAAGAAATGTTATACTCCCATCTTGAGGAGTTTTCCGGTATCGGTTCGACTGACCTTTGTTACATCCTCTACAAGATGATAGGCGAAGAAATCGAAATCTTTCGGATCGCGGTTTCGTACCGTAAAAGAAGACAAGGGATCGGAAAAGAAATTTTAGAATTTCTTTTAAATTCCGAAAAAGAAAAAACGTTTTTTCTTGAAGTTGATTCTACAAATTATCCTGCGATCGCTTTGTATGATTCCTGTGGGTTCCAAAGAATTCATATAAGAAAACATTATTACGAAGACGGTTCAGATGCTTTAATTTATAAAAAAGCTCCGATTGACGTTTTTGAAAGTTTTAGTTTTGAAGTTCCCGAGTCTTGAAAAAGCCGTTTCAAGAATTTTTTATTTTATCTTCAAACATAACTAAAACTTTTTAGAGTCCATTTCAAAAGTTGAATAGAAATCATATCGAATCGTCTTTTGCAAAGATTCTAATTCAGACTTACATAGCAAAGTCCTAACATTTTTCACTAAAGACACAGGACTTTGCGATAAAAATTTTTTTGTGGTAGTTCCCACATTTTAAAAATCATGAGATTTTCTTATATCGTTAAATTCATGTTAGACGATCAATTCTGCGACGTCTTGTCGAAAGAATCTTTCTAATTACAATTGCTAAGAGAATTGCTGCAATACTTATCCACCCAACCTTCTTTCTCGCCCCTACCAAAATCAATACGGAGCCAATCACGTTGACAACTCAAAATAGTAATTCTATGAGGGGCGATACGATCACCGTTGTCGTATGTAAAAATCGGATCTCCATATTCAGGAGTTGCATATAAATCTATTTTTCCTTTCCTTCAAAATTGACTTCAGTACGTTCACTATAAATCCAACCCACAAAACCATTTAAATGCACAAACCCGTCTTTCACTTTGTGCCCTCGTTTTACTGCCTCTGCTTCATCCTCGGCACTATAAGATATATTTGTGATCTGAAATGCTATAACCGATAATCTCAAACATCGCTCCACTGGGTATAGAAGTAAGAATTTTTCCTTTAGGAGAATCGCGAATATTAGTTCTTGCTGGATCATCGTCTCTGGAATAGGCAGAGGCAGAACATTTGGTAATGGATTCTTTTTTTTGGGAAAACGAATTTAAGGCAAATAACAAGATTCCAACTAAAAGTAAGAATTGTAAGATTTTTATCATTTTGACCAACACAGTTTTAATTTATGTAAGTGAGTGCAACTACCTAATTCTATGAACATCTAAAATAGAATAAAATATATTGTGAAACTTTTTCAACGTGAGTTCGGACTACGAATTGATTCCAAAAACCGATATTCAATAAAACACTACTATCATAAAAATCTGTCCAGCGCCTGAAAAAGATCTTTTTGACTTAACACTTTGATAAAAAAATTAAGTTTTGAAACAAATCGTAAAAAAAGATAAAAACTTAAAGGAATAAAATTTTATTTCAAATCCGAAGAGGAATCGTGTAATCATCTACAAGCGCCTAACAAACTATAGTTAACAGAAAAATTCGTTATGGATTATTTTGATTTTAAATTTCTTATCAAACTCTCAGCTTAACAATAAGTCACAACATTTAATTTATTCTTAAATATCTTTTTATAACATTCAATTTCTAAATTACTCAATAATATTATGAATTTATTTTAGAAATTAAAATGTAAGATCTACTTTAAAAAAAGAGATAACTTCGAGTTGAATGCAATTTTTGAGAATGTTTATATATTCACAAAATCGACCGCCAATTTTTGGTATCATTTTCATATCTTCAAATGGTAAATTTCAAGATCTCTTTTCTAAAAGTATCGAACAAAAAGTTCCGATTCCTTCCTGTCTACCCAAGGCGCCCATTTTTTCGGTCGTTGTAGCTTTTACGGAAATACAATCCAAAGGAAGATTCAATAAGTTACTTAAAGATTTTGTAATTCTATCTTTGAGTGGAGCGATCTTAGGTCTTTCTCCAATTACGGTACAATCTATATTGACAAGATCAAAATTTTTTTCCTTCATCAGCTCTAGACATTTGACAAGTATTATCTTACTGTCTATATTTTTCAAACTTGGATCCGTATCCGGAAAATACTGTCCAATATCGCCTAATGCAAGTGCTCCTAAAATTGCATCCGAAATCGCGTGTAAAATGATGTCAGCATCCGAATGTCCAACAAGTGCAAATTCTGATTCACACTCTATCCCACCCAATATCAAAGGCCTGTTTAAATTGATTTCCAATTTATGAAAATCAATTCCGTTTCCAATTCTATACATTCAATATTCCTAAATTAACTTATTTTATTTTTCTAATTTTTTATAAAAAGACAGATCTTGCTCGAGAGATAGATTTTCAAGAAATCATTATTAGAATTATTGAAAGATTCACTCTCCATTCGTTTCCGTTATATTAAAATGGACAATTCAATCAATTTTTCTAATTTTCATTATGAAATTTTTCAACAATTCTATTCTACTTTTATCAAAGAAAACTTCTAGAAAATCTAAAAACAATGAACTTATTCAAAACTTACGACAAAAATACCCAATATTTTCGCCGAAACAAAGCTTTACAGCGAAAATTGTTACCTCTCAATTTTATAAGAACAGTAATTTGCACTCAAACAGAACAGGCTTTTAATAAAGATTCGCTCTACTTCATTCTATAACTCTGAGTAAGAAGAAATTTCATTTGAAACAATGATTATAATTTTTTATCAATTCGATTTAAAAAAACATCTATAATCTTCGCCTTCCACCTTAATTCCTTTCTCAAATAATCCCTCTAGAAAGATTGAAGTTAAGTTCGATTGATCTTTTTTATTCTCCTTTACTGTATTCCATTCCGAAAGATGATAATCGCAGATAGATAAATCCGTATATGTCTCTCCCAATAAAAATGGCTCTGACGGCCTTAATCCAATTGAACGTAAAAAATATTTTTTTGCATTCGAAAAATCGTCTTTTTGTATATAAATAAAACCTAAATTATTAACCGGATATGCAAATGTAAGATTGAGTTGGATCGCTTTGTGAAAGTATGAGATTGAATTTTTTATTTGTCCATCGTTATAATAGCTGATCCCAAGATTGTTCCAAATATCCGGATAATCAGGATCTGTCTTCAATACAGATTTGTAATACTGAATCGCAGATTTAAAGCTTCCACTCGAATCATATAAATAACCTAAGGACAAGTAAGAAAGAGAATATTCCGGATCACTTTTAATTGCATTTTTAAAAAGATGGATCGCCTCCGCAACGTAGGTTTACCTAGATAAAAATAAATCCACCCGATAATATATCAGCACTTGCAGATAAGACTACTAAAAAAATATCTGGAAAATCCTCTCGAGTAGATTCCAGCTTTTCCAAATTCTCTGCAGAGATCACATTCTGAAGTAGAATATAATTTTTTCCGAAATCTTATAATTCGGATTTTCTGTTTTGGAAAGATTAAAATAATGAAGCGAATTTTTATAATCACCTATATAAAAATAACAAGCTCCAATATTATTGTAAATTTCATACTTGTAAGGTAATCAGGCAGAAATTTTAAAAACTCTTCCAAAGCATTCTCATATTCTTTTAATTAGAGTTGTTGAAAAATTCCCTAGTTCCGATTAACAAAACTGCTTCAATTGCCCATTTCCATAAAATAGAAACAAATGGAGAATTAATTTTTCAACAATTCTATTGAAAGTAAGAATGAGTACGAGTATAATTTAAGGCTAATTCTTTGAGAATCGGTCAGCTTTCCGACTCGATTCATTAAGTTGAGAGTTTCACTAAAATTCTTTAACTTATATTGAGCCAGGATTGATTTCGCTCAGAGAAATTTCTCGATCTGAATAAGGCGGGCATAAAGAACTTCTTCTAAAACAAAAAAGAAGAACAAAAAAATTTTGTTTATAGCTCATTGAGTCCAATTACTAAATTACTATAAAACAAAGTACATATATTTTGTACTGAAAAGGACTTTTACGATAAAAATTAACGGTATTTTATTATATAGTTCTAAGTAAGAAAATCAAAAACGGGAACCATTATTTTTAGGAACGTTCAACCGTAAAGAGTTTAAAGTTTCTAAAAATTATCTTCTATAAAATCAATTCCTAATCCGTTAGAAATCACTCAAGCGACATCCTATACAGAATCAGGGCTTCTATTTTTAAATTTTATAGAAAGTCTTTTATAATACAAACGCGAAAATTAGCCAGTTTACATCGACCCAGCCACTTCAAAATCAAGAAATGAATTCTACTTGATCCTTCAAAAAACCAACCTTTCGAAATTTTTTCGATCGAAAGCGGATCAGATTTGATTTGAGAATCTCTTCCACTGTAAGAACCTGGACAAATTAAGAGATGTTTTCAGTTGGAAGGAGGTCCTTTGGAACCTTTAGAGGATTTATCTGGAATTGAAGAAAATTCGATCATTCCATTGGATTCAATTTTGCCACCGGAATTATTTTTAATTCCGATTAAGTCTAGACCAGTATTTCCGGGTATTATCACACCTTTGATCGTTCCTAGCGGTAAGTTCGCAAAAGCCGTAGAAGAAACCGTCAAAGGAAACTCCTTTTTGGGTCTTGTTCTTTTAAAAGACGAAGAAAACGAAAAAGAAACTTCCGAAAACATCTATCAGTACGGAGTTGTCGCTAAAATATTAAAAAAAGTGAATTTACCAGACAACGCCGTCAACATACTCGTCAACACAATCCGCCGTTTTAAAATCGAATCTTTCGTAAATAAAGATCCTTTGGTCGCAAGAGTTTCATATCCGGAAGAAGAACCTGGAGCTCCGAAAAACACCACTAAGGCAATGATGAGAACCTTACTCGTCATGACTAGAGAACTCGCACAAAACAATCCTCTATTTACAGAAGAAATGAAACTTACCATGCTCAACGTAAATGAGCCTGGAAAGATGGCAGACTTTGTATGTTCCATTCTCAATTTAGAAAAAGAAGAATACCAATCCGTAATCGAATCTAATATTCTCAAAACTAGAATTGAAAAGGTACTTCTCTTTCTAAAGAAAGAAATCGAACTAGTATCCATTCAAAGAGAAATTTCGGATCAGATCCAAGACAAAATAGACAAACAACAAAGACAATTTTTTTTAAGAGAACAACTCAAAGCGATTCAAAATGAACTCGGTATTAAGGACGATAAGTTCGAAAAGAAATACGAAAAATTTTTAGAACGACTTAAAAACCTAAACGCAGACCCAGAAGTAATCGAAGAAGTGACCAGAGAACTGGATAAGTTTTCTTATGCGGACCCTAATACGGGAGATTATAACGTTATCCGAAATTATTTGGATATTTTAGAATCTCTTCCTTGGGAGCCAGCGCCAGTTCGAGAAATCGATTTAGAAAAAGCTAAAAAGACTTTAGATAAAGATCACTATAAACTCGAAGACGTTAAAGACAGAATTTTAGAATTCCTAGCAGTTAAAAAACTTAAAAACGATGAAAAAGGCACCATACTACTATTAGTCGGACCTCCGGGCGTGGGGAAAACCTCAATCGCGAGATCGATCGCGGAAGCTATGGGAAGAAAATTTTTTCGATTTTCAGTCGGAGGTATGAGGGACGAAGCCGAAATCAAAGGACACAGAAGAACTTACATCGGCTCAATGCCAGGCAAAATCATTTCAGCACTTCGTATAACGAAAGAAAGAGACTGCGTCATTTTGTTAGACGAAATCGATAAACTTTCGATAGGCATTCAAGGTGATCCTGCTTCCGCCCTTTTGGAAGTTTTAGACCCGGAACAAAATAAAAATTTCAGAGATCATTATTTAGATCTTCCATTCGATATTTCTAATGTGTTTTTTATTGCTACTGCAAATACGTTAGATTCCATTTCCAGAATCCTTTTAGACAGAATGGAAATCATCAATCTTTCCGGTTATATCACGGATGAGAAGGTTCAAATTTTTCAAAAATACCTTTGGAAAAAAGTCCTCTATAAAAACGGAGTTACTCCCTACGGTATCGAGTTTGATAAAAAAGCGATCGTAGCTCTGATTGATTCTTACTCGAGAGAATCAGGAGTAAGAGGTCTGGAAAAAGTGACCGATAAATTGGTTCGTAAGATTGCAATTAAAATCGTTCGTAAAGAATCGTTCCCTAAAATCATCCAAGAAAAAGATCTAGAAACTTTTTTAGGCGTTCCCAAATTTACGGACGAAAGAATGGTTCGCGCTTCTGTTCCTGGTACCGCCCTCGGTTTAGCCTGGACTTCGGTAGGAGGTGCGACCCTTCTCATAGAAGCACTTTTTGTCAAAGGGAAAGGTGGAATCCTTCTCACGGGAATGCTCGGTAAAACGATGGAAGAATCTTCTAACATCGCCTTGAGTTATATTAAAAATTTATTATATAAAGAAGAATTATTCAACAATCGAATGATTCATTTACACGTTCCGGATGGAGCAACTCCCAAGGACGGCCCTTCTGCCGGAATTACAATGGCCTCCGCGATTCTCTCTCTCGCTCTAAATACAAAAGTAAAGTCTGGTTTTGGAATGACCGGAGAGCTCACTCTTACTGGAGAAGTGCTTGCGATCGGCGGTTTACGCGAAAAGATCGTAGCCGCCAAAAGAGTGGGAATTCATAAAATCATCTACCCAAAAGATAATCTTCAACATCTACAAGAGATTCCGGATTACGTAAAAAAGGGAATGTATTTTTTTCCGGTGAGTCGTTACGAGGAAGTCGCTTTATTATTGTTTGACGAAAAAGTTATTTCCAAGATCAACCCATCTTTTCGGGAAAATTTAAAATCAATTGTTAACCCGACCAGAAAACTTTCGCCTAAGAAAAAGACGACCCAAAAACAGAAACTGTCTCTTTCTAAACAAAAGGGAAACAATCAAAAAAAGAAGTAGTATTTTAGAGTATTCTTAAATATAAATTAACTCAGGAGAGCCAAATGGGCGTCCCATTTATAGACATTAAAAGATTTGAACCTGGTTTACTGGAAGAATGGATTGAAAAAGTAAAAGTTCTCAGTAAAAACGCTAGTTTTATTGGCGGTGAAGAAGTTTCTATTTTAGAAAAGAACCTAACCTCCTACACTGAAACTAAGTTTTCTATCGCTTGTGCAAACGGCACAGATGCCCTTCAACTCGCTTTACGTGCGTTAGGTGTTGGCAAAGGAGATTCAGTCATTCTCCCAGATTCGACTTTTTGGGCTACCTTCGAATCCGTAGTAAACGTTGGAGCTGATCCTTATACAGTTGATACTGACCCGAACGATCTTCAGATGGATTTTGTTGAATTTGAAAAAGCTCTGGATAAAATCAAACCCAAGGCGGCAATTATCGTCCATCTCTACGGCTGGGGTTCGTCCCGTCTTGAAGATTTTCGTAAACTCTGTAAGTCAAAAGGAGTTCCTCTGTTGGAAGATGGGGCTCAGTGTTTCGGTGTAAAATTTAAAGGTGCATCTATCTATAAGGAAGCTCTTATTTCTACTACTTCTTTTTATCCCGCAAAGGTGTTAGGTGGTGCTGGAGACGGAGGAGCGGTTTTTACGAATGACGAAACTCTCGCCAATAAGGTAAAAATGCTCGCCAATCACGGTAGAATTTCTCATTACGCCTACGGAGATGTAGGTTGGAATTCTAGACTGGATACACTACAGGCCGCATTTCTAAACCTCAACCTAAAACATCTGGAAGTTAGAATTGCTTCTCGTCTTAAATCTGTTCAAAAATATTATGATATACTCCCGAACCTAGGTATTCAAGTCATCCACCCTCCTAAGGATTACGAAGAAAACGGTTATTGTAACGTTACACTTTCCACTCCGGAAGAACGCCCTATGATTCAGGAAGTTCTGAAAGAAAAAGAAATCGGTTTTGGTAATATTTATCCAGGTGCAATGAGTGATCAACCTGGTGCCAAACCTTATATCAAAGGAAAATTCGGAGAGAAACATATAACCGGTAGAATCTGTTCTTCCGTCCTCAATTATCCTTTATTTCCTTATATGAAGGAAGAAGAGTTGGAAGAAGTTTTTTCCGCAATTCGGGCATTCAATTCTAGGAAAAAATAAAAACCCAAATCTGTCCCGAAAAACGTAAGCACCAAACTCGCTCGAACACCCATAGATGCGAGACGTGAATTGCCAGTTTTACCTTTTTGTTAAATTAAAACTGAGTTTCGGGACACATTCTCAACTTCCATTTTCTCTATAAAATCCCCGCGCAAAGGATCGAAGCGTGGTCAATAAATTTGTGACTCGTATTTTTTTGATTTTTCAAAAGATTTGAAATTTATTGACCACTGTATTTCAACCCGTGGGGAGAAATGATGAGTTTCCGAGAGCCTGGTGGTCGGATGTTTTTGAAATCTTTTTTGTAGTTCTATAAAACATGACCGACCATACGCCCGATTTTTACAAAGTATTACTTTTCTGTTATTTTTTTATTTAGTAAAAAACTTTTTTTGACCGGTAACTCTAAAATATGACAGTGAACAACCGATGGATTGAAATATGTTTTTGGACAAGTGATAAGTTTTTTCTTGTTCTTTTATGTTTTCGGTCTATTATAAACAGGGGGATTTGTATATGAAAGAAATAGATATAGGAATATCCGAAAAAAATAGGGAAGCAATCAACTCGGGATTGCAAAAACTTTTAGCTGATACTTACATTTTATATTTTAAAACGCATAGTTATCACTGGAACGTCACCGGTCCACAATTTAACACTCTTCACCAGATGTTTCAAACTCAATATAACGAACTCTGGCTTTCTATCGATCTGATTGCTGAAAGGATCCGTGCTCTTGGTTTTTACGCACCTAGCTCTTCTCATCAATTAGGAAAGTTGACTTCGATTCATGAAGAAGGTGGAGTTCCTCACGCGGATGATATGATTCGTCATTTGGTTAGCGGTCATGAAACCGTTATTAGAACCGCTCGTTCTTTACTTCCTGCTGCTGACGAAGGTGGAGACGAAGTGACCTTAGATCTTTTGACCCAAAGATTAGAAGTACATGAAAAAACGGCTTGGATGCTTCGTAGTCTTTTATTCGTCGATAACACTTAAAATTGTAACGAAAATTTTTCGATTTCAATGGAAGTTGTATCTATTCAATAAGTTGCAAAAGTCGCTTTATTTTGTGGAAAGATATTACAAATCTGCAATGTTATAATATTTTTCCACAACGACTAACCCGCGTTTAACACTGGTTAATCCTGTTTCTTGAACTACTGATTTTAGAAAATATCCATTGAGTTTTTATGATCGTTTTAGAAACCCAATTAGCTTAGTCTAAATAAAATCAATCTTATTTAAATATATGGGTTTCTATTTTTGAAAACTTCAATAATGAATGTAAATTCAAAAAGGTATTCTTTTGTTTTTTTCTGCACATTTAATTCATCGTGGAATTTACGGACTGAATTGATGTTCTTTCTATATTCTTTATACAAATTTTCCCGTCTCTAAAGAAGAAGTGAATAAATGGAAACATTTTCCGGAAACAAACTCTATTTGGTTTTCCAACCCGATTTTTCAGAATAAATGAGCGAACAATTATAACTTTTAATATATGGAATATTATTTTTTCCTTTTATAGAATTTTAAGCCAGACCATATTTCCGAAACCGCGCAGACTTTTACGTCCACAATACCTAATTCTAATCCTATTTCACGAACGATATTTTCGTTTAAATCGGTCGGTACTTTTGACGATCCTTTAGGCCAGGAAATCCAAATCATTCCTTTTTCTGCCAGATTCTCTACTAATTTCGGAAATTGTTTTTTCAATTCTTTGGTTTCTTTTTCAAATATATGCAAATATTCTAATGGACGTTTTACGGTTTTGACGATTTTTATTTCTTTAATATGTTCTTTGAGTTCTTTTTGAACTTCTTCCGGAAGGTTCTTAAAATATACCTTCATTCCCGCTTTGAGTCCGAGTTTATCCCCCAGAGACTTTCCTGAATATCCCGCCATAATTCCCCTTATGTAATTTTCAAATCTTGCACGTGCGCCTGATTTGATTTTATGTGCTTTCTAAAAAATAAAATATCTAACTTCCTTAATTTCAAAAAATCCATAGATTTTGAAATAACACAATCTGCAAAAACTTGTAAATTTTCTTAAAATCCATTGTTGATTTTTGGTACTATTTTGATTAGTTTTCGTAGTAATTAACCGTGAGCAGGGCGTAAGAAAACGAGAAATAATTTTCTAAAAATATGAGTTCCTACAATTTTAGAATTTGTTTGTAAAATCGTGATTTGCGGGAGTTCCCACAAATTTAGTCACATTACAGATGTTTAAATACTCGATTAGAGTTCGTATGAGTTCCTACATTCTCAAAACTTATCTGTGAAATCTTAAATTCGTGTTAGTTCCCACAGATTTAGTCACATTACAAATATAAAGGTTTTTTAAATACTTTTTCGTAATTCAATTTTCATGGTAGTTCCCACATTAATTTTTAAGACAAACTCCGATTTAAAAGCAAAAGAATTTTTCAAAGTTTGGCAGATTTTTCTCGTTAAAAATTTATATTAGAGTTGTTGAAAAAATTCCATAGCGGCGATTAACAAAACTACTTCAATCAACTATTTCATAAAACAAAATGGAAAATTAATTTTTTCAACAAACTTTATTCTTACTTCGTTTTTTGAATTTTTTGATCTATAAAATCCAGATACTCTTTTATCATCGCGGAATGACCTAAAACAAATTTAGAAAGAAAACGAAAAATAGGAGAATACACTTTTCCGTTTTCTGTGATTTTTAATTTTGTTCCTTCGGGGACCAGACTCAACTCATAAATCCAAGAACCGCCAAAAGGTTTATCTTCATCCATAATCTTAGATTCAAGAAACGTATTTTTATGATCTTGGATGAATGAAAAAGTTATCACATCATCGTGAGCATCCATTTCTTTCCAAGAAGTAGAAGAAATTTCCTCTACTTTTTTTACGTTCTGTCTCCAGGACGGGTATTGTTTAAAATCGCGGATTAATGAATAAACATTTTCAGGAGGAACTTTGTAAATACGTTCCATAAAAACGGAATGTTCAATTGGCAGACTTGCGCCAATTCCATAAATTGCCAAAACCAAAAGAACTAAAAAAGTCGCTATGTATATTAGAATTTTATAAATCATTGTAAAACCTCCAAATTTAGAAACGAAAATTATACTTACTCAAAACTATAAAATAAAATACCCAGTATTTTGTGCCGAAATAGGGTTTTGCAACAAAAATTTACGGCACTCAATTTTGATAGAGATCCGTAAAATGGAATTTGTCTCAAAATTTATTGTACTAATTTTACAGAGGTTATTAAAAATCGCTCACTAAGTTTTAAAATCAATTCCTAATAAAAATGTAAATTTGTAGTAGTTTCCCACAATTGTTTTACAAGAAAACTTTTTGATGAAACGTGTTAGCTCCCACAAATTATGTCTATTTAAGACTTATAACAGCTTTTACTAGCATTTAAAATGGTATGGAGTTCCCACATTTAAAAGTTCTACTATAAAACCTTGAAGTTTATAATAGCTACTACATTACTAATTTCTAAATAATAAAGTAAACCTAAGCTTTAAACTAAATTCTTATAGTTTACCACTCGGACACATAAAAACGGGCGGTTTTATAAAAATAAAAAAATTCCCTCACCTAAAATCATTGGCTCTTTGAAAAAGATCCTACACTTCAAGAAGTATTAATACACTCAACGAAATCACTGACGTAAATATCAAAAAATTTTTACTGATCTATATAAAATTAAGTACCCAAACATTTATCTCAAAACGCTATTTCATGTAAGTTCGAAAAAATCCGACGGGAAAGGGCTCGATGCGAGTAACTGCAAACGCTCTTACAAACTAAAGCCGCCTCGCTTTTACAGACACTCCACAAATCACGTTCTATAATAAATTGTAACTTAAAACAAAATATCGTATAACGTTTATTTTATGTAATTGATTAACTGAGCTGAAAGAGATCCAACAACACGCTTCGCTTTTTTTTTGCAGAATTCACATTAGATTTGTTTAAAAATGAATTCCATCCTTTTCCACTGCATTAAACTGGACAATTGAAGTAGTTTTGCTAAACTCCAATTTCAAAAAATCTATTATTGAAGTATAAACTATTTGAGTATCTTTATTTTATAGTTATGAGTAGCGTAGTTAATAGAGTTGTTGAAAAATTAATTCTTGATCTGTTTTCGTTGTATTGAAGCAATTTTACAAATCCTCACTATGGAATTTTTCAACAACCTTAATCAATTACTGATGGATATAACCCCAGCTTTCTAGGATTTTACGCACTTCCTGTCCCATAGCCGCCTCTTCTTCCGTCTCCTTACCTCCAGAAAAACCTGTATGGTAGTATAAAAACGGAATTTCAGAAGAAAAATATCGATATGGAAATCTATCAAGAGCAACGTATTCCGGCTCATCTCTTAGAATTTCTAAAGAATTATCAGATCGAATTCCCCATTTACCTATACGATAATTTTCTAATATTCCATTTTTTAGAATTTCAAGTCTAAAAATTGGAGAAGGATCGATTGTTTTTACTTCAAGCACTTGATCGAAATGACTAGACGTATTCAAAATTTTTAAAACAATATTTTTAGAATCTTCTTGAAGAACTTTCAAATTACCCGTAAAATCGTAACGATAGATTCCTCCCTTAGAAAAAAATCGAACCTCACGTTCACAAACGTTTTCACATTTAGGTAGCCTTAAAAAAAACGAATTTTTAGAAAGTTGATTTTCTTTTAAAATAGATCTGGCTTCACCTAACAGTTCAAAATTAGAATTAGCAAGGTTTTCTAATTCCATTGGATCCTTAATTAAATCGTAGAGTTCTTCAGGCATTTTATGAGAAGTACCTTCACGCGTCCTTCGAACCAAATCATAACCCGGATACCTACGTATATATTTAAAATCGGGCGTAAGAATGGATTCGGAAAATCTTCCTTCTGTATAAATAACCGGTTCCGATTCAGGCCCCTTCTCTCCAAAAATCGCCTTGGAGTAGTCGTTCCCTTTTAATTTATCTTTCGGATATGAAATTCGATTCAAACCCAACAGAGTAGGCATCAACGAAAGAAGAGAAACCTGATCACTAAATTCACTTTTTTGAATCTGATTTAAGAACGACTTAGGAGGATGAATGATCCAAGGAACTCGAATTTCCTTTTCATAGTGAGTTTCTCCGTGCGCATAAACTTTTTCAGCGATAAAGTGATGATGATAATAATGAGAAGTTTCCAATAACTCACCATGATCACTCGTAATTACAATCCAAGAATTATCAAAAAGACCTTGTTTTTTCAGTTCATCAAAAATTTTTCCTAAAAGAAAATCCGTATAACGAACCTCTCCCAAATATTTTTGTTGGTATTCGTCCAATTGATTCCACAACAATGGATCGGATTTTTTCTTTAACTCCTGAAGAAATTGAGAAGGGGGCCTATAACCCCAATGAGGAGTATTTAGATTTAAATGTAAAAAAAACAAATCCTCTTTGTGATCTCGAAAGAAGGTCTCTGCCCTCGAAACCAATTCCTCCGTATCTAAGTTGTCCTTCCCTACCTGTTGAATTTTATGAAACCCTAAATCTACTCCTACAGAAGTATAGTCCATTAGAAAAACATTATTCATGATGCTTTCCGTAAAATAACCTTCTTTTCGAAAAGCATTTGGTAGTGTAAAAGGTTTTTTAGAATAAAAAATTTTTCTTTGTTGGGCACTCGTATAAAACCAAGCGTTCCCAAGACCAAGATTAGAAGCAATCTCCGAAGTAAAAAAGGAAATCATAGAAGGTTTTGTCCAGTTTCCATTTGCAATCGTTTTTTTGAATATAATTGAATCCTTAGAAAAAGAATCCAAAATGGGAGTTGTGGGAAATGGAGAACCGCCCGAAGACAAAGAATCTTGTCTTAGAGCATCAATCACGATTAAAATTACATTCTTTTTTTCTACATTTCTTTTTTCTAATATATAAGGGGAACCTAAAAATAAACCCGCGCCGGTTTTAGAACTCCATCGAATCTTAAGAAAAACGTCTGAATTACAATTTTTTTCTTTATTCCGTTCTGTTTGATTCCAAATTTCCGGATTCTGCAAATCAGTTTTTACAATCGTTTTTAAATTTCCGACGTTTTTAAATTCCAAAGGAAGGATATAAGGATTCCATTCTAACTTTTGCGGTTTCAAGTTCTGTTCAAAAATTTTTTTATCATCCAAAAAAATCTGTAACTCGCCTTCACCTAAAAGCTCGCTAGTTCCTTTAGAAAGACTCGTAGCGTAAAATCGCAAAACGTCTCCGCAAAACTCCTCTTCTAACTTTAAAATACATTCTCCACCCGCAGGAACAAATAAAGAATCCTGTGACTCGTTGATAAAAAGAAATTCGTCCGTATAAAGAGTCAATTGAACGTTCTTCCAACGATCTTTAAGATCGAGTTCGGAATATCTTCCCGGATTTTTTTTCCAATGATGGCGAAATGTTTCTATCTCTTGATTTGTATCACTTGAACATTTTAACTCTTTGTTTTTCAAAATACGAGTTAGATCTTTTTTAACTACGTTCTTATTCGAACTCGAAATCCGATCACATCCCTCTAAAACCGGAACCAAAAGTGATAAAATGAAAAACATCCAGCAGCGGGCAAACAACATGAATCCAGAAAAATCGTTTTGTATCTTGAGACAACAGAAAAGAACCATTTCTTAGGATGAATTTTTCCCAAATGAAATTTTTTTCTCTTTGCAAAGGATCATTTGCATTTATAACACGTTTCGCTATGTCATGGATAAATTCTTATAATTTAAAAGACGATACCTTTGCGGGAAGCGGGGGATCTAAAATTTTCTATCGAACCTACCAACCCAAAGAAGGCAGAAAAGGAAACCGAGTTATCGTAGTACAACACGGAATCGGAGAACACAGCGGTCGTTATGAATTTTTAGTGGAAGCACTTTCCGGAACCGGAACGGCGTTCTATCTCATCGATTCTCAAGGGCATGGGCGCTCTGAAGGCAAACGAGGCGCGATAGATTCTTTTTCTGATTTCCTTTTCGATTTGGATCAATTGATTTCGATCGCAAAAGAAAAAGAAAAAGTTCCTAAAGTAACACTACTCGGTCATTCTATGGGAGCCGCAATTTCTACATTCTATGCGGAAGAAGGTACTAATCAAGGAAATCTAAATGCTCTTATGATCTCCGCTCTTCCGATTCGGGTAAAAACAGATCTAGTTATGAAAGTCAAAAAGGGAATTGCTCCTTTAATGTCCGATCTTTTACCCAACCTAACTCTTCCTACAGGACTCAACATTCACTTTTTAAGTCATGATAAGTCGGTAGTAGAAGCTTACAGAAAAGATCCACTGGTTCATGGAATGGCTTCTGCTTATTTAGGAAATATGCTTTTGAACAGCGAAGAACCAATTCTTGCAAATGCAGGTAAGATCAAAATTCCGATTTATATCTTCCACGGAAAAGAAGATCAGATCGCAGACTATACTGGAAGCGAAACCTTCTTCGAAGTTGTAGGTTCCGCAGATAAGTCCATGAAAATTTACGAAGGACTTTATCACGAAACGATGAACGAACGTATAGAAGACAGAACTAAGGTTTTAACCGATTTAAAGAAATGGTTTGAATCTCACTCAAATTAACAGACAGAACGTTTGTTCTGTTTTTCGTTAAAAAAAGCATCGACCGGATTCTTCCGTTTTGGTACAATTGAATCCGGTCAAAGACACTTTTTAAAAACAAACCTCAGGAACTTTATATGTCAGCAAAAGGAATATCCAAAGACCTGATCGGAACCAAACTGGATCACTACGAATTCGACGTAGAAAGAGGAAAAATCCGAGAGTTCTGTCAGGCAATCGGAGAAACCAATCCGATCTATTTTGATGTAGAAGCAGCTAAAAAAGCGGGTTACGAAGACACTCCCGCACCTCCTACATATCCAACCGTAATTCAATTTTGGGGTTATCCTAAAATTTGGCAGGATATGGAAAACATGGGAGTAGACACTTCCAGAATTCTTCACTTAAAGGAAAAATACACCTATCTAAAACCGATCTATCCCGGAAGAGTTTCTTCCCAAGGAGAATGTATTAACGTAACGGTAGGTAAAATGGATACGATGACTTTTAAAACTACGATCAAAAACGCGAAAGGTGAAACAATCGTAGAACAGGAAATGTCCATCTTTATCAGAAAACCAGAGGCATAATATGAGTAAAATTGAATATGATAAAATGGAAGTGGGACAAGAACTTCCTCCTTTAAAAACAGAAGTAATCACACACGCAAATTTAGTACGTTATGCAGGAGCTTCTGGGGATTTTAATCCAATTCACAATGATCCTGATTTTGCTCGTAAAACTGGATTAGATGGAACGATCGCACACGGTATGTATGTAATGGCCCAACTTGGAAGACTTTGCACTTCTTGGGCGGATCAAAAACAGATCAAAGAATTTGGTGTTACGTTTAAAAACATGACCAAACCGGGACAAAAACTTACCTGCACCGGAAAGGTAAAACGTAAAAAGGAAGAAAACGGAGAGAAATTAATTACAGTTGCAGTGGAAGCTACAGACGATTCCGGAGAAGTAAAATGTTCCGGTGAAATGGTGGTTGTCGCTTAACAAACATTACAACTCTTCGAAATTCGAAATCGAAAAAACGACATTCGATTTCGAGAAAGTCCTTCATTTACTCTATTTAACATGAGTTCGGTATAGCCGATGCAAAAGCGATTATTATGCTGCGAGCAGCATTGAGTTTGAGAAATTCCGATTAGAACTCCTAAATGCCTTCCTATGGGGCGGCATTTAGGAATTGGAACATTATGTTGCGACAGTAAGGAACTTGAGTTCAAGAAACTCAATGAAACGCTCTCTACAGATCGTGTTTGAAACTTCAGAGAATGCCTCTCGACATTCAGGGAGTCGTTACATTGAGTTTTTTATTCGCCCAAATTTTCAACTGTCGAAACTCACGTTATTTACCATTTCGAAAACGAAATAACCTTCATTCGTTTTGATTCAGATCAATCAGCTCCTTCGTTATACATCAAAAAGAATTGACTTTTTCGTTTAAGGGATACCAATACCTTATGCTTTTATCCTATCGTCATATTATTCTCCTGATCTTTTTGTTCTTGGTTCAATGTTCCGCACATCGTCTAACAAAGGCGGAAGGAACGGCGATCGGAACTCAAAATGAACCGAACGTGATCAACGAACGGAAGATTTCCTATACCGCCTACGTCACGTTAAACGTCGGTAATCTGGAAGAATCCAGAAACAAAATCAAATCCCTAATCAAAAATTATAAAGGTTTTATAACCCGAAACAGCAAAAAGAACGCCCTCGTTCGTGTGCCTTCCGAAAGTTTCGAAGTATTTCTTTCCGAATTGAAACAACTTGGCGACGTGGAAAACGAAGAGGTGATCGGTTTGGATATCACCGATTCGTATCGGGACAATCTGATCAAATTGGAAAGTCTTAAAAAAATAAAAATAAAGTACCAGGATCTGATCGCAAAGGCAGTCAACGTCCAAGATATGCTGGCTATAGAAAAAGAATTGGAACGCATCAACGTTGAAATAGAAAAATTGGAAGGAAGCAAACGGGCTTCGGACATGATGGTTCAATATTCGAGTATATACATCAATTTCAACACGGAAAAACCCGGACCGCTCGGTTGGATATTTTATCTCGGATACAAGGCGATCAAATGGCTTTTTATTTGGGAATGATACAAGATGGAATGCGGTTCAAATGGGATTTTTGAATTATTACGAGCAATCTTAGACGCAGCATTTCGCCTAACTTCTTTTAACAGAATAAAATTCCACGGCTATGACGGTAATATCGTCGTAACGTGGATTTTCTCCTCTTGTTAACTCTTCTATTTTAATAATTTCTTGGATTAAATTCTTTAACTCACTTTCTCTTCCTTCATGAAGTGTTTTTGTAATCAGTTCCATATTGTGCTGTTTCGTATTTAAAGAATCTTTCATACGATTTTCGATCAAACCATCTGAAAACAATAAAAGCCTAGAACCCGTCGGGAATATAATCGTTTTAGAAACTATCTCAAGAGATTCAAATAAACCTAATATAGGTCCGGTCTTTTGAAGTAAGGAAGGAAATTCTCCGGGTAACTGTAAAATCTGATCTGGATGTCCTGCAGACGCATACGTAAATTCTTCTTTTTCCGTATCAATATCTCCAATCATACAAGGAAATATACTTTCCAAAGAATCGAACTTCTTTAAAAATCTAAAATTCAATTCCTTAAGAACCTGAGCCGGATTCTCCAAATTTTTCAATTCTTCATATTCTGTTTTTAAAGCCATGGTCATCAAAGAAGCCTGTACTCCGTGACCTACTGCATCCGCGATCAATACTCTTGTTTTACCGGAAGAAATTTCGGAAATATCCAAAAAATCTCCTCCTACTTTTTCAAGAGGTTTGTATTCATAATAAAATCGTATTCCTGGAATATTTCGATCCAAAGGAGTCAAAATTTTCCTTTGAACGTTCTGCGCAATCTCCAGTTCTCGGTTGATCTGAATGATGTTATCGTTCAAAACTCTGGTTCTATCTTCGATCTTTTGAACCAATTGTTCCTTCATTTCGAAAAGTTCCAAGTTAGAAGTCCTAAGATTGAGCGCTAATTCCCTAGTTTCTGCAAACTTCCTAGATCTTTCGGAGGCGAGTAAAAGGGATTGTAGAAAAACGAAAAATACAAGAGCGTAATGTGAGGTCTGTATACTTCCAGTTTTTAAAACTCTCGCGTAAAAAAGATCTACGAGCACCGCAATAAAAAGAATTCCGGAACCATAAAGAATATAAGTGTAATTTCTTTCCTTATCAAAATCGATCTTTAAAATCGTATAAAACAAATAACATATAATTATGATAATAAAATAATGATAAATAGAAATACTCTGATTGTTGAACGTCATATCACCAAACAAGGTCACGATGGAAAACAAAATCGAAAATACGACTCCCACGTTGATAAACTTTCGGCTTACATAAGGAGCAAATATTGAACTGAAAAACAAAAGAAAAAACGGAACTCCTACAGACAAAGTCAAGTGATTGATTTTATGAACCCAGCTCCAAGGGATTTGTGGAAAAAATAACATTAGTATTTTAGAATTTATTAAAGAAGTTCTCAGACAAATAACTAGGCTATACATTCCAAAATAAAGAGGAGAAACGCTACTTCTCAAATAAAGATATTGGAATATATGATAAATTCCCATAATCAGAAGACTACTAAAAGAGAATATATCAAAAAACAATGGAATCGCTTTTGAAACGCCAGCGGAATCAGAAGGCCCGATAGAAATGGGAAGTAAAATTCCAGGCATCGTAGAAGTATAATTAGAAACAAAAATCTCGATTTGAACTTCATCTTCGTCCGCAAAAAATAAAAAATCTCTTGGTTCGATTCTAGAAACTATCGAGTCTGGATCAATGCCCGGAGTACCACATTCACCGATGATTTGTTCATTGATTTTAATTCGATACGCAGATGCAATCGCTCCTAAAGACACAGATAGAATTTTCTTTTTCCATATCTCAGGAAGAAAAACTTTTAATCTATAAATTCCATAACCAAATTTAGGATAAGTTTGATTGCTTTTGGATTCGTTGGTCCAAGAACCGGGAACTCCTATAAATTCTACGGAATGATTTTCAATTCCTTTCTCGGGTCCTTGAAGCCAGCTAAATTCCCATTCTCCGTTGAGTTTAGTCATTCCAAAATCGGGATCTTGAATTCCTCTGAGATCGATTTTACCTTGGTAGGCTCTGAGTCCATCTCCCGCTTGCCAAGGAGAAGAAATCATAACAAGTATGATCAATGCAAACGGACCGATTAAGAAAAAAAATATTTTTGAAAATTGCATCTCGAAATCAAATCCGTTCCGAATTAAAATTGAAATTTAGTTCAGTGCCGTCAATTGCATATAGGAACAGACGCAAGATTAAACTTAAAAAATCTGCAAGATTTGTTTTTTTAAAGAATCCTACGAAAAAAGAAGGCACGACTCTCACAAAAGATAAAATTTATTTCCAATTAAAATCAAATACGACTAAACTAAGACTTTTTTGTGAAATTAATTTAATTGAAATGAAACAAAGAAGAATCGGTAATGATTATTAGGTTTCAATAATAGAAATGAACTTTGATCTTTTCATTTTTATAATTCAGGAATTCCTATATTTTAAAAATCAACAGGCAAATTTTAGATATTAAAAAGTTTATACTACAAATATAAGTTCTTCTTTCTAAAAATCGAATGAACTATCACTGAAAACATAGAAAACAAATCTAGTAAACCTATCTCTGTGATGTAACATTTTCTATTACTCAGAACTACAGAATAGAATTCTCATATTTTTGTATTAAAACAGGTTTTATAATTCGCGGTATCTAAAATTCTATAGGAACCAGTAAAAAACCATATCTTAAAATTTAATCATGAACCTTTTGGTTTGGACAGATAGAGACTTACTACTCGGGCGAATGAAAACAATACCTTGGTGAACTTGTTTTAAAAGTTAGAATGTGTAAAACCAACAATTCCGGGTTAGGCGTAATTTTTTGAGAACTTCTACGTCTTTGGTAAAATTGTTCATTCATTTTCGGTATCACCTGTATACGTTAGAGCAGTAAGACAAGATTTTTATAAATGAAAAAACTCTCTATCAAATAACTATACCTCAAAATACACTCATAACTAACCAAGGCAAAATTTGATCGCAAGCACAAGTTTTGGAAAATCGATTCTGACTCTTTTTCTGGATTGCGCTCTAAACAATCCGAGTTAGATTCAAAACAATTTATGAACCAATTTAAATTTCTTTTAATTGCGATCCTTTTAGTTTTATCCATTGTCAACTGCAATAAAAAAGAGCCTATTTCCATTTTGGAAATTAGAGATCTCATCGAAAAACAAAATCTTGTAGAAGAACTTCGAAAAGCGGAAGAAGATCTCAGGTTGAAAGGCGACAATGCAGCATTACTTTATGTTCGAGGTTGGATTCGTTATTTACAAAAAAACCAAGACGCTGCCATGAGCGATTTTAAAAAATGTCTGGGATTTGACCCTAAATCCTTGGATTGCAAAAGAGGACTTGGTCTCATATACGAGTCCAACAAAGAATATAAAGAAGCCGAATTGGTTTATAAAGAAGCTCTTTCTTTCGCAAAAGAAAAAGGGGCAGACTCAGAAGCTCTCATTCATGAGAATATTGGAATACTTTATCTCAGACAAAATCTTAGAAAAGAAAGTTTAGAAGAATTCCAAAAAGCAATTTCACTTTCTGATAAAGGGGATGCTTATTACGGTTTCAGTTTGTGTATGATTATGGAAGGAAATTCAGAAGGTGCAATTTCTTCTTTAGAAAAAGGTATTTCTAAATCGTTTCGTTCTAAAGCGTTTCAATCAGAATCACACTTTTTATTATCTAAATTCTACTTTGAAAAAAGAAAAGACCCAGTAAAAGCAGAATCAGAAATCAAAAAGGCAATCGAAATTTTTCCCCTTCATAAGGAATATCTAGACGCATTACAAATTTACATAAAAGAAAGAATTAAGAATTCGTAAAGAACTTATGTCAAAAATTGAAACATGATAAAAAAATTTTATATATTAGAGTTGTTGAAAAATTCTCTAGTTCCGATTAACAAAACTGCTTTAATTGACCGTTTCCATAAAATAGAAACAGATGGAGAATTAATTTTTCAACAACTCTATTTCAAGAAAGACAAATACGTTCCCCAAGAATCTAAAAATTGAATTTTAGAATATTCTAAATATTTAATTTAATTCTGGCGTAAAAAAATTAGAAATAATTTTTTAAAAGTATGAGTTCTTACATTTTAGAATTTGTTCATAAAATCGTAATTCGCTGGAGTTCCCACATTTCAAAGTTTTACCGTAAAATATAGATTTGTGATAGTTCCCACAGATTAAGTCTCATTATAAATTTTTAAATATTAGATTTATTGAAAATTTAATTTTCTTTTGTTTCTTATCCATTAAAGTTAACAAATATTCTCGGTATAAGAAATCCATTTTATTCATAGGTCAATTTTTTCGTAAAAAAATAGATGTGGGAACTCATACAAATCGTGGATTTACTAGTTAAACTTTGAAAATTTGTAGGAACTATTAAGAAATACAAAAAGAATCAGATTTTTGTACAAAACCGCTGTTTTGTAGTCATCATCAAAATTTAAATCCTATTTTAATGTGAATCCGGTGTGAGTAAAAATCTTCTAAAAGTATGAGTTCCTACATTTCTAGACTTATCGGTAAAATCATACTTTGGTGGTAGTTCCCACATTTAAATCAATCTATAGAGTTTAGATTCCAACCTTTTTCAGAGCCATGGGTTCCTTACCATAACCAACCCCACAAGTATTTGATCTCAATATAAATCTGTCGGAGTTACGACAAATCCTCTGTAAAACTTAGTCCCCACCCCACAACGCGATTCATAAAGAGCGTTGTGTTGAGTTTTCCCTATTTTTGGGTGGGGCGGAAAATTTTTCTCTATTAGAAAAACATACTTTTTGCAAGTAAAAAGACTCATTCTTGTTGGAACACTTGAAAAATGTGCCTTTTTGAGCCCAGAACGGCGATTCATAGAAAGCCCGTTCTGTTGAGTTCATTTTGATTCTAAAATCCTATTCAACTTGTGGGGTTGGTCCTTACGTAAAACTCACGTTAATTTGATTTTTAATTTTTTGGCAAGTTCTTCCGGACTTAGATTTAAAATTTGAGGATTTGACTCAGCTTCTTTAATCAATCGTACAATTTCTCTGTTAAAAGGAGCTGGATGACCCATTACGTCCGCTAGTTTGACAATTTCTCCATTGAGAGAATCAATTTCAGTCGGTCTTTTTTTGACCAAATCCTCCCACATTGAAGATCTGGCTTGAGGATCAATCTTAACCATTCCAGACGCAATTCTGAAAAATAAAAAATCCGGAAGATTCAAAATAATAGGAGCTAAACTAGGAATCATCTTTCCCGAACGAATCGGTCTGATCTCTGCAAATCTTAAGATTTCAAGTGATTCTTTCATAAGTTTAGAAAGAATTTTTCGATAACCTCGTTTTGATATTTCCGCTTTTAAAGTAAGTCCAGAAAGAGCGTTTAAAGAATTGTTCAAATTAAAAATCAATTTTCCCCAAAGAATTCCAAGGATGTTTTTATGTGTGTTGATAGAAAGCCCAGCCCGTTTAAAAACCTTAACTAACGTCTGAGAAGATTTAGAATCTTCGATCACTAAATTCCCACTTGTACCCCTATGAAAATGACCGTTACCTTTAGATACTACGTTAAAAGGAACCATTCCGGCAAACACTTCAACGGGAAGATCTCTCAATTCTTCTTTTAAAATTTCCGCGTTTCGAACTCCGTTTTGAAAACTGACTACGATCGGAATGGTTTGAGATCTGTTTTGTCTTTTTTCAAGAATTCCGTTAAGTTCTTTAGCAAGATCTTTTGTGTCCTTGGATTTTACCGTAACTAAAAAAACATCCGCGTTCGAAATATCAGAAAAAGAAGTAGTAAAAGAAATCGTGTTAGGAGGAAGAAGAATTTCTTGATTTGTATAATCGGTGATTTTTGCACCGAAAGTTTTCAACTCATTCTGAATCCTTGCTCTGCCATAGAACGTGACCGGATTTCCAGCCGCCAAAAGTTTACAACCGATGTATGTTCCGATACTTCCAGAACCTAAAATTGCTATTGAAAGCTTCATTTGTTACGCATCTAATTAGAATTTAAGATTTAATCTACAACTATTGTTTGTTAGTTGGGAAAAAAACAAAAAAACTCTACATTTAAGATAGATTCCAATTTTTTTTAAGGATTCTTATAGAGTTCTGGCTGTTCTAATTGTGCTTTAATCTTTTGAGTGTACAAATGATCAGTATCTAAACATTCAATTTTTTCCAACAAACCAAGAGCCATTTCCCTTTCATAAATTAAAATATAAGATTCCGCAAGATTTACAATGTTGTTTAGAAAATCTGGTTCCCTTAATAAAACTCTTTCTCCTAATTCGATCGACTCGTGATACCGTTTTAGTTTTTTGTAAATCAAAGAAGCGTTAAAAATAATTTCAACGTCCTCCGGAAATTCCGAAATCAACTCTTCAAATAAAAAAAGTGCTTCTTCATACTTTTCAATTTTATAATATACTTTTGCTAATTCTTTTTTAAAAACCGGTGGTAGAAACTCCTCGGATATTTTGCTTTTGAGATTTTCTAGATGATAAATTGTATGTTCCCAATTTTCGTCCTGTAGACATTTTAAATACGTTTCATCCGGAAATTGAAAGGATGGCAAATTTGCAAAAGACTCTAAACGAACTGGCTCTTTAAGATAAGTCAGCTTAACTATGCTTAAATCGTCTGTTAATTCTCCGTAGTTTTCAAGACCTTGAACTAATAAATCCAGATCTCCTCCCGACTCCTCCACCCTTCTTAAAAATTGACATTCGTCTTCGTTGATCAACGGTATTCCGTCCTGATCCATTCCTAGCAAAATGTCGTCTCTTCCATCAGAACTTACAATGATAGTATCTCCTTTTTCTAGAAAAAAAGTCTTTACTTTCATCTTACTTTCCAAACCTGTAATTCCTATTTTACGAAGTTCTAATTTATTTTCTATAAAAGTTGCAACTCCATTTCTGTAAAGTACAGTAGGAGGATGTTCCGCATTCAAAAAGAATAAAACTCCGGATTCCAAATCCACTAAACCCAAAACGACAGATACCAACATAGAACCGTCAAAAGATTCAAAAATATTTTGAAGTTCTAAAAAACATTCTTTGAGCCATAACTCAGGCGGTTTGGAATGATAAGAAGAAACCGTTTTTGTTCTAGATATAAAAGAACGAAATACAACCCCTAAAACTAAAGCCCCACTCGCTCCTTGAATAGATTTTCCCATCGCATCCCCGTTTACAAAAACAAGACATTTCCTATTCTTTAAACAAATCTCATCTGCGATAATGATGTCTCCACCGATTTCTTTTTTCCATTGTTTGAACTGAAATCTTTTCTTCTGTTTACTAAACCCTTCCAAAACTATAAAATCATTTTCTACCTGATTTCGATTTAAGGGGTCCAAAATTAAAGAGGTTAAAAAGTAATCCCCGTCTTGTTGAATCTTAAGTTCTCGGACTTGCTCTAATGTATTTTCCAATTGCCTTGTTCTTTCTTTTACTTTTTGATCCAAGTCTAAATTTAATTCTTCCGCCTCTTTGTGTACTCTCAAAAACCGATTTGCTAATATAAAGACCATTCCAACTTCAAAAACAAAAAAACCATACTTTAAAATTCCATAATTTTCTAAATTATCAATCAGCCCCATAGAGCCAATCAGGTCCATAACTCCCGCAATCATTAAGACCAAAAAACCGAAGATCATACGAATTGCATCCGGATTTTTCCGAACTAGAGATTTATACATTATAAAAAAAGAATATACTATAAACGTAAAAATTGAGAACTGCCATAGTTTTAACAGAAATAGACAAACGGACCTGTTAGAAAAAGGAATCAACAAAGTAAGCGTAAGTGTAAAAATTTGATATAATTTAGAAACAAAACTTATTTTATACTGGAAAAACGTATTTAAAAACAAAAGAAAAAGTGAGGTTATGTTAAAGATTACCATGTATTCCAATTTCATTTGGAAAAGTGGATCTAAATTGAGTTCATAGACCGCGTTACTTCTAAGATGGATATAAACAGAAAAAAACGTGGAAAAAAGTCCAAAGAACAGATTGTACTTTTCTTGAGGACGTTTGAAATATAATAAGAAATGATAAAATCCGACAAATAAATATAAAAACGCAAGCATCCATCTAGATCGCTCCGATAATATCAAAACGTTTTTGGATTGTAGATCTATTACGAGAGGTGCAGAATCAAAACTGGCATATACATTCAATTCTTCTCCTGCGTTAGATGATAAAATCAATCTGATTTCATTCTTTCCTATTTGAACCTTATTCTCCGGAATCGGAAGAATCACATGTCTTTTAAATCCGTCCTTTATGATTTTTCCGTTTAATACGATTCCTCCGCTTCCGATTTTTTCTCCGTTAAAATAAACTTCATAAACGTTTGTCAATAAAGGAAAGTGAATTGAAAGTCCATCTAAGGCAAGTTTTTGAAAGTCATTTGCGGAAACTTCAAAAGTTTTCAATAATGTTAAAGTATATATACCTTCAGAAAAAGAAATGGAATCCTCTGGAATCGGAAGAGATTTTAATTCTTTCCAGGAAACGTCCTTGATAGAAGCGTTCAGATTTTTTCCGGAAATTATTTTCCAATCTTTTGTGAGATCAATCGGAAATGCAAAAATCGGAGTAGATACAAAAAATATAAAAATCCAAATCAATTTATCGTAAAATATCTTCGGATCGAATTTTATAATGTCACTTATCATTCTGGCTGTCAAAAAACCCTAAACAAAGTAACAGAAAATTTTGATTTTGCAAGAATTAATAAACGACTATCATAACTAAACTGAAAATCTACATTTTCAGTTTAGAAATCAGTTTTAGAAAAACGTATTACTTAACGTTAGTCGATTCTTTTAATGCAACAATGATAATATATTTTATGAAATAACTTTTTTCTAATAATATTTTATTTTTTTAACTTATTCCATTACAATAGTAATATCTACCCTACGATTTTTTTGCCTACCTTGAATCGTAGAGTTATCTGCAATCGGTTTTGATTTCCCATATCCTTCGTAAGACATTCTTTTTTCTTCCAAACCTTGTTCATCTCTGAGTTCCTTCAAAACGGAAAGTGCTCTTTCTCTGGAAAGTTTTCGATTATATTCCTCCCCGCCTGAATTGTCAGTATGCCCGCTAATTCTGATTTCTCTATCTGCATATTTTTTCAATACGGATGCGATTCTTTTTAATTCTAATTTTGCTTCTTGTTTAAGTTCTGAGCTGTTGTGATCAAACAACACTGAATTTAAAGAAATAGCGATTCCTTCTTCTGTTCTTCTAATTTCTACCGGCGAACCTTCTGGTGCGGCTTGATTATCCTCTTCTTCCGGCCATGAAATGGTTTCCTTTTTCGGTTTTTTTAAATTCTTTTTTGAATCGGAATCTGGTTCAATTCCAGTTGGAAGTTCTCCTCCTAAAATTTTACGGATTTCTTCCGCAAACTTGTCCTTGTCTTGATCCGTAAGTTTTACGTTTTTATTATATACTCCGTGAATGTCGAACGACATCTCTTGCGCCATTCCATTTTCATAGACAAAAGTGTACGACAACTGAACCCTTTTATATTGTGGAATTCCAAGTTCGCGATCAAAAAATACCATTCCTCGCGCAAATCCGTAGATCTTAAATGGAACCCCGGTTCTGTTCATTTGAGAATCATAATATAAATTATAATTGTATTCGATACGATCTCCTTTACCGGACAACTTTTGATATTCCCATTCGTCTACACCGTGATACTTATATTTCGCAAAAACCGTGATCATAACCCTTCCTCCTGGAAATTGAAAACTTTCCGTAGCGGGTTGTGTCCATTCTTCTCCAATGGAAATTGGTTTTTCGGAAAAACTAGGAAGAGAGCGGAGATTAGGCATACTGTATTCCTGTGGCACTTTATATTGACCTAAATCTGTTATTTGAAATCTGCTCTTAAACGTTTTATCTTTACGAAACGCAGGATCAACTTCGGGAAAACGAGTGTAAGTATCAAAAAATCCTTCTAACGTACATTCTTTATTTTCGCAGGAAAGGGTTTGTAATAGGATTCGATTTTTATCTTCTCTTCTAATTTTCTTTCCCATACTTACTAATTGTACTCGATGATATTCGTTTAATTCTACATTCTCTCCTGGTTTTAGTTTCCAACGAAAGAGAACTTTGCCCGATTCTTCTGGAAAAGTAGAAGTAAAACCGATCAATGTAGAAATAATAAAAACGTATGATACAATTCTTCGTAAACGTCTGTTTATGATTTTGGATTTTGAAGGTTGATTGGAAAATTTCCCCATAGTTTTAGTTTCGTAAGATTCCTTTAAAACATAAGGAAAGTGTAAAAAACTTTCCAAAAAATACGAATTTAGGACGAAATTTAAAACTGAATTTCCGATTTATTTACGTTAAGGAGAATCCCAATGGAAGCGAGACTTGTTTACGTTACGACGAGCAACGAAAAGGAAGCACTTAAAATCGGCAAGACTCTCGTGGAAGAAAGACTGGCCGCCTGTGCAAATATTATCCCTAAAATGAAATCAATTTATCATTGGGAGGATAAATTAATAGAAGAAAATGAAGCCATTTTAATTCTGAAATCGAAAAGCGAATTGATGACGGAAGTAATTTTAAGGGTCAAATCCTTACACAGTTATTCCGTTCCTTGTATAGTAAGCCTACCTTTATTAGAAGGAAATAAGGATTATTTTTCATGGATCTACAGCGAAGTGCTCGCAGATTAAAATACATTCAAAAAAGGTTATATTTTGCAATTTCACGTTAAACAAAAATTTACGGCTCTTACATTTAACTCGGCATTTTTTGGCTTTTACGCACATGCAGGTTTTGCCAAAGGACTTTCCGAAATCGGTTTTCGTCCTTCTAAAATCACCGGTTGTAGTTCCGGAGCATTAATAGGTTCTCTCGTTGCTGCGGGAATTCCTATTGATACCATGACTGATTTAATTTTGAATTTGAAAAAGAAAGATTTTTGGGAAGGAAATCTAGTTACGAACTTTGTAAAACCCATTCGAAAAGGACTTAAAAATTATTCAGGAATTCTTTCCGGTAAAAATGTTAAAGAATTACTCAAACCTCATTTAGGTCATAAAAAAATCGAAGAACTTTCCATTCCGATGGGAATCTCTGTTTCAAACATCACAAAACAAATTCGAGAACTCAAAACAAAAGGAGATTTAATCGATCAGATTCTCGCTTCTATGACGTTTCCTTTTCTTTTCGAAATTCAAAAGTTAGGGGAAGAAGAATTTATCGACGGGGGAGTTGCCGATCAAGAACCGATCAAAGAATTAATTCTAGATAAATCTATTCATAAAATAGTGATTCATAGTATTCGCACTAAAAAAGGTCATTCTGAAAAGGCTATGATCCGCGCCTTCCATTCTTCGGTCCAGATTATAGAAAATGAAACGAGAGAATTAAAAGAACTTCTCGCCAAACATTACAAAAAGAGAATATTGAGAATAGAAACTTTGACTCCTTATATAGACGCAAACCAACTCAGACATGGTAAAGAGGCGATGGAAGAAGGTAGAAAAAGTGCTCATCACTGGAAGAAAAAAATTTTATCTAAAATTTGATTTGTCCTAACGATCTCTATAAAATTGAGTATTTTACTTGTATCTTATTATCCGAACGCTTGAAAACAATTTTAAAAATGAACGGTCTATTTTGCAATGATACAAACTACGTCTAACTTAGTTTTTTTGAAAGAGGGTCCCACATTTTAATTTTTGAAACAAGCTTATCATAATATTCTTTTCATACGTCGGGCTGAAAACTTGATTCTGTAATAAAATATTGGATATTCTTTTATGTAGTTCTGAATTAAACTTTTTAGAATGTAGGAATTACTATCCTAGTTTTTAAGAAAGATTTTTGTGATTAGAAAAAGAATCTAAATAATGTGAAAAACCAAAAGCCTGTCTTAAAATGTGGGAACTACCACAAAACTTAGGTTTGTCTGTAACATGATGTGGGAACTCATACAAGAACTTAAACAATGTGAATTCGACGTAAGAAAATCTAGGCGAATCCGGCTGCCACAGAAAGTCGGACGGGCGCTCTGGTCAATCAATTGCATGCAGGAAACATTATACAACATATCATCTTTAGTTTCAATTTAAAAGGCGATCTGTCGAGCGCCCATAGAAATGAAGGCTCTAAGTTCCTCGCATCGATTCCTTTCGCGTTATTCAAGTTAAAGTAACAAGAAAACTACTACTCAAACCATACAATAATATAAGTTCAAAGTAAGAAACCCATGATTCTGAAAAAAGTTGGAATCTGAACTTTACAGATTAACTTAAATGTGGGAACTCATACTTTTAGAAAATTTTATTCCCACCTAACTTACGTTAAAATGAGTTTAAATTTTGATGATGGCCGTAAAACAGTGACTTTGTACAAAATCGGATGAACGATGATTCTTCTGGTATTTATAGTAGTTCCCACAATTTTTAAATTTCAACTGGTAAATCCACGATCTGTGAGAGTTCCCACAAATTAAGTCGCATTGTAAATTTTTAAACATCTTATTTTTTATGGAAAAGTCAGGTTTTTATAAAAAGAATCTCTTACACCAAACTCACGTTAAAATAATAAAACGACAGTTTCTGTGTGTGGGAACTAACACGTTTCATTAAAAAGTTTTCTTGTAAAACAACCGAGAAAATTCCACAAATTACATTTTTTAATTCCGGAATTATCACCTTTTTATAATAGAACTGTTGAAAAATTAATTCTCCATCTTATTTCCGTTGTATTGAAATAGACAATTGAAGCAGTTTTGCCAATCCCACTATAGAAGTTTTCAATAATTCTAATTATTAAAATCAAAAAAATTTTCGAAATCACTTTATCCAGGAATCAATTCTTGAGAAGAGTTTTGTTCTACTCTAAAATTTCGGACGAGTGAATTTAGAATTTCAGCGAGTTGTTTTAAAAATTCACCAGTTGCATTCAACTCTTCCGATTGTGCAGAAATTTCATGAAAGGCGCCGTTGATAAGATCCACAGATTCGTAAAGATTACCGATTTCAGAAAATCGTTTATCTATGTCCGTCATGATGATTTCACTCTGGTTTGTAATGGAAGTATTTAAACGATTTAAGTTCCCAATTAAATTAGAATAATGTAAACTACTTTTTCTTATTGTTATGTATGTCTCAGCTAAAAATCTAAATTCTTCCGTTAAGTTTTTAAAAAATTCTACAGAAGTTTGAACCGTAGTTTTTCCGCGCGAAACCGTGGATTGAATTTCACCTAAAATTTCCGAAGCCTTTTTTGTGCTTTCTTGTGTGCTCGAAGCGAGTTTGCTGATTTCTTCTGCAACCACTCCGAAACCTTTTCCCGCCGCTCCGGAACGCGCAGCTTCGATAGAAGCGTTAATAGATAACATTCCCAATTTGGTAGATATATCGTTGAGTAATTTTACTAGGCCTTCTACTTTTTTAGCGGAAGATCCTATATCGTTAATATCGGTTTCTAATTGATTGAGTTCTTTCCTGCTCAGGTCGATTGCTTTGACAGATTCTTCCGATTTTTCGGAACTATTTTTTAAATCGGAATCGAACTTTTGAAATCCAAATACGAGTTCGTTTAACAATTCACTCGCGCTTGTTTCCATTTCCTTTTGTTGAGCCGCTGAAGAAGAAATTGTTTGAAAAGATTCTCTAAAAGAATCGAATATAGAAGTAACTTCCCCTAAATTTGCGGCTTGTTGCTGAATTCCTTGACTCATTTTTCCCCAAGCAACCGAGATCTCGGAAGAAGAATATTCCAATTCGATAGACTTTTCTTTGATCGTATAAATCATCTGCCCTAAATTTGCGAGATAACGATTCATCAAAAACGCAATCGCTCCCGCTTCTGTTCCTGAATCTACGTGAATCTTCCGGGTCAAATCGCCTCCTCCTTTGGCGAGATCCTTAAGAGAATGTATAAGATCGATCCAACTGGAACCTGCTCCGTGCTCCGTAACATTCAGTCCTTTTTCTTCAAATTCTTCGTTCACTCTGATTCCGATTGAAATCTTCAATAGCAAAAACAATATCATCCCCAAACCGAAAGCCCAGAAAGAACAGGTTAAAACTCCAATGAATTGAGGGTATATTCGAATATCTTGATTTTCTGATAGAATTGGTAATAAAAGTGTCCCTATAATTCCACAGACTCCGTGAACCGGAAACGCCCCTACCACATCGTCTAACTTTAGAATTTTTTCTAATACCCAAGAAGTAATCACAACAGAAATTCCAGCGAGAGCACCTACTATCAAAGATGCGTAGGGCTGAAAAGCGTGACAACCGGCAGTTATTGCGACCAGACCACCTAACACTCCATTCATGCAGTCTTCTACCGATGCAACTCTATAAAAAATCCAAGAAAAAGTGATCGCAAAAATTCCTCCGACACTTCCGGCAAGACTTGTATTCAAAATGATCAAAGGAACTTGATCCGTAAAAGAAAGTGCACTTCCTCCGTTAAATCCGAACCATCCAAACCAAAGTATAAAAACGCCTAACACCGAAAAGGTTAGATTATGTCCATGAATTTTTCTAGGAGTACCGTCTTCTTTAAATTTGTCCTTTCTAGGTCCTAAAACGATCACTCCAGCCAAAGCGATCCAACCACCTAACGAGTGCACAACGGTAGAACCAGCAAAGTCCACAAAACCGATCTTTGCGATCCAACCTCCTCCCCAAGTCCAATGCCCAAAAACCGGATAGATAAATAATGAAACCACAACCGATACGATTAAATATGCAGAAAATTTAATACGTTCGGCAACCGCTCCAGAAACAATTGTCGCCGCCGTTCCCATAAACGCGACTTGGAATAAAAAAAAGGAAAAATCTTTACCGGTTTTTAAACCGGTTAAAAAGAAATGATTAGTTCCTATCCAACCTTCATAGGAAAGTCCAAACATCAATGCAAAACCTACGGAGAAAAACGCGATCGTTCCTACGATATAATCCATAAGATTTTTTACAGCTACGTTGATTGTATTTTTTAGTCTAGAAAGTCCGGTTTCCAACATCAAAAATCCAGCCTGCATAAAAAACACCAAAGCTGCGCATAGGATGAGCCAAATCGGATCCACGGTCTTAGATAATTCCAAGGCTGGAGATTCAGAAAATAACGGAAGGTTAATTCCTAAAAAAAGTATTAAAACGATTCTGTTTGCAACGCGGTTTTTCATAAAGTTTCCAAATGATTCATTCTTTCGAAGTTTTATAGGTGAAGTTTTCCTAGGGCTTCGTTTCTTCGAGTTCCTGGTTGTAGGGTAAATTCCAAAATAAATTCTTTCCAACTACGAAAAAGTAAAAGATTTTTATTTTACAGATTTAGATCGAATAATTCTATTTTTCGAAGACCTTTCCATGGAGAGAATTCAGATCGTTCTTGAAATCAACGATTTATTCTTTGTATAGAATTTTTTTACTAATAGATTTGTAAGAGTTCCCACATTTTAGAATTTATCTGTAAAATCTCGACTTGCGGTAGTTCCCACAGATTAAGTCGCATAATAAATTTTTAAACATTCATTTTTTATGATTCGAGGTCGGGTAGTTCCCACATTTATTTTTTATGGAAAAATCAGGTTTTTATAAAACGAATTCCTACCTCGAATTCACGTTAACTTACGATTAGATCCCAATTTTATTGATTGGAAAATACGATTTTACCTTTTCTCCAAACAGAAAAATCACCCGGTTTGCAGATAGTCCATTCTTCATTGGATGTAAGTGGGCACGTTGCAATTACCGTGACTCGATCTCCCGGTGTAGTTACTTTTCGAAAATCCACGCTTAAGTCTGCGTCTACAAGTCTGGCTTTTCCAAATGGGGATTTTCTTGTGATCCAGGAAAGTTTTGTGGAACAAAACGCGTATAAATTTTTAGAATCGCTTAATAGAATATTAGAAACTCCTTTTTGATGGAGTTCCCACAATAAAGATTCAATGGTTTTGAATAGTTCTGTTTCCTTTTTAGGGTAAGTTTTGAATTTTCGTTTTAACTTTCCCAACAACCAACAAAAAGCATGTTCTGAATCCGTACTTCCGACCGGATGAAAATCACCTAAAGGTTCTTGTTTAATCTTTTTAAATTGTCCGTTATGGGCGAAGGTCCAATAAGAACCCCAAAATTCTCGAATAAAAGGATGAGTATTTTTCAATTCCACTTTTCCATGATTTGCTTTGCGAATATGACTGATCACCGTTTCGCTTTTAATAGGAAGCTTCTGAACAAAGGCTGCAATTTTAGATTCTACTCCTGGTTCGGGATCGTGAAATACTCTCAGACCTTTCCCTTCATAAAATGCAATTCCCCAACCATCTCTATGAGGTCCTGTTTTTCCACCCCTTTGTACAAGTCCGGTCAGACTGAAACAAATATCTGTCGGGACATTTGCACTCATTCCCAGAAGTTCACACATTTTGTTTTTCCTTAAGAGTTTGTTCCAAATCTCGATTCATTAAATTTTAAATTCTTAATACAACCTTAAGTTCAGTATAAAAAAAATTTGAGAGAATCATTCGCAAATTTTACGGTTAAATAGCTTGTAAACTACATCAAACTCAATGTCGCTGTTTTAGATAAATCGCAACATTCAAATAAAGTGTATTCGACGTAAGAAAACCGGGGTGAATCCGGATTGCCTATGAGAAGCTGAACCAGGCTCTTAGCTCTGATCAATCAATTGCATATAGAAAACATTATATAACAATTATCTTTAGCTTCAATTTTGAACGCAATCCGTCGAACGATCCATAAAGAGTAAAACGCTTTAGTTACTTCGAGCACCCATAGAAGCGCGAGACGGCTTTAGTTTGAGAGAGCGTTCGCAGTTACTCGGTCGATCCCTTTCCCGTTAATTCACGTTAACATAGTGCCTCAATTCTTTCGAAATTTAACTCGAGTATTTCTTATTCTAACTAAATTCAGTACATCTCTCCAATATCATTTTAACTCAGTATAGATCGCGTTTTAGATCGTCCTAGTAGAACTTCAGCACAAAATCGCTTTCGAATTTGGTTGTTCTATGCTAATAAAAAACGTGGTAGTTCCCACAATTCAGAATTTTTACTGTAGAATCTCGGATTTGCAGTAGTTCCCACAAATTTTGTCTCATTCTGCAATTGATCGTTCTTTAACGAACTTTTTCTTTCTACCAGACAATATCCGTATGAGTTCCCACATGCTAAAGATTTTACGAAAAAATCTTACAAACTCAAATTATCGTTTAATATATTAGAATAATATTCACAAAAACAGAAGATTCTGTCCAGTGATTTTTCAAGGATTCCTTGCAGAAATGACAGCTAACTGGAAACTGAACCGGTGATTTTACATATAGATACGGAAACTGGTTGGAGAGGCGGAGAAAGACAACTCTTACTCTTAGCAGAAGGTCTCAAAAAAAGAAAAATTCCACAACTCATTTTAGGCCGACCCGGCTCCGCTCTAGAAAATAGATGTTCCGACCAAGGACTTCCCTTTCAAGCCGTGGACATGAGAGGAGAATGGGATCTTACATCCATCCAAACAATCCGTGCCATCGTTCTAGAAAAAAAGATTAAACTTATACATACTCATACGGCAAAGGCACATACACTTGCCTTGCTCGCAAAATCAAAACTTCCAAATACAAAACTCATAGTTTCCAGACGAGTGGATTTTAGTATTAGAAAAAACTTATTTTCGATTTGGAAATATAAATCCAAACGGAACGATCTTTTTCTAACCGTATCCGATAAGATCCGAGAAATTCTACTCAGAGATGGAGTTGATCCTGCAAAAACCGTAACCGTTCATAGTGGAATCGATTTCGCCTTCGCCAAAAAACTTCCGAACTCCACTCTCTATAAAAAAGAATTTTCCCTAAAAAAAGATACGATCGTAATCGGAAACGTTGCAGCCCTAGTAGACCACAAAGATCAAAAAACTCTTTTAAAAGCAGTTTCTAAAATTGATCCGTCTAAAAACTTTAAAGTTTTTATTGTAGGCGAAGGAGAACTCAGAAAAGAACTGGAAGACTTCGCAAATACATTAGAAATTTCTGATAAATTAATTTTTACCGGCTATAGAACTGACGTTCCAGATATTCTTTCTTTATTTGACATTTTTACACTCACTTCCAAAGAAGAAGGACTAGGAACCTCCATTTTAGATGCGATGGCGGTGGGACTTCCAATCGTAGCGACCAAAGGTGGCGGAATCGGAGAAATGCTCACCCACGAAAAAGGGGCATTCCTTGCGGAAGTAGGAGATTCTGAATCTCTAGCAAAATATTATGAAATTCTTATTGATGATTTAAAACTCCGCAGAACGTTTGGAAATTTTAACAAAGAATCCGTCAAAAGATTCTCCATAAAAAACACAATCCGCAAAACGGAACTTGCTTATTACTCCTTTTTAGGAGAAGATCTTTTTGGAGAAAAAGTATGAAACGCCTCCTTATCATAGACGGACACGCATTTGTATTCCGCGCCTACTACGCCTTTGGCGCTTCCAATCTAACCAATTCCAAAACTGGAAAACCGAGCGGAGCTACATTCGGTTTTTTTAAAATGCTTTTTAAACTGATTCAGGATTATACTCCTTCTCACATTGCAATGACCTTCGATCCGGGTGGTCCTCTGGAAAGAGGAAAAATATTTCAAGACTACAAGGCCAACCGAAAGCCAATGCCAGAGGATCTTCGTCCTCAAATTCAAGAAGTAATGGACACACTAGAAAAAATCGGTTTCAAAATACTAAAAGTAGAAGGCCAAGAAGCGGATGACGTAATCGGAACCCTCTGTGAAACATATCGATCTACCGCAAAAGAAATTCTCATTTTTTCGGGAGACAAAGACCTATATCAATTATTAGAAAAAAAGAATATAAAAATGCTCCGTGGTAAAAAAGGTGTTACGGAGTTTGTAGAAATCGATTCCGCTTGGGTCAAAGAAGAGTTAGGCGTAGATGTTAAACAGATCCCAGACTACATGGGGATCGTAGGTGATACTTCTGACAACATTCCAGGTGTAAAAGGGATCGGTGATAAAGGAGCTTCAAAACTTCTTCAAGAATATAAATCCTTAGACGGAGTTTATAAAAATCTGGAAAAGATTAAAAATCCCGGATTAAAAACCAAACTTTCCGAACAAAAAGAAAACGCATATCTTTCTAAACAACTCGCTACTATTCGAAGAGATCTTCAATTAGGAATCACCGAAAAAGATATAGAAATTCCGGATTACAAATCGGATGCAGCAATTCTTTATTTTAAATCTCAAGGTTATAACGTTCTTTCCAAAGATCTTGCAAAATCGGCCGGAAAAGAAGTTCCTAAAGATCCGGAACCGGCCGCAGATTCTTCTGAAAACGTAACAATTCCTACTGCAGAAAAAGGTTCTTACAAGTTAATCTCTTCAATAGATGAACTTTCTAAAATTTGCAGAGGTCTTTTGAAATCTAGGGTCCTTTCTGTGGATACGGAAACCACTTCACCTAACCCCGCTATGGCGGAACTTGTAGGAATTTCATTTTCTAATCAGGAAAAAACAGGCTTTTATGTTTCTGTAAAAAACAACGCTTCTCTATTTCAGGACAAATCTTTAAATTTAGACGAGGTTCGGGAACATCTGGGACCGGTGTTATCTAGTCAGGTTCCCAAAGTAGGACAAAACATAAAGTATGATCTAATTGTATTAGAAAATCATGGTTTTGTGTTAAATAATATTCAATTCGACACGATGCTCGCTTCTTACGTTCTTAGACCGGAAGGAAGACGTCATAATATGGATGATCTTGCCAAGGAATTTTTAAACTATAATACGATCACTTACGAAGACCTTGTGGGCACCGGAAAGAAAAAGAAAGAACTGACCGACATAGATCCGGAACAAGTAGCAGAGTACGCGGCCGAAGACGCGGACGTCACTTTCAGGCTTTATCAAATTTTTAGAAAGTCTATTAAAGATTCCGGTGTAGAACCAATTCTACGCGAAATGGAAATGCCTTTAATTTCTGTTCTCGCAAAAATGGAAAAAACTGGGATCGCACTTGACGTGCCTTATTTTGAAGAACTAGCTCGAGACTTTGATCGTGAAATTCGTCATTTGGAATCAGAAATCCACAGACAAGCAGGCGGACCGTTTAACATCGCTTCTACGAAAGAGCTTCAAAAAATTCTATTCGATGATCTTAAATTACGAATCGTTAAGAAAACCCAAACCGGTTTTTCTACCGATCACGAAGTTTTAGAGGAATTAGCAGGAGAACATCCTATCATAGAAAAACTTCTGGATTATAGAAAATATACCAAACTCAAATCCACTTATGTAGACGCTCTTCCAAAAATGGTAAATCCTAAAACTGGGAGAATTCATACGAGTTATAATCAAACGATCGCGGCAACCGGAAGATTGTCTTCTACAGATCCAAACTTACAAAATATTCCAATTAGGGACCGGGAAGGTAGGCTTCTTCGAAAAGGTTTTACCGTAGATTCAAACGACTATGAAATCTTAAGTTTAGATTATTCTCAGATAGAACTTAGAATCATGGCTCATATCTCCAAGGACCCTGCGATGCTGGAAGCATACAATCACGGCTTGGACATTCATAAAAGAACAGCCGCCGCTTTGTACGGAGTTCCTGAAATAGACGTTACTCACGAGATGAGAGACAAGGCCAAAGTGGTTAACTTTTCAGTGATCTACGGAGTGACCCCGTACGGACTTAGTCGTAATCTTAGAATCCCAAGAGACGAAGCAAAATCGTTTATAGAACGTTATATGACACAGTATCCAGGTGTAAAAAGTTATATGGATTCAATGGTGGAATTTGCAGAAAAAAACGGTTACGTTCAGACTTTGACAGGTCGTCGTCGTCCTGTGACAGATATTAATAGTACTCATAAGTCGGCAAAAGAAGCTGCAAAAAGAATTGCTATCAACAGTCCGATCCAAGGAACCAGCGCAGACATGATCAAAATCGCAATGATTAAGATTCACGAAGATATAGAAAAAAAACATTATAAATCCAGAATGCTTTTACAAGTTCATGATGAGCTGGTCTTTGAAGTTCACAAAAAGGAAAAAGATGATTTCAAAGCCTCCATGAAAAAACATATGGAAACTGCAATGTCCTTGGATCTTCCAATCGTTGTGGAAGGAAAGTTCGGAGTCAATTGGGACGAAGCTCACTAAAGTGGCAGTTCCCACGTTTTTAATTAACTTGAATTCGACGTAAAAAACCGGGGCGAATCCGGCTTACCTATGGCAAGCCGGACCGGGCTCTCCGCTCTGGTCAAGTTATTGTGAAATTCCAGAACCAGATTCGGTTTTTATAAAATACCAATAACTTGACCTCGCATCGATCCCTTTCGCGTTAAAATAACGTGAGTTCGACCGAAGAGATTCGTTTTATAAAAACTGATTTTTCCATAAAAAACAAAATGAGGAACTATCCGACTCGAGTCACAAAAAATGAATGTTTAAAAAACTGTAATGCGACTTAATCTGTGGGAACTACCGCAAATCACAATTTTACAAATAAATTCTTAAATTGTAGGAACTCATACTTTTAGAAAATTCTTTCTCATTTTCTTATACGAATTTATGATAAAATAAGAACGTTTATTTTATAAATTATAGAAAAACGATCGGAAACTTATACTGACGCACCTCGATTTTAGAACCGTTAACAAGTATGAAAATTTTAAGATGTGGGAACTCACACGAGAAAACTAAATTGCAAAAAAGTCAATATCCAACTGCCAATCAAAAAAGACGGTTTTTGTGGGAACTACCACGTTTTACAAAGAAATTAAGAACGGTTTTTTGTTCAGGTTTTAGACAAGATCCTAAATCCTCAGAATTAAAACAAACCGTCCGCATTTTCATAAACGTCCGAATAACAAACTCAAAACGGAAATCTTACGAGAAATAGATAGAATAGTAGTTCCCACATGTTTTTAAAAGAGAATTATGAATCCACTGAAAAAGTAAACTTGCAGTAGCTCCCACATTTTTCAGAAAGATCACAAAAATACAAAGTGGTAGTTCCCACACGAAAAAAATAATCAGAATCTATTTTAAACGAAAACGATTGGATTTTTCTATAAAACGAGATAACTTCAAAAGCTGGATCGAAAAAGCAAAAAAAGTTCCAGTTGGAATCAGGATCGATTGAGCAACAGACGGAAAAAATTACTTCTTTAAAGAGCACTTGCATTTCACTTTCGTACCTTCTTGACGGTAGAAGATTCTCTTCGAATCCTGCATACAGAGCTTTGTCCCAAAACCGATTTCGAGGCCGAACCGGAAAACCAAATCCAGTCCATCGGCAATCCAGGCGGGATGTCTGGGACCGTTCAATTTCGACCAAGGTGTACTATAAAAATGGAATTCGCTCTTTCCAGTGAACAAAAAGAATTACGTGATCTCGCCAGAAAATTTGCCAAAGAGGAAATTCGCCCAAAAGCAGAGCATCACGATCATACGGGGGAATACCCACTTGCAGTCTTAAAAAAAGCCTGGGAAATCGGATTGATGAATATTCATATCGAACCCAGATTTAACGGTGCGGGGATGCAAGAATTAGACGATGTAATCATCGGAGAAGAACTTTTCTGGGGATGTTCCGCTATGGCAACCGCCATTCTTGCAAATAACTTAGCATTAGCACCGGTTCTTTTAGGAGCAAACGATCGAATCAAAAAAGAATTCGTTCAACCTATGACCGAAGAATTTAAGCTCGCGGCATATGCAGTGACCGAACCAGGCGCTGGATCAGACGTGGCCGCCATTCGCACTTCCGCAAAAAAAGTTGGAGACGAATATATCCTCAATGGATCTAAAATGTGGATTACTAACGCCGGTTATGCGGATTGGTTTTTCGTACTTACTAAAACAGATCCATCAGCAGGTCATAAAGGAATCACCGGATTTATCGTAGATTCAAAAACTCCCGGAATTATCATGGGAAAGAAAGAAATCAATATGGGACAGAAATGTTCCGACACGCGTGGAATCACATTTGAAGACGTGAAAGTTCCTGCTTGGCAAATGATCGGACGAGAAGGAGAAGGTTTTAAAATCGCCATGGGTGCCTTCGATCATACACGCCCAGGAGTTGCAATTGGAGCAGTAGGAGTTGCACGCGCCGCGATGGAACATTCTATCCAATACGCAAATACTCGTAATACTTTCGGTCGCCCGATTATGGAAAATCAGGGAATCTCCTTTATGATCGCTGAAATGGCTAGAGATATAGAAGCAGGAAGACTTCTCTGTTATCAAGCTGCTTGGATGATTGATAATGGATTTAGAAATACATACCAAGCCTCGATCGCCAAAATGTTTTGTGCGGATATGTGTATGAGAGTTTGTACAGATGCAGTTCAAGTTTTAGGAGGATATGGGTTTAACACCGAATATCCGGTTGAAAAATTAATGAGAGACGCGAAAATTTTCCAAATTTACGAAGGTACTTCTCAAATCCAAAGAATGATCGTTTCTCGTTTCCTCGCAGACGGAAAGGGAATCGAGGGGCCGAACTTCTGAAAGAATTCTCACTCACATTCGAAGAATTTTCCGTTCAAGCAGAACGTGGAAATTTAATTCCTATCTTCAAACAGATCTTTTTAGATATGGAAACTCCAGTTTCTCTGTTTGCAAAATGGGGATGTGAATCTTCTCAAAATTCCTTCCTACTCGAATCTGTAGAAGGCGGAGAAAAACTGGGAAGAAATTCTTTTTTAGGTAAAACTCCTTCTCGTCTCCTTCAAGGTAAGGACGGTCTTTTTTATATCACAGTTGCAAATGAACCTCCTACAGAAGTAATCACTTATGATCCTTTGGTTCTTTTAGAAAATCTTTTGGGAGATGACGTATATGTTCAAGATTATCGTCTTCCTCCTTTTGCAGGTGGAGCGGTCGGTTTTTTATCCTTTGCCGCGGTTCGTTATTACGAAAATATTCCAGATACAAAACCAGAAGATGAAAATGCCCCCGACTGCTATTTTGGAATTTATGATGAACTTCTAATAGTCGATCATATTGATCATGTGTTAAGAATTGTTGTCAATGCAAGAGTCGGAGAACACTCCTCCCTGAGAGAATGTTACGATTTTGTAATTGATAAAATCAACTCTATCGAAAACGAAATTCGAAACGGAAGTATCCCGGAAGAGATCAAAAATCCTAAAATAGCAACCGGAAGTCTAGAGTTAAATCCGAATATTCCAGATGAAGAATATAAGAAAAATGTAGAAAAAGCCAAAGAATATATTCAAGCAGGAGATATTTTTCAGGTAGTTCCTTCCCGTAAGTTGAAATTTAAGCCGGATGTTCCTCCGTTTCAAGTCTATCGTGGCTTAAGAACCGTAAATCCCAGTCCCTACATGTATTATCTTAAGTTAGGCGAAATTACCATCGTCGGAAGTTCTCCCGAAATTATGGTAAAATACGCTGGAAATCAGACCTATCTTCGTCCGATCGCCGGAACCCGTCCACGAGGCAAAAATCCAAATGAAGATAAGTTTCTAGAAGAGAATCTTCTTTCTGATCCTAAAGAAATTTCCGAACATATTATGTTAGTCGACTTAGGACGTAACGATCTAGGAAGAGTTTGTAAACCTGGAAGCGTTCACGTGAATGATTTCAAAGTTATTGAAAAATATTCCCACGTTATGCACATTGTAAGTCAGTGTTCCGGCGAACTGGACGATGAAAAAACTGTTTACGATTTGATTCGCGCCGCTCTTCCCGCAGGGACCGTGTCGGGTGCGCCTAAAATCCGCGCGATGGAGATTATAGACGAATTAGAAACAACTCGAAGAGCGATTTATTCTGGTGCTTTGGGCTATATTTCTTTTTCGGGAGAAACTGATCTTGCAATCATCATTCGTACGATCGTGTTTTACAAAGACACGGCGTTCTTACAGGCAGGCGGAGGAGTTGTATACGATTCGGTTCCAGAGTTGGAATTAGAAGAAACGAAAAATAAAATGGCAGCGCTTTTAAAAGCGGTAGAGTTCGCAAGAAATGGACTCAAAGGAGAATGGAAATAATGTTTCTCCTGATCGATAATTACGATTCTTTCACATACAATCTTTATCAATATTTTTCTCAGATAGGAAATGAAATCGAAGTTTATCGTAACGATAAAATTACGTTAGACGAAATTAAACATCTCTCGCCAAAAGCAATCATTTTATCTCCTGGTCCAGGCCGCCCGGAAGATTCTAAAGTTTGTTTGGATGTAATTCGTGAATTAGGAGGTAAACTTCCTATCTTAGGAGTTTGCCTCGGACATCAAGCAATCGGTCTTGTTCACGGAGGTAAAATTGTATCTGCTCCTTCTATCATGCACGGAAAAATTTCTCTTGTAGAACACGACGGAAAAGACATTTATAAAGGAATCTCCTCTCCTTTTGTGGCGACTCGTTATCATTCTCTTGTAATACAACCAGAAAGTCTACCTAAGGAACTCGAAATTGCTTCTAAAACTCCCGATGGAGTAATTATGGGAGTTCGTCATAAAACTAAAAAACATCTTTATGGAGTTCAATTTCATCCAGAGTCCATCATGACCGGTGCCGGTTTGGATTTAATTAGAAACTTTTCATCCATCGTTCAGGAGCTATGAAGTTTTTTTTTAGGCTCTTATCTTACTCTGTACATTATAAATATCGATTTACGTTAGGAATCGTATTCGCGTTGTTAACCGCAATTTTAAACGCGGTTTCTCTGACGGCGCTCATTCCGTTATTCGATTCTTTAGGAAACGATAAACAAACTCGGTTTCAATTACAGATGACACTGCCAGAACAGAGAATTATTCTTAAACAAAAAGTGTTCGGAAAAGATTCCTTAGATGGACTAGAAAAAACCAAACTTCTGTTAATCGAAGTAAAAGAATGGGTCAACGGAAGAACAAAAGGATTAGAACCCAAAGAAGTAGTTTGGTCCATCTGTATCATTGTAATGCCATTATATCTTTTAAAATTGATTACGTATCTATTATCGGTGTTTTGTATCGCCACTGCAGGTTATAAGGCGGTGCGTGATATTCGACAGGAACTTTTCGAAAAAAACCAACTTCTCCCTTTAACTTACTTTTTTAAGGAAAAAACCGGTTTGATGATGAGTAGAATCATCAACGACGTAGAAGTAATCGCAGCTGTGATTTCTAGTAATTTCAGAGATGCTACAATCAATTTTTTTTATGTGATCACACACTTAATGGTATTATTATATTTGAATACTGAATTGTTATTAATTGCTTGTCTTACGGTCCCTGTAATCATCCTTCCGGTCACTTTGTTTACTAGAAAAATTACTAAATCTACCGCAAGATCTCAAGAGAAAATGGCAGATCTAAACGCGAACATTCAGGAAATGATTTCCGGAATTAAGGTAATTCGAGTTTTTAATTCGGAAAAATACGAACAGGAAAAATTCGGCAAGATCAATCAAAATGTTTATCGTAGAAATTTTAAAGGTCAGTTTTATCTCCAGATCGCACCTTCTCTTGTAGAATTAACTTCTTCTGTCGTGGTCCTTGGTTTTTTTGCTGCGGGTGCAAGTTTAATTTACAACGGAAGATTCACACAAGGGGAGTTTATGGCTTTCCTTTTGACTCTTTTATTTCTACTTAGACCCTTAACTCAACTGTCTCAAATGGTAGGAAAGGTGACCCAGTCTATCGCTTCTGGAAAAAGAATTTTTGAAATCATCGATTTAGAAACGGAGGACCATAGCGAAGAAAGTAAGATAACCGCTTCTCCTCTATCTCAAAATATAGAATTTAAAAATTTATTCTTCTCTTATCCAGGAACTGGCTCCGCAGTTTTAAAGGATATTAATCTCAAAGTCAAAAAGGGAGAAACGATTGCACTTATAGGCGCGAGTGGTTGCGGAAAATCCACTTTGATGGATTTGATTCCAAGATTTTTTGATCCAACTTCCGGGTCGATAGAGTTTGACGGAATCGACATTCGAGATTTAAGCCTGGGAGATCTTCGTAAAAAAATCGGTATCGTGACCCAGGACATATTTTTATTTCATGGCTCCGTTGCAGATAATATTGCTTATGGAAAACCAGGAGCAACTCGCAAAGACGTAATTCGAGCAGCAAGACTTGCACACGCCCACGACTTTATCAAAAAGATGGATAATGGATACGATAGTATTTTAGGAGTTAGAGGTTTAAATCTTTCAGGTGGACAAAGGCAAAGACTTGTAATTGCAAGAGCCCTTTTGAGAGATCCAGAAATTATGATTTTGGACGAGGCCACTTCCGCCCTCGACGTAGAATCGGAAAGATTAGTCAGTGACGCACTCCGAAGATTATATGCAAATAGAACTACATTCGTAATTGCTCATAGACTTTCTACGATCAAGGATATTCCTAGAATTATAGTAATGGATAACGGAAAGATCGTGGAAGAAGGAGATCATAATTCACTATATGATAAAAATGGAATATATAGAAAATTATCAGATAATCAATTTGCCAACAACGGAGTACTACCATGAAAAAAAGCGTTTTAATCGTGGACGACAACGACCGTTATGCAAACAACTTAAAAATTTGGTTTGAACAAAAAGGTTTTGAAACCGTAAGAGCGGTAAACGCAGCCCAAGGCTGGGAAATTTATTCAAAGGATAAAAATCGTTTTCACACGATCGTAACCGACATCACCATGGAAACCCAGACCTCGGGACTTTGGATGATTCGAAGAATTCATAAGGACGGCTACGTTGGAAATAAAATCATCGCAACCACCGGTTTTGACTTTCCAGGGATAATGTTTTTTTCTGCTTCTATATTACCTTGGTTTGCAGGAATCGGTTGGATGGTTCCCAAAGTTCCATTAAAGGAAGGAAAGGTGGTATTCCTTTCCACCTCTCTAAAATCAAGAATAACGTTCGAATCAGTTCTCTAAAGGAGGACCTTCTTCCGTTGTAGGTTCTTCGTTTTGATTAGTAGGAGAAGCCGGATCGGTTTCTTCCATTTCAGAAGCAGGAGTGAATTTATAACTAGGTGGTCTTTTTTTCAGAAATTTCTTTACCTTTTTCTCTTTTAACATTGTAGGCGGAGCAGTAATCGTTCTGATTTTTAGATACGATCCAAAAACCCAAGACTGAATCGTTTCATAATAACTTTCCGGATTTTTAGATTCTAATAGAAGAAGATAATAATGATCTTCCGCAAATTTATTTCCCACTTTTTGGATGAATCTACGATCACTTTTTTTAAGAATTTTTCCCACCTCACCCGGAGAAAGCGGATGTAATTTACGAGATGCCGGATAAGGGCTTTCCTGAGAATACGCTCCTTCTACGTTTACGGTTCCGAACTGATAAAAGGCCTTTCTAAGATATAATTGCTGCATGACCCTTTGTGTAAGATCTTCGGAAATAGAATTTTCCAATATTCTAATAAAAGAATATGTTCCATAAAGACTGGTATTTTGGCCTATAGCCTCTATGATATTTTTAACGTATTGAGGTTTTGTTTCTAAAGTTTGTTCCAAAATTCTTAAGGATGCACGTGTTTTATGAATTCCCAGGGCTTCGATCGCAATTTTTTGAAGTTCAATATCATCCGAATTCAAATACGTTTTGAACAGTTTGAGGTCTTCGTTTATTTGAAACGCCGCAAGCCCTAAAATAGAAGCTTTTACGATTTCTTTCCTGGAAGAACGAATTCCTTGCCGAAGTAATGCATCTCTTGCAGAAGGGTCTTGGGTTTTTCCCATTCCCCTCCATGAGGAAAATTGAATATCTGGATCGCTAGATTTAATTCCACTAAAAAAATAATTCAAAGAAGAAGGAGAACCTAGATCAGCTAACGCCCTATAGGCGGCTTGTCTAACAGCCTCTCCGTCTTTTTCAATGACCTGATGGAGGGTTTTGATTCCACCTTTCCCCATTCTACCAATTGCTAAAACGGCGGCGGCTCTAACTCTTGGAATCGGATGAGTAAGAGCAATCCGGTCCAGAGTTTTATAACGTTTTTCAGTTTCTGCCCTAAAGACTGTAAGAATTCCTTTTTTAACAGAAAGATCGTAGTCAATTTCTTGTCTTTCTTTAAGAGTAAGGTCTTTTCTTTTTCTTCTTTCATAAGAAGAAACTCCGTCCCACTCTTCCGTTAAAGTTCTTGGATCGTCTATATTCAAACTTCCTGTTGGATCAGTTTCTTTTTCTTTTGGGGGAGTTTCTTTTGGATCGGAATTTTCGGCGTCGTCTTCCGTAGCATCCGTTTTTTGGAAAGAATTTTGATTTGGAAAAGGTTTATTGAATGATTCTGCTTTTAAACTTGAGAAAACATTTAAGAGAGAAATAAGAATAACATAAAGAAATAAATTTTGTAATTTGGAAAATGATAACATGGTGTGCCTTTGACAATTAAAATTTTTTCGCAGGAATTCTATTCATAAATTCGACTGATTTTTCAGATTTTTCCTATTTTTTTCCGTGACAAGCATGATTTCCAAAAATCGGAATGCTTGACGTATATGCTGAAAGCTGTTAAGTTTTAGTAAAAGGGAGAATATTTTATTAGTAAGCTCAGCGGGAATCTCAACGGCCTCAAATCCAATCAAATCCAAAGACTGAAAAAAATTTCCGAAAAAAGAATTCGGGAAGACGTAATCATCAATCAAGAACTGGCACGCAATATCTGCGAATTATCCTTAGAAATTGGCAAACAAATCGGAATTCTAATCGATCGGTCTGGTTACGTCACCCATGTGTTGGTGGGTTCTGATAATTCGATCGAAATTCCATTTTTAGATAGACTTCGTATTTCCGAGGCAAGATTAAGAGGTCTCAGATTAGTTCATACTCATTTAAAGGGTGAACCCTTAAATCAAGAGGATTTAACCGACTTAGCTTTGTTGCGTCTGGATTATTTTACCGCTATCGTTATGGATCATTTCGGAAATCCAAACGGATATTATTCCGCTCATCTCAATCCGGAATCCGAAGACGAACTTTGGACCGTTCTTCCTAAACAATATCCCGGACAACTTACGGAAGGAATTCTAGAAGAAATCTTAGAGATAGAATCTAGACTTTCTCGTTCCAAAAAGAATCTCAAAGACGCTCAAAAGGAAAACCGTGCTTTTTTAGTCGGTGTTTATCCGGAAAGAAACGTGGGTAGGCATCCTTCTTTGTCTATGGAGGAATTAAAAGAACTTTGTAAAACCGCGGAAGTCCACGTTGTAGATACGTTTATACAAAGGAAAAACCGTCTTGATCCTTCTACGGTTTTAGGAAAAGGAAAACTAGAAGAAATCATTTTGAAGGCGATTCAAAAACACGTGGAACTTCTAGTATTCGATCTTGAACTGACTCCTTCTCAAGCAAAAAAGATTTCGGATATTGCAGACATCAAGGTAATCGATAGAACACAACTCATCTTAGATATTTTTGCAAGAAATGCAAAAAGTAGAGACGGTAAACTTCAGGTTGAGCTTGCACAATTAAAATATCTCAAAGGGCGTCTAACGGAGTTGGACGATAACATGTCGAGATTGACTGGTGGAATTGGAGGAAGAGGTCCCGGAGAAACAAAATTAGAAATCGGTAAACGAAGAGTTGAAGAGAGAATTACTAGACTAGAAGTGGAACTTAAGTCTTTAAAAAAGCGTAGAGAAATTAATCGTAGACAGAGAAAGAAAAACGAATTACCTGCCGTCGGAATCGTTGGTTATACAAACGCAGGAAAATCCACTTTCCTAAATGCTCTGACAAACAGCGAAGTACTTTCGGAAAATAAGTTGTTCGCAACTCTGGATCCTACTACAAGAAGGATTCGTTTTCCAGAGGAAAGGGAAATTATCATTTCAGATACGGTCGGGTTTATACACGACCTTCCTCCCGAACTTTCTAACGCATTTAAGGCAACCTTAGAAGAACTGGGAGATTCAGACCTTTTAGTTCATGTTGTAGACGTTTCCAATCCGGATTACAAACTTCAAATGGAGGCGGTTGAAAAAATTTTAGAAGAATTAGAACTTTCTCATATACCTATGATCCAAGTGTTCAATAAAATTGATCGTCTTGAAAAATTTAAAATCTGGGTAATTGAAAACGGTTATAAAAAATCTTCTTCGGTAGATCACGGTCCGGGTTTGGAAGCAATTACAGATTTAAAAGAGGAATTAGGAATTGATACTTTTTCCGATTCGATTTTAGTTTCTGCATTTCAAGGTTGGGGTTTAAAAACTTTTCTGGATCTTTTGGAAGATAGAATCCACAATTTGTCTCGTTCTAATTATTCTAACACCAGTTCGGTTTACTGATCTCTATAAAGTTGAGTGTCATAAATTTTTACTGTAAAATCCTGTTTTAACATAAAATATCGAATACTTTTTTAACTTGAGTTAAGTATGAGAAAGAATTTTTTAAAAATATGAGTTCCTACAATTTTAGAATTTGTTCGTAAAATTGTGATTTGTGATAGCTCCCACAATTGTTTTACAAGAAAATCTTTTGATAAAATGCAGTAGTTCCCACATTTTACTCAAAACTATAGAACAGAGTACCTAATCCAATAGTTTACACTTCAATAATATGAAATTTTACGTAAGAAAATATGGGCGGACCCGTGCACGCCGAAACTGCGCCTTCACCAATCAACAAATTGAGAATTCGCTCAAAAACAAAATCTTTTCCTGATTTCAATTTGTTATAGAACGCGATCCGTCGAACTTCCATAGAGGTGAAACGCTAAGTTGGAAAGAGCATTTGACATGCTCCCGAATTTAGAACCACTTAGAATGTTTGAAGTCCTCAAAAAGAATGAAAATTTTGGAGGAAAACATGAAGAAACGTTTTATTATATAGTCTTGAGTAGATTAGTCTTCAAACTTTACTTTGAATTCATCGTTAATTTGATTCTATACGTGGTAGTTCCCACAAAACCGTGATTTTACGGATAAACTTTTAAACAGTCGTTTTCGTTGTTCAATTTCGATAGTAGTTCCCACAAAAAATCAGACTCTACAGTCAATTTACGGATTTCTAAACAGAGATTTTGTTGTTAAATCATACAGAGGAGTTCCCACAAACAACATCGATTTCACTTCATCTGTTTCCCAAGAAAAAACACAGCTTCGATCGAACCTGGAAATTCGAAATTTTCAAAAGGAGACCAACCAGATTTACTTTTAATTTCTTCTTTTAAAAACTTCTTTGGTTTTTTTAGATTTAACACAGTAAAATTGGCAGAGTAACCCGGTTCGATCCTTCCAAAACCCTTTCCGAATTTTTCAGGAAGATATTCGTTCACAAAATCACCTGGATTTTTTGCGCAGATTCTTGCGACCGTTTTTAATTCTACACCCGCTTTCAAAACCAACCACGTTACAAAAAGTGAATATGTATCTAATTGAGAAATACCGCTCGTACCTTTACGTTTTTCTTCGATACTATGAGGAGCGTGATCCGTAGCAAGATAATCGATCCAACCTTGTTTGACTCCTTCCAACATTCTTTCACGATCTTCCTTACTCCTCAGAGGAGGATTCATTTGGAACCAATGACGATTTTCCGGAGTCAACATAGACCTATCAAAAAACAAATGAGTAGGGGTAACTTCACACGTTACTTTTACTCCTTTTTGTTTTGCAAATTTGATCTTGTTCAGACCTTCTCCGGTAGAATAATGGCAAAGTTTACCTCTGAGATTGTATTTTTCAATCAGATATAATGCAAAATCAGTCGCCGTCGTTTCCGCTTCAGCTGGCCTTCTATCTTCGTGAAACGTTTCATTCTGATGTTTTTCTAAAATTTCCGGATCTTCGCAGTGAAAACTTACATTTTCGCCCACATAACTGGAAATCGTATCTTCCAAGGTTTGATTATTATGAAAAAAAAGTTCTCCAATACTCGGTCCCATAAAAACTTTATAAGGCACTGATTTTTTCAATGGCTTCGTATCCGGTCCAATTCCTGCATATAACGTTATGTGTATATTTGATCGATCAGCTAACTTGCGTTTTTTTGAATATGAATTTTCATCGATCGGAGGAATCGGATTATTTGGCATGTCTGCCACATGAATTACTCCACCATTCACGGCGGCGGCACTTGCAGAAACAAAATCTTCCTTGTAAGTATGTTTGCCACTTTCGTCTTCTCTCGCATGAATATGAATGTCTCCGAACCCCGGAAAAATTACAGTCTCTAAAGAATTGAATTGAATTTCATTTTCCTGGTGTTGTGAATTCAAAATAGGAATAGATTCTTTTTGTTCTAAAACGGTTAAAATCAATCCTGTTTTAGAATCCCATTCCACAGTTCCTAAAAAATCTTTCTCATGAGTAACAATCCTACCGGATATTTTTTTAATCATCTAAACTCCTTTTTGAATAAACTTGGAAGATCGTAACAACAATGAATTTCGTTCCATTCTGTTTTTAGTTTATTGATGAATTTTTTGATCTGAACCTCATTATGTTTTATAACTTGTTCTTTCACCATTTCCTTACTATTGCTCGGTAAATATGCAATACTGATGTTTCTTTGTGAACACCCATTCCTACATACCTTTCTTTTCATTACGTTCCTTTTGTTGGTTTTCTTGTCTTGTGGTAAATGCTTTGCATCTAACCCACGGTTTTCAAGTCCGAAGAGCGCCATTTTGTCTTAATAGAGATAATTTATATTTAATTTGCTAATTTTTACGGATTCCTATAAAATTGAGTAACTTAAATTTTCTCACAAAAACCTATTCCAAAGAAAAATATTGGATATTTTGTTATATAGAGCTTGTCCAAAATCCTAAACGCCACCACTGTTTGTTGAGTTCTTCGAGTACCTAAAACGCGATCCGGAAACTCAGCAAATACCTCTCCAAGAATCACATTCAGGAAGCATTTTATTGAATTCAAGACGCGAGGCGCTGAATTTTTCAAACGACTCATGAGATTGAGTTTCACAAAAACGTGGGAACTACTATGAAAACTTAACGAGGTTAGAACTGCTCAAAAACTCGCAAATTGCCAAATATGACCTAATTTGTAGGAGCTACTATACTTTATTAAAAATTTCTAAAGAATTATAACATAAAATTCTTTGAAACTTTGGAACAAACTCATAATTCTATGTAAACACTAAAAGTGGAGTTCCCACATTCATTTTTATTTTTTACTATAAAACAAACTTTTAAGAAATGGTTCCTTCAAAACCCATGCAAAATAACTCATTTTCTATAGAAGATTACTTTATACAAATTTAGATTTATTTATGAGGCAAAATAATCCATATTAACAACGGACATATCAGCTTCTTAAAGTGACGTAATGTGAAACTATTGCATTTTTCGAAGTTTATCTATATCGTGTGAGTTCCCACATCCAACTTTTACAGAAAAATTGACCACAGACCAAACGATTAACAGTCTAGGTAATGATTTTTCAAATTTTTAAACAGTCTGATATGGCACACTATCCCGCAGGATAATCCCAAAAAACCAATACAACGACTCTCTTTGATCTAGCAAAACCCTCTTATAAATCGCGTTTTGATTGTCACAGGAAAACTCCTACTACTGGAGTCATACAACTCGTAGAGCACCAATAGAAGTGATACATTAAATTACCAATTTGATTTTTCTGATAAAATACAATTAGATTTAGAGATACGCTGTAAATATTTTTACGCATAAACTCATCAACAATTAAATACGTTAGAGACAAACTTCAAAGAACATCTATAAAAGCAAAAGTAACGGTAACGCTCTAATCTCAATAAAAAATAGTAATCTTAAATATCTCTTACCAAATTAGAAATTTATTTTATCGATGTTTGTCTTCATAAAATCGTCGTTTGGCGAACATCATCAAATTAAGAACTTATTTCATAAAAATTCCCTTTCGCTAACTTATTCACTTAATTTGAAAATTCACAAAACGCAACAAACTCACTTAACGCAGATCACGTTATATTTTATTGTTCCAGGACTGCTCGTTTCAGAACCATCTTTGAAATTTACTGAAAAGTAATAACCTGCTTCTCCGTCTTGACTGGAAGACCAAAAGGTTCCCGCATTTCGTAATTTCTGATCCGCTCTTTTACTGAAAGTTTTAAGCTGATCCTTTCCAGGTAAACGTTTGGATTTTTCTTCGCAGATCTCCTTTGCCTGAACCCAAGTTACAGATTTATGAAAGGTATCATCCCAACCGCGTTTACCATAAACGGGGGTTTTTGTATGATAGTTTTCGCAAATGAAATAACTAAAAATTCCTAAAAGCAGGATGCTAAAGATAAAGATCGCTCTCGTTATAAGTTTCCCGTTTTCTTGGGACGCTCTTACTTTAGGAGAAGAATTTTTCTCTAAAGCGAGTTCTTTACTTTTACGCGGAAACTCTTGATTTCTTTGAAAATTTTTCCCTTGTTGTTGCTGACGCTGTTGATGAGATCTTACTCTCTGTTCGTTTCCGCCTCGGTTGGAATCCGCATTTTCTCGATTTCCTCCCGAACCTTTGTGATTGGAATGATGTTTCTTTCTAGGAGGCCTTCTTTTATTTGCCATTTGGACCTGTGTCTTTAAATTTAAGAACTTTTACTTGATTGGTACCAGAAAAATGAATCGTTGTAAATTAAAATTTCAATCCTTCTAAGAACATCACTTTTGCATTTGAATCTTACTCGCAAGTTATGAAAATGGTAAACCATGGAACGCATTCGTATTGGATTGATCGGTGCCGGAACTGTCGGCTCAGGAGTCATCGAAATTTTAAAAAAAGAAAGTAACAAGTATCTTGAAAAATTCGGAATAGAGCTGATCCTTTCCTCCGTTTGTACTCGAACTCCAGAAAAAATCAAAAAAGAACTTCAAAGTTTCCCTAACTGCAAATTAGAATCCGATTATCAAAAATTAGTCACAGATCCCGAAATTGACATGATCTTAGAACTCGTAGGTGGAACGGATATAGCTTATTCAATCGTAAAAGATGCGTTAAAGTTCGGTAAAACTGTAATTACTGCAAACAAAGCCTTACTTTCACAAAAAGGAGACGAGTTGTTTTCTTTTGCTCAAGAAAAGGGTTTGGAAATCGGAATAGAAGCTTCAGTTGCAGGTGCCATTCCAGTAATTCGTTCCATCAAGTCCAGTTTGGGTTCCGATTCTTTTCTTTCTTTATACGGTATTCTCAATGGAACTACAAATTTTATTCTTTCCAAAATGGAATTGGAAAATCTGGATTATTCAGAGGCTCTTCGTATCGCTCAAGATTTGGGTTTTGCGGAAAAAGATCCTACCTTCGACGTGGAAGGTATTGATACGGCTCACAAAATCAGCATATTAGGAAGTTTAGCTTTCTCCGAAAAAATTCCTTTACAGAGTGTACAAATCGAAGGTATAACAAAGATTAGCGGATTGGATATTCGATTTGCGAGCGAACTTGGTTATAGAATTAAACTTCTTGGTTTGGTACGGAAGTTATCTCATAAAATCGAGGCCCGAGTTCAACCCGTGATGATTCCCATTAAACATCCGTTCGCAAATATTATGAACGAGATGAATGCAGTCTATTATCAAACCGCTTATGCGGGAACGGGTATGTTTGTAGGTAAGGGAGCCGGATCTTTACCAACGGCTTCTTCAGTTGTCTCCGATATTCTTTATTATGGAGCGAGAAGAAACAAAGGTATTTTTCAGGAAAAAAATATTTTTCCGCAAGCTATGATTTCGGAAGCCAATGTTTCTTTGGTACGCTACTACCTCAGATTTACTACCGTGGATTTACCTGGAGTTCTTTCTGAAATTTCTAAAGTACTAGGGGACCACGGAGTTTCGATCTCTTCGGTAAGGCAAAATGAGACAGAAAAAGAGCCGGTTGAAGTTGTAGTAATTACACATCCAGCAACGGAAGAAAGTATTAAAAATTCATTGAAGATCATAGACGGGTTGTCTCTAATCCGACATACTTCGGTTGCAATTCGTTTAGAGGATAAACTCTGAAAATCTCCCCCTCGAACGTGAATCTGAAAGATTCTTCGAAGTGTCAGTAATAGAATTTAAAAAAAAATGTTCTTATAAACATAGTTAAGGAATTTTCATGGCGAGAGTAGAATTTGACTCATTATACATCGAGACTTCAAGAACGAGTCTTCCCGATAAGGAAGTCCAACTCGTTGTCTTCAACGGGAAGGTGACTAATTCCAATTCTTTTGAAATTTCTCGGAAAATTCATTTTATCTTTGAAGAGGAAATTTATAATATCATTTTAGATCTTTCCAATTTAGAATATATCAACAGCGTAGGAGTCGCTACAATTCTTACCTTAATCAAAACAGTTGATCAACATTCCGGTAAAATTGTCATTGGAGGTCTCAATCATTTTTTAGAAAATGTAATTCGTTTAATGGAACTTCCAAAAAAAGTTCAAATCTATCATTCAATCGAGGAAGCTCAAAAAGCATTTTCTTCTTAAAAAATATCCGTTGTTCAATTGAATAGAATCTTATCAAACTCTCTAAAGTTCAGCGAGCCAATGATTTGTTTTCCCGATATTCAAATCGAATGTCTGGCAAGAATTTTTCTGTAAAATGTTATGCAGTAGTTCCCACATTTATATTGGGTTTTTAAGTCTGTGTGAGGTCCCATATTCATTTTTATTTCTTTACTATAAAACAAAATGTAGGAACTCACACAAATCACAATTTTACAGTAATATTTTCAAATACTCAGGTAACTTTTTAATACGATTTAAAGTTAAAGAAAAAAATTTATGAATCCTCAATTAACAACAAATAGTCGTTTATCTATTAAAATTTGTCTCTAAACAATTAGGGTTGTGGGAACTACCACGTATAAAGTTAAATTAACGATGAATTCAAAGTAAACGTTGAATACCAATCTACTCAAGACTATATAATAAAACGTAAATTCGGCGAAAGTAATTGATACGCAAAACACTCTTTTAAACTCAGCGTCCCGCTTCTGTGAGCGCTCGACAGATCGCGTTCTATAACAAATTGAAATCAGGAGAAAAGATTTTGTTTTCAAGCGAATCCTCAATTTGTTGATTGGTGAAAGCCCGGTCCGGCTTATCTGTGGCAAACCGGATTTGCCCATATTTTCTTACGTCGAACTTACCTTAAATTATAACGTATTTCAAAATTTATTGTATTTCACTAGATGAACCAGCAAATCAAATTTCTACATGAAATCGTAGTTTGGTGAAGACATTGATTAAAAATTCATTTTATAAAGGTTTCTTGAAATATAAAATATAAATTTTCAACTTTTTTCTTCAAAAATCCACTCCATTCGATCTTCACATAGAACTGTTATCGGTATGGAAACTTTATTATTAAATTCTAACTTTGAAATCAATTCTTCTCTTGGTAAAAACAATTCTGAAACTGTTACTTTGTTGATTCCAGAAAAAACCTGGATTCATTTTTCCGAAAAGGATCGCAAAAACCTTTCCAAAAAAATTCCTGAACTTTTAAAAATCTACGGAAAATATCTTTCTACTACAAAACGACTTGGTAAAAACGCTGGAAGAACCTTATATCAGCCCAGTCCAGGAAAACATAAAATGAAACGTGTTAATGTTCGGGTCAATACTGCAAGTTGGACTTTGTTTGGCGCTCTTGCACAAGCCCATGGTATATCTCGTTGTTATCTTTTCAATTATCTCCTTTGGTTGGATTCTTTGGGCGTTGGAAATTCGATCGTGAATACGGTTAACGCTGGGGTTCCCACCTTCCATCGCTCTTACAGTTATATACTTCACCTAAACTTGACAAACAATCGAGTAATTCGCAAATTTCAATATAAACCTAAATCCTATTTTAAATCATTAGAAACCGGAAAATGGTTTTCACATTAAAAAACCATCAAGTATCCTCAAGGAAGATGATTTTGAAAAAATACACTGGATCTCCTCAAATCGTATTACAATTTGCCCCAATGACGGAGCAAAATAGAATTCTCAAAACCAAACTTCTCGTAAATTTTTTTTCCTGCTTGTGTCGCATGTAAAATAATAAAACCAGAAAAAACTTCTCGTATTTCACCTAATATATGCTCAACAATATTGGACGCATAGCCCAAACCTCTATAATTACGATCAGTTGTAATAGAGTATAAACCGAAAGACTCACCATCGTAAAAAGTCATTCCAGTTGTAGTCATTTGCCCGTTCACAAAACCCCCATACAAACGAAAAGATTCTATATTTAATAACTTGGAATATAAGCTCAGTCGATCTTCAGATTCAAAAGAATCGTTTAAGATCTTTAGCCAAATTTTTAAATCCTTTTCTAATTCAATTTTCTGAATATTCAAATTCGTATTTAATTTTTTATTAAACGAAATCGCATCTCCTTCCAAGAACATCCCGATCTGTTCGTCACAAGAATTATACCCGAGTTCATAAATAAAAACTTCATGAGCCCTTGTATTTAAGAAATCCAATATATATGGGTCAAATCCCTTAAGTCTTAGATCTTCGATTTCTAAAAGCAAATCTTCGGATTGCAGATTTTCCTTTAAGACAATTCTCGTAAACCAATTCGAAGCCGGATTTGAATAAAAATCAAAACTCTTGTAATTAATAATAGAAGTTCCCATCAAATTAGAAAGAGTCTTAAGAAGATTAACGTAATTTTCAGTGATTTCTACAACTTTCGCCTGCATTACAAATTCCTAGTGATGACTAATTCGGACAGAATAAAGGAAATGAGCCTTGATACGAATCTCCATTTATAAATAGAATTTTACGTATTCTATAATTTCGAACAATGATAAAATCGAATTATAGACAAGGGTGTCATTTCTGTTAAATAATATTATAAAATTATAATTTAATTTTTTAAAAAATTTGATACAAGTTTTAAAATGAAAACCAATAGGACCAATCTAAAACTCTTTTTTTTCATCTAATAAATAAATCTCTTTATATTCAGATTTAAAATCCCAAAATAAGCAACAACTACCAAAAACAAGGCCCACAAGTTGAATTTCAAAAATTGTAGCAGTTTTGTTAGACACTTGGTTACTCAAAACTAAACTATATAAAAAAGTATCCAATCTTTTAGACTCAAACAAGACTTTACGATAAAAATTCTATGTAAAAGATTAGGTACCTTATTATATAGTTATGAATAGTATAGTAGATTAAGATGATTTAAAGTGGTCTTGGCGTAAGAAATTCTTAATTCCGGAAAACTTATCTTTCTTCAAAAATGTGATAGTTCCCACAAATTATGCCTCTTTTTATTCTTTTGGCAATTTGGAATTTTTCTTTTGCAACGAAATTCCGCAGTAGTTCCCACACTTTCAAAAAAATCCGATTCCATCTACAAATAGTTCTACAACAAAAGAAATACTATTTTCTTTCGTTTACATTCTTTTCAATTTTCTTAAAAATCTTCCAAAACCTTAGAATTAATTATTTTTGAATCTTCAAAAATGCAGTTGCTCTCGCAGAAACAGTTGATTGTCGATTTTAGTATTTTTTCGCTATTATAGTTTCCGCAGTAGTTCCCACAAATTTAGTCTCATTGTAGATTCAATTACGTTTTTTGAAGGTTCTTCAGTAATTAAAAATGTGATAGCTCCCACATTTCTAGGTTTTTGGGACAGATTCTAGAGTAAACTCACGTTGATTTATGAATAATTTGCCGCATGAGTCAATACAGGTCTTCTTCTTTCTTTATTTGCGGTCATTGCTTCCAAAAGATTCGGGATAATACTCGACTGGGTCTTAAAAAGATATGCTAATTCTTTCGAAGCAGACTTTGCAGCCTCTAACGCTTCTTTGTTCAAAGCTCTTTTAGTTTCTACTGTTACAGAAGCCGGAATCCGGTTAAGAACATTGATTTTGCCCAAGGATTTTTTTCTCAATTCCTCTAAAGAAGCCCCTACTTCGCTTAACAATCCGTTTCGAACTGCATCAGAAGGTTTATAAAGAGCACCTTCCATGGCAGCTTCGGATACGGAAGAAGGAATCATGATTTGTCTCATTCTAATGATTAGTGCAGATGTAATTGGCAGTCCTACCAACGGCTCTGCAAATCCGATTCTTCCTTTTCCGTCTACCATATATCTATAATCGCACGTGTAAGCGATGATCGCCCCTCCTCCGACGGCGTTACCACCCACTTCGGCAATTAAGGGTTTTGGAAAACTCATAAGAGAGTCGAACATTTCAAAAATTCCGGCCATAATTTTTGCAATTTCATCAACAGAGGAATTTAAAATAGCATCTGGATCCAGCCCTACACAAAAATCTCCATCGGGTCCGGAAATAATTCCCGCCCTAATCTCTTGGTCTACGGTAAATTCTTTCAATATATCACACATCTCGTGAATCAAGGAAAGCGTCAATGTCATCGGGCCGCCGTCGGATACCAACTTCATAACACCAATTTTTGAATCTTTAGAAGTAATTATTTCTTTTGCGAGTTTCATACGATTGCTTTCGATCTCCTGGATTTAAAAATCCCTCGATTGATTGACAAAGTGAACATTTGATAATTTTGGATCAAACTTATTTTCTTCTCAGAGAGTAATTCTTATAAAAAAATAAACTAACTGTTTGAATTCTCAACTTTCGATTTTACTAATCTCTATAAAAATTCACGATATTCATTTCCACAGAGATTAGTAGAAGATTTATAAATTTTTTCAATAGGTTAAAAATTGCAAAAGTTCCCATGGCTTTAAAGTTTTAGGCAAGCTTTAAAGGGAGAATTTTTTTAATTCTCCCTTTAAAAATTTAAGCCACTTCTCGCTCTTTCTTTCCAGGTAGACCATCAAATCGAATCATTTGTCCGACTACTTTCAATTTACTTCTATTACTACCGTCTTGTGCCTTCCAACGATCTTGGCGAAGTTCACCAATAACGGTTGCTTTTTTTCCTTTTTTGAGATACTCGTGCGCATTTACGGCCTGACGATCCCACAATTCGATTTCTACAAAAGAAACTTCTCCCGGTTCTTCCAAAGTAGATTTATAATCGTGGTTCACCGCCAGAGTAAATGTAGCAACACTCTTTCCGCTATTCAAGGTTTTGATTTCCGGATCGGAAGTAAGATTCCCATCCAAAATGATATGTGCTATGTTTTTCATTCTTGATACTCCTATTGTGAGGAAAATTTGTTCTTCCCTATAAACAACAGTTCATAACAAGAATTGAATGGAGCATAAATCTTAAATTTTTTTTGAGAAAGCTTTTGATTTGATGTTTACAAAATAGCGATTTGATCTTTAAAAAAACGTGTTAGTTCCCACAGTGCAAATCTTTTTGTTACCATTATAGGTTTTTAGAGTTTTATTGATTATTACTACTCGGATATATAAAAATAAGATCAAAAATCAACAGCCCATTTTGTGAAAACATAGAAATTCTTACAAATTACGCCTAATCTGAAATTTTTGGCTTTTTTGAAAAAGATCCCACATTCTAATTTTTGAAACAAACTCATCATAGCATTGTTTTTATACGTTCGAGTAATAAGACTCTGTATGAGTTCCCACACTCATTTTTATCTTTACGAATCGAGTCTCTTGCTCAGATAATATTTGAGTTTTTGTAAGTCTTACTGTGAAATCCAGATCTGTATGAGTTCCCACATTTCAAGGTTCTATCGCAAAATCTTAGATTCGTAGCAGTTCCCACAAATTAAGTCACATTATGAATTTTTAAACATTTATTTTTCGTGATTGGAATCGATAAGAGTTCTTACATTTTCAAAATCTAAGTGTAGAACCTAAACTTGTGTTAGTTCCCACATTTTATTTTTACAGAAAAATCAAATTTTATAAAATGAATCTCTTACGTTAATCTATGTTAAATGAAGTAATCGCAGATTTTTTATCTTCTTCTTTTAAAGTATTCAATTCTATTTTCAATCTTTCCAAATCTCCAGAACCTTTGGCTCTATATATTCCTCGTAAATAATTTTTTTTATCGATCAAATATACGTTCTCCGTATGAACAAAATCGTTTAAATTATCCTTTCCAGAAATCAACTTTATATCCGCGCCGAATTGATTTCTTGCTAAATCATAAATCGTTTTTTTAGAACCCGTGAGAAAAACCCAATTATTCTGAACAATTTTATATTGATTTCTAAATTTTTTAAGAACTTCCACCGAATCAGTCTCAGGATTTACAGTAATCGAAACAATCTGAAGATCAGTTTGGTCTTTTATCTTAGGGATAAAATTCAACATATTTCTGGTAATCATGGGACAAATACCCTTACACTTCGCATAGAAAAATACGACTAACGTATACTTATCTCTCAAATTTTGATTGTTAAATGCAAGGTTTTCATGGGTAAGAAGAGTAAACTCCGGAACCTTTCTAAGATCATCCGGCAATTTTTTGTCCGCCTCCTGCCAATAAGGATCCATTACTTCACCTTTAAAGTAAGGAAGAATTCCTTCCTTAGGAAAAGAAAAATAAGTTAATTCAGGATGGTATTTTTCTTTTATATCTTCACAAAAAACAACAAAAAATATAATAAAAAAAGAATATATTAATTTTATAAATAATTTATATATTAAATTCATTATTTCAAACCAACTTTTTTTATTAAGAATCTGCCACAAAGCAATGCACTAAGTTACTTAGAACGATCCATAGAGAAAGTTTTACTGAGTTTAAACAGAAATGCGTTTTACTCAGAATTATAGAATAGAGTGTCAACATTTTATATTCAAACAGTGCTTTACAATAAAAACTCACAATGTTTAATTTTATAGAGTTCAGTAACTATCTCAAAATATTTTATCTTTGCTTAAAGTGCCGATTCCGATTATTCTAAAATATTTCTGAGATACTTAGAGCTGTCCCCAAACCTCAAAGAATTTTATGCTATAATTCTTTAAAAATTTTCAATAAAATGCAGTAGTTCCCTACAAATTAAGTTGTATTTGGCAATTTACGAACTTTCGAGTAATTCTAATCTCGTTAAATTTTTGTAGTAGTTCCTAGATTGGACGGTTTTGGTTTTTAGACAAGCCTTATAGTAATTTCACAAAAATGTGGGAACTCATACAGAAATCATAATAACAAAAATGCTACTCAGAATGATAAAATATATGTCCAAAATTCCACCTTGAAACTGGCATTTATCTCAAAATTTACGGTCCTTATTTTTATAGTGGTCAGTAAAACTATAAATCATAGAATATAATAGTTTCTGTGGGAACTACCATATTTTACTGAAAATTCAAAATGATTCATTCTAAAATTTTGAATAAGTCTCAAAAGAAACTTCCATAAAACCCAAAAACTCAATTTCTTCATAAATCAATATTTGGCGAAGATCATACAATGAAAAAATTCATTAGAATAGAATTGTTGAAAAATTAATTCTCCATTTGTTTCTATTTTATGGAAACGAACAATTGAAGCGGTTTTGTTAATCTGAACTATGGAATTTTTCAACAACTCTAATATAATTTTCTAATTTTTTTACGCCAAACGCGCGTTAACTATAAGTTTCCTTATATTCAAAAAAATGAATTATGTTTTCAAACATAATTCAAAGATCCAGTTGTTTAAAAATAGACGTTCTAAAATTCTATTTCTACAAAATGGAAAACGATCAGTCCGAACTTTTGATAGGCTCGCAAATTTTGCTTCCGGGTAAACCGATAGAACTTCCATCCTTTGCAATTACGGTATTCATAAAAATTTGTCCGTTCCGATTCCATTTTTTAGAAACGAGTAATTTTCCGTTTTCATCAAATTTTTCGTAGATAAAAGGTCGATTATTATCATACCATTCCCAACGATCGTGAATATACTTTCCGGAACGAAACTCGGAATACAATCGATTGTTGCCATTTAGAAACCAAGTCCTATGAATTCCTTCCTTGAACCCTTCCTTAAAATATCTTCTTTCCAATAACTGACCATCTTTGTTTTTAGAAGTCATTTCACCATCTTCTAAACCGTTTTTAAATTGGGTCGTTTCTATCTCTCCCAAAACTGGAATCTCTTTTTTGATAAATCCGGTGAAAAGTTTCCCTCTATAGTAAAATCGGCCTTGGAACACTTGTAAGTTCGGATCTGTATTTTCAATCGTCTCTCCTGCTTGACAGCCGACAAACACGACCGTCAAGACAATCGAAAGTATGAAAAACGATTTAGTTGGAAACACTTCCTATCGTTCCGTAAAAAAAGGAACCCATCAAAGTGTCAATCCCTGCAGTAGCATCAGGAGCAAAGTGATAGTGATAAGTTGGAGTAGAAAAGTGAACCGTAGCTTTTGTATGCCCATGCAAATTATCCAAATCAGTTGGGACAAAGTCATCTCCAGTTGACGAAGTTCCGTTATCGCATTTTTTTCCGTAAATTGCGTAACCATCCAAAATCACTCCGATCAAATTTGAATCGTTGTTACTCACCTTTGTTACCGCTGCGTGATGGTGATAAACCCCTGTATTTTGAGGATGGCCTCCAAAGTTATCAAAAGTCTGAGCCTCCACTGCGAGAGTATCAGGTGGATTGGCTGCGTTATTAAAAATCGCAAGACCGTTTACTGTAATTCCTATCGACACAAGTCCGCCTTGTGTTCCGACAGTTCCACTTCCTTTTATGGGACTGGAAGGAATCGTATAAACGAATTTTTGACTCGAAACGGAATTATTTCCTGCAGGCATATTTCCTGTCGGAAGTGTTTCAAACAAAGGAGAACTTGAACCGTAATAATAACTTTTCGTATTGGGAACGTTCTGAGATTTAAATATATAACTGGAACCAGATACATAAGCTACGGAACATTTAAAGTTATTCTTGATCCAAGTAGGAAGCGCTGAATCCATACAAGTAGTCACTCCGGTAACACAACCTGAGGATGCATCCAAAGTTGCCGTACCCTTAGATACTGTAATTCCCGTATTAGCTGAACTTCCATTACAATATCCGCCAGAAAGCGCGGCCAAAGCAGCTACAGTAAGATCATCATCGTTGGAATCCTTCTTACAAACCACGAAGGAAAGAAAGACCAGAAATATTAAAATCGATTTTTGAATCATATTTTCTCCTACATTGTTTTCAAACACCCGAATCCGGGTTTAAGCGCGCCTATTTTACACTACTTGAGTATAAGATAAAGAACTAAAATGCTCGTAGACTAAGTTAATTTTTGTTTTTTTAAAGGAGTTTGGATTTGAAATGAACGCTTTTAGAGTAACAATTTTTTCCCTACTTTACAATTTTCGCCTTATCCACTTGAGAACTATAAAATTGAGTATTTAGTATTTTAACTTGAATTCAGTGTAAGCAATCCGCTTTATCTTAGGTCAATTTTTTCGTAAGAAAAATAAATGTGGGAACTACTGCAAATCGTGGGTTCACCGGTTAAACTTTGAAAATTGTGGGAACTACTAGAAAATACAAAAAGAATTATTGTACAATCAGGTTTTTGCACAAAATCTCTATTTTGCGGCTGACCATCATCGAAATTTAAAATCTCACTTTAAAGTGGTTCGGCTGAGAAAGACTTTTCTAAAAGTATGAGTTCCTACAATTTTAGAATTTGTTCGTAAAATCGTGGTTTGCAGCAGTTCCCACACTTGAATACAACAGATTCAATTGTTATAAATTTCTATTTTATAAATTATGGTAGTTCCCACAGAAACCGTCGCTTAGAAACCCGTTTATTATTTTGTAATTATTTTTTTTAGAATTTGATTTTTGTAATAGTTCCTACATTAGAATTGTTGAAAAATTAATTCTCCATTTGTTTCTATTTTATGGAAATGAGCAATTGAAGCAGTTTTGTTAATCGGAACTAGGGAATTTTTCAACAACTCTATTTAAAGAATCGATCTGTAAAATTCAGATTCCAACTTTTTTCAGAATTATGAGTTCCTTACGCCGAACTCACGTTAGTTAGAATGTTGGCTTCCTCAAAAAAGTCATAAATTCAGGGATTAATGCAACTTTTAGAATGTAATACATTTTTGTAAAAACCCGTTGTTACTGTTCAAACCATTTTGATAGATATTCCGTAGTAAATCAATGAACAAAGTTCTGGTACAATCTCTATAGTTTTCAAGATAATTTCTTAGAAAAAATATAATTTACGGGAGTTCCCACAATTGTTTTACAAGAAAACTTTTTGATAAAATGCAGTAGTTCCCATAGAAACGTTTCTTACAAATTATTTACGAATTTTTAAAACTAATATTTTGTTGTTAAAACTGTATTACATGGTAGTTCCCACAAACTGCGATTTTACAGATAAATTCTTCAGTACATAAAAGAGCGAAAATTTGTTTTTTAATTTTATAAAACTCTAAAATGAATTAAATCCAGAAAAGTAATACAATAAACTTTGAATTTGTCAAAACACCTAAAGAAGGTCAATTTACAGAAAATTTAACGCTTAGAATGAGTACCTTTAAATTTTATAGAAAACAAAAATTAATTTTTCCGCAAAAAATCTCATTTATCCAAAGCATTCTCTAGTTCTTCAAAAACACCAGTACTCAAAAGATCCGAATCCCCAGGATCAAAATCCTGAAACCAAAAATTAACATAAACACTCAAACCTAAAAATAAAATAAGAGAAGCACCTAACGCACGTTTGTTTCTAATTTCTTTTCGATCCATTTGAATTACGTTTGAAGAAATACGCATTACCCAATCCGGATCTTTTTTTCTTTTGAGAATTTCTGATTTCATAGAATAAGCCCGGTCATTCTTCATAAAATTTCTCCTTAGCGCCGACTCGCTTCATCATCTCTTTTCCTCTGGCCGCCCTTGACTTAACGGTTCCAGGTTTAACTCCCATCGTTTCCGAAATCTGTTTTTCGGAATACCCTGCAAGATAGAATTCGAGAACCTTTCTATATTTATTCGGAATTTTGATCAAAAGAGAACGCAACAATCCAATCACTTCCTGAGAATTCCGTTCGGAGTTCTCGTTCAGATTCGATTTGACTTCGAGAAAGTCTTCCTCTTTTTTGGAGTTGATCAATTTCTCCGCACGCGCCTCTTCCTTTCTAAGTTTATCGTTCATTCTTAGGGATTCGTTTCTAGCAATCGTATATAACCAAGTACTGAGTTTAGATTCTTGGCGGAATTGATTTTTTTTGAGAGCTTTGTAAGCACGAAAATACGTTTCTTGAGCCACATCATCTATGGCATAATAAAACCTCTCTGCGAGATTTTTTTCAATCGCAGAGAGGACTGTATTCCTAGTGGAATTAACGATTTCAGCAAATTCGGATTCAGTCATCATGATGACGATGTTTTTGTTGAAACTCTGTAATTAAATCCACCAGTTGATTTCTTTGTTCCGGAGTTAGAATCGAATGAAATTCGACTGCCTTTTTTGTCATAAAGGTTCTCATCTCAATCATCTTATTCATTTCTAACTCAAACGATTTGTTAATTTTCTTTTCGTCTAAAGTCGGCTGACGAAACTCTGTAAGGACTTCAGCAGGAATTCTAGGGCCTTGTAATTTGAGCTCCTTTCTCTTGGACAAAATTTCATCTTTAATTCGATAGAGTTCTTTCTTTTGAGAATCATTTAGATCCAATTCGGAATTAATTTTTTTTACTACAAACTCCGCTCTTTTTTCAGGAGACCTATAATGTCTACTACAACCGCCGACCAACAAAGTCATCACCAAAAGAATCAAACCGGAAACTTTAAAAAATCCTTTCATTGGATTTCCCCCATTATCTACACCTCTGACCAAAGACACCAAACTTGGTTCCGCTTTTTTTCGAATTTTAAAAAGTGATCCGGAACAAAACCGCTCTATTCAAAACAAATCGGAATGTAGTTTGTTATGGTTTATTTTAAAATTAGGCTATGTTCACTTAGAACGCGTTATGCATCCTTATCTACTTAAAACGAAATTTACGGAAAAAATTTTTTGAATTATTATAAAGAAAAGACGTATGAAAATAAAACTCTGATAAACTTGTTCAAAAAATTAAAATCTAGGAACTCACTCAAAAAGACCGTTTTAATTTTCAAAGTAGGCACAATTTGTAAAACAAAATGACATCACTTTTAGACTTTAAAACCGTGGGAACTCTTACAATTTTAACACCGTCAAAAAAGTTTATGATCTCCTACTGATCTATGAAATTGAGTATCATGAGCCTTTATCGCAAAACCTGATTCAAAATAAAACATTAGGTATTCTGTTATATAGTTCTAAGTAAAGAGACAAAATCTGTGGGAACTACTACATTCTGGTTATTAACGACTAAATCATCATGGACTATAAATCTGTGAAGTCTATGTAAAACATTTTCTTTATAAAATCTGATTTTTCCGTAAAAAATAAAATGTGGGAACTACCACAAGTTTGAATTTTACAGATAAATTCTGATGTGGGAACTCATACAGAAACGGTATGATCGAAAGAAAAAAATTTATAAAAAAACGATAAATCACAAAATGAGGCAGAATCTGTGGGAACTACCGCAAATCCGGATTTTACAGATAAACTAAACTTCCAAAAGCTCAAACATACTTTAAACAAAAAATCAAGTCTCTAAAGTAGGATTAACAATCTTATAAAATAGGTATCATAAATTTTAAAATACGTCTCCGTTCAGATAAAGTTAAAATCTTTCTATAGTTTCTGAGTAAGAAATATTTTTCTAATTCCATTATCTTGAATTCACATTAAGAATTTGTCCCAAAACCATCCAATGTGGGAACTACTATAAAAATTTAACGACATTATAACTACTCGAAAGTTCACAAATTGTCAAATGTGACCTGCAGAGCGACCATAGAAGCGATGCATTGAGTTTCACAAAAATGTAGGAACTACTAACTTTATTAAAAATTTCTAAAGAATTATAATAGAATTGTTGAAAAATTAATTCTCCATTTGTTTCTATTTTATGGAAATGGGCAATTGAAGCAGTTTTGTTAATCGGAACTAGGGAATTTTTCAACAACTCTAATGTAAAATTCTTTGAAGTTTTGGGACAAACTCTTAAGTCTTTAAAGTAAATTGCTTAATAAAATTCTAATAAAGAATCATTTCCCAAAAACTGAAATAAACTTCACGATCTTTATTTGAAAAAAACTTTATATTTAAAAACAAATCAATCCATACGATCCCCAATCAGTGTTCCGTCTGAATTGTAATGTCTTCTTTAGAAATCTCATATTTAATCGCCAAACGATCCTTTAGAGAAGAAAGAAGTTGAGTTCCACTTTTAAAATAAAAAAATTCAGGATTTACCTTGATCAGAATACTTCGTAAAGAAGGAAGTTCTTTTAAAAAAAATGCAATTTCCTGAACGAGTTTTTCTATACTCTTTCCGTAAGGACATCCTTTTAATTCGATTCCAACTCCAACCCCTTTATCAGTGTGAGTAAAAGGAAGGATTTCAAATGGATATTCTTTCTTATCGATCAATGAATTCGTTTTAATCCCCAACGCCTGACAAATTTTTTCGATCAATACATGAGTATCGATCGGTTTTAAAAGATAAGCTACAAGTTTCTTATTATGTGCAGCTTGAATGATTGTTTCTTTTTCGTTACTTACGGTTAAAAATATAATTGGAGTCATTCGATTCATATCTGGAATTCTTTCCAAAAAATCAAGACCACTGAGTTTAGGCATCCGATTATCAGTAAGAATTAAGTCGTATCGAATCTTTCTCAATTTGATTTCGGCAGCAACCCCATCTACAACATGATCCACGTCAAAATTATATCTTTCCAAATGACGGATCAAAAGTTCCGCATTACTTTCGTCGTCTTCTGCTAGTAAAATAGAATAAGTCGGCGCAACTTTCATAAGACGGGCTCCTTAAAATTTTAAGAATACATATCTATCTTTTCATATTTTTCTGACAATTTTTTTAGGATCTACGAGGAACGTTTTTCATACGGAAAATTTTACTTTGAAAAACGAATTCTTCTAAAAAAATACTTTTAAAAAGTCCCTTTCAGACTTCATTTTTTACAAAATGCAATACCGCGCTTTTTTAAAGGACTTTTAATCAGAACTACAAATAAAGGACCAATCCAATATAGTTTATACTTCAATAATGTGGATTCAGTGTAAGAAAATTTGGGCGAATCCGGCGTTGCTGGTCGGCGTTTTCAGCTCCAGTCAATCAATTGTATGAAAGAAACTTGATACGATATTTTGTCTTGAGTTTCAATTTATTATAGAAAGCGCTCCATAGAAAGCCATAACCTTACCCACAAGTTGAATAGGATTTTAGAATCAAAATGAACTCAACAGAACGGGCTTTCTATGGATCGCCGTTCTGGGCTCAAAAAAGCACATTTTTCAAGTGTTCCGACAAGAATGAGTCTTTTTACTTGCAAAAAGTATGTTTTTCTGATAGAGAAAAATTTTCCGAACCTTACCACCCCCACCCAAAAATAGAGAAAACTCAGCACAACGCTCTTTATGAATCGCGTTGTGGGGTGGGAACTAAGTTTTACAGAGGATTTGTCGTAACTCCGACAGATTTATATTGAGATCAAATACTTGTGGGGTGGGTTATTATAGAAAGCGTTCTGCTGAGTTCCCTACGCCTCAATCGCTTTCGCATTGAATCCCATCAAACTTACATGAAACAGCACTTTATAATAAATATTTACGGTATTCAATTTGATAGATATGATATATAACGTGAGTTTGGCCATAACTCATTTCCGAAAAAAGTTGGAATCTAAACTTTGTAAATCATTCTTACTATGTGGGAACTACCGCAAATCACAATTTTACGAACATATTTTAAAATTGTAAAAACTCATACTTTTAGAAATTTTCTTTATTTTATTATGCCGAACCTACGTTACTACTCAGACGCATAAAAATAATACCAAAGTTAACAATTGATTTTACAAAAACGTAAAAGAGAAATTTTCAAAAAATTACATTGAACACTGATTTGTTGGCTTTTCGAGGGAGATCCCACATTTTAAAGTTTATAGTATTATTTTTATACGTCCGAGTCAGCAATTAACAAAAGTTTGATGTAAGATTTTTATTTTATGAAATCTAATTTTTCTGTAAAAAATAAAATGTGGGAGCTCTCACAAACTCGGACCTAAAAAAGATGGGCGTTTAAAAATTCGTAATGTGACTTAATCTGTAGGAACTACCACGTTTTGTTAAAACTTTGATTTATGATACCAAGCAAAGCTCAGACTTTTTACCGACAATACAAAACCTTTCCATTGGAAGTAAATTCAAAAAGTAATCATCTTGACTTAAACTTGAGACAAAATTACTCGACAATCAACCAACTCATAAAATTAATACTTTATTAAAATAATGAAATATACTATTTTAATAAAGTATTAATAGGTTTAACGCGAAAGAATCCATTCTCCTTTAATCTTTGAAAAATACAATGGCATCGAAAAACCTTTCGCCTTGTTCGTAATCGGACTACTACCGGATTGAGAAGTTACAGCGACCACTTTTTGATCTAAGATCAATTGATACTGAAGTTTTTTAAAGTCGATCTTATCCAACTTTCCTCCGATCATTTGAAACACGCCCTCCAAAACTATTTTTTTGAAATTTTTTATATCTTCTTCGGGTGAATCGTAATAAGCACGGGCGTATTCTTTCGTTTTGAATTCCATCAATTCCAAAAGTTTTTTTCATCTTTCTTTTGAAGACCATCGTGTAAATCTATAATGAGCTTTTGAATCTTCTGTTTATCTTCCTCAGTCAATTGGATTTTTTCAGCAACTTTCCAAAGCTCGCAGGGAGGAACCTCAGTGGGACTAAAAGTGATTTCCTGTTCAAAGGGAAGACTTGGTTTACCTTCTACTTCTCCCCATTCAAAATCCGCAATTTTTCGTCCTTCATTGTAAGGCTGTTCTTTCTGTGCAAGATACAGGGTTGCAGTTAAGTATGGAGCAGATTCATCCTTTTTTCTTTTATGGATTCCTTTAACTTTGATTTTATTTTCCCCGGGAAAAATCCAAACATTCATACTAACTCGTCCGCTGACGTTTTCTTTTTTAGATTCAGAAAGGATTGTCAGTCCGTTGAATTCTACGGAGCCGATCACTCCGTCCTTAGAATAAACAAGTGAGTAATCCGCACCATTTTGTACTTGTGCATTGGAAGAAGTGACAAAAACAAATACAAACGCTTCTAAACAGACCTTTAAAATGAAAAAAAGAAAACTTGCAAATAGTATTGCCCATTGAACTCTCCGTAAAGTTATTCAATCATAATTTCAAAAACGAATTGTCAACCGTGAACGATTCTTTGGAAATTTTCCGCATCAAACAAAACAAATACTACTCGAAAAGCAATTTACAAAATGTTCGGTTCCATTCAACTAACGAAATTCGAAACAGATACAAAATCGATTGAAAACAAATGAGGAAAACTTTATGAAGTCAGCTACCGAAATCACGAAGGAATTTTACGAAGCTTTTCAAAAAAAAGACGCCACAAAGATGGGAACACTTTATTCCGATTCTGTGATATTCAACGATCCGGTTTTTACAAATCTCAATGCAACCGAAGTCAGAGGAATGTGGCAAATGCTGATCTCCAGAGGAAAGGATCTAGAGTTAAAATTTGGAGAAATTCAATCGGAAGGGGATACCGGAAAAGTTACCTGGGAAGCATATTATACATTTTCAAAAACGGGGAAAAAGGTACATAACGTAATCCAAGCCGAACTCGTTTGTAAAGACGGTAAGATCGTCAAACATACAGATCAATTTGGTTTTTATCGTTGGTCCAGGCAAGCACTAGGACTTCCGGGGTTATTATTCGGTTTTTTACCTTTTCTCAAAAACAAAATTAGAACAGAAGCTAGAAAAGGTTTGGATCTGTATCTAAAAAGACAGAAATAAATCAAAGTTTATAACTTGTAACACCAAGATTAAAAATTGGTGTTATAAGTTAGTCGTATTGACTTAAAAGTTTAATTATAAAATAAAGACGTACATAACGTTATTCAAGCGAATCATAAGAATTTTAGAAAAGAATTAGATTAAAAAAATTCAAAAATTGCAGTCCTATCTGATAGTTAGAAAATTTCAAAAATCAGCCTCAAATATTTTTAAAAGAAAAACTCATGCAAAGAGCATCTCTACACAACCTAAAAATTATTGGTTCCGAAAAGGAGACGATCGTATTCAGTCACGGATTTGGCTGTGATCAATCGACTTGGAATAAGCTCATTCCTAATTTAAAAGACCATTATAGACTTGTACTTTTTGATACGATCGGTTCTGGAAAAACAGATCCTTCCCTTTTCAGCGCGGATCGATATTCCAATCTTTATTCCTATGCAGAAGACCTGATCTTACTTATGGATGAACTGAAAATTAGAAATTCATTATATGTAGGACATTCCGTAAGTGGAATGATCGGACTCATAACTTCGATCCGTAGACCGGAACTTTTTTCCAAACTTGCATTTATTAGCGCTTCTCCTCGTTATTTAAACGATACAAACTATAAAGGTGGGTTCGAACAAACCGATTTGGATCAACTTTTCGCTGCGATGGAAACAAACTTTTTTTCTTGGGCGGGAGGATTCGCCCCCCTTGCTATGGGAAATCCGGATCGTCCCGAGTTGGCCCAAAGTTTTGCAGAATCGCTTCGGGAAATACGCCCGGATATAGGACTGACAGTTTCAAGAACCATCTTTCAATCCGATCATAGAAAAGATCTGAATCAATGCAAACAACCCGTTTTAATTTTGCAACCATCTTCAGATATAGCGGTTCCGATTGAAGTAGGAAAATATCTCAGCGCAAACATTCCTCAAGCGATTTTTAAATCGATTCCTGCAACGGGGCATCTACCTCACTTCAGTTCTCCGGAATCTGTACTCCAAGAAATTAAATTGTTTTTTAAGTCTTTAAATTGAATGAATGAGTCTTCTCATAAAACTTTTACCGATAAAATCAACGAATTCTATAAACGCTCATTTGAACTTTTTTCAAAGGGATCATATTTGGAGGAAATGGACAAATTTTACTCTCTTTGTAAAACCACGTTATATGCAGATTTTATAATTTTATTAGAAAGTAAAGATCCGTTATCCATCAAAATAGTAGAGTCTCAGCCGAAATTTAATTTTTCTATAGACCAAACGAACATAAATTTATTGTCTATCTCTTATTCCGAAAATCGCCCTGTTTTACCTTATACACTGACGCGTCAAGAAATCAATTTCTCCAATTTTGATGCACTGGAAGAAATTGATTTCGCGCAAATGATCGCAGTTCCTATACCAAATGAAAACATAGAAGACCGAAGAAAAAATATTCTTTTATTCTTATATTCAAAAAATACAGAACACATATCTGAATTTTTAAAACTTATCACAGAATTATCTCCTAGAATCTACGAAATTTTTTCGATTAAAAACAAGGAAATTTTGTTGAATTCAGTTCATTCCAGATTGGATTCCATTTTAAAAACGATACCCCAAGCAATTATCTTTATGGATTCAGGAACTGGAAAAACCTGGATCAACGAAAGTGCGGCAAAACTTCTTTCTCTTTCTGAAGGAGGAGAAGTCTCTTCTTGGAAAGTTTCCACTTCAATGACCGAGCTGATACAATCCGCAGTCAATCAAAAGGAAATCTTTCTAGAAATGAATCGAAATTTATCTAATATGAATCTGGAAAAATTTTCAACTCAGTGGATGTTTACGGACCCGGAAAAAAAAGTATTCGAGGTTACAAGTTTACTTTTACCCGGTAAAACGGCTCCGGGAAGACTATGGTTTTTCGAAGACATTACTTCTTTTCATTCGCAACAAGAAACATTAGCTTTATTGAATCAAGCTTTAAAGGAAAAAAGTGAAATCGCACAACAGGAGAATCAAGCAAAAACAGTTTTTATCTCTAACATCAGCCACGAAATTAGAACTCCCATGACCGGAATATTAGGAATCACCGAATTACTGTTAAATACTCCTTTAAATCCGGATCAAAAAGACTCCTTAGAGCTTATCCAAAGAAGCGGGGATAAACTTCTTAAAATCGTAAACCATTTACTTGATTTTTCCAAAGCAGACACCGGAAAAATCGAATTAGAATCAATTCCATTTAATATGCAGGAATTGTTAAACGATCTTGTTTCTCTCTTACGGACGGAAATACTTAAGAACAAAAACGAATTGAACATACTATTCCCGCCAAACTTTCCTAAATTGCTTAAAGGAGATCCAGTCAGAATTGGTCAGATTCTTACAAATTTAGTCTCCAATGCGACTAAATTTACAAAAGAAGGAACCGTCGAAGTTGGATTTCATATATTAGAAAAAACGAATTCTGAATTGAGTTTCAGAACCTGGGTTTTTGATACTGGAATCGGAATCCCTCCTACTAAGTTCAACTCCGTATTTGAACCTTTCGTTCAATCCGACAAATCCATCACAAGACATTTTGGCGGAACTGGATTAGGGTTATCGATTACAAAAAAACTAATAGAATTGATGGGAGGTAAAATTCATGTGGAAAGCCAACCTGGAATTGGAACCAGGTTTTGGTTCGAACTCAAACTGGAAATTCCCGAGTCAATCGACGAAGAGTCGTTTACTGAAAATTCTGAAGCCGAAGTTATAACAGATAAATCAGATCTTTCTCGTTTAAAGGTTTTGATCGTAGAAGACAATCTTATCAATCAAAAACTTTTAGGTCGAATTCTAAAAAAGAAAAAGATAGAACCTTTTTTAGTAGAAGATGGAATGAAAGCGATAGAAAAGGCGCGAAAATTCCATTACGATCTGATCTTTATGGATATTAATATGCCCGGAATCGACGGACTTTCCGCAACGGAAATTATCCGTAAATTTCCGAAAGGAGATTCGATTCGTATCGTAGGGCTCACTGCAAACGCCGCTCCGGAAATTCAAAAGGTCGCGACTCAAAGAGGAATGGACGACCTACTTACAAAGCCGTATAACGTTTCTCAAATAGAAAAAATTTTGAACCTATTCGAAAAATGATGATCTTAAACCCATCAAAGCCATACCACTTAACTTATAGTAGAAACTCCGCCATTTTTAGTTTATTTATGGCCGAACTTTAGAGAGATTTGTCCACTCTTGTCTACTCAAGAACTATAAAATAAAGTACCAGATCACTCACACTTCAATCCTGTGAGTTCTGCGTAAGAATGATTGAGCAAATGCAGCATTGTTGGACCGCGCTTTCAGCTCCAGTCAATAAATTGCATGAAAGAAACGTAATACGATATTTTTCTTATGTTACAATAGAGTTGTTGAAAAATTCCCTAGTTCCGATTAACAAAACTGTTTCAATCGACCGTTTCCATGAAATAGAAAACAGATGGAGAATTGATTTTTCAACAACTCTAATAATATAATTTATCTAAGTGATCTTCAGTAAATGTTATACAACAAAGCGAATTTTTTATATATTATTCGGTCGGTTCTAATTGTTTTATCCCATTCTGCTCGTGTCTATATTTTGCGATCGTTTCATATGCAACTTTTCGAATACGATTAATCCCTCCTAGAGGTCGGTGCTCGGCCAAAGAATGCCAAGGATTTAATGAAAGATTTTCGCAAAAACGATCCTGTTCTGGAGTTGCAAACTCTTGTTTAGGGATTTCTATTTTAGCAACCGCAATGAAAGGAGAATCTTTTTCGTTCCAATGAACAGCCGGATCTTCAATCGGCATAGAGATCGGATTTCCTTGTTTCTGAATCATAAATTCAAAACAAGCAGACTTTTCTTTAAGATGAGAAATCATCGTTTGGCGAAGATAATCGTCCGCTGGATTTTTTGGAACTTCCAATTTTTTTGTTTCGCAAGGTATTGCAGAATATTTTACGGCGCTGGTTTCATTCCCCAAACGATATGGAGTTGTACTCCAATAACGAATTTCTAAAACGTCTGGAATTTTTTTTCTTCGAATCGAAATAGATTCCTGCAAAGCAGTTAACTTCCAGTTCCAAGGCATTCCTCCCAAAAAGTAAGACATAGGCTTTTTAGCAAATGCAGCTTGAAAAAGAGCCAAATACTCATCGGGTGCACCCACAGGAAGAACGGGATGATTGATCAGTAAAAAATCTTGGGTTCTATTTTCGTCCGCAGACAATTTAGGTCCGTCCACACCTAAAAGTTTAATTCCCATTCCTCTAATATCTCCTTCTTGATCCGATTTTTTCGTAATGGAACCGTTTGAAAATCGAATCCAAGCTGGATACGTTTTAGAAGATTTGAATATTCCAAATTTAAATTCTTCTGGAATAGAAGAAGAAACCGTAAAACTTGCTTTAACACAACCGTGTGCAAATGGATGTGCATCTCGTTTTACTCCACCGGGTTGGTATTTTTCTTTGAGAGACGAAATCAAAAGAGAAAGAGTTTCTTCTGTAGTCTTTTCCTCTCCTGGAAAAACAAATTCCGCTCCAGGTTTTATATCCTTGGGTATAGAAACTCTAGGACCTTGTCCGATCCAATACAGTAACAGTAGTAAAAATAAAATTCCAAGCGCGACATATCCGATTTTTTTTCCCATCATTGGCACTCCGATTGATCTTAAAAATTCAAATCCTAAATTTTAAAAAATCTTCCGTTTTATTTTTACAAAATAAGAATTCAAGCTCTTTATCTTATTATTCGCACGTATTAAACTGACACTTTGTCACAACATTTATGGGTACTCAATTTTGTAGGAATCAGTAGAATCTAAAATACAAAAGTCTTATATTATATTCTGAAACTATAAATCTTTTTTCCTGTACTTTTTTAAGATATTATGATTTTTATAAAATTGAGATCTTTAATTTTTTTTATAACCCTGTTTAAACGCAAAACTTGGTATTCTGTGTTCTATAGTTTTTGAGTATCTGTAGGAAACATGAATTTTACAGAAGTGGGAACTCTTAGGAATTTAAATTTTACAGTAAAACTTTAAAATGTGGGAACTGCCACAAATCTGGATTTCACGAACAAATTCTAAAATTGTAGGAACTCATACTTTTAGAAAATTCTTTCTCATTTTTTTTGCGCCGAACTCATGTTATTCTATCGTTCTGAGTAAGTTCAAAGACTTCAAAATCCAAAAATCCGGTGAAAAAAGCACATCTAAAATGTTCATCCAAAACTATACTTCGTTTGAAATTTGCACCTCCTGCAATAGCAAAAATCTTCTGTGAAAAGGTAATAGTTCCTACAATTCGGTTAAAGAAAAAGATAGATTTTTACAGTTTTAAAATTTGATAAAACCCAAAAAGAAAAAGAAACTTTGGCAAAAATGGAGATTCTATCCTTAGAGGAGGCTAAATTCTCAAAAAATGCATCAAAAATCCGATTCCGAACCTATTTTTTGGTTGAAAAACCGTATTCAAACAGCCAAAGAAGTAACGGAACAACTATGGAAATAACTGTACAAGACGATATTCATATTATAAAAATTGCAGGATCCATTCTTCAATCCGATAGTGAGGAATTAGACCGTAACCTGAGCGAGCATAATTTTGACCCAAGTCCTAAGATCATTATCGATCTGACAGAAGTGAATCACATCTGCTCCACCGCGTTAGGCATCATTGTTTCTTATAAAAAGAAATTTAAAAGTGCCGAAGGTGATATTATTATCGTAATCAACGATGAAGATCTGTTGCAACTTTTCGAAATCACGATGTTAGACAAGGTTTTTAAAATAGTTCCGAATATCGAAGATGCATTCGATGAATTTAAACTAAACCCTTGAAGCGACAACTCGCTCTCGGCACAAACAACTTAAACAAAGTAAAAGAAGTAAGCTCCATTCTCATGGAGTTAGGAATTCAGATCCTTACGCCTAAGGATCTGAAAGTTTCTTTTAACCCTGAAGAAACAGGTTCTACATTTAAAGAAAACGCTCTCATCAAAGCGAAAGAATTGTTTTATTTAACTAAAATTCCTTCAATTGCGGATGACTCTGGAATTTGTGTTTCTGCTCTCAAAGATGAACCTGGGGTTTATTCGGCTCGATTTGGAGGTCCGGAACTGAATGATGAAGGTAGAGCACTTCTTCTTTTAGAAAAACTGAAAGGGAATCAAAATCGCAAGGCCTATTATGCTTGTGCGATCGCTTATGTGGACGAATCTACTGAACAAAGTTTCGAAGGTAGATGTGAAGGATTGATCTCAGAAGAATATGATAGAATTGGAATATATGGTTTTGGATACGATCCAATTTTCATTTTCCCGCCGCTTCAAAAACCTTTTTCACAAATCCAAGAAGAAACAAAGAACTCAGTCTCTCATAGAAAAAAAGCCTTAGACGAGCTTTTGAAATTTCTTAAAACGAAACCATAAAAATCTATTTGAGTCCAAAACCTAAAAAGCTTAGGTATTCTTATAACGGCAAAAGGATATTTAAAAATGTCTTCGTTTAACCTATACTCGGACGCATAAAAATTTTACCAAAAGCTAACGGACAATTTTACCGAAGATATAGAATTACTCAAAAATTGAGTCTGACCGGAATTGTTAGCTTTTTGAAGTAGATCCTACATTCTAAGTTTTTAAACAAATTCAACGTAGTATTATTTTTATACGTATGAATAGCAAAAGAAATAATCTGCGGTAACTGCGACTAAAATTGATTTAAGAGTACCTCTATAAAATCCCAAAAGAATGCTCTTTATCAAATTGAGACTTAATTTGAATTTAGGTTTTATCTTAGGGGCTTGTCCTAAAACCTCAAAAAATTTTTACACGATAATTCTTTAGAAATTTTTAATAAAATGCAGTAGTTCCTACAAATTAAGTCGCATTTGGCAATTTGTGAATTTTCGAGTAGTTCTATGTCGTTAAATTTTCGTAATAGTTCCCACATCCACATTGGACGGTTTTGGAACAAGCTCTAGAGGTTAATTTTTTCGTAAAAAAATAAATGTGGGAACTCTCACAAATCGAGGATTTACCAGTTGAACTTTGAAAATTGTGGGAACTACTATGAAATACCAAAAGACTCATTGTCCAATCAGATTTTTGCACAAAACTTCTGTTTTGCGGCTATCATCAAAATTTAAATCTCATTTTAACGTGAGTAAAAATTTTCTAAAAGTATGAGTTCCCACATCATTTTATAGACAAATCTAAGTTTTGCAGTAGTTCCCACAATTTTAGAATTTGTTTCTAAAATCGTAATTTGTGATAGCTCCCAAACTTGAATACGCAAGATTCAATTGTTATAAACTTCTATTTTATAAATTGTGTTAGAGTTTCTACATTTAAATTAATCTATAAAGTTCAGATTACAACTTTTTCAGAATCATGGGTTCCATCGAACTCACGTTAACTTAAATTTTTATCACAAAAACCAATTCAGAAATAAAATTTGGTAATCTATTATATCATTCTGAGTAAAAATCAAATATTTACGTAAAACTGCCGTTTTGCGATTATAATCAAATTTAAAATTTATTTAATAGAAATTCACTTTATAAAACCCTTAAGAAGATTAAAAAATATAAGTTCGTTTTACAAATCGTTTGAAAACAATTTATGATTTTTTCGGGAAATGTTTCCAGAGAAATTGGAAAGTTTTTAAAATCCTGAAATACAAAAGTCAAGATGATACGAACAATCATTTCCATTGACTTCAGAGAAATTCTTTTTTAACTTGGATGAAGAAATTGTTATGAGCAAAGAAGAAAAACTGAAAAGACTGGGGCTAATGCAATCCGAAGTTTCCGCGTGTAAACTCTGCAAACTCGAAACTACCCGTACTCAAACTGTTTTTGGAGAAGGAAATCCAGATGCGGAATTAGTTTTTATTGGAGAAGGTCCTGGTAAACAAGAAGATCTCACAGGCCGTCCTTTTGTGGGAAAAGCGGGCGAACTTTTGACAAGGATCATAGAAAAAGGAATGGGAGTTCCTAGAGAATCCGTTTACATCGCCAACATCGTAAAATGCAGACCAACCGTGGACATGAAGTTTGAAAAAGATAGACCTCCCGAAGAAGAGGAAACTAGAGCTTGCGCTCCGTATCTTTTAAGACAACTCGAAATCATTCAACCAAAAGCAATTGTTACTTTAGGAAATCCTTCTACAAGATTTATCTTAAATACTAAAGAAGGAATTACTAAACTTAGAGGGACTTGGGGATCTTTTTTCGGAATCCCTGTGATGCCTACGTATCATCCTAGTTTTGTGATTCGAAACGGAGGAGAGAATAGTCCTCTCAAACGAGACGTCTGGGAGGATATTAAAAAGGTTATGGATTTGTTGGGCTGGAAAAGACCTTCGTAGTTTCTTTTAACCAATCTGCAATTTTCTGATAAATATCGGAGGGGGCATCTTCATAGGCGAAAAGTCCTAGATGATCATAATCAATTGAAGCTCCGTTGTCCCTTCCTGCTTCCCAATATTCTTTTTTTCCTTTTTTTCTTTGATAGACTGGGTAAATACTTTCAGTAGGAGATACGTTGTCGATTCTACCTCCGATAAAAAGTGTAGGGAAACTCGACATCTCAAACGACTCCCAAGCTTTCGGGTTTTCTTCCAAAGTCGGTAAATAGTTAAAAAGATTCTGATATACGAATAGAGTTGTAGGATCATCTTCATCTAAAGAGATAAAACGTTTACAAAAATTATCCTTGTTTTTACAGGAAGCACTTAAATCAGTCCCAAATCTTTTTTCCGCTTTCATTCGTTCCAGAAAGCTATCATTATATTTATAGTCCATTCCAGTTCCTAAAAAAAACGCTTTGGAAACATCTGGAACTTTTTTCGCTTTCAAAGAATTTAATATAGCCTGACCTCCCAAGGAAACTCCGCCTAGAAAAATTTCTTTTTTACCAGTAACTTTTTGGATTTTTGCAATGACTTCGGGAATTAAATTTTCTCCCACCTCTCTTAAATTGACGGATTTATAATCTTCAAAGTGTAACAACCAAACCGAAAAGCCGTTTCCGTTTAACACTCCAATCAATCCGGATTTACTTCCAAGATAAAGAGCCTTTTTGTTAATGAACACCGGATCTATTAAAAGTATCGGAGGATGAGAAGAATTTTCATAAGAGAAGGTAGTCAAAAAGACATTTGGTCCTAGATTTGCAGTCTGTGAAACGAATTTTTGTTCTGTAATAACCACATAACGTGTACAGCCTAAAAAAATAATTAGGTAAAATAAGATTGATAGTTTTTTTGTAAGTTTCATTTTTAAATCCAAAATAAAATTATAAATCCGTTTTAAGATGAGTTTAGAGTAGGTTCTATAACTTTTCAATTTTTTTGTTTTTGAGTTTATTGCCTTCATTTTGATTTACGAATCTATAATAGAGTTGTTGGAAAATGAATTCTCCGTCTGTTTCCGTTGTATTGAAATGGACAATTGAAACAATTTTGCTAATCTCCACTTTTCAACAACTCTAATTCAATCAATCAGAACTTTCAGATTTTCTGTGTAAGCTCCCACAATTGAAATTTTGATCCAAATTTTTTCTTTAATTTTAAGTTCCTTAAACTATATTAACGTGAGTTCGGTGTAAGAAAAATTTTCTAAAAGTATAAGTCCCTATAATTTTAGAATTGATTCGTAAAATCGTGATTTGTGAGAGTTCCCACATGTAAAAAATCGATCTGTAAGGTTCAGATTCCAAAATCGCGAGTTACTTACACCAAACTCACGTTATATTAGATCATTTTAATTTCTTTTATCCAACCAAGAAACAATAGGAATAAAAATATCCTTATCTGCGTTTTTACCGACGATCAAATCTGTATGGCCGTAATCTTCAGAATGATTATTTGCTTTGGAGATTATAAAAAGTGTTTTATCTTCTGAGGAAATTTTATCGTACACATACCGAATCGAATAACTCGTTCCTAATTTATCTCTTCTGCCAGAAATTAACAAAGTAGGAATTTTAATATTTTTGAGTCCGTTTGAATAAGAAATTTTATGATCTAAACTTCGGATCTCTCCGTTTTCTACAAGTTCTTGAAATTGAAGGACTTCCTTTTCGGTTGCTGGATTGATCGAAGTCGTTTTTATTCCAGAAAGAATCGAAGGTTCTATATTCTCTTTGTGCCACAAAAGTTCTTCCAACGATTTTTGTGGAAGAAAAGGTATTCCAGTTCCTCCTTGGATACCAATCCAAGTTTCTGCCGGAACTACCGGCCAAAGATTGCTCAACCAAACAAGTGAAGCCAAACTTTTGATCGAGGCGCTCGGAGAATCTAAAATTCCAGAAGATCCGATTGTGACTAAGTTTGCAATTCTTGTTTCTCCAAAACTTCCGATTCTTGCATAAGCGATCATTCCACCCATACTATGGCCGATCCAATTTACCTTATCTTTTCCAGTAGCATTTAACACGTGTTTAATGGCAGTATCTGCGTCGTATTGAATGTAGTCATCCATTCCGTAAGTAAATTTTTTGTCTCCAAAAAACAAGGAAGGATAACCTGCATCTCTTCTTCCTCTTAAATCCAATAACCAAACGTCGTAACCTTCCTTCTGGAGCCTTGCGACAATCGAATTTTTTTCGTTGATTTTCAAATAGGTTCTATTGCTCATCCATCCGTGACAGAGTATAACCGGATATTTTTTAGAAGTAGTACCTAATGCAGGTAAAAAATGTTCTAAGGTCAAATCCCAATCGTCTGACGTTTTAGGATGATGAATTTCTCCTTGGAGTTGTATAACCGTCTTACATTGAAAGAGGAAAACTCCCAAAACAAAAATCTGGAACGTTCTTCGGATGTTTGTATTCATTAGTAAATCAGATTATAGATTTTTTTAGAAAGGATCAAGTAGAAATTCATAATATAACTTAGAAGCCGCAGTAAAAATACTTTATCTTTGTTTAAAGCGCCTATTTTGAGTTTTTATGAATCCCATAAAATAGAGTATTACAAGTTTTGAGACAAATTTAAATTAAGAAATAAACTTTTAGATACTCTATTTATAGTTCTGAGTAAAATATTTTTTAAAACGGCTTTTAATTTGTGCTTTTGACTTTAAAACCGGTTTTGAGATATTTTTCTATTTTAGGTTTAATCACATAATGACAGTAAGACTGTTCTGGGTTGGTTCTGAAGTAATTTTGATGATAATTTTCGGCCGGATAAAATTCTTTCAGTTCTTCTACTTGAGTTATAATTGGATCTAAAAAATGTCCTTCTGTTTTTCGGATGGATTCTTCGGCTTGTATTTTTTGTTCTTTAGAATGACAAAGAATAATAGATCGGTATTGGGTTCCTATATCATTTCCTTGTCGATTGAGTGTAGTAGGATCATGGCTAATCCAAAAAACTTCTAGAATTTCAGAGTAACTGATAATTTTGGGATCAAAAGAAATTTGAATCACTTCCGCGTGTCCAGTAGTACCGGAACATACGGAACGATAATCCGGATTTTTTGTCCTTCCTGCCGCATAACCAGAAGTTACTGATTCCACTCCTTCCACCATTTGATATACCGCTTCGAGACACCAAAAACAACCGCCGCCTAATGTTGCTTGTTCCATAGGGGACGATTCAAGCTTAGAATCCAAAGGTTGCAAGTAGTTTTGAGAAATGTTTTTTTAAAAGTGGTAGTTCCCACAAAAACCGTTGCTTAAAAACCGTTTATCATTTTGTAATAGTTCCCACATCATTTTACAGACAAATCTAAGTTCTGTGGTAGTTCCCACGTTCTAAGATTATTTTGGATAATCCATGTAAATTCTCAAACTCAGGCGGCAAGCGGGAATTGTCTAAATTCTAAATGGAAATAAGTGGTGGTTCCCACATTTTCAAAGTTTAGAAAAACCTTATGTTTTTTAAAAAAAGTAGTTCCCACAAATTCAGGAAATTAGGTTTGAAAAAATAGATTCAAGTTATTGAAAAATTCAATAGTAGCGGTTAACAAAACTGTTTCAATCGGCCATTTCACGAAATAGAAACAAGATGGAGAATTCATTTTTCAACAACTCTATTATATTTTAACCGAAATCGCAAAAACAATAAACTTTTCCTCTTTAGATTTGGATTGATCCCGATCAAAAACCGCGTCGTAAGAACGAAAATATCTTCCTTCCAATCGAACCAACGCATTTTCGTTTGGAATATAATCCAAAGTAATCGTTGCACCCGAAGTTAAAAATCCATTTTTAGAAGCAGTTTGAATGATCGTTTGTTCAGGATCAAACATTCTTTCCAAACGTAAAGAAGTTCTGAACTTTTCGATCGGTCTCCAGGTGATCCAAAACGTTCCATGATACCATTGTCTATAAGCTTGAACGCCTGGGTCCGAAACTCTTTGAATTCCTACATCTCCAGAACCTGCAATAATAAAATGTTTTGTAAAATGATATTGAAGAATTAAATTATTATAATATCTTGTTTGACGAGCCTGGCTATCAGGAGCCTCGTTTCCTACAAAAGTATTATGGGTAATTTTAAGTTTATCGGTAATTTTATAATCGATTTGAGATCCAATCGCCTTATCTTTGTTAGTTTCCGTAATGTTAGACCAGCCGTTCATCAGATGAAGTTGAAAGGATAGTTTTTCTGAATATTGAAACGAAAGTCTAAAACCACTCGAGTAATAAGGCACATAATCCAGAGCGAGTGCCCTGGAATAATTCCAGTTATTGTGAGAGATCCAACTTTCAAGCCCGATATTACCAAAATAAATTCCTCCGTCTAACCATAGATTTTTTGCAAGTTTAATACCGGCATAAGCTTCTTGAATATTTCTGACTGAAACTTCATTGGAATTTTTTTCCGAACTGACTTCGTTTTTATAATTCGAATTTACAGAATTTCCAAATTGGAAGGCGACTCTACCTCTATATTGATCCGTTTCTATCTTACCATCAATGTAAGCAAGGTTTACATTGATTTCATCCCAACGTGCGGGTTGAGTGAGATAACGATTATCTCTTGAACTGGAACGATAAGGATTGTGAGCGTAATAAGAATCAATAAAAAATCCGAATTTAGGAATCTGTTTGTTCTCTTCCGAAGCTTCTTTGGAAGAAGTATTTTTAGAATGATCATTTTTTTCGATCTCATCTTTGGATTGAAAATCGTCGTTTTGTATCTGTGAAGAATCCTTATCGATTGATTTTTCATTTGTTGGCGATTGAAGATTTGTAGAAGAGGTTTGTAAGAAGTCAGAACTGATTAAAGAAGAACTAGAATCTTTTTTGTTCTGGATATTACTCGGAAAAATATGAGAAGAATTTAGAACCTTTTCTTCTGTTTGAGTTGTGGATGAATCTGATTTTTGAGAATCCGCAGATAGAGGAAAGATAAAAATACAAGAATATAAGATTGCAAAAATATATTTCTGAAAAACCAATTTGTTCGATACGTTTTTTATTATGAAATCTGAACCGAATTCAATTTGATTTCGTATTTTAGAACATTCTAATTTCCGAAAATTTCTTTTTTGTTTCATAATAAAAGTATATAAAATCAAATTCTTGTAGACAAGTTCCGGAACTACAATTTGGAATTAGAATCTTCTTTTAAAAGTTAAGAAATAGTTAAGAGAATTTTCTATAACACCTGAATAAAACGACTCTACTTATCGATTCCTATAAAATCGACTATCGTAAATTTTGATTACAAAACACTGGTTACTTTATTTTATAGTTCCAAGTGGGACTATAAAATAGAACGTTCAAAATTCTGTCTCTAAAATTGGGAGACGTTTTAAAACTCATAGAAACCTTATTGCGTACAAAACAGTAAAAATCAAATTACTGCATAAAATTACAATTCATCAAATTAAAAATTTATTTTATAGAAATTTACTTAAGAAAATTTTCAAGTTCTGAATTTGTTTTAAAAAAGGTTTAAACTTCTATTCCTTTTAAGTTCGTTTTTTACTTCTCTTTGTTTTCTGTTCTTTTATACTGACTGATTCAAGGGAGAATACAATGATTCAAAATAATTATTTTTCGGACAATCAAGACATCCAGGATCATTTTGTACACATTCTACCTTGGACAGAAATTATACTCGATTACGAAAACGATTTTTCTGGTGTTTCAGAAGGAGGACCTTCGAACCCTTCTGAAGCAAAAGAATATTATAAAACTGTGTTAGAAACGGTCGGAGATTTAGCAGGAAATATACTTTCTCCGCACGTAGCCGATCTGGATCGAGAGGGTTTAAAATTTAAAAACGGAAAAGTAGAATTCCCTCCCAAAATGCTCGAATTAGTTTCTAAGGTTATAGAAGCAGGAGTTCAAGCCTACGGATTTTCTAGAAAATACGGAGGATTAGGAATTCCTTGGACAGTTAAATCCTTTATATCAGAAATTTTTTATAGAGTCGACGCGTCACTCGCCATTGCCATCGGATGTGTAAATCTTGCGGAAATTTTAGAACGTCATGCAACCGAGCAAATGAAGAGCGACTGGATACCTCATTTTGCCGATGGAAAGTTTGTTTGTGCGATGGGGCTCACTGAACCAGATCACGGCTCCGATCTTTCTAATTTAAGAACCAAAGCCACAAAAGATAAAAACGGAAATTGGACATTAAACGGAACCAAACGTTTTATTACACATGGTTGTGGATTTGGAGATCTCCCTGCGGTTTTACTGACACTAGCTCGTTCGGGTGAGATAAATTCCGGTGCGAGAGGACTTTCTTTTTTTCTAGTTCAAAGTACGGATGTTCAAATTGCAGGAATCGAAAATAAACTTGGACTTCATTGTTCTCCCACCTGTGAGGTAGTTTTTGAAAATTCTCCCGGACTTTTAATCGGTGAAGAAGGTTACGGACTTATAAAATATACGATGGGAATGTTAAACGGAGCCAGAATGGGAATTGCACAACAATCCACTGGCCTTGCAACTGCAGCATATTATGAAGCTCTAAAATATGCAAAAGAAAGAACCCAATTCGGAAAAACTTTGATAGAAATCCCAGCGGTAAAAAAGATATTGGATCAGATCGAAAGAGAAACATACGCTATGAGATGTCTGACTCTGGAAGGATCTAGAGTTATGGATCGTTATTATTGGAGAGCAATTCGACTTGAAAAACAAGGAGCTACAGAAAAAGAAATTAAAAACGATACAGTGGTTCGTTATTGGGAGAAAATCGCAAACATTCTTACACCAATTAGTAAGTTTTATTGTTCCGAATCTTGTTTAAAGACGGTCAGTGACGCCCTTCAGGTTCACGGTGGTTCTGGTTATACGGAAGATTATGATATTTCTAGAATTTATAGAGACGCAAGGATTGTTACGATCTATGACGGAACTTCTCAGATTCAAATCAATGCTTGTATCGGAGGAATTACTTCCGGCTTAACTCATACGTTTGGAGAATACGTATCCGAATTGATAAGCCGATCCGACTCTTCTTTTACTCATAAACTGTTTTACGGATTTCAAGAATTAGTAAAACTTTATAAGGAACTTCCGGAAAAAGAAATGAAAGATATATATGCGGAAGAGATCGTATTGACTTGTTCCAGACTTTTAGCGGGAATTTTATTTGAACTTTCTTGTAAAAGACTTCCGGAAGATAAAAAATTAGTTCGGCTCAAACACGTAAAAGATTATCATATAGATACTCTTTCTGTTTTGGAAGGAAATCTCGCAAAATTAAAAGAAGTAAACAAAATTAAAGTTTTATAATTTGTTTAAAAAGCTTTCTAGAAAATTTTTAAAAAATCAACTTTCTTTTTTATTAAAGAATTTGTTTCAAAACCTCAAAGAATTTTAAGCGATAATTCTTTAGAAATTTCTAATCAAATGCAGTAGTTCCTACAAATTAATGTAACGTGAGTTTGGTATGCGAAAGCGATTGTAGCGAAAATTCCGAAGGAATTGCAGCATTATGTTGCGACAGCAAGGAGCAACATTGAGTTCAAGCGCGGTCGCGAGCCATTGTATACTATAAAATTTGCGAGCGATTCGCCCAAATATTCTTACGTCGAACTCACGTTCATGTAAGTTCGCGTAAAAGATTCGTTTTATAAAAACCTGATTTTTTCATAAAAAATAAATGTTTAAAAATTCGTAATATACCTTAACCTGTGGGAACTCTCACAAGTTGTGGATTTCACAGTTAAACTTTAAAAATTGTGGGAACTACTACAAAATATAGAAAGAATCATCGTCCAATCTGATTTTGCACAAAACCGCCATTTTACGATCAGGCCATCGTCAAAATTTAACCCATTTTAGCATAAGTTCGACAGAGAAAGATTTTTCTAAAAGTATAAGTCCCTACAATTTTAGGATTTGTTTATAAAATCGTGGTTTGCAGTAGTTCCCACACCTGAATACGACATATTTAATTATTATAAACTTCTATTTTATGAATTGCTGTAGTTCCCACATTTAAGGAATCGATCTATAAAGCTCAGATTCAACTTTTTTCAGAATCATAGGTTTGTTACGCCGAAACTCACGTTACAAATTAGGTCACATTTGGCAACTTGTGAACTTTCAAGCAGTTTTAATCTCGTTCAATTTTTGCTGTAGTTCCCACATTTTTGTGAAACTCAACCGGATCACTCGAAGTAACCAATGCTAAGACGGTTGATAGGCGTAGGGAAACTCAGTAGAACACTTTCAGATTCAGCATCTCACTCCCCGAACTCAATAAACACTTTTTATGGATCGCGTTTTAGATCTCTCGATAGGTCTTAGGACAAACTCAGTTTTGTTCATAGTGATGTAAATTTTTTAACATTTAATTTATTTTATATAGGTTTCCTTGAATTAGAAATATAAAATTTTTCGACAAGTTTATAGTATGATTTTAAAAAAATCTAAAGTAAATCAAAAATCCATTATATACTTATTATAGAGAATTTCTATAAAATCCGAATACAACGTTTTCAATAGAGATGTTGAAAAACGAATTCCCCATCTGTTTTATGGAAACGTCGATTAAAACGAAAACGGTTTTGTTAATTCCCACTATAGAACTTTTTAACAACTCTATTTTCTTCATGAATCGCCGCTTTTTGACAACCATCGTTAAATAAAAAATCACTAAAATAATGTTCTTAAACGATTGACCGGACTGAAATCGAATTTAATTTGGATTCATTATGAGCATCTAACATTTCTTCTTTTTTCTAAAATAATTCATTTTTTTGAATATTCTATTTTTATTTCATAAGTTGTCTTAAATTTTGAATAACTCTTGTAAAAACCGAATTCTATAGTCGGTTGCAAGGTAAAAGAGATATGTTTTTAAGACAATCATTAAGGAGATTGTATCGATGCAAAATTCAGACTCGCATTTTTTCGGACCGAACCCTTCTACTCCTTATCCTTTTCCGGAATTTCCTAGAATCGGTTTTTTAAAAAACTTTATTCAGTCTACTTTGATTGAAGTAGGAGATTATACCTATTACGATGATCCGGATGGTCCGGAACATTTTGAAAAGAAAAATGTTCTATATCACTACGATTTTCGAGGAGATAAACTTTTAATCGGAAAATTTTGCGCGATTGCAACTGGTGTAAAATTCATCATGAATGGAGCCAATCATAAGACGAGTGCATTCTCTACATTTCCTTTTGCGATTTTTTCAAACGGATGGGAAAAATCCATGCCTAAACCTGGAGATTTTCCGGATAAAGGAGATACGATTGTAGGTAACGACGTTTGGATTGGAACCAATGCAATCATTCTCCCAGGAATTAAAATTGGAGATGGGGCAATTATAGGTGCTTATTCGGTTGTAGCCAGAGATGTTCCGGCTTATACGATCGTTGCCGGAAATCCTTCTCAAGTGATTCGAGAAAGATTTTCTCCAGAAGTCAAAGAAAAACTTTTAAAATTGAAGTGGTGGGATTGGACTCCTCAAAAGATTACGGATTCATTAGAATTTTTGACAACTCTTGATTTTAAAAAACTAGATGAATTTGATTAGACTCGGATGTTGTAAATTCGATTCAAATCATTCGGAAAACTGAGAAACAGAATACAAGAATAAGGAAAGCAGTTTAAGCCATCCATAAACCCTTTTTTAAAAATCAGAACAAATTAGTTTTTTAAATTATTATAATATATTGTATTTTTACATAAAATTATATTTTTATAATATTACTAAATAAAAGCGATCAATAAAACTGTAACCGCAATCTGATAAAAAGCAAAAATAAATCTCTGCTATTAAAATGGCGGCTTTCGGAGAAAATACATTTTGTAGTTAAAAATTTTTTCGTATTTTGTCTTTGTTTTTTAGTAATCGTTTCTCCGAAACCGGGCTCTCGGCTTCGGTCAAGTTATTGTGTATTACGGCTATGTATTTAATTTTTGTAATTTCAATAACTTGACCCCGCGTCGATCCCTGCCGCGGCAAAGTATTCTAAGTTCGTATTTTCGTTCTAAATTTTCCACAACCTTATTGTAAAATATACGGAAGTGGTAGTTCCCACAACACGTCTCATTTTCAATAAAAAACGACTTCTAAAGTCTTTTTGAAAAACTTTGTAGTAATACCAATAAAAAATCGGGATTTTATACGATTCGAACGTATAAAGATAACACCAAAAAATTGATGCTTGATTTTATAAAGATGAATAGGTTTTTAAAAATTTTGTCTAACCTGAAATGGTTTTCTTTTTCAGAGGAAATTCTAAATTTTGAAACAAGAGCATTTGTAGTATTTTTTATGCGTCCGAGCAGTAATATTGCAAGTTTGAATCATTAGAATTGTTGAAAAATTAATTCTCCATCTGTTTCTATTTTATGGAAACCGGCAATTGAAGCAGTTTTGTTAATCGGAACTAGGGAATTTTTCAACAACTCTATTTTTTAGAAATCGGGTTAAATACGGATTTAGAGTTTGGACTTGATAACATAAAAAATAAAGTAGGATTATTTCAGGCTTTAAAAGAAAAAACATTCTTGAAGTTGCAGACTAAAATATATGAGTAAAAAAAAATATTCTAAAAATCATACAGACCAAATCGAAATATTAAAAGAATTTCAGACCTTGCCCGGAGTCGGAAAATCGGTCTCGATGGATTATTGGAATTTAGGTTTTAGAAGTTTAGAAGAAATTCGCATTGCAGATCCAGAGAAATTATATGTCCTTTGTTGTAAATTACATGGAGGATATGTAGATCGATGTATGCTCTATGTATTTCGTTGTGTTCATTATTCTTTAAATACTAAAAAACCAAATTCAGAAAAGTTAAAGTGGTGGAATTGGAAAGATACCGAAAAAAATCAAAAATCCAAACGATAATTGACTCCAACTTGAACATAAGTTAAAATCGTTTTAGATTCGTATAACATAGGAATCAAAATTTTCGGCCCGAAAATTTTCAATGCAAGCTGATCCGGATCGCCTTCGTTTTCGGTGATATAACCGGTTTGAAGCGTATTCTTTAAATTCATGTTACTCGTTTCCATAAATAAACTCCAGTTTCCCATTAACTTTGTGGAAAGTCTAAAATTGATTTCGGTTCCTATGGATTTCCATCGGTAATCTAAACCAAATTGATTTAAACGGAGCATTTGGTTGGAACTGTCCATTCTATATTCATTATTTCTAAAAGAAGAAGGGCTTGTCATATCTAGATGGAGAATTTGACCTTGTAGGGAAAATCGCTTCAAAAATTTCCATTCAAATCCAATTCCAAGACTATATCCCTTATGATGACTAGAATATTCGCGAAAACTAATGCGACTAGGATCGATTCCACTTCCAGTTTTTTGACCGATACTATCTACTTCTTGACTGGTTCTAGTCCACATCCTTTCTATTCCTCCCAAAATTTGCAGATCCAAAACCGGATGTGGATAAGGGGTAAAACCAACACGAGAAGAAACTTTTTGAAATTTAGTATTCATCTCTCCTAAGATGGCGTTAACCGTTCTTTCTCCGGAAGATTCCGATTCTGAACTGGTTCCGAATGCGAGGGTTTGAAATCCGTTTACGTCTATATTTTGTTTTGTTTCTGTTCCTCGTAGTTCGAACGTTAATCGATTCCAAACATATCGGAGTCGAGTCGTAGAGCCACTGTTAGGTGTTTTATAAGGATTGGTAAGGATTTCCGCTTGTCCCGAACTGCTAAAGGCCAAACCGGCGTATTGAATGGTTTGATAAAAAGGCCTCAACTCCGATTGCTCGGTACCGTTTCCGATTCCGAAAGAAACATCCAAATAATGTCTTTTTGAATCTATCAGTTCCTGTTCTCTTTTTTTAGAGTTTTCTAATTTGGATTTTTGTTTTTCGGCTAACTCAGCAAGTTCTTTTGATTTTCTCTTTTTTTCTTCTTCTTTATTTTTAGTTTCTTCTTTTTTAGAGATCGGCTCTGTAATTTTCGAAAAAGATATTTTTTGAATGCTCGATTTCTGAAAAACTTTTGTGGTTCCGTCCGAAAGTCTAAACGTGACCGTTTCTTTATCTTGGTTTAATATATTTCCTTCTATTTTTTTTCCGGACTTTAAAAGAACGGTTTCGCTTTTAAGTGAAACCGTTACGGTTAAAAAAATTATGATCCAATAAGAAATAAATTTTTTCATAAAATTTATTTTTACAAATAAGGTATCGGGAATCATAACACATTGTTTGAATCCTGCAATACGATTTAATTTTCTAAAAATGAATTTTAATGAAAAAGAGTTTGAAACTTTTTGAATTGTTTTTTGATTTTGCGGATAATTTATGAGAAATGATGGATTACATTTTTATAATCGTGAAAAGCAATATAGAATTGGTACAATTTTTATCGTCTAAAAGAGTTTTAAAATGAAGAATCGATTTTTATGATACCTTTAGCAAGAGCAATAAAATAGAAATACTAAAATCCCGAGTTTAACGACGTATTTGTTTTAGAGTTCATGATACTTAGAACTTGTCCCAAAATCTCAAAGAATTTTACACGATCATTCTTTAGAAATTTTTAATAAAATGCAGTAGTTTCTACAAATTAAGTCACATTCGACAGCTTGCAAACTTTTGAGTAGTTCTAATGTCGTTAAATTTTCGTAGTAGCCCCCACATTGGACAGTTTCGGGGCAAACTCTGAGTGAAAAAACGAAATAAACTCATTTCTATAAAACCCAACATAACAACTTCAGCAAAGATCATATTACTTTTTAGTATATCAAATTTTAAGAATACAATATTTTTCGAAATTACAAAGCGGCAGGGATCGACGCGGGGTCAATAAATTGTTAAAAGAAAACTCTCTCACTTTTTTATTTTTTTCAATTTATTGACCGGAGCCGAGAGCCCGGTTTCGGAGAAACAATTACTAAAAAACAAAGACAAAATACGAAAAAAATTCTAGCTACAAAATGTTTTTTCTCCGAAAGCCGCCATTCAAAGATCTGTATTACACAATACCGCTCCTAAAAACAGAATTGTAAGACAAAAATTTCCAGAAAAGTCAATCAATCACATTATAATTTTCTAAAATACTAATTTACTATTGTTTTTAGAAAAAAACAATAGCGGTTTTGTCGATTCTGTTTTCCAAATGATCCTTTCGCGTGGAAAAATTCCGGATCTTGAAAATTTCGCTATGAAATCTTAATTTGTAGTCCTGAGCTCACGTTATATCTATAGCTGATCTAAAAACCTTAAAATCAATCCTCTTAGAATCTCCAACAAAATTTGGTAGTTCCCACAGTATTAGAATTGTTGAAAAATTAATTCTCTATGGGTTTTCGTTGTATGGAAACGGTCGATTGAAGCGTTTTGTTAATTGTTGCTATGGAATTTTTCAACAACTCTATTAAAGATTATAGTTTTTTAGTATTCTTTTGTTATTATAATTTCTGTATGAGTCCCGCCATTTTGTGAAACTCAATCGGGTTGTTTGATAGTTTTTGGGACAAACTCTTAAGTTTCTGCCAAAACGGGACCACCAGATAAACGTTTGTAAAATTCAGCGCCTTCTCTTTCTAGGAAGTCTTCGTAAGTTCCTTTAAAATCACGGATTCCTTCGGTGGAAACTTCTATCACACGGGTCGCAAGTGAAGATACGAACTCTCGATCGTGAGAAACGAATATTACGGTTCCTTCAAATATGGAAAGGGCATAATTCAAAGCTTCTATCGTTTCCAAATCCAAATGGTTCGTAGGTTCGTCCAGGGCCAAAAGGTTATCTCCGGAAATGATCATCCTTCCGATGATCAGCCTGGATTTTTCTCCTCCAGAAAGTACACTAGTCGGTTTTTTGGCCATATCCCCGCTGAACAACATTCTTCCTAATATCGCCCTGATTTCCTCCATCTCGGTTCCTGGATCAGCGTATCTGTAAAGCCAGTCTACAAGCGTATCAGCATCTTCTAATATACCTTCTCTATGATCCTGTGGAAAAATAGAAGAAGTGACCGAATCTCCCATTGCCACCTTTCCATTATCTGGTTCGATCTGTTTCATTAACGTTTTTAAAAGAGTCGTTTTTCCAACACCGTTGGTTCCGATGATTGCGATCTTTTCACCTTTAGTAATGTTGATCGTAAAATCCTTGAAGATGGGTCTATCGTAAGACTTGGAAATATTTTCTGCTAGGATCACGTCCTTTCCAAGTGTCTTTTTCATTTTAAAACGAATATAAGGTGAAACCCTAGAAGAAGGTTTAACATCGTCTAACTTGATTTTTTCTATCTGCTTTTGTCTAGAAGTAGCTTGTTTGGACTTACTCGCGTTTGCACTAAATCTATTTACGAAATCTTGTAGTTCGGCGATCTTTTCTTTCTTACGTTTGTTTTCGTCTAACAGACGTTCACGGGCCATCGTAGAAGCTTCCATAAAGTCGTCATAGTTGCCCGGATAAACTGTTAAGGATTGATAATCTAAATCCGCAATATGAGTCGCTATCGAATTGATAAAGTGACGGTCGTGGGAAATTACGATCACCACTCCGCGGTAGTTGGTTAAAAATTCCTCTAACCAATGAATGGTCTTAATATCCAAGTGGTTGGTAGGTTCATCTAAAAGAAGTATATCCGGTTTTTGAAATAATACCTGAGCCAAAAGAACCCTCAGTTTAAATCCTCCCGTTAAATAGGCAAGGGTTTGAGTATGACTTGAGGTAGGAATTCCTAATCCTTCTAACAATTCCCCTGCGGTGCTTTCCGCTTCGTATCCGCCTAGTTCTCCGTATTTTTCTTCCAGTTCGGAAACTCTGATTCCATCTTCATCGGACATCTCCGGTTTAGAATAGATCGCATCTCTTTCTTGAGAAACTTCCCAAAGTTCTTTGTCTCCCATGATGACTGTATTCAAAACGGTTTCATTTTCATACTCGTAGTGATCTTGTTTTAAATATCCTAATTTTAAACCCGCGTCTATAGAAACAGAACCACTCGCCGCTTGCTCTATCCCAGCGAGAATTTTCATAAACGTGGATTTTCCGGAACCGTTTGCTCCGATCAATCCGTATCTGCAATTTTCCTTAAACTTTACGGTAACGTTCTCAAAAAGTATCTTTTTACCAAAGTTTAGAGTCAATCCGGAAGTGCTGATCATTTAGGATACCTGCCTGATGACCATGATTTTCAAAATAGGGTTTTTTGCCAATAAAAAGTAGAATTAAGTACTTTTGAAATTCTACCGAAGTTGAAAACGTATGCATACCCTGCTGACTCTGATCTTAAGCCTTTTGCTTTTCTCTGGTCTTCAGTCTGAGAATAAAAATTCTTCCTCAAAAAAACTAAGCGACTCTGCTTCTTGGATTCCTAAAGAAAATTTTACTCAACTCGCATCACAAAGAGAAAAATTCAAAAACGTTTCTCATAACGAAACATTAAAACTAGAAATTGGCTATAAATTATTAACTGGAAAAATTCTTCAATTTGGAAAATTACTTAGTACCGAAAACGCATACGTCCCCATCGAATCCAACGAAATTACTTCCGAACTTTCTCAACTCAACGACAAGACCGTAAGAATTTTATGTAGTATGAAAGGTTCCACCTGCAATCCTATACGTTATGAAATTTATCCCTTTTGGGATTCGAAAGAAATCAAACCTTGGACGATCAAAAAAATTCCTGATTACGTAAATCATAATATTTTTGCATTCAATCCTACAGTTTCCCCAGACGGTAAATATCTTTTTTGGACCGCTTATGTCAAACGAGGTAAATCCGGAACTCAAAAGATTTGGTATTCCAAATTAGACGAAAAAGGTTTTTGGGAAGATGGTAAGGAAATGAACGCTCCTTTAAATAATGAAATGCCTTCCGCTGTTATCTCTGCACTTCCTGGTGGTAACGAACTTTTCGTCTTTGGAACGTTTGGCGAAAAAGAACTTTTAGACGAACTCAGTAAAGATTTTGAAACGAAAGCAGACTTGGCCGCTCGTTCTTCTAAAAATTCAAACGTATATAGAAAAAAGATAGAAGAACTTAGAGCAGAATATGACGAAAAAACGAAACAAATTTCAAGCAGAGTTCCTCTTTATAAAAGTTTTAAGGAAAAAGATTCCTGGTCTAAACCAAGTATATTAAACTTTCCTAATTTTTATAATCTTTATAGAAAGAGAAACGATTCAAGCCAAGAAATTTTCGGTGGATCTACTCTTTCTTCTTCAGGGAGAATTTTAATCTATTCTTCTCAACATAAGGATTCCAAAGGAAAATTGGATCTTTATGTTAGCAAAATGTTAAACGACGGAACCTTTCCTTTAGGTACGAACTTAGGAGATGTGATCAACACAACTCATGAAGAGATGGCTCCTTTTTTAGCAAGCGATGATAGAACCCTTTATTTTTCTAGCGACGGTCATAAAGGGCTCTCTATTTATATGACAAAAAGAATCGGAGAAGGTTGGGATCAATGGACCAAACCTGTCGAGGTTTCCGAAAATCTAAAAGGTGTAAATTTTTTTTCAATTCCCGCGAATAGCGACTGGGCCTATATAAGCAAAGACGGCCGATTGTTTATGGCTTATCTTCCTAAAGAAATGCGCCCAGAGAAGGTCGTGATCATAAACGGAAAAGTTTTAGATACGGATGGTAACCCTCTTTCTGCTGACATACATTATGAATCTTTAAAGTCTCACGAAAAGATCGGTAGCGCCAAAAGCGATCCTTCTAATGGTAATTTTTCGATCATTCTCCCCTTCGGCGAAAACTACGGTTTTTACGCCCAGAAAAAGGGTTATCTTCCAGTATCACAAAATTTGAATCTAAGTTCTAAAAAGAAATTCTCTGAAAAAGTGGAAGTAATTTTACAACTTCCTCCGATCCGAGAAAGAGGTTCCATTCAAATCAATAATTTATTTTTTGAGTCCAAGAGTTTTCAAATCGCTCCGGAATCCGCCCCAGAACTGGATCGTCTCGCGGAAATTGTAAAGGAAAATCCAGATATTGAAATTCAGATTGAAGGTCATACCGACAACATTGGCAAGAAAAAAGACAATCTAATTCTTTCCGAAAAAAGAGCGGCGGCGGTCGCAGAATATCTTTTTCAAAAACATTCTATTTCTAAGACTAGAATCCAAACCAAAGGTTTTGGGGACAGTGTTCCTTTGAGTAAAAATGATTCCGAAGAAGCACGCAAAAAAAACAGAAGGGTCAATTTTACGATTTTGAAAAAAAGTAAATAAAACTTTTTTATATTTTGGATATTGAACGTGTGTTCGGTGCAAGGATTCATTTTATAAAAAACTGATTTTTTCATAAAAAATAAATGTGGGAACTCCCCGACTCGAATCTTAAAAAATGAATATTTAAAAATTTATTATGTAACTGAATCTGTGGGAACTCACAAATCTATATTTTACGATAAAACTTTGAATTGTGGGAACTCCACCGTTTTTTACCTTTAAAAATTAGAATCAATGATTTCCATAAATGTAGGAATTACTACTTTTAGAAAAATTTTTCTAGTTTTTCTTAAGTCGAACTCACGTCATTTATTACCGTACGTATAGAAATAGTATCCAAAAATTAATGGACTCTTTTACTAAGAGTTTATCTCAAAACCTCAAGGAATTTTACGCTATAATTCTTTAGAAATTTTTAATATTCTACAGTAGTTCCTACAAATTAAATTGCATTTAGCAATTTGTGAAGTTTCAAGCCGTCTAATGTAGTTCAATTTTCATAGTAGTTCCCACATTTTTGCGAAACTCAATCAGGCCACTTAGAGTCTCGCTTCTATGCGCGCTCTGCAGGTCAGTGGAAACTCAGCAGACACCTCTTTATCATAACCTTACCCACAAATAATTGGATCTCAAGATCTATCGTCGGAATTACGACAAAATCTTCTGTAAAACTTAGTTCCCACCCCACAACGCGATTCATAAAGAGCGTTGTGTTGAGTTTTCCAACGCGACCCATAGGAAAGCGTTGTGCTGAGTTTTCCCTATTTTTGGGTGGGGGAGGAGGTGGAAAGGTTTTCTTTATCAGAAAAACATACTTTTTACAAGTAAAAAGACTCATTCTTGTCGGAACACTTGAAAAATGTGCCTTTTTGAGCCCAGAACGGCGATCCATAGAAAGCCCGTTCTGTTGAGTTCATTCTGATTCTAAAATCCTATTCAACTTGTGGGGTTGGTGATGCCTCTTTATGGATCGGCGTTTAGGACAAACTCTGACATGCAGAAGTTCTTAAGAATTTCGTTTAATCAGGATTATTGGGTTTTGTAAGAGTTCCCACAATTTTAAGTTTTACTGCAAAATTGCAAATTTCAGGAGTTCCTAGAATTGTTTAACAAGAAAACCTGAATGGAATACAAGAATACGCTTTAGAAAAATATTATGTCTTTTAAACGTAAGAGTTCCCACATTTTTGAGGCCAGAAATAAGAAAAATTAAGTGGGTTCCCCTCCCCTGTGAACGTAAAAAAGATTGAAGCAAAAGAACCAGCAAAACGCTCTTTTAAACTCAGCGTTTCATTTCTGGAACTCAATAAAACACCTCCTGAATGCCGATCCTTAAAGACATTCTCTGAGTTTTCCAAATCGCGCTCTATAATCAATTAAAACAAAAGATGAATATTGTATAACATTTCTTTCATGCAATTTATTGACTGAAACGAAAAGCGCAGTCTGACAATGCCAGATTCGCCCATATTTTCTTTTGCAGAGTTCGCATTATTTAGTGTAGACTATCGGATTGGATAATTAATTCTGTAGCTTAGATCAGAATGCTAAAATCATCTTCTTATTCTAACTCTTATTATATATACATTGCTCATAACATAAAACATGAAAAAAATAGAATATTCAGAAATTCAAATTTCTTTTTCCGAAACAACAACTTACGATTTAAAACAACTCAATCAGAAAGCCACCTCATTTTGGGATGATCTTTCCATAGGTCCTATCTATCATATCAACACAGAAGTTGGACAAAAAAAGAGACAACAATGGCTTTTTAAAAATATAAGTTTCGACGAACATTATTTTTCCGACTTTATACAATGTTTGAAAGAAATCCATTCCATTCCTAAAGATTTACCGATAACTATCTGGAAAGGAGATTGTGCAAGGGACCATCTTGGACTTTGTTTTATAATTTCATTATTAGAAGGACAAAACCAAATCCGCGTTATTCACGCTTCTAAAGCTTACAAAGAATTATTCCATAAAGACTATGAAGTTTTTAGTACGGGGCAATTATCATCTGAAGAAATTTCAAAAATTTACGAAAAGTCCAAAGAAAATCCATTTTTAACAAATCTTGAAAAAATAAACTTAAAAAAAGAATGGGAAACGTTTTTAAATAGTACAAATTTACTTCGAGTTCGGAAAGGCGATCGAGTCCTTTCAGTCGAAGAAAATCATTTGGATTTATTTATCATCGAATGTGCAAAAAAACTAGATGCTCAAAATTCTTTTTGTGATGCAATTCGATTGATTGGAACAACCCTAAGCGATTACGAACAACTGATACAAGACAGATTTTGGGAATATCGTCTGAGAACCTTAATCACACAAGGTATATTTAAAATAGAAGGTTCATTAGAGTCTTATTCTACATACAAGGTTAAATTAACCATAAAATAACTCTAACCTACTTTCTAAGTTCCACTTTGTTTTATCAAAAGAATCAAACACATAAACTACCTCGCTGAGATCGTTTAGTAAACTCTGTTTCGATTTAGAGACAGGTTTTTTATTTTAATAAGCGCTTCTGACACGTTCCAAAATTCTAAACGAAAAAGATTTCTAATACTTTACAAAGATCGTGTCGTTTCTATTCTACTTCCAAAAATCCAAAAGTGAAATATAATTGTAAGATTAAAATGATCTTGGTATTAATACCAAAGAAATGAATATCGTTGTAGAATTCTTTTTAAATGTTTTCTTATTTTTTAAAAAGATTCATTGTTTTTAAGATAATCTGTTAGAGGAATCATGTCATTCTCAATTTTCAAATCCATTGGAGCCGGCCTCATAAAGATTCTCCATTTTTCAAGAAATCACTGGAGAAAAATTTTACGTTATGCGATCATTGTAACGATCTCGGTCATCTCTTTCTTAATCGGTGGTTCTTATGTAGTTTGGTTATCCAAAAAAGATAAAGTTGTCTCCAATCTAGATAAGTTTAAAAACGAGGTCACAAATTATTACGAAGTCAGTCAAATTCGTCCAATTCGAATTTTAGATAGAAACGGTAAATTAATCGGAGAATTTTCCAGAAGAAAGTTTAAACCGATTCGCACGGACAATCTCGCCGAACACGGAAATATTATCTGGGCGCTTCTTTCTTCCGAAGATAGAGAATTTTATAACCATCACGGAATCAATTACACCGCGCTTTTAAGAGCAATCTTTATCAATTTGACTACATTTCAAAAACAAGGTGGTTCCACGATCACTCAACAACTTGCAAAACTTACCTTGGATTTGGGAGCACGAAACATATTTAACAAAATTACGGAATTCTACTGTACTTTTTATCTCGAAAACCAATTTGATAAGAACACGATTCTTTCCATGTATCTCAATCGAATCTTTTTAGGAGAAGGAAATACCGGAGTAGAAGAAGCGAGCCGTTATTACTTCAACAAGGCTGCTACGGAACTGACTCCCGAAGAAGCAGCTATGCTCGTAGGAATCATTCCAGCCCCTTCTAATTATAATCCAGTTAGAAGTTTAAAAACCGCTCTAAAAAGACAGAAGCTCGTTTTGATTCCGATGGCACAAAATCAACATCTACATCCCAATCCTTCTAACATCGATAAAAACTTTCCTCGTAAGATAGATTCGAATCTGAAAAAATTCAAATCCTTCTACAATGTGGAAATCACTAAAGACGGCGAAAAAGAATTCTATTCTTCTGATATAGCAAGATACGGCTTTGATAAGGACTTTACTGTTAATCTCGCCCCCGATTTTAATTACGGAATTCGTCAGCATATTTTAGATACGTTCTCCGAAATAGACATTGAAACGAGAGGAATGAACGTTTATACAACTCTGGACTATGATAAACAAGAAGCCGCTGAAAAATCTTTAAGAGAAGGTATCGAATCCGTTCGCAAAAAACTGAATGAAACAAAAGCTTCCTACTCTAAAAAAGGAAATTCCGAAGAAACAAGAATCCAACAATCGATCATAGACAATATGAACGGCTCCTTGATTTCAATCAATCCAGGAAACGGTTATATAGAGGCAATGGTAGGTAGTTACAAAATTTCTAATATATTTAGACTTAACAGAGCAGTGTCGGCGCTCAGACAACCAGGCTCTACAATCAAGGCCTTAGTCTACACAATTGCTTTCGAGAATAGAATTATCACTCCCTCTTCTATGGTAATAGACGAAGCGATCAACATCAGAGGTTATTCCCCTAAAAATTGGTATAAAGGTTACAAAGGAGAAGTCACAGCAAGAATCGCTTTCGCACAATCGATCAACACAATCGCAGTCAAATTGTTAAACGAATTCGGTGTGAATGAATTTTTGGAAAAAATTTCAATGATCTTAGACATAGACAAGTCAACTCTTGAAAAAAGGTTCCAACCAAATCTTTCTTTAGCATTAGGTTCAGGAGAATTGTCTCCGATGGAACTCGCTTTAATTTACGCTACAATCGCAAACGGAGGCAAAAAAGTTTCCCCCATTCAAATTCTTAGAATTACGGATTTTGAAGGTAGCGAAATGTTCTCCACTCCTCTAAAGGATCCAAACGAAGCGGTTCAGATTTTAGATTCTGTTGCCTGTGCAGAAACGATCAATCTTTTAGAGGCGGTGTTAAGCGAACAGGGAACAATGAAGCTAAAATTGAAAGATGAAGATTCTTTTCCGATGGGAGGTAAAACTGGAACGGTCCAATCTCCCAAAGAAGCCCGTAAAAAATGGGGATCACGCAAAGGAGTGAGAGACGTTTGGTTTGCGGGAATCAATCCTGATTTAGTCACAACCGTTTGGATTGGAAACGACGTGGGGGCTCCGTTTGAAGGTTCTGGTTCCGCGATCAGTGGAAACATCTGGTTTCGTTACGTAAACTATATTGCAAAAAATATAGGATTTTCAAACACGCTAATCAAACCGTTTAACGGTGATTTTGTGCAAGTGGACGTCTGCGGAGAAACCGGTTTACAATTACATTCTTCCGTTCCTTGTATGTATCCGTTGTATGGTCAATATTATTATATCGGAGAACAACCTCCTTCTCCTGCTGGTTCTATAACTGCAACTCCGGAAACTTCCGCCCAAGAACCTGGGACTACTACAAACCCTCTTCCTCAAGCAGAAGATGGAGACGGAGATTCCGTAGAATTAGAACTTCCAGAAACTACAGATAATCCTCCAAATTAGAATAACGTTTTGCTTTTTCGGATATTAGAAAAGCTTCATATGGTGACCAAAGAAAGATCCAAGGATTTTCTCTGAGAAGAATCCTTAAAGCCTGAGTCGCTTCCGATTCCAAACTCAAGGAATCGGAATTTCTAACCTTGGAAAATAAATTTTCAAGTTCCGGATTTTCATAGTGCGCCCTGTTTCCGCCATTACCCTTGTCTCTACCAGAAAATAAGGGATCTATAAAGTTCCAAACCCCCGGTAAATCCGCGTACCAAAAAAGTAACGTTAGATCTCCTTTTCCTTCTGAATTTTCTTTATAAAGAGTCGTTTTTTCCATAGGACGAATTTTAACCTTTAATCCGAGTTTGTTTAAAAAACTGACCAAAGCCAAACCATTCGCGTTATTCTCCTCGTCTCCTCTCATTCTAAAATCAATTTCTCTTTCTAAAATTTTCGGATAACAAGAAGACTTTTTTAGATATTCATTCGCTTTCTTATGAGAATGATTTTGAATCGAAAGAATTTCGGGATTCTCCTCTATAATCTTTCTAATTTTAGATAACCCGATAGTTCCCAAAGGAACCGGACCAAAAGTTAGATCCGCATTCCCTTCCAATAATTTTTGGATTATTAGATTAGCGTCTACAGAAGTATTTAAAGCTTTTCTAAAATTCAAATCAAAACAAGGTTCGTTCGCATTGATAGCTATGTATTGAATACCTCCTCCTTTTCTAAATCTAAGATTCTCTTTTTGAATATGAGGATTTTTTAATAAGAAATTTGGAATACGCATCAGATCCATTCTTCCCTTGGAAAAAAGAAACACACCCGTAGAAGCGGAAGCCAAAATTCTCAAACGGATTTTTTTTGGAAGATCTTCGTTTACATAAGGATTTTTTTCTAAAAGTATATAATTATTTTTTTTCCACTCTCTCAGAAAGTATCTTCCGGCCTTAGGAATCTCCAATACATTCTTTTTTTCTAATGTTTCAAACGATTCAGGTTCCAATTTTTTTGAATCTGCGGTTTTGCAACAAACAATTCCAGCAGGTGGTAAAGAAAGTAAATCCACTGCGTGCCTAAGTCCGCCCGTAATTTTTAGTTCTATTTCTTTTTCCGAAAGAACGTTGATTTCTTTAATAAAAGAGTATTGGCTTTTTCTAGGACCAGGAGTATTCACTAACCGATTCAAAGATTCTAGAACCTGTTCTGCTTTTAATTTTTCCCCGTTGGACAAAGTATACGTTCTAAGCTTGAGTTTGAGAGAACGAATTTTTCCGGTACCTACCAATTGAAACGATTCTACAAGTTGATAGTTAGATTTATCGTTCTGTACTTTTTGGAATAAAAACGGATATAAAAATTTTCCGAGCGTGCGAGAAGACAAATCGGTAGAGAAAAGCGGATCCAAACTAATCGGATCGGATGGAATAGAAAGAATCAATTCTTCAGGATCCTCTTCTCTAGATTTACAACCGGAAAAAAGAAGGGACAAAACGAGGATTCCTGCAAAAAAGGTTAGATAAGTATTCAAAAGACTAAACCCGTCCAATGAACATATATAAACGGCTCCTAAAGTATTCCTTCAAGTACAAATATAGATTGACTTTAGGAATCGTACTGTCCTTTCTCGTCTCAATTTTAAACGGGGCCTCTCTTACTTCTTTGATTCCTATCTTTGATTCTTTAGGAACAGGAGAAAAAACGAACTTCGAAATTTCTCTGACTAAAAAAGATAAAATACTTTTGCAACGTCTAGAAGAAAAGGAATCTTTTACAAGTGTTGAATCCATTGAACTCAAACTTGCCCAATGGAAAATACAACTCAACTCTTCCCTAAAGAAAATGAGCCACGACGAACTCGTTCTTCTTTTTTGTTTTATCGTTTTTCCCGTTTATCTTTTAAAACTGATCTTTCTAGCCGCCGCGGTGTATTGTATTAACTCGGCGGGTTATCTAGCGATTCGAGATCTTAGATCAGAATTATACGCAAAAGCTCAAACTCTACCTATTAACCATTTCGTACAAGAAAAAACGGGAATCCTGATGAGTAGAATTATCAATGATGTAGAAGTACTAGGAAAATTGATCAGCTCGGACTTGAAAGATGCGATCACTGATTTTTTTTATATCGTCACACATTTACTTCTTCTCCTCTATTTAAGTTGGAAAATGTTCCTTGCAGTTTTTATAGTCGTTCCAATTGTAATGGGTCCCGTATCCGCGTTCGCCGATAAAATCCGTAGAGCGACTCGTAATCAACAGGAACGTCTTTCTTTGTTAAACGGACATCTTCAAGAAGTGATCTCTGGAATCAGAGTGATCCGCGCTTTTTCCATGGAAAAGACGGAAGCAAAACGTTTTTGGGAATTCAACCAAGATCTTTCGGACAAAACCTTCAAAGGACATTTTTATCACCAAGTTGGACCTTCGTTAACCGAACTGTTTAGTTCGATTGTAGCCGTAATTTTCTTGAGCTTCGGCGCTTATCTAATGGAAGACGGAACATTTTCCCGTGGTATGTTTATGGCCTTCTTTTTAACACTGATTTTTTTAATGCGACCTTTTAAACAAATGAGTATGCTCTCTAATTCGATCCAAAGCGCGATCTCGGCGGGAGACCGGGTATTCGAGCTATTGGATCAAGAAACAGATATTAGAAATCCGGCAAATCCGAAGTTCCTTAAAAAAATGGAAAAAGGACTATCATTTAATAACGTCACCTATATGTATCCCGGTGCTAAAAACCCAGCCATTCAAGAAATCAATTTAGAAATTGCAAAAGGAGAAACAATCGCATTGGTGGGAGCCTCGGGAGCCGGCAAATCAACGTTAGTTGATCTTGTACCTAGGTTAATAGATCCTCAGGAAGGTAAGGTTCTCATCGACGGAATTGACCTTCGAGACTTGGATCTAAGTAATCTTAGAAAAAGAATCGGAATTGTATCTCAACAAGTCTTTTTGTTTAACGGAAGCATTCGAGAAAATATTTGTTATGGAAATCAAAATGTAACCGAAGAACAACTTCGCACCGCTTGCGAACAAGCCTTTGCAATGGAATTTATACTTTCTTTCGAAGAAGGTTTAGATACGATCGTAGGCGAAAGAGGAGTCATGCTTTCCGGGGGTCAAAGACAAAGGATTGCGATCGCCCGTGCCTTGTTACTCAATCCTGAGATTTTGATTTTAGACGAAGCGACTTCGGCGCTCGACACCGAATCAGAAAGATTAGTACAAGAAGCGTTAGAATCCCTTTATAAAAACAGAACCGTGATTATCATCGCACACAGATTTTCTACGGTACAAATTGCTAATCGTATCTTTACGATGGAAGATGGAAAAATTGTAGAATCCGGAACTCATACGGAATTACTTCAACTGGACGGAAAATATAAAAAACTTTACGACATACAATTTTCGGAAAACGTATAATTTAAAAGAATCTTAATATTCTTATGAACTCTTTTTCTATTCTATCTATATTACAAATTATACTGTTTCCAATTTTATATGTTTTTTCCTTTTTGTATCGAGCTCTTTTTTTACTCGATCAGAAACTTACAAAAAAGAAAAAACTTCCGGGCGCTTTTGTAATCAGCGTAGGAAATCTTTCCATGGGAGGAACCGGAAAAACTCCGTTTTCCATCTTTCTTGCAAAACTAATTCATAAAAAATTTCCAGATCAGAAAATCATCATCTTATCCCGAGGTTATAGTGCCAAAGGTTCTCTACGAGGACATCGTGTAGGTCCACACTCAACCCCAATGGAAGCAGGAGACGAACCTCTTCTATTAAAAAAACATCTTCCATTTGCCGAGGTTTGGATTGGAAAAGACAGATACTCTTCTTATATTCATTTTAGAGAAGAGTTAAGGATGCGAGAAAATTCAATCGTAATTTTAGACGACGGTTTTCAACATCACGTTTTAGAAAGAGATGTTGATCTTGTTTTATTAGACTCAAGTAAAATTTCTAAAGAACGTTTTTTAATTCCTGCGGGAAATTTGAGAGAGCCTATCTCTTCTTTAATAAGAGCTGATCAGATCATATTTTCTAAATATGAGTCTTCCATTGAAAAAATTGTTCAAAATATTCAAAATAAATTTTCTAAAGAAATCCTTCGTTTTTCTTTGGAACCGGATAAACTTTTATCTCCTAATCTACAATCCGATTCTCCTAAAATATTATCCGGTAAAAAAGTATACGCATTTACTGGAATCGGAAATCCGGAAGTTTTTTTTTCGATGATCCGTAAGTTTGAACCGTTAAAGTTGGAAACAAGAGCTTTTAGAGATCACCATTCTTATACTATAGAAGACGAAAACGTTTTGAATTTGATCGCTAAAAATTTCGACTTCCTAGTCTGTACTGAAAAAGATCTAGTTAAAATTTCTAATCCTCCAAATCAATTAAGAATTCTTCTTTTAAAAAGTAAGTTAGATAAAGAAGAATTCTTAATTTCTTTTCTACAAAAAAAAATCTCTTTAAAAACATTCTAATCTTTCAACTCTATTCATAAATGATAATAATTAGAAAAATATTTTGAGCAGATTCTAAAAATGAAATCTACAAAACTGTTTTTTCTTTCTCTGAAAAGAAACAGTATATTATAATTTTAAATAATAATATACTTGATATTTCTGGAAATTCTGTTTTACAATCTCACCCTGCACGCGCCTTCCTAATTTTAGAGAATTTTCTTATTGAACGTAAGTTAAATATAAAAGATTCGTTTTATAAAAACTTGATATTTCTGTAAAAAATAAACGTGGAAATTACCGCTAGAAGTTATAATGATAAAGTAGACAACTAAAAGACCCGCTACTATTCTACAGATAAAAATAGTATCCAAAATTAACGGTCAATTTTACCAAAAATGCAAAAGTTTTCAAAAATGTATCCAATCCAAAATTGTTGGCCTTTTTGAAGAAGATCCTACACTCTAAGTTTTTAAATAAGCTAAGCATAAAATTCTAATCACGAAAAATGAATGTTTAAAAATTTATAATGCGATTTAATTTGTGAAAATTATCACATATATATATTTTACGATAGAACTTTGAAATATGGGAACTCTACTATTTTTAAAAACTAGGATCTGTAATTTTCATAATTAGAGTTATTAAAAAAATAATTCTCCATCTTGTTTCTGTTTTATGAAATAGTCAATTGAAGCAGTTTTGTAAATCGCCTCTATGGAATTTTTCAACAACTCTATTGAATGTAGGAGCTTTTATTTTTAAAAAATTTTCCTAATTTCTCTTAAGTCGAACTCACGCTATTTATTAAAGAACATTTTCAATTTCAGTTTTAGAAAAAAATCAAAAATCGAAATCCAATCAATCGATTCCTGGAACCGTTTTAATTAAGGCAATTTTGTGCTTGCCTATTTTTTTTTGAAGGAGTAGTTTTATGACTATGTCTGCGTTAGTTCAAAAGGTTCCTAAACGTTTAGGTGAACTTTTAGGTCCAGAAGGAACTGTAGAGTTTGTAGATTTTCTAAATCGTGCTTTTGGAGATAATAATTCAACTGCAATTGATATTGTTACCGATCGTTTTGAACGTCGCCTTCTCGAGGAAGGTAGTAAACTTCGTTCTGAAATTTCGGAGCTAAAAGCTGAATTTCGATTTGAGTTTTCAAAGTTTAGATCAGAATTTACTGATCTAAAAACAGAATTTACCGATCTAAGAACAGAGTTTACTGATCTAAGAACAGAGTTTACTGATCTAAGAACAGAGTTTACTAATTTAAAAACAGAATTTGCCAACTTAAAAACGGATTTCGCCGATCATAGGGCGGATATTAAATCCGAAGTTGTGGAAATTCATAAATCCATATCATTGCAAACAAAATGGATTTTAGGTGTTGTGATTGGTACGATTGGAGTATTTTCGATAATCGTAAAATTCTAATATTTTTAAATTTCTATCTTTTATTCAATCTTGTGAATCCAAAATTTATTTTTTTATCTCAGAATTTGTTTTAAAGTATTAACTGGGAATTGCATAATAGATTGTCGGGAATTCCGTTTCTAAGAAAGATTCGCGTACAAATTCAATTCAACTGTTATACAATTACCAGTAGTACAACCTTTTTAAAATTGGTTTTTACTTTTTGTAATAGCTATAAAATTGTATTCCATATAGAAATTTGATCTCTACTCAAAATTATATAAAACAGATTACTTATATTTTATTTTGAAATTGTTTTTGTGATAAAATCTTAAATACCAATTTTATAAAGATCTACAAAATTATTCTTTCTGGGTTTTATAAAGTATAGAAGTTTTCATGATTTCAAATAAAACTGAAAAATAAAAAATTTGAATATTCTTTGGGTTCGATTGAAGTATCTTATTGTATAAAAACCAGGATTCTAATTTAGCTGAGTTTCATACGTTGTATCGTTTTTAAAATTAACTTAGAATGAAGTTTACAAGCTTCTTCTAACCCTTGATACAAAAGAAAACTTTTTTTAGCGATTCCTAATCTTTCATTTTTCTTTTCTTCCAAAGTCAAACCACCTTCATAACCTTCAGTGATCATTAAAACAGTTCTTTGAATACTCAAACCCAAAATTTCTGTAAGCCCTTTACGAGAAGAAACTTCTTCATCAATACGATCCATCTCTTTTAAATTTTTCAGAATCTGATCTTTAAAACGATTTTCTTCTTTTACTTGAAGGTATAGACGATCCGAAAGAATTCTACCTTGGGTTACTTTTTCAATAAAAACCTTTAACTGATCGGATAACACATTTAATTCGGAAAGAATTTTTTTCTTCAGCATAAATCGGGAAAAGTTTTGTGTAAGATCATCTTCGTTTTTTGAAAATGAGTTTGTTTTACTGACAGATGCTTGTGATAAACTAGATTTATAGCTTGAAAAATTCTCCTCATCTTTTTCGAGAGTAGTTTTTTCCTTTAAAAAATTAGACTGAAAATCGGATTCGAGTCCTTTTTCGGAGATAAAAAGAATTTGACTCCGAATGGATTCTACAAATCTTAAATCACATTCATTTTCTTGAATATATTTTAAAAAGTCCGAGTTGGGAATTCCATTCAAAACAACGCCGTCTTTGCCGAAATTGAACCAAAGATTTTTTTTAGGATGTTCCTCGAACCATTTTTTGAAAATGAGAAGTTTTTCATTGGTCCTAATTTCTCCACCTTGGATTGAAGCCGCTTTTTTTACGGGGAGAGCGGTCATCTGTTTATGGTTGTGATATTCTCTTCTCAATTTTCTAGATTCTATATGATTGAACCTCTCTTCTAAAACGGCACCCTTACAATGTGCAAGTTTATTTGGAAAAGAAAGATCCTGACCTACAAGAAGGATATTCCTTGCTCCCATCTTTTCCGCAAGGCTTACCGCGTTAGTCGAAACAGAACCGCCAAAATCCACAGCTCCAATTTCCTCTTCTGGTTTAGAGGAAAGAATTCGAATCAAAGGGAACGGAGAAGAGGTAAAAAAACCGTTTTTAAATTTACCAGGCAATCTTAAAGAATGATACGAAGAAGTGGGATCAAAGACGATCTTAGCATTACCGTTATAACCTTCCAAGTATTTTGTATTAAGAACCTGGGGATCAACTGAGAAAACCAGATCTGGATCAATTCCAAAATTCCAAAGAACCATCAACGCGGTATCAACAGCAATTAAAACCAGATTTTTTCTATAAGTCTTAATATCATTTAAAGAAAGAATCAAAGAAGGACCAGCCCCACAAACTAAAACGTCCGCTTTACCTTGGCAAATTCCAAATAAAGAACGTATCGGCTCCATCGATGTTAGTTGAGGAAGATTGGAAATAAAATTTCGAGTCCAGATTTTTTCAAAACGAGTTAGAGTAGAAATATTCACGTCTTTCTTATGAAAAAAACTCTCAGAGATAAAACGTAGTTCTTCGTATGAATTTTTTTTCCAGTGATTACTTCCACGATGTGGAATAAAACTAATCGGAAAACCCGAAATTCCTCTAAAAGCGGAATAAAGATCCTCTTCTAAAATAGGAGACAATAAAATTCTAAGTCTACCGGATTCTAAAAAATCGGAGTAATCAAAAATAGAAAGTGCATAACGTAAAATTTCGGGAGATACCTCCATCCAAACAGCGGTTACATTTTTGAACTTTAAACTTTCTTGAATTACATAACCAATTCCGGCACCAAAAAAAAGAAAAACTCTTTCCTCGTCTTCTTTTTTTAAACCCTCCAGAAGACGCTTGGATTCAGTAATCGGGTCTATCAGACTGTGAAGTGCGATACCATCCGCAATCAAAACAGGATGTCCGGTTTTGGAAGTTTTAATTTCTAGAGAAGAATTAAAAGTTGAAATTTGGGGAATAGAGGCCGAACTCTGAGAAATAGAAATTACCGGAGAAATTGAAATGTCAGTTCCTTCCAATTGGAATAGGTTGGAAGAAGAAGTTGCAATTGATTTAAGAACTTTTTCCCGTATCGAAGGAAAGACAACGGATAAACTTTTTAAGTTTTTTTCAAGAACCGACGAAGTCGAATAAATCATAATTTTAGAATATATTATTTACTTAAAATATAAATTAAGTCTTCCGTTTTCGATTTTTTTTCCAGGAGCGGGTTCCTGCTCGTAACAAAACCCGCTTCCATGAAATTTAACCGAAATCCCAAGAGGTCTTACTATTTCTAAAACTTCTCGTTTGCTTTTTCCAATTAAATCTGGAATTCCATCCACGTTAGTCGTCTTTGTGTTTTTCCTTTGAAAACGTTTTAAAGAAACGTTTAAGGTTCTTTCTCCTTGCTCAATAATTGGAATGATATTTTCTACAACTTCTTTAAAAACCGGAGCGGCCAATCCACCTCCGGAATGAGTTCCACCTTTCGGTTCGTCAAAAAGAATCAAACCTACAATCTTAGGTCGTTCCGCCGGAAAAAATCCTAAAAAAGAAGCGGACCACAAACCCTCCACATAACCTTTTCCGGAAACAGCTTTTTGACCAGTTCCAGTTTTACCAGCAATTGAGTATTCCTGAATATAAGCGTTTTTTCCAGTTCCAGATTGAACCACTCTAGTCATCGCTCTAAGAATTTTTTCCGTAGTATAGTCTCTAATTCCAATCGGAGTTTCTTGAGTTTTAAACTCATGAAGAATTTCTCCGTAAGAATCGCTGAAATGAGAAACCACTCTAGGAATCAACATCCTTCCTCCGTTGACAACAGAAGCCGCCGAAGCAACCAATTGAATCGGTGTCACGGAAATCCCTTGACCAATTGCCATAAACATAGAAGTCGCGGGAGTCCATTTTTTCAAAGGAGGAAAATAACCTACAGATTCGTTTGGTAGAAATCCTGTTTTTTCTCCAAATTGAAATTTTTTCATATAATCATAAAGTAATGTTTCTGGAATTTTTTGGGAAGCTTTGATAATCCCAACATTGCAGGAATATTGAAGGATCTCTTCTAAATTCAAGTGTCCGTGAGCTTCTGTACATTTGATCTTTATTTTTCCAAATTCCACATATCCGGGACAATGAAATTTTTCATCCGAACGTATTAGATTTTCATTGAATAGTACAGATGCCAAAAAAATTTTCATCGTAGAGCCTGGTTCGTAGACGTGACGAATTGCCCAGTTTGTATGAGAATCTTCCCCCGATTCGTTATATTGATTTGGATCGAAAGCAGGAAAGGAAGCAGAAGCGAGAACTTTTCCGGTATTGATTTCCATTAAAATCCCGATAGCTTTTTTAGAGCCGGTTTCTTCGAATCTTTTTCCGAGAGCCTTTTCAAGCTTATACTGAATCAAACCATCAATTGTTAGGTGTAAATTACTGCCCCTAGACGAATCAGATTCAGTTGGAGTCATTAAGTCTTGATTGTATTGAACTTCCAAACCGGAAAGCGCCCGGTCGTCATCCATTCCTGTAAAACCAATCAAACTGGAAGCGAGATTGCCATGTGGATAAACTCGTTTGTATTCCTTTTCCCTTCTTACACCTGGAAGTGCGAGATCCATAATTTTGTTACCAAGAGATTCGTCGATTTCTCTCTTTAAAAGAAAATAGCGGCTCTTTTCTCGAATCATAGCTTCGATTTTTTCGGCAGACATATCCAAATAAGGAGCCAATTGAACTGCGGTAAAATTTGGATCGTAGATATTTGCTGGATAAATTCCGATCGTTGCCGAATCTACTGTCATCGCGAGTTCAATTCCCCTTCGATCGTAGATAGCACCTCTCATGATTCTATCTCCAGTTTTTAGAACTACTTCTCGTTCATTCCAAAACGTGAGAAAGATGACTCTTCCAATTAGCACACAAAATAAAATACAAAGAAAGGAAAATAAAATCGTGAGTCTAGTTTTACGGGAATTCATTCTCTTCTTACAAGATCGGCCAAAACTTAAATTTTGAAAAGAGCTGTTTTGAAGTTGTAATCGAATAATTTAAGATCACTACTCAAAACTATATAACATATTTTGTTATAGAATAAGTTTTGTGACAAAGATTTAAGTTATTTAATTTTATAGAAATGCTAAGATTACAATCCTTTATTGAGTCATGTTAGAGTTTAGTTTGAACACAACTTTCAAAAGCCGAGAAGAACCCGACATCTTTGATAAAATTCATTAGCTTTTAAATAAGATTTTAGAAACATTTTGTCATTTTTTTATTTCAAAAAAAATCCTATATTTGGAGAATACATCTCCCGTTTTTAGTAAAAAATTACTACAACGACATATAAAAAATAATCCCGAGAATACCGTATATGAATGATTTATTTGAACCGCTTAAATTATTTCTAAAGAATAGAGAAACAGAGTATTCTCTCATTAGTGACTTTAGAAGGGAAACTTTACTCAAATTTTCAAAAAATATAAAACAAGAAATTTCTAAAAATAACTTTGCGAAACTACTTTTTGTTTGTACACATAATTCTCGAAGAAGCCAAATTGCTCAAATGTTGGCTTACACGTCGGCCAAATATCTTGGGATTCAGAGTATTCAAACTTATTCAGGAGGAACTGAAGTCACCGAATTTTTCAAGAATTCGGTGCAAGCTTTAATAAACATAGGCTTTCAGATAGAACAAAAGTACGAAAAGAATCAAAATCCAAAGTATTCAGTTACAATTAGTACTAAAGATAAACCGATTCTTGGATTCTCAAAACTATATTCTGACTCAATCAATCCGAATGAAAAATTTATCGCCGTTATGGTTTGTTCTTCAGCAGACAAATCTTGCCCGTTTGTTCCTGGTGCAGATGCAAGAATTAGCCTTCCTTATCCTGATCCAAAAATTTATGATGATACAGATGAAGTTTTACAAAGATATATCGAAACTTGTCAAATTATTTCAAGAGAGATTTTGTTCGCTTTTCAGAATGTGAAATAGAATTTGTTTCTAACAATACTCAACTAGAGCAATCGAGTTGTTGTAAATTCTATAATGGAAGATTAGGAAAACTGCTTCAACTGTCCATTTCAACACAACGGAGAATTAATTTTTCAACAACTCTAATATTGTTACTATTTGTTTTCTTGCGCTCTACTTACTATTCGGACGCATGAAAATGATACTCAAAATTACGAGCAATTTTTTTAAAGATATAGAAGTTCCTCGCGAAATTGCGTCAAACCTAGAATGGTTGGCTTTTTTGAAAGGATCTCACATTCTAAGTTTTGAAACAAGCACAACATAGTATTCTTTTTATGCGTCCAAACCGTAACGTGAGTTCAGCGTAAGAGATTCGTTTTATAAAAATCTGATTTTTCCGTAAAAAATAAATATAGGAACTACCCGAATTAAATCATAAAAAATGAATATTCTAAATTTATTATGCGAATTAATCTGTGGGAACTACCACAATCGTGGATTTAACAGCTAAACTTTGAAATGTGGGAACTACTATGAAATACAAAAAGGATCACGTCCAATTAGATTTTTTGCACAAAACCGCTGTTTTGCGGCCATCAAAGTTTAAATCCCATTTTTACATGAAGTTCGGCGCGAGTAAAAATTTTCTAAAGGTATGAGTTCCTACATTCACTTATGAGAATAATTGATTCCAGTTTTTAGCTTCCCAAGATTAATCAGTAGTTACATGACCCGATTTTTAGAATCTGACTGTAAAAGATATACTCTCGGAAGTAGTTCCTACAAATTAAGTTTCTTAAATAGCTAATCTATCATTATAGCTTCTGGGTGGTAGTTCCCACATTTCAAAGTTTTATCGTAAAATATGGATTTGTGAGAGTTCCCACACTTGAAATGCTACAGATTCAATTGTTATAAGCTTCTATTTTTTAAACTGTGGTAGTTCCCACATTGAAAGAATCGATCTGCAGAGTTCCAGTTTTTTTCAGAAAAATGAATCTGGCTGAACTCACATTGAATTTTACAGCAAAACTTTGAAATGTGGGAACTCATACAAATCTCACAAACATTCCAAAACGATCGGTTTTAATATTCAAATAAGAATATTATGTCACTTTTATTGGAATTTTTCCGGCACTCTCCCCTTTTTAATGCTAAAAAAAACAAGATTTTAAACCAAAACGGAATCAGATTACTTTCTTCCTTGACATTTTTTAAAGGAATTCAGAAACTAAATGTATAAATTAGCACTCTAACATTAAGAGTGCCAGAGCTATGGATTTGACAGAGCGCCATAAAAGAATTCTAAAAGCACTTGTAGACGAGTTTATCCAAGAGAATCGACCCGTAGGTTCTAAAACACTTTTTGATAAACACGATATAGGGCTATCACCCGCTTCAATTCGAACCGTATTGAAGGACTTAGAAGACTTCGACTATCTTGCGTCCAAACATACTTCGGGTGGAAGAATTCCAACAGAGAGGGGTTATCGTTTTTACGTAGATTCTCTTGTAATTTTATACGAGCTGACTCTAAAAGAAAAACAAAGAATTCAACAAGAATATCTGAAGATGCAATTTAAACTCGATCAGATATTAAAGGCAACTGCATCGGTACTTTCTTCTTTATCAAACGCAGCGGGAATTGTAATCGGACCTGCAAAAAATTTAGATACTCTGAAACATATAGAACTCATCCACGTTCGTGGAGACGAAATTCTAATGATACTTGTCATGAGATCGGGAACCGTATTACACAGAAATATTTTCGTGGATCAAAATTATTCTCAGGAAGCGCTTTATCAGGTTTCTAAATATCTAAATGATAATCTAAAAGGTTACGATATATACGAAATTCAGAATGTAATCATTCCAAAATTGATGATCCGAAAAGACGGACCGGAAGATTTTATTAGGATCGCAGATCTGATTTCTTCCGCAATGACACCAGATAATTCCGAAGTAACTTTATATATAGACGGATTTAAAAATCTTTACGCGAATTTCAGAGACGAAGAACAACAACTTTCTCAAGTTCTTTCTCTTCTGGACGATCAAGGATTTTTAAAAGCATTTTTTTCCGAATACATCGACCAAGACGGAGTATTTACGATCATCGGAAAAGACGGTGATAGAAGTATGTCCGGAGTTTCCATTATCACTTCCAACTATAAAATGGGAGAAAAAAAGATCGGAGCCTTGGGAATTATAGGACCTCAGAGAATGGATTACAATAGAGCCTTACCGCTCGTCGACTTCACGTCGAAACTTGTCTCCGAAATGGTGACTCGCATTAGTAAATAAGGGAGAATTCAATATGGCCGAAACGTCAAACAATAAAACTTCGGAAGAAGCAAAGGCCAATGAGAAAAAATCTCAATCAGAAACATTAGAGGAAAGTAAATTAGAAAATATGAATTCTGAAGAATCGACTGAAACAACACAAACTGAGTCAATGGAAACGGCGGAGACGGAAACTTCACTACAAACCGAATTGGAATCCGCAAAAAAAGAGATAGAGTCTTTGAAAGATTCTTGGGCAAGAGAAAGGGCTGAATTTCAAAACTTCAAACGTCGCTCTGCTCAGGAATTCGTTTCAATCCGCAAAGAAGCGGTCAAATCTCTTGTAAGCGGTTTTCTAAATCCAATTGACAATTTAGAAAGAGTGGGAGCAACTCAAACCAACTCGGAAGAACTAAAACCATTTGTGGATGGAGTTACAATGATTTTGAAGGAATTTTATTCCGTATTAGAAAAATCGAATGTAATTCGTTTTGATCCAAAAGGAGAACCGTTCGACCCTATGTCTATGGAAGCCCTTTCTTCGGAAGAAGGAGACCAATACTCGGAAGAGACTGTAATAGACGTCTATCAACCGGGTTATTACTATAAGGAAAACGAAGATAAGTTTACACTTCGACCTGCAAGGGTTCGAATTGGTAAACCGAAATCATAATTAGAATCTCAGGGAAGTATAAAGGAGAAAACAAATGTCCAAAGAAAAAATTATAGGTATCGATTTAGGAACTACTAACTCGGTCGTTTCCGTGATGGAAGGTGGAGACCCGGTCGTTATTCAAAACTCAGAAGGAGCAAGAACCACTCCTTCGATCGTAGCATTTACCGCAAAAGGAGAAACTCTAATCGGTCAGTTCGCAAAAAACCAAGCGATTACGAACGCGGTAAATACGATCCGTTCCGCAAAACGTTTTATAGGACGTAGATTGAACGAATGCGAATCGGAAATGAAACACGTTTCCTACAAAGTCATTCGTTCCGGAAACGAAGGAGTTAAATTTGAAACCTCCGCAGGAGAATTCACTCCCCAAGAAATTTCCGCTCGTGTACTCATGAAAATGAAACAAACCGCGGAAGATTATCTCGGTCAAAAAGTGACTAAAGCGGTAATTACCGTTCCGGCTTATTTCAATGACGAACAACGTCAAGCAACCAAAGACGCGGGAAGAATTGCTGGTTTGGAAGTGGAAAGGATCATCAACGAACCAACCGCGGCCGCTCTTGCCTACGGCTTTGATAAGAAAAATGTAAATTCTAAAATTGCGGTTTATGACCTCGGAGGTGGAACGTTCGACATTTCCATTTTGGAACTCGCGGATGGTGTTTTTGAAGTAAAATCCACAAACGGAGATACTCATCTCGGAGGAGATGACTTCGATATGGCGATCATGGAATGGATGATTTCCGAATTTAAGAATCAAACTGGAATCGACATTTCCGCTGATAAGAATACAGTTCAAAGGTTAAAAGAAGCCGCTGAAAAAGCAAAAATTGAACTTTCCGGAACGATGTCCACTCAGATCAATCTTCCATTTATCACTGCGGACGCTTCTGGCCCAAAACATTTGGACATGACTCTTACTAGAGCTAAGTTCGATCAGCTTACAAAATCTCTTGTGGATCGTACTCGTATTCCTTGCGAGAACGCACTTCGTGACGCAGGCCTAAAAGCTTCCGATATTAATGAAGTGATTTTAGTTGGTGGTTCGATCCGGATTCCCGCAGTTCAAGAATTGGTTAAACAAGTTTTTGGTAAAGAGCCAAATAAATCCGTAAACCCAGACGAAGTAGTAGCAATCGGAGCAGCAATTCAAGGTGGGGTCTTAGCGGGAGAAGTTTCAGATGTTCTTCTTTTAGACGTAACCCCTCTTTCACTTGGAATCGAAACTCTTGGAGGAGTGATGACCAAGTTGATTGAAAGAAACACTACAATTCCTACGAAAAAATCACAAGTGTTCTCTACTGCTGCGGATAACCAATCCGCGGTATCGATCCACGTTCTACAAGGTGAAAGAGAAATGGCTTCCGCAAATAGAACGCTCGGACGTTTTGATCTGATCGGAATTCCACCCGCACCGAGAGGAGTTCCTCAAATCGAAGTGACCTTTGACATAGATGCAAACGGAATCGTTCACGTATCGGCAAAAGATCTTGGAACCGGTAAGGAACAAAAGATCAGAATCGAATCTTCCTCCGGATTATCCGAAGATGAAATTCAAAAGATGGTCAAGGACGCGGAAGCGCACGCAGCCGCAGATAAGGCCCAAAGAGAAGTGATCGAAGCAAAGAACGAATTAGATACCCTTACGTATTCTCTTGAAAAAACCGTAAACGAAGCGGGAGATAAAATTGGCGCGAATGAAAAACAACTCGCAACCGACGAAATCAAACGCGCAAGAGAAGCAATTGAAAGTAACGATAAAGCAAGAATAGAATCCGCAAAGGCTTCTATTTCTAAAATCGCTACCGATATTGCGAGTAAAGTCTATTCGCAAAGTGCCCCGGGAGCAGAACAAGCCGCTGCAGGAGGCCCCAATGGTGGTGCTGGTTCGAACGATCAAGGCAACTCCACGAACAACGGAGAAAAGGTCGTCGACGCAGATTATACCGTAGTAGACGATGAGAAAAAGTAAATGAGTAAATGCGGAATGATCTACAAAGAGTAAAACTCTATAGAAGATTTTCCGCAAAACTTAAAAAGAAAGTCGCAAAGGGGTCTTAAATCCATAAGATCAAAAAATATGTTCGACGTTTCTAATTTAGATTTCCCGAATATAATGAATTTAAGTTTTGGAACATCGAAAAATTTTAATAAATACAAGCCGCGTATAAAACTAAAAACTTTTTACGCGGTCTTTTGGAATTGTCAAAAGTGTTGAAAACAAAGTCGAAAAGTAAGAACGAAACATTCAACGCAAGTTTGGAATGAAACAATGAGTGAAAGAAGTTACTATGATATTCTTGGGGTTTCCAAGAGCGCTAATGATGAGGAAATCAAATCCGCGTATCGTAAATTAGCAATCAAATACCATCCCGATAAGAATAAGGGAAATAAGGAATCCGAAGAAAAATTTAAAGAAGCCACCGAAGCCTACGAGATTCTAAGAGATCCTAAAAAACGTCAGGCCTATGATCAATTCGGAAAAGCCGGCGTCAGCGGAGGGGCTGGAGGTTTTGGCCAAGGGGCCTATACAGACTTTTCAGATATCTTCGGAGACTTTGGAGATATTTTCGGTGATTTCTTTGGCGGGGGCAGGAGCAGCGGTTTTGGAGGCGGAAGAAGATCTGGTCCTCAAAGAGGTTCCGATTTACGTTATAACTTAGAAGTTTCCTTAGAAGATGCGGCTCTCGGTAGAGAATACAAAATTGAAATTCCACGTTTAGAATCTTGCGTAGATTGTAACGGTTCAGGAGCGAGTAAAGGAAGTTCACCTGCTACTTGTCCCGATTGTGGCGGTTCAGGCCAAATCAGAAGAACACAGGGATTTTTTTCTGTAGCGACAACCTGTCCTACTTGCAGAGGAAAAGGAACGATCATTTCCAATCCTTGCAGATCTTGCGGCGGACAAGGCCTTCAAGAAAAACGTAGAACAATCAATATCAAAATTCCCCCCGGAGTGGAAACCGGTTCCAGACTGAAAGTTTCTGGGGAAGGAGAAGCCGGACCCAACGGTGGACCTCACGGCGATTTATATGTTGTAACCCATATCAAAAAACACGAACTTTTCGAACGTCAAGGAAATGATCTAATTCTAGTTCGAAAGATTTCTCTGGCTCAAGCAATCTTAGGTGCAGAAATCGAAGTACCTACGATCGATGGTAAAAAGGCAAAGATGAAAATTCCCGAAGGAACAGAATCCGGCCAAGTTTTCCGTTTGAAAGGTCATGGAATGCCTTATCTAGGTGCCTATGGAAAAGGAGATCAACACGTAATCGTGAAGATTGAAATTCCTAAAAAAATTACAAGAAGACAAAGAGAATTGATCGAAGAATTTGCAAGAGAATCTGGAGAAAACATTCCAGGATCCAAAGGAAAAATCTTTACAAAGTAAAAGGATTTCGATCTTTTTTCATTCTTTTATTTGAGAATACAAAAAGATCGGTTTTTACTAAAGGCATCTTTATAAATTTGATGATCATAAAATGATAGGAATTTAATTGGACGATCGTTGTCTTCAGATTTTATAGAGATTATTTAAAGGTGGGTCCTAATCTTATCTATTTCTTAATGATAAGAAATTACCAAACTGTAAAATTTTTAGGACAAACCTTGGTAAAAATTCGAGAAACCATTTTTCGAAAAACACAACCTGATCGCAGAACTAAAAGGAAATACAATGACAGAAAGAGTTAAACTCGGCGTGATCGGAACCGGTCATATGGGCCAGTATCACGTAAACGTTGCCAAAACCCTTAACGACGCAACCCTAGTTGGAATTTACGACTCGGATTTAGAAAGAGCAAAACAAATCGCAGAAAAACATAAAACTCTAGCATTCTCTACAATCGACGAATTAATTTCAAAAACAGATGCGGTTGTAATTGCAGTTCCTACTTTTTTGCATCATGAAATTGCCAAAAAAGCATTAGAAGCCAACAAACACGTATTAGTCGAAAAACCTATTGCTGAAACTACCAATCAAGCCAAGGAACTCGTAAAAATCGCTGGGGAAAAAAATTTAGTTCTTCTTGTAGGCCACGTGGAAAGATTTAACGGAGCAGTATTAGAATTAAGTAAAATTGTAAAAGATCCTTTGTTGATAGAATCTAGAAGACTAGCTCCCTCTAATTCTAGAATTAAAGACGTCGGAGTTGTCCTAGATATGATGATTCACGATATTGATATTGTGCTGAACCTGGTAAATTCTCCCGTTAAAAAACTCTCTGCCTCAGGTAAAAAGGTATCATCCGATCACGAAGACGTTGCAAATGTGTTACTCGAATTTGAAAACGGATGCCTAGCAAGTATTACTGCGTCCAGAGCAACTCAAGCAAAAATTAGAACCTTGAATATCACTCAGAAAGACGTCTATATCATGCTCGATTTTACGGATCAAGAAATAGAACTACATAGACAAGCCACTTCGGACATTCTTCTTTTATCCGAAGAGATCAAATATCGCCAGGAATCAATCGTGGAAAAAATATTCGTTCATAAAGACAATCCTCTCAAACAAGAACACGAACATTTTATCCGTTGTATCAGAAAAGAAATAGAACCGATCGTGAATAGAAATTCGGACGTTTCTACTTTAGAAATTGCTTATCAAATTCTTTCGGAAATTCACGGAACTTCTAATAAGTAATCCAGTCTAAAATTGGTTAAAATATGGAAGAAAATTACAGCGGAAAAATTTTAATCTCCAATTCTTCGATCGTCATGGATTATTTTAATCGAACCGTCATTCTAATGGTGGAACATGACAATCAAGGAGCCTTTGGTTTAGTTCTCAATAAAAGACAAGAAGCATCTATAGGAGAAGTAATTCAAGGTATTCCAGATCACGTTAGCCGAAACCTACTTATCTATTCAGGTGGCCCAGTAGATCCTACATTTATTTCCGTATTACATGAAGATAATAAAATTTCCCAACCGGGAATCGAAATAATTCCGGGTTTATATCTTGCGAGAAGTTTTGATACTCTTCTAGAATTATTAAAATCTTCTTCCAAATTTCATGTATTCCAAGGTTATTCTGGCTGGGGTGCAGGGCAATTGGAAACGGAAATGAATCGCAAGTCCTGGGTAATTCACGAAGCCTCTAAAGACTTTGTTTTAAATCAAGATCCTGAAACTACTTGGCAAGAAGCTCTCAGAAGCAAGGGTGGAATTTATAAATATTTCGTAGAACATACAAAAGACCCTATGTTAAATTAAAGAAGGAACCTCTGATCGTCTTATTAGATTTCTGTATGAAATCGTCGTTTGGTGATCGTCATCAAATTAAAAATTCGTTTTATAAAGATTCTCTTAACTTGAGTTCGATATAAAAAATCAGTTCTATCAAAGTTTATTTTTGCTGCAAAAAATGAATGTGAAGGCCATCGCTTTGACTGACGATTCTAGATTTTTGTCACTGTTAAAAATTGTGTGAATATTTCAATCTTTATGGTTTTGGGATAAACTTTAAGTATAAATCATCTTTGCAAACGTAGGAGCTAGTTCTAAAATTTTTTTACACATTACTCCCAGTTTTTTGGATTTTATAAATAGAGTTAAAAATGAATTCTCCGTTTATTTCTATTTGATTGAAATGAATGATTCAATCAATTTTGTTAATCTTCATTATTGAATTTTTCAATTACTCTAATGTCCTTTAACATTTACTAAACGAACATACTCGTTTAACTTTTTTGAAACTTTAAGACAATTCTAAAGTCTTTTTAACCTTTACAACAAAGTTAAAATTTCTAAGATCATCAATCAAGGGGTTAAGGTATGAAAAAATTTCAAGGCCTGTTTTTTACTTTCACGATTTTAATTTCTTTATTTCTAATTAAAGATCTTTCCGCAGATGGTTGTTATATTTGTACTTCTGGTTCTACAGATCTTTGTAGAGATTATTGCAGATACACCGGTTCTGATACATTTGATAACAGAAAAAAATGTCAAGACAAAGGTTGTAAAGTAGGTGGAACAGCTTCTTGTCCTACCGCTTCCAATTATAAGGTTTGTTCCGCTCAAATTAATATTTCGACATACAAACTTTTCGCTTCAAATTGATAAGACTCTCAATCAATATTAAAAAAGGCGAAAGTAATTCAAGTAACGAGTGGTTAGGAGTTAGGGATTAGGGAACTTTGTAAAGTTTTTAACCACTCGCCACTAATCCCTCACAACTTGTAACGCGAGCGATTCTCCCAGATTTTCTCCACGAACTCACGTTACTTAAAATTCTGTTCTGTTTAACAACGTGGTTTCGAAGTAAGGAATCCGTTTTTCTAGACTTGTTGTTTTACAGAGAAGAAACAATATTCTCATTTTATAACCACGATAAAATTAAAAGTTTATTATAAAAATTTAAAATAGTAAAATCAAATTTTAAATCGCCTTCATAAAACTCACGGGAGGATTTTTCCATTCTCCTCTCAGATTCAGATAATAAACCGAAGTAGTTGCAAAAATCGTAAATATATAAACAAACAAGTATTCAAAAAATGGATAAGACATTTCTATTTCTAAAACCTGTTTACCTATTAAAATACTCGCAATCCAAGCCAAAAACAAAGCCAACAAAAATGAAAACGTACCCAAAAGAATTCCTTCCCACAAAAAAACTTTTTTTAAAAAAACAGAAGTTCCCCCTATAATACGTAATAAAGTAGTCTCTTCGATCCTTTCTTTACGGCTTGAATTTAAAGCGGTTAAAACGAGCAATAAAGAAGCGCCTAAAATCAATCCGGTCATCAGCTGAATTGTAAAGGAAATCTTTTCCAAAATTCCTAAAAATGCACGCACGGCTTTATCCGTATCGATGATTGTCAAATTCGGGTATTTCGAAATCAGATTTCTTTGAAGGTCATATCTTTTTTCTTCTGATTCGATTCTTAAAGAACTCAAATAATAACTAGGCTCCTTTTCCAAAATCCCTTTGGAAAACAAAACCACAAAGTTAGGTCTCATATCCGCCCAGTTTACGGTTCTAAAATTTCGTATAACACCTGTTACTTCAACTCCACTGACCAAAAACGAAAGACTATCTCCTAAGTTAACTTTTAGATATGTAGAAAATTCTTTTTCGATTGAAATCTGATCTTCTTCTCCTTTTCTCCAAAAATCTCCTTCCACTATTTTTTCCGTAGGATACGGTTCATTTCTATAGGAAAGAAAATATTCTCTCGTCCTCGCGGTGGATCTCCAATCTCTTCTTAACGCGGAAGATTCGGTTTCGTCTTTTTTTACCACCTCGCCGTTGATCTTAGATAATCTAGCTCCAATTACGGGTGCGACTATCAACTTCTCTGCTCCAAATTCCTTAGCAACTTCCTCAAAATGTTCTTTTTGTTCGGCTCTAATATCCAAAACAAACAGATTGGGTCTTCTTTCTTTATCTTTGGCTCCGCTGTATTCTAAAAGACTTTCACTTACAATTAAAGATAAAAGAAGAATAAATAGAGAACTTGTCAATCCTATGATCGAAAGGGAAAGAGACGTTCCAGGTCTGTCAAATTTACCAACGATAAACCGAACAAAAGGAGAAAAGTCATTTCGATCCCTTAGCCTAGATATAAATATTCTAATTCCAGAATATACTAAAAATATGATTAACGGAAGAATTAGTAAAATAGAACATAAAATCAAACCTTTTAGAGCACTTTCCGTTTCCCACCAAGCCAAAGCGAAAAATAAAACGAATAAAATTAAATAACCCAAAATCTGAGTGACCCTAAATTTAGGAATTTGATTTGTTTCTTCCTGAAATTCCTGTTTGAGAGCAAGGATTGGTTTTAACGTTCTAATTTCGATCAACGATTCAATCGAAGAAAAAAATGGAATCAGAACTCCAATCAAAAGCCCCCAAAACAAGGAAGAAAATCCTATCGTAGGTTGAAAACTGAGTATTTCCTCTCCTGCTAGATCTGGAATCCATTTCAATAATATATTTCCAAATAATATTCCGAAAACAGATCCGATCAAAGAAAATAGAAATAATTCTCCTAATACAATCCAACTTACAGCATTAGGACTTGCTCCCAAACACTTTAAGACCGCAATCGCCCCGGATTTTTCTCTAATACCCGCTCTACTTACAAGTAAGATGGAAATTCCTCCTAAAAAAAACGCGGATAAACCGAGTAGACTGAAAAAATCCAAAGTGTTAGTTAAAAATTTTCTAGAACCGGAATTAGTTTCTGTCGAATCGTAAAGAGTTAAGTCTTTTTGAATATACTCTTTGAAATGATTTTCTTTATATTTTCCCGCAATCAAAGGATCTTTGAGTTTGACCGCTATCATATAGCTGATCCTAGATCCTCTTTGTTCCAATCCTGTAGATACAAGAGAAGAACCAGATATAATCGCGGTAGGAGCCATTGAAAGAAAACTTCCCGCAATCCCTGGCTCTTTGATTACTTTTCCTTTTAAAATAAAATCTCTTTCTCCGAGCGAAACAGAAGAACCAATTTTAAGTTTTAAATTTTTAATTAAATTTTCTTCGAGAAGAATTTCACCTTCTTTTAATTTACGATACACACCTGCGGGTTCAGTAATGATTTCACCGTAATAAGGAAACTTCCCGGACACTGTTTTAATCAAAGAAAGTGTAGTTTCGTCGTTTTCCTGATTGCGAAGCATAGAAGCAAACTGCACGAGTTCAGAGGTTTCGGAGCCTTTTGGCAACCTTTGAGACATAAATTCTTTTTGCTCCCGAGTAAACGGAGATGAGGATTGAACGAGCAAATCGGAACCCATTAAAGTCCGCGCTTCTTTTAAAATAGAACGACTTAGTTCTTCTCTATAAGCGTGAATCGCCGTAACAGAACCGGTTCCGATCACAATCGCCAAGACAATTTGCAAAGCTGAACTTTTTCTAGATCGAAAGTCGCGCGCGATGGATTGAATTAATAATTTAAATTTCATCTTTTTTTAGCAGAAACTTTTCTTTTTGTAGAAGTATGTTTAGATACGGACTTTTTTTCTGAAGAAAGAATTTTTGGTTTATTTAAAGATTTTTTTTTCTTTCCATACATTTCTTTAATAATGCGTCCATCACTCATTTCTAATATACGATCTGCAAGTTCCGCAACGGAGCGATCATGAGTAACTACAATCAAAGTAGAAGAAGTTTTTTGATTCAACTCTGCGAGTAAATTCATTACCGTTTCACCATTTTTTTTATCCAAGTTAGCCGTAGGTTCGTCTGCAAAAAGAATTTTAGGATTGTGTATAAAAGATCTTGCAATTGCTATCCTTTGTTCTTCTCCTCCGGAAAGTTGTCCCGGAAAGTTGGACGCTCTTTCTTTCATAGAAACTTTTTCCAACCAAGTTAAAGCTTTATCTTTAATCTCCGTAGAACTCAATTTTGAATTTAAGACAAGAGGTAACGAGACGTTTTCCAATGCATTGAGAGATTTTATCAACTGAAAATTCTGAAAGATAAAACCTATTTTCTCCCCTCTTAGTTTAGCAAGCTCGTCTTCGTCTTTTTGAAGAAGAGGAACGCCGTCTAACATGATTTCTCCGTTGTCAGGACGATCTAAACCCGCTGAAATTGCAAGCAAAGTAGACTTTCCTGAACCAGAAGGTCCTATGATTGCAATGAATTCACCCTCTTCAATTTGAAACGAGACGTCTTTTAACACTTCTAGTTTTTTTCCGGAAACTAAATAAGACTTATTTAAATTTTTTACTTGTAACAAACGAAACACCTTTCCTTATCGGATTTAAAAAAGAAATAAATTTCCAAGCATTCTACTATCATAGTTTGAAAACCTGCTTTTAAAAAAGTATTCCATTTAAAACAAAAGATCTGATTTTTTTTAAAAAAAATTCTACTCATTTCCGATCAATGTCGGCTAATTTTTTTTGACTCTAAACTACCTGGTTTTTATAACGTAATCTCCAATTCGCCGCGAAGGAATGTTGTTGGATCTCGTGTCTTCGCGGATTTATTGACACACTGTAAATAAAACAAAACTTTATGGATAAATCTGGGAGTAAAATGTATCTACTCGAAGAACAACAAACACAATCGAAAGGAGACTACATCTTGATTTGCGCCGGATGCAGATCAAAAGTCGCACAACTTTACCAATATGATCTTTGTAAATCTTGTTTGAGTAAAACATTTCAAAGATTAATTAAGGTCATAGACTCAGTCAGAAAATAAGGATCGAAATGCAATATCCGTTTCAGGAAGTAGAATCTTTTTGGCAAAAATTTTGGGAAGAACACAAAAGTTTTCAAACAAATATCCGGTCTTCTAAACCGAAATTCTACTGCTTGGATATGTTTCCTTATCCTTCCGGGGCCGGATTACACGTAGGTCATCCGGAAGGATATACGGCAACCGACATTCTCTCCAGATTCAAAAGGATGAAAGGTTTTGAAGTTCTGCATCCTATGGGTTGGGATGCGTTTGGACTTCCTGCAGAACGTTATGCAATGCAGACCGGAATTCATCCTGCAATCACCACAAAGGACAATATCGATAACTTTCGTCGTCAAATTCAAATGATCGGCCTTTCCTACGACTGGTCTCGTGAATTGTCTACAACCGATCCAGATTATTATAAATTTACCCAGTGGATCTTTATCCAACTTTATCAATCTTGGTTTAACCCTGAACTTAAAAAAGCAGAATCTATCAACGAACTCATCCGTAGATTTTCCAATCAAGGTTCGAACGGCCTGGACTACAGACAATTCAACTCTGAAGAATGGAAAAATTTTTCCCCAGTCGAAAAAGAGAAAATCCTTTCTGATTTCAGATTGGTTTATCAGGCGGAAATTCCAGTCAATTGGTGTGAAGCTCTTGGAACCGTTCTCGCAAACGAAGAAGTGGAAGAATGGGTCGGTAAAGGTTACGAAGTAGTTCGTAAACCGATGCGCCAATATATGATGCGAATTACTGCATACGCCGATCGCCTTTTAGAAGATCTTGAGTTAGTCGAGTGGCCACCTTCTACTTTAGAGATGCAAAAAAACTGGATCGGCAAAAGTGAGGGGCTTGAAATTACATTTCCATTTTTAAAACCTCTGCAAAGCGGTTTAGAAGGAATCCGAATTTTTACCACAAGACCGGATACTATTTTCGGAGTGACTTACATGGTAGTAGCTCCGGAACATCCAATCGTTTCCGAAATTACAACCCCAGAACAAAAACAAAAAGTGGAAGAATACCAAAAAACTTCTTCTTTAAAAAGTGATTTGGATCGGATGGAACTGAATAAAGAAAAAACAGGGGTTTTTACAGGAACTTTTGTTTTTAATCCTGCAGATCCTTCTCAAAAAATTCCGGTTTGGATCAGCGATTATGTGTTATACGGATACGGAACAGGAGCGATCATGGCCGTTCCGGCTCATGATCAAAGAGACTTTGAGTTTGCAAGAACCTTCGGATTAAAAATTATTCCGGTTATCGAAGGTGAAATTTCAGAAGCAGCCTTTGATTCTAAAACTTCTACGTGTATCAATTCCTCTTCTTCCGAAATTTCGATCAACGGATTGGATTATACTTCCGCTTCTTCTAAAATTATTTCTTGGGCAGAATCCAAAAAAATCGGTAGGAAAAAAATACAATTTAAACTGAGGGATTGGCTATTTGCAAGACAAAGATATTGGGGAGAACCAATTCCTTTGGTCCATTATCCTTCTGGAGTCACAAAACCAATTCCAGAATCAGAGCTTCCATTAGTACTTCCTAATTTAGAAGAATTTAAACCTTCCGGCACGGGAGAGTCTCCCCTCGCACTCGCCAAAGATTGGCTCCAATACAAAGATCCGTCAACGGGAGAAATCGGAACTAGAGAAACGAACACGATGCCTCAATGGGCAGGTTCTTGCTGGTATTATCTGCGTTATATAGATCCTAAAAACGGAAGATTTCTTTGTGATCCAGAGTTAGAAAAGAAATGGATGCCAGTAAATCTTTATGTAGGTGGTTCGGAGCACGCGGTACTTCATCTTCTTTATTCCAGATTTTGGCATAAGTTTTTATTTGATATTGGAGCTGTTTCCACCAAAGAACCGTTCGACAAATTGATCCATCAAGGTTTGATCTTAGGAGAAGACAAACGTAAGATGTCTAAATCTCTCGGAAACGTTGTCAACCCGGATGACGTAATTAAAGAATACGGTGCCGATAGCCTTAGACTCTTTGAGATGTTTATGGGTCCTTTAGAAATGGTTAAACCTTGGAGCACAAGAGGTGTGGAAGGTGTATTCCGTTTTTTGAATAGAATTTGGAGACTCTTTCATTCTGGTTCCCAAGAATCTTTTCGTTTAGATGATGTCGAACCTACTCCGGAAGAATTGAAAATTCTTCATAAAACAATCCAAAAAGTCAACGAAGACATTCCAAACTTTTCTTTTAACACTGCGATCGCACAACTGATGATTTTTGTGAACGAATTCACTCCTTCAGATAGAAGACCTAAAAAAGTTTTAGAATCTTTTATTCTTCTTTTGGCCCCGTTTGCTCCTCATATTGCGGAAGAACTTTGGAAACGTTCGGGTAAAATGGAATCCCTTTCCTATGAAAAATTTCCGGAAGCAGATCCTCAGTATCTCGTTGAATCTGAAATTTTAATCGTGGTTCAAGTGAATGGAAAGTTAAGAGACGAATTCAAAGCCCCTAAAGACGTATCTCAATCAGATGCTATTTCGATGGCTAAAAATCTAGATAAGATCAAAGGTATCTTGGAAGGGAAAACAATTCGTAAAGAAATTTATGTTCCTGGAAAATTAGTCAATCTTGTGATTGGTTGAGGGATTGTAGAATTTTAGACAAAAAATTCTTTTTATTTTTACACATTCATTTTTTCTAAATTAGAATTTTATTGTGTTTTTTCTTTAAAATCGGAATCCGCTTTGGAATTGGCTTCTTATTATTCTCGGCCTCGTTTACAAGATTTCGGATTCTTCCCCCACACCTTTGACCTCACATCAAAAATTGTAAACTTCTTGTAGCTCAAGGTTTCACTTTTTTAAAGTGATTACATACGTGTCATTTCCACATTCCGTCAAATCATCTATCTTTTCAAAAGTATTTTGATCCGTTTTAAAATTGCAGAATGTTTTCTACAAATAAAACTTCTCCTTTCGGTTGTTTTGCTCTAAAATAATTTTTACTACCCAGACGTATCAAAATAGTACCAGAATATGAATAGGCGATTTTACAAAGACTCGGAAATTCTCAAAAAATTATATCTTATTTGCAATTGTTGGCTTTTTTATGTGAGTTCCCACATTTTAAAGTTTTGAAATAGCTTCAGAATCTTATTGTTTTCATACATCCGAGTAGTAAAACTTCCGAACCGTTCTTAAGCTATTTTGTATAGTGATAGGACGGTCGGGTAAAAATCCATGGTCCCGATTTCTTCTGAAAGAAAATGATTTTTTACGACAAATTATTTAAAGTGAATTTGGAGTAAAAAAATGGAAAAGAATACAAACAAAAGAAAAGCAACTTCCTTACTTTGATTGTAGTGGAAATAGAACTTTTATGAAAATGTGGGAACTATTACAAATCACAGTTTTAAGAATGAATTCTAAAATTGTGGGAACTCATACTTTTTAGAAAATTTTTTCTTACACCGAATTCACATTAAAAATAGAAATTTTTTTAATCGGACAAGAGTGAATTTTAAGCGATTAAATGAAGGAAAATGGCGTCAAAACAAAAGATCAAAGATCAAAGATCAATTTCCTGAAAGTTTCACCAATTGAGAGTCATGAAAAAAATGTCTCAAGAAAAAGTCGGTCAATTGACCCACCTGAATTACGATCATATCGGTTGGTATAAACAAGGAAATTCAAAATCTTTTACTGACAAACTCAAAAAGTCCTTACGGAAGTTCTCGGAGTAACTACAACTATTTTCTCGATGAGAATTCAGATAACGTGCCGCTCGTGTAAATTTAGAAGACCAAGAACTTCTCGAAATGTTCAAAAGAATACAACACTTCCGCAAGAAAAAAGGAATCGATCAAAGACCTAATTGCAGCATATCTGTTTCGTGAAAAAATCCGTAAGAACATTCACATCAATACAAAATAACAAATCTCCCAAGAAATATTAAACACATGAAAATCCTTCTCGATATTAAAGACAACAAAGCTCAAGCACTTCTCTAAATTCTAAAAGTTCTTTCCTCTGTAAAATTCAAAATCCTAACCGAAAAAGAAAAGAAAGAAATTCTAAATGGTATCAAACAAAAATTTAAAGAAGCAAAACTAATTCGAGCGGGGAAATGCAAAGCCAAATTAATGAAACAACTTTTAGACGAACTTTAAAATCGAGCCCTCCTCACTTTGAGAAGGAACTTAAACAACTCTCTAAAAAATACCAGTCTATCTCAAAATTCTGGCCCTCTCTCAAAAACAACTCAGGTATTCCAATCGGGCAAAACTATTACAAGATCCGTATCCCAATCGCTTCTAAAGGGAAATCGGGAGGCGCAAGAGTCATTTCTTGCGTCGTTTTCGTAGAAAAAACTGTGTTTCTCGTTTCCATCTACGACAAATCTGAAAAAGAAAATATCTCCGACAAAGATTTAGAAAAAATCATTAAGAATCTATAATCAAATTCAGTAAATCCCACTAAATAAAAAAGCCCGGGCCTTTCACCGGGCTAATAGAATCTTTTCCAAAATACCACATTTAAAATACTGAATATTATCTATTTTGCACGTCCTTACATACCAAGCTACCAATAAACCAGCCCATGTTGACGTCCGTATTCCATCCTCTTTCTAGTTCTTCGCATTTTACTAAATCCAAGTCGTCCGCACAATCATGAATGTCTTTCAACTTGTATCTTTCATAAAGTCCCAAAGCTTCAAACCTCACAAATATCGTCGCCATTAAGAAAAATATATTTGCCGTTTCTTTAGAAAGCGCTCGCATGTTCGGGTCCGGATTATTATCTTTCGGATCATACGTATATTTCACAAGTCCACAACTATACATCTTTATCAATACTCTTTCTGTTATAATCTGGTTGGCCTCAGCTCCTGAAATCGTTCCAGGATCGTCAATCATACAGTTTGTTTGAGCGCAAAGGGATATAACCAAAAACGTATATATAACTACACTCATATACTTTCTCATTTCTGTTTTTCTTTTTTTCTAACCTTTACTTTTTTAAAGCTCATGCACAAAAAAAGCCCGGTATTTTACCGGGCAAATCCTTGCTAATCTCTACTTTTCAGTATTACATTTTACTCAAATCTTAAAACATACATTCATACACGCTTGAAAAGTAATTCCTCTACCTTCTCTAAGTCTTCTGGAGGTACTTCCACCTTTACAAGTACATCCGTTTTCGGATCAAAATATACACAAGTCACTTCTGGATTCCAAGCCGCGTCTACATACATCTTTTGACCTGTTATTCGGTTTCTCACTGCTTCACCCAACATATAACTATTTCTCATGTGACTCACCTCTTCAGATGTGTTTTCTCAAAAATTAGAGGCTAACGTTAAAACGATTTGCTTCGTGTACACGTAACGTTGCCAGTTTTTGCAAAAGTGATTCAATACATATATTTTTAGCACAAAAAAATTCCTGAACCTAATTTGTGATTTAAATATATTTTTATATTCACAAATTAATAAATATGAACTTCCTTTCTATTTTTACGTCTATCACATTTTATGACGAAACTAAAAAAAATGTGTCAATATCCAAATGAACTCATGTTCTGTTTCTGACTTGCCTTGGCTCTGGTTTCTCATCACAGAAAATCTTATCTTCGTCTTTCTCTGGAAATTCTCTCCAAAACAAGTTTTACATGTTTTCAAAATTCTAAAAGTACAATGGTCACATTTTTTGAAACTTGAGAAAAAGAAAGGACGTCCCAGTTTACGAAAATACTGGGAAAAATATTACCATATTAAAGATATGTTAGTAAACAATATCACTTGGGGTGCATCCAGAATTCATTCCGAACTTCTTTTACTTGGATACGATATCTCTCTATCTTCCGTTAAAAGGATAATTCGAAGAATTCAAAAACGAAATAATCCTTTCAAAGGCCATCTAACCACTTGGTTAAACCTAATTTATCAAATCAAAGAATATACAGTTGCAACTGATTTTTGTAGAATTCAAACCATTTACGGAACTACTCTTTATTCTCTCAGCTTCATTCATATCGCGTCCAGAAAGATTGTGCATCTAAATATCACTACCAATCCTACAAGAGACTGGGTTTTGAAACAAATTCAAGAAGCTAAATCGCTTTTTCCAGAATTTGCAATTTTACTTTGGGACAATGATACTTTATTTTCAGGAAGAAAGCTTTTGAATGGATTAGAATCGCTAGGAATACAATCTCTTCATACTCCAATGTCTGCACCCTGGTGCAATGGTATCATGGAACGTTGGTTCGGGTCGGTAAGGAGAGAATGTCTAAATCATATTCCGATCTTCTCTTTGGGTCATGCCCAAGCCATTACATCGGAATATGTTAATTACTACAACTTTTGGAGACCACATCTTGCTCTTAACAAAGATTCTCCCTGTGGTCGAGCTGTTACTTTTTCTTCTTATACCTCCAAAGTTATCAAACGAAAAGTCCTTGGGGGCTTACATCATATTTATATAAATGTCGAGGCTCCGTTTCAAAATGTCGCTTAACATACGTTAGTAGTCAATTTCTAAATAACTATACAAACGACGGTTTTTGGACTAGGGCACTGCTAATGTAGTAGCTACTCCTCTATATCCTTTGGTTATTAAACTCGTTAAACCACCGCTAAATAATTTTCTATCTAACAACAATACTGATCCAGGGCTTCCTGTAATAAAACTACCACCTAACAGTAAATTGTCCCTTTTCTGTATTTCTCTTTCTGCTTGGTGTCTTACTACAAAGTCAGACGCTTGTCTGGACCACAGATCTATCTTAGCTTGATCCCAGTGGTTTTGTTTACCGTATTCTTTTACACTCGCACTCGCTAGGCCTACTTGATCCCCGCTCCAAGTGCGTTAGGGGCGAATTTCTCTACGCTAGCGCTTCGAGAAAACGCGCTCTTCGCTTCAATCTGCAAAGCAACATTTCAAATTCTTCGTATATTCAAAAGTAACAATGTTTTAAATCATATTGCATTGCAGTATTTTCGCTTCGATCGCTTTCGCAGTTGTAAGTCAAAGTTTTGTCCGTTTCATGCAAAACCATTTTGTTATGGCTTCATCAGCTCCTTTTGATAATATTTTTCACCAAGGGTATTGGAGATTTCATCGATACAAGTTTTTGAATCCTCTCCGTTTCCTTTCGATTCATAGATTTCCAAAATCTCAGTCGCCACGATAATGTTATCATGATATACTTTTTTTCGATCTACTTTGAATTGGCTTCGTATCTTGTCATACGATTGGATCGGAACCTTCAAATAACCTTCTTTAAACGGAATTCCTGCTTCTTGGAAAGAAACTAGTTTTAAGTTTTTGAATATCTTCCCTCCTCGCGGACCACCTTCCAGTTCTTCCGGAATTAAAAAATAAAAACGCACTTTTTTGGGAAAGGAAATTTGAGTAAATAGCTTGTTAATAAAATTGTCTTTTGTTATAAAAGATAACTGAAAATAAATATTCTTTTCTTCTAATGTAATCGGAGAAAGAACAACTTCACCAATTCCTTTGTTCTTAGACAAATCAAAACAAGCTGAATGCATTTCGTTGTATTGAATTCCGTAAGGCGATGACTTTCCACAAGTCGACTCCGCCCATTCTTTAAGTTTTACAAAGTCCTTTGGTTTTGTTGCATTAGAATATTTTGATGCAATTTTTGGATGTTTGTAAAAACTACTGGCCCAATCCACAGCATCGCCGGGCGTTCCAGAAAAGATATCATACCAAGTGCCTTTGATTACATCCCCTTCCTTCATCTTCGGGATTTTGTACAACTCAGGGTTTCCATCTTTGCCAATACAATCTTTAACTGGATACGGATCGGCTTGTCCCCAAACCGATACACTCAATCCTAAAATAAACAATACAAAAAGCGAATATACGAACTTCATACTAATCTCCTATTTCTTCTTCCTTAAGATATATCCATATCCAAGCGAAAATTTGTCAAATGGGTAATGCACATATTGGCCCGATGTTCCTGTGCCTTTGTATTTTTTTACATTTGCATCTCCCCAAGAGTCATGTACGATATATCCTTTTGAATCATATCCAACAATTGTCACTACGTGACCGTATCCGGTAAAATCTCCTCCTGCCACCACTGCATTTCCATGTTTAATCTGGTCGATGATCCAAGGTTTTACTTTGTCCAAGGAACTTTTGGCTCGAGCTTCAAGTTTGTTATTGTACCCTCTCATCTCTTGCTCTAAGGCGAAATCAGAATCAAAGTCTTCGCGCTTTGGTATCGTCGGCTTCTTCACATCATTGTAAACGCTTCCCTTTTGTGGAATTTCAAAACCAAAATGAGACAATGCCTTCTCAGAAATCTTTTCAATGGTTATTCCACTCGGTTTGATGCCATCTGGGTTCTTTTTATTCGCAAGTGTTACACCGTATTCTTGGATTTCTCTCGCTATCATTATCTGAGAACGGCCAAAATCATGGACTTGGGCATCCGTCATCTTAAATCCAAGTCCACGCATTACAGTTCCAGGCGCCGCTGAATTACAAATCCCTGATTGATCTAAGTGATCTCCCGATTTCGGTAATTCATATATTATCTTTTTGTTATTTGCTGTTAAATCCTGGTAATACGTTTCTCTTTGAGTCGATGCCGTATATCCAAGCAACACTCGACCGCCGTCTGTTGTATTGATATAACTACGACTTTCTCCGTCTACGTTCATCGTATGTGTTTTCGTTTTACCATTCCCATCCTTCTCAAAGTGATAACCTCGCTCATTTGCAAACTTGTCCGTATAATCTACATGGAACCTAACTGAATTCGGATCACTCGGATTCAAGTGTGGTAAGTTGCCCGCAAAGTCTACATTACCTGTCCAGTTTAGATATTTGTCATATATCTTAGGATTAGTATAATACTCACCCTCTCTCTGATACTGTTTTAACTGGATATCTTTTCCGTCCGCCGTCGGCTCGATATACAAACGGTCATTTTTGTGATATTGATTACTCGCTGATTCGTAGTAATGCGGTTGTTTTCCTATCACTTTTCCTTTCTTGTCAAGAATCGGCTCTCCACCCTTTCTTATCTACGTCGAACCCTCAAAATCAAAACTTTCTCTATCTGTCGCCTGTGCTATTCTGTCAGCTATCGACGTTTTTACTTTTGCTAATACATCCCGCATTTTCTAATCATAGTTATGAACTACATAACCAATTCCGAATACATCCCCACCAACTACATACGTATGATTGTCCTCTACTTCTAAGTTATAAACTTTTGTAGGTTCTGTGTTGTAATAGTAAATTCCCGTTACGGTTCCCCAACTTCCGTCGGATCTTAATACCTGATCCCTAAGTCGAAGGTCTTCTACTTTCACCCACTGCGAGGACAAACTAGCCGTTTCTTCTGCATTACGTTTCTGCAATACAGCTCCACTTGGATTCATTACATGTTCATGAGTTGTAAAACTTCTTTCTACTCCTCTCAAATCAAACGGTTGAACTTCTTGTGCATTCTGCGTCTTACGTCTAAACGGGTGGTTCCAAGTTGTATGGATTTCTTCTTCTCCATCAAGCTCCAGAAAGAATAGTTGGGGAACCTCGTGCATGAAGACTTGAGTAACTCTTTTATTCTCAAACGTATTTGTATTCTCGTTCCAAGAACGCACTACATCACCGATTCTAATCTCTTCGATATTTGCAAACTCATAATCTTCGGAACTAAACCCGCTCAAACTTGCTCCGTTCGAAGCGCTTGATATATTAATATTTCCGTATATTTTAATATTTTTGTTTTTTAGTTTTGTTATTTTGGACCCAGACACAAAACAAGTATCTAAGTGAAAAACCCCGGCCTTATCAACCATCTTACTACCGTCGTTTGCAAATCCAAAACTCTGAGCAATATCACCTACAAGACCGGTTACAAACTTACCAAACGTAGAAGTCGCACTTTTACCTTCGTTAAATCTTACTTCAATTCCACTTCGTTCACCGGCTCGGGTTACTTCTTCCTTCCACTTCTGTAAACCCTCTGGAGTTTGAGACATTTTTTCTTTGTGTGCATTCCATTTCTCTAATAACTTCTCGGGATTCGCATTCTCCATATCGATTCCACCCTTACCGTCTCTCGGAAGCGCTGAGTCTATTTCCCTTTCTGTAAACAAAGGTTTGTCCATCTTACTACCCAAACTAATCTCTTTCATTAAAATCTCTATTTGGTTTCTTTCATGGTTCTCCGAAGAATTTTCAGCCGCTTGACCCTGATTAAATTCGTTCTGAAAGTTACTGTTAAAAGACACTGGTTCAAACCCGTGCGTATTTGTATCATACGTCAAGGTTCCGATGGTCGCTCCTTTCATACCTTGCACACTCAACCCTATCTTCCCATCATTACCAAAATCTAATGTTCCTCCGCCTCCTCTCAGTCTCTGTGGGATCGCTGTATTTCCATCACTGTTGTAAGATACAGACGCACTTGCATGGCCGGTCTTACTTGCAGATACATTAAAACTTGCATTCGCCCAGCTTTGTCCACCGATATGGTTTTTGTCGTAGCTTGCGTTCGCTGTGTAATCTCCGCTCTTAAAGTTGTAATCAAGTCCTAAGCCCAATCCGCTCGTAAAGTTTGTATTTACGTTCATTCCGAGTCCCGAGTCTTGATTGTAACTCAGTCCGAAATTTAAGTTACTCATCTTCATAGCAGATACTACTGTTTGCATCGCTTCACCTAACGCCGATGCTTTCGCTCCTGATATGTTCACTGAGAACCCGCCTCCCCAGCCTCCTTTTACCTCATGTTGACCCGTTAAGAGGTTTGCGTTTTGGTGTTTGGTATAGCTTACATATCCTGTTAAAGGCGTTCTTACTCCCATCGTCGCCGCTGAGATAACTCCGTTTACGAGGGCTGATAGTGCTCCGTTCGTTCCGTTGATACTACCTTCTACTCCCATGCTTACCGCTGTGCTTGCGGCTAACGCTAATATTTGGCCGTTCGTTAGTCCTGTCGCTACTACCGTTGACACTCCTCCTACAGAAGCTGTTGTTGTCGTTCCGGTTTGGATGGCCAATGTAGAAAGCCAACTGTTCGCCGCTCCCGATGCCGCTCCCGCTGTAAAATATATCGCTGCTGCTGCAGCCGCTACTTGTACTATCGTTTGGGCGTCTCTTAGACGTTGTTCTTTCGCTTGTTTCTTTTCTTCTTTTGCGTCTATATGATGTTTTAGTAATAATCCTAGGTTATGCGCCGCTTCCTTGTCTCCGGGTATAAAGGTTTCCCCAATCACATCAAACAACTGGTTACGCATTTCTGTTTCTATATACGATTTATTGATAATTCCTTGACCGGTTCTTGCTTTGACGTCTTCTTGTGTAATCGTATTACGCCAATCTCTCGTCTGGTCATATACACTATCTCTAAATGCAGAAGACACTACCCCTTCGCCTAACATATTTCCTACGTCTGCTAATGTAGTAGCTACTCCTCTATATCCTTTGGTTATTAAACTCGTTAAACCACCGCTAAATAATTTTCTATCTAAGAAAAGGGCTGGGTTACCACCTAACAGTAAATTGTCCCTTTTCTGTATTTCTCTTTCTGCTTGGTGTCTTACTACAAAGTCAGACGCTTGTCTGGACCACAGATCTATCTTAGCTTGATCCCAGTGGTTTTGTTTTCCGTATTCTTTTACACTCGCACTCGCTAGGCCTACTTGATCCCCGCTCCAAGTGCGTATATCGTCTTTGAGGTTCTTTAGTTTTATGTCATTGATCGCCGTTCTTAGGTTCTGATTGATTTCTCTTTCATATCTCTCTGACGTCAAACCCAAGTCCCCAGTTATATGAGCCGTTCCGTTTATTAACGCTCCTATTACTTCCCCCCGCATTCCTTCTAAATTCGCTAATCCAACCTTTAAATCACCTAACACAGAGTTTATGGAAAAAGCTCCCGATCTTCTGCCTAACTCTTCTTTGGCTTGTTTCATTTGAAAATAGTCGGCTACATATTGGGATGCAAATCCGGTAAACTCTGGGGACCAGTGTTGGCTTTCTCCATACTTCTGTACTGCAAAACCTATCATGCTGTTCTTAAATTCTTTCCAACGATTTAAAGCAGCAAGGTCATTTGTATGAGCGGTTCTCATTCCTATATCATAGATCCCGCCGCTTATCATCCCAAACGCCCTACCTTCTATCGAATCTAAATGTTTCCCAAGTCCTAAATGTCTAGATTCTAAATGATGTTTGGCACGATCCGCTTCTAAATGAGCAACTAAACCACCCGACAAAAGCGCCGCCGCGTCCGGTGGTAAATCAAACGCATTCGAAAGCGCCGTTGCTACTACGTCTTGTATTGCTTGTCTGGATTGATTCGCTACCCATTGACCCGTTTTCATTCCACCGTATAACACCGATTCGGCGTAATTCGCAATCAAGTTCGCTATTTTTACTTTGTTGTTTACGTCGTTGGCCGCTATCGACGCGTTATGATCATTTTCCATTTGAGCGTTTTTTACTTCGTTAAACAGTCCCGCTGTATATTTGTTCGAAGAAAAATACGTATTCAAGTTTCCAAACGAACCATTGACCAAATCACCGATTCCGTTTTCTTTTGAGTTAAAAATGTCTCCTAACCTAGACGCTCCCCTTCCTAATAAAAGTGCTTTAGGATCAGGAGGGGCAATCGTTACGATTCGATCACTTTCATCATAACAATAAGATCCGCTTTGAGTAGCATCCGCTCCACACTGGCTTGAATTTCCGTTATAAATATTTCTATGTGCGGTTATATTTCCTTTCGAATCAATTACTACGTTTTCGTATGTGTTTTCTGTGTATTGTCTACATCCTGCATTTGTTAGATTCTCTCCACATACGTCTTTACTGGTAATCCAATCTCCAACGGTCATTTGTTTTGTTTCACCGTCTTCATCCGTAAACATACGGATGTTTCCATTTTCGTCTAACACGTATGTGGTACTAATATCTTCCCCAGAATATTTGTCTTTTGTTGTGATCGTTTTGGTTCTTAGATGATGAGCATCTATCAAGGCTTGTTGACCGTTTTGACTAAACTGTCTTTCGTTTCTCATCGACTCGGCCACATTTTGCATATAACCTAAAATGTTATCCATCAATGCATTGTTAGTAGATGACAACAAAGTCAAGTTAGACACTCCCGTAATCGCCCTACTCATACTCGATCCGAAAGTACTTAACAAATTGAAATTGGGAACCCCTCTATTAGCATCTCTATCTAAGTTTTCTAATATATCTCCCCCGTACGAATTAAACTTTCTGATCTCTAAAGGTTTTATCCCTGAATCCAACTGGCCTTTATTTAACCCCGCCAACACTTGCCCAGTCAGTTGCCCGTAGTTACTTTGTCCTTGTCCGTTTTTTAATGCGTTGGAAGCGGCATCAAAAGCGTTTTGTGCTTGTTGTTGTAATTGACCCATTTGTGCCAGCCAACTCGATTCATGATCTTGTAAATCTTGAACACCCGCATTGTATGCGTTTTGTGCGTCCGTTAACGCGGTTTGCATTTGTGTTTGCCAATTCGCATACTGTGCGTTATACGAAGCTACTTGTGCGGTCCAGTTTGTAACCGAAGGCATAACGTTTGTCATCCAGTCGTGTTGAAAACCTTGTAACTGTAAAACTAAATCTTGATAAGTGGATACGTTCGCATACGCGTTGTTATTCGTTACCGTAAAAGACAACTCTATCCAAGCGTAGTCTTGGTAGTGTTCTATATCCGCTAAAAACGGAACACCAGCCCAAACTCCCAATTCTCTAGCTATATAACGGTTAAAGTCATATCCTCTTTGGGAAAAAGTATCATTGGCTCCATAAATTCCAGGATCAGGATGAAATATATCCCCGGAATGGCATCCCAATGGGTCCGGACAATATTGGTTCGGTCCTCCGTTTGGATGAGGGTCATTATCCTCATTCATAAAGGCTCTTAAATCCGCTTGATTGATTCCTGTAATCGTCATCCCAGGACCTAACCCATTCGGTCCAAACAGTCCCGCTAAATACGATCCGTCTCCGATCATGCTACTTTCATACGCGTTCATAATCCAGTTCGCTAGTTCTGTCTGAGAAATCTGACCCGTAATCAATTGTATGATCTTTTTCCCAAGTCCACCGGCTCCTTCCGTAAATCCTCCGTTAAATAACTCATTTATCGAAACTTCCGCCGTAGTTAAACTAGCGCTTCCGCTAAAATGGTTAAAACTCATCCCACCATAAGCAGTATGATAATTCAGTGCCTGATTGTCGTAAGGTCCTGTTCCTTGACCATACGTATACGTATGGCTCGCACCTCCTCCGTTCTGATAATTGATTGCACTTTGTAACGCACCTTGAGTCGCAAGTAACTCATTGTGTAAAAAGTTACTCATTAAACTAGAAGCATATAGAAAGCTTGCTTCCATTTCTTGCACTTGACAGGTATGTCCGGCCTGACAAGTCACACAGCGGCTATCGCCTACAGTACAACTATTTGCAAAATAAGAACCGGTCATCGACGCAGGATTTGTATTATCTACAACCGCGCTATAACAAGTATGTCCAGCGGCACAAGTGGTTCCAGCTACAAAGCTGTTGCTCGTTATATCATATAAACCTTTTATACAACTCGTTCCTGTATTTAAGCAGTTAGAGTTATAGCTAAGCATTGTACCGCTGCTGTAATCAAATATAGCCGGCATTATAAATCCGTCTTGCATTGCATTTACTACGTTATTGATTACGTTCTGAAATGCTCTACCGTCCGCGTTTAATCCCGTTCTGATAATCAAACTCTCTCTTTGACTTCCATCACAGATATGTCCACCCGGACAACCCGCTTGTACATAACTGCTAGTATTATTATCATATAATACGTTTGCACATACATGCCCTACAGGACAATTCCCTGCTGTATAAAACTGACTCGTTACCGTATCGTATTGATAGGTAACGCACACATGGCCGCCGGGACAACTTCCTTGTACATAACTGTTTGTATTATTGTCATACACAACACTCATCGTGTTCCAAAATAAACCGTTCGAGTTTAAAAACGATTGGTATCCTTCTAAACTAGACAAGATCTGATCTTTAGTTCCTGCTTGAGATTGTTGTATCTGTGCCAAATGAGCCTGATACTGTAATTCCGTCTGATTGATTTGATTGATTAAGTTCTGATATTTTTCTGTCAGTCCAGCAAGTGCTTGTTGGTACGTTTGTAAACCGCTTTGTAAATTATTCTGAAAGTCATTCCACCACTGACCTTCTAATCCTTCTAAGGTTTGTTGACCGCTGTTTAAAACCGTCTGGCTCAAAGAGCCGTTCATATTTAAGTTTAGCCCGTTACCACTTACAAAAGAATCCCATTGACTCTGAAACTGTGAAGTCGAGTTTTGAACCGCATTGGAGTTTGCTCCATATTTCTGTGACAAGTATTGACTTCTTTCTTGTAAAATCTCTGCTTCTACCGCCGTCTGCCACACAATCAATTGTTCCGACGCCTTACTTTGTAAGGAATTATATACGTAGGTTTGATATTCTTGAACAGATGCGTAGTGATCACTCGTTGTAATCGAGTTCACCATCATAGTAATCTGAGCTTGCACCTGTGCTTCCCACTGAGTCTGTAAAATACTCACACCCTGAAATACAAACAAATCCCAGTTTCCTACCGTTTGCATTCCATTGGCGACATTAAAAGTCTGGTCCATAGACGTTGCGTTAAACACGGGTGTATTTAGGTTTGGAACCACGACAGGCGGGGCGTATAACGCGCTATAGGTACACAATAGTATTACGGTAATTATATGCTTTAAAATGTCTATTTTCATTGTTACGCCCTTATATGTTATATTTTTCAATGATTTCGCTTTTTTAGCGCCTTAACCAAATTCTTCTTTTCAAAGTTTCACCTTGTTTTTTCTATGAATGGTTCGAAAAATTACAAATGATCCAATTGTTTATAAATAAAACTATTTGTGATTTTATATGTTAAATATATTCACAAAACGCAACATCTGACTTTTTTTACTTCTTGTCTACTTTATTTTCTAGGCACTAGTTAAAAACTAATGAGAAGTAATTTTACAAATGGACAGTTAAGAAAATTAGAGAATATATATAGCAGCAGCAAATTTTGAATGACAAATTCAAGTCGATTCTTCCTTTTACTGATCCCTACAAAATTATCGCTTAACGTAAGTTCAGCGTAAGAACAAAGTCTCGATCTAAATCATGGTTTCGGGCCTTGAAGACGCCCGGAGAGAGTTCTTTTGAAATTTTCTTTGGTTTAGAATTGCCGTTATATGATGCTTTTTTTAAAAATTGGAATTTGCAGTTCGATTTCTAAATTTGTGGGAACTACTGCAAATCGTAGTTTTACGGTAAAACCTTGAAACGCGGGAACGATTACAGTTTATTATATTGTTTAAAGAATGATCGCGTTTAATTCTTTGAAGTTTTGGGTAGGCTCTTAGATAACTCTAACCACTCGATGATTTTACAAAAAATCCATCGGGGTTCTTTAGAGTTTTGTTTTTTAATTTTTACTAATATTCTAATCTTTTTATCTTTATTTTAAAAACACCGTTTTTAACATTTACCCAATCCATTATTTAAATACACCTCTCAAACACGCCCGCTTCTTTAAAAAGTGGGCCTTTTTGAGGGTTACATATTACGAGAATACTAGCTAAATACGGAAGGTTTTCCGACTAAGACAATTCTTCTTTTATTTGTTACTAACAGCCAGGACCTTCGCATGCTCCATCTTGTTTACGAAGTGTTTCGCTTAGCTCTTCATCCGCAGCATATTGAGCTTCACACTCTTCTAATGTCTTAAAACGACCATGACGGGCTTTGGCAATACTCTCATTTCCATACGCAAGATCTATTCGACCAATTTCCCCAGACGATTTTGGATCACTTGGTATTACCATATTAGCTTTAGCAGTCAGCATATCCATTGTACCTTCTCTTACAGGAAACTCCCCCCAGAGATTTAGTTGAACAATACCTTCTTTTCCTTCATAATTAAAAATGTATTCTCTTAGAGTTTTGGTTTTAACTTGCATTTTATAAGTTTTTGCATTTTTGTAAAACTTCACCAATGCAAAGCCTTCACTCGGTTTGAAATCTAAACATGCACTATCAAAACTCCTAACATTAGAGGGATCAATTAGAAAAGCAAAACCATTACTACCAAGTTGATATACTGAATTTATAGATTCTGAAATAAGTTTATCTTTTTGACTATCTAGTTCTTTTTCCAATTCTTCTTTGCTCTTTTTACAGCCATTTAAAGAAATCAAAAACAAAGTAATAACTGTTACAATTTTAATTTTGTTCATAACTATTACTTTGTTGCGTTACTAACAACCAGGACCTTCACATGCTCCATCTTGTTTACGAAGTGTTTCGCTTAGTTCTTCATCCGCAGATATTTGAGCCTCACATTCTTCTAATGTTTTAAAACGACCATGACGCGATCTCGCTACACTATCACTACCGTAGATTAAATCCATTCTACCAACATCATTATATACTTTAGAATCACCCTTAAAAGAAAGAGAAACAGTCGAAGTTAAAAATCCCATAGAACCTTCTTTTACAGGATAATCACCTGTTACTTCTAATTTCATACTGGCTTCTCGATCGCTGTAATTTAATTTGTATTCTAACTCATTAATAGCTTCAACACGAACTTCATAACGATTAGGAAAATTATAATATTTTATAATTGCTCGATTTTCATTAGGTTTGAAATCTAAACAAGCCCAAGCAACCTTTTTATAATTCTCTGGATCAACCAAAAGAGCAAAAGTAGAGCCGCCGCCCATCTCATAAACCATAGTTATTGAATTAAGAACGTCTTTTTTTAAACTTTCTTTCTTTTCTCTTTCAATTTCTTCTTTGCTCTTTTTACAACCAGTTAAAGAAATCAGAAACAAAGTAATAACTGTTACAATTTTAATCTTCTTCATAACTATTACTTTGTTGCGTTACTAACAGCCAGGACCTTCGCACGTAGACTTTTGTTCTCGCAAGGACTCATTTAATTCATCGTTCTTAACATATCCCTCTTCACATTCCGAAATAGAATTAAACCTTCCATGATGCGAATCAGAATTACTATCTCCTTGACCATCGTATGCTATATCTATATCATTAATAGCGGCAGATTTTTTTTTGTTTGGCAAATCAAACAAACGTAGTTCCGCACTCAAAACATCAATGACACCTGAAACCCTACCAGGCAACTGACCTTTTAAATTTAGTTTTAAGTTCGCTTGTTTAGCTTGATATATTAGAATATACTCTAACTCATTTTTTGTTTTTACTTCGAGATTGTAAACTTCTGGATGTTTATAAAACTTAACAGAAGCTCTTCCTTCCTTAGGCCTGAATTCAAAACAAGCAGGTTCCTCTTTCATGGATTCCGCATTTTCATCCAATAGAAAAACTAAATTATTTATAAATATTCCATATACCATATTTATGGAAGAATTAACGACCTCTAATTTCTTCTTTTCTTCCTCTTTAGCCAATTCTTCTTGACTCTTTTTACAACCAGTTAAACCGATAACGACAATCATTAAGAATATTAATTTTTTATAATTCTTTTCCATTTCCTTCCTCATTATTTGTAAACTCTAAATATCCGCAAAGACTTCCAAGCTTCTTGGGGAATTGGAAAGTTATGTTTAAGATACTTTTTGGTTCCTTCGTTATCATAATATGTAACGACTTCCCCTGTATGATTCAAGTAAACAAACTCTCCTTTCGAATTCATCGAAATTTCATAATAATGGTTTGGACCAGGTTTAGAGTTGTTTCCCTTGTTCACATCCGTATCCGCCCATACTTGAATCGCTTGGCCTGGTTTCATATTCGCTGTAACTTCTTGAATATAATCATGGCTCAATGGTTCTCCTGTATATTCATTAGAAGCATCAAAGCCATCGGGAATGCCATCTTGACCTTTCGGTGGATATTGATCGTCATATCCTTTTAAATATCCATTGTCCCATACAAGTCCCTTCGTCTGACCCGTTCCCGGACGAATATCTCCCATCTCTACTTTATTCATAAAATATTCACCAAAGCTCGCATCCATTCTGCCATTCACTCTGTTCTGTAAATAGTTTGTATCGGCTCTACAAATCGCCGCCTTCGTCTGCTTCGCTATCTCACTCGATGACACATTGTATTCGCCCTTACTGTTCTTGCCAAAGATTAAATTAGAAGACTTCTCAAATTCTTCCATCCGATGGCGTCTTTCCAGCTCCACTGCATACATTTTGTTGCTTTCAGACGCTATCTTCTTTTCCATATCTTTTTGGAACGATTTTCTTTCCTTGTCAGACATTCCCTCTTTCTGCAATCCAGTTTTTAACTCCACATTCAACTCATGCAAATTCTCTTTGTGTGTCGCTATTCTCTCATTCCAAGGTGCTAAGTTCGGTGTATATCCTTTTCCATCCGGATATTTGGATCGCATATATTCAATTACTACCTTCACTGGAATTTCCATTCCATCCGGTTTCTTCGTACTGTTCTGTCCGTTAAACTCAGGTTCTGCAAAGGTCGCTAAAAACTCATCACTTCCATGTTTAATCGCATTGCCGTTCTCATCCGTATAACTGTTTCTAAATGTTCTGTCAGCAATTCGGTTGTAAACCGCCATCTCTGCTTTCACCTTTACATCTATTTGAGCTGGTGTCAGTTTTGATTTCTTGTCGTTTGCATATTCGGTCCTAAGACTTTGTTCGTAATCATTTTTTACTTTATCAACTATATTGTTCGCTAACTTCGTATCTACCGGATCAAATGGTAATTTCTTACTTCCTCCGTCTCGCACCAACTTATCTGGTTGTAAAAATACTTCTTCTCCTCTCGTATTAAAGTATTTTGTTTTTTCTCCGCTCAAAGTGTTCGCCATAAACTCACCTAACTGGCCTTTCCACTTGATCTTTTGTTCTATCAAACCGTCTTTTGTAATCCGGATATATTCTTTCGTTCCTTTGTCGTCGTAGTCTCTTACAAATACAGCGACTCCTTCACCTTCTCCGTTTACCTTCTTGTAAGTTTTGTCGCCCCATTTGATTTCTGCTTTCTCACCCATCTTTTTGTGGTCTTTGTAAGCCTTTTCTACTTCGGCGCCCGATAAAAACTTATCTTTCTGATCTACTATGTAATTGTGGACTACGTAACCAATTCCTAATACATCCCCACCGACTACGTAGGTATGATTGTCTTCTACTTCTAAGTTGTAAACTTTCGTAGGTTCTGTGTTGTAGTAGTAGATTCCCGTTACAGTTCCCCAACTTCCATCCGATCTTAATACTTGGTCTTTCAATTTCAGGTCTTCTACTTTCACCCATTCACTTTGAGGGGTTAGGGAATAGTTACCAGTTGCAAGGATTTTAGAGACGTTAGGAGCTAATTGATTAGGGGTTAGGTGGGACGTTTCTGTTACATCTCTATTTTCTAATGCAACATTTCTGAAATGTTCTACAGAATGATTTTCAAACCCTCTTTCTACTCCATAGCCTGCACTTTGTCTTTCATTTCTATTCGGTTCCGACTCTTGGGTCGCTCTATATCTTCTAAACGGGTGGTTCCAAGTTGTATGAATCTCTTCTTCTCCATCTAACTCCAGGAAGAATAGTTGTGGAACCTCGTGTACGAACGTCTCGGTAACTCTTTTGTTCTCAAAAGTATTCGTATTCTCATTCCAAGAACGGACTACATCACCGATTCTAATTTCTTCGATATTTGCAAACTCATAATCTTCGGAATTAAACCCGCTCAAATTAGCTCCGTTCGAAGTGCTTGATATATTAGTATTTCCGTATATTTTAATATTTTTGTTTTTTAGTTTTGTTACTTTGGACCCGGCCACAAAACAAGTATCTAAGTGAAACACCCCGGCTTTATCAATCATCTTAGATCCGTCGTTTGCAAATCCAAAACTCTGAGCTACGTCTCCCATCAGTCCAGTTACAAACTTACCAAAAGTAGAAGTCGCACTCTTACCGTCGTTAAACTTGACTTCAATTCCAGATCTTTCACCAGCCTTACTTACTTCGTCCTTCCACTTCTGTAAACCCTCTGGGGTCTTTGACCTTGCCTCTTTGTGTGCATTCCATTTGTCTAATAATTTCTCTGGGTTCGCCTTCTCCATATCGAGGTTACCATGTTCGTCTTTCGGCAGTGCTGCGTCTATCTCCGCTTGTGTAAACAACGGCTTGTCCATCTTCGTTCCTAAACTTAGCTCTTTCATCAATATCTCCATCTGGCCCTTTTGATGATTGTAGGCCGCGTTCTCTGCTGCTTGACCCTGATTAAACTCGTTTTGATAATTATTGTTTAATGTAAGTGGTTGGAACCCGTGTGTATTCGTATCGTAGGTTAGTGTTCCGACTGTCGCTCCTCTCATTGCTTGGACACTTAAGCCGATCAATCCATCATTACCAAAATCTAATGTCGCTCCACTACCTCGTAACGCTTGCGGAATCGCCGTATTTCCATCGGTGTTGTAAGATACAGACGCACTCGCATGACCATTCTTACTCGCTGAGATCCCAAGGCTCGCATTCGCCCAATCCTTACCGCCTACCTTGTCAAAATCGTAGCTTGCGTTGGCTGTGTAGTCTCCGCTTTTAAAGTTGTAGTCTAAACCAAGTCCAAGTTTGTTCGTAAAGTTCGCATTTACGTTCATTCCGAGTCCCGCATCTCGATTGTAACTGAAGCCCAAACTTAAATTACTCATCTTCATTGCAGCAGCAAATGCTTGCATCGCTTCACCTACTGGCAACGCTTTGGATCCTGCAATGTTGCCGCTAATTCCACCTCCCCAACCGCCTTTTACTTCATGTTGACCCGTTAAGAGGTTCGCATTTTGGTGTTTGGTGTAGGTTACATATCCTGTTACAGGTGTTTTAATTCCCATCGTCGCTGCCGAGATCAGTCCGTTTGCTAACGCAGCGACTGCCCCATTCGTTCCGTTGATACTGCCTTCTACTCCCATGCTTACGGCTGTGCTTATCGCAAGGGCTGCGATTTGTCCGTAGGTTAAGGTGGCCGTTGTTCCCGCTATAGTTGTGCTCACCGCCGTCGTGGTTAACCCACTCAACCACGTTCCCGCCAAAGGTCCAGTGGTCCCCGCCGAACAAGCTACCATCGCCGCAGCCGCCGCTACTTGTACTACGGTTTGTGCATCTCTCAATCTTTGTTCTTTGGCGGCTTTCTTCGCTTCTTTCTGATCTATATGATATTTTAGTAATAAACCTAAGTTATGCGCCGCTTCTTTGTCTCCGGGCATCAACGTTTGGCCAATTATATCAAACAATTGGTTACGCATCTCGCTCTCTATATGAGCCTTGTTGATAATCCCCTGTTGGGTCCTTGCTTTTACATCCTCTTGAGTGACTATGTTTTTCCAATCTTTTGTCTGGTCATATACACTATTTCTAAATGAGGAAGACACGACTCCTTCGCCTAACAAGTTCCCTGCGTCAGCGATCGTAGTCATTATTCCTTTAACTCCTTTCGTTACTAAACTAGTAAGTCCTCCGCTAAACAATTTGTTGTCTAAGAACATAAACGCCGATACCGGATTTGTGAGCGCCGTCAGTCCAATGGCGTCGTTACGTTTGTGTAAGTCCCTCTCCGCTTGTTTTCTTACCACAAAGTCAGACGCTTGTTGGGACCACATTTCTACCGTCGCTTGATCCCAGTGGTTCACCCTTCCGTATTCTTTTACGCTCGCGCTTGCAAGTCCCACTTGGTCAGCGTCCCAAGTCCTTATACTATCCTTATATCCCTTTAACTTTATATCATTTATGGACGTTCTTACTTGTTGATTGATCTCTTTTTCATATCTCTCAGACGTCAGTCCCAAATCTCCGGATAGATGGGTCATTCCGTTGACCCCGGCTCCTATTACTTCACCTAACGCTCCACCTATATTAGCAATTGCTAATTTTAATTCTCCCGCAATCGAGTTTAAAGAAAAAGCCGCTCCATTACGTCCAAGCTCTGCCTTCGCTTCTTTCATCTCTATGTAGTCCATAGCATATTGAGATGCAAAGCTTGTAAATTCTGGGGACCAGTGTTGTTGTTCTCCTATCTTCTGAACTGCAAAACCATACATACTGGTCTTAAATTCTTTCCATTTGTGCATAGAATCCAAATTGTTTCCGTAAGAATCCAGTGTGGATTTTGATAAAGCACCAACACCCGGGGCAATAACCACGTCTAAGATCGGTCCCGCAGCATGTATGAGCGCACTTTCAAATCCTTCCAATCCTAAATCATTAAATGCACTATGAACCGCTTTACCGATTCCTAAATTACGATTTCCTAAATCGTGTTTCGCTTTGCTTGCTTCCATATGTGCCATCAATCCACCGGAGAGAAAGGCCGCTACATCCGGAGGAAGATCAAACGTGTTTACAAGTACCGTAGAAATTACGTCTTGTACCGCTTGGTTCGCCTGTTTAGTAACCCAACTCCCAGTCGACATTCCACCCAATAACACAGCTTGTGCGTAATCTACGATCAAGTTCGCAATCTTTACTTTGTTGCTTACGTCTTGAGATGCTATCGACGCGTTCATATCGTTCAGGTTTTGCGCCGTGATCACTTCGTGGAATAAGTCCGCAGTATATTTGTTAGACGATAAATATGTACCTACATTTTGGAACGTCGTATTAACTAACTCCCCGATTCCGTTGTCTCTTCCGTCAAAAATGTCTCCTAACCTGGACGCACCTCTTCCCAACAAAAGCGCTTTTGGATTCGGAGGTGCAATCGTAACCACTCTATCGTCTTCGTTATAACAGTACGAACTTGCCTGTGCAAAATCCGCACCACATTGACTTGTAGTTCCGTTGTAAATTTTTCTATTTGCAGTAATTTTTCCATCCGCGCCAATTGCAACGCTGTCGTATTTGTTTTCTATGTATTGATTACAGTTGCCGTTCATTAAATTTTTTCCACAGCCTTCGTCGCTTTGAATCCAATCTCCAACGGTCATCTGTTTTTCTACACCGTCCTCGTCTTTAAACGTACGGATATTTCCGTTTTCGTCTAACACGTATGTGGTGGATATGTCTTCCCCCGAATATTTGTCCTTGGTTTTGATAGTCTTGGTTTTGAGCCCGTGCGCTTCCATCAGGTCCTGTTGACCGTTTTGCGTAAACTGCTTCTCGTTCCGCATCGAGTCAGCTACTCCCTGCATGTAACCAAGAATGTTGTCCATCAAAGCATTGTTAGTTGATGACAACAAAGTCAAATTAGACACTCCCGTAATCGCCCTGCTCATACTCGAACCGAACGAACTTAACAATGAAAAATTAGGAATTCCTCTATCTGCGTTTCTATCTAAGTTATTTAGAATATTCGAAAATCCGTCACCATACTGCATCGTGTCCGTCGAAT
>NZ_FTNA01000024.1:0-18560 GCF_900156205.1 Leptospira interrogans
GGACAACTACGGAATTTACAAGAGTTGGATTTGAGTTTTAACTCACTTACAACTCTCCCCAAAGAAGTCGGGCAATTGGAGAATTTACAACGGTTGGATTTGCATCAAAACCGACTCGCAACTCTTCCTATGGAAATCGGACAGTTAAAAAATTTACAAGAGTTAGATTTGAATAGCAACAAACTCACAACCCTTCCGAAAGAAATAAGACAACTACGAAATTTACAAGAGTTAGATTTGCATCGAAACCAACTCACAACTCTCCCAAAAGAAATCGGACAACTACAGAATTTAAAGACCTTGAATTTGATTGTTACCCAGCTAACAACCCTTCCCAAAGAAATAGGGGAGCTTCAGAATTTAAAGACCTTGAATTTGCTTGATAACCAACTTACAACTCTTCCCAAAGAAATAGGGGAGCTTCAGAATTTAGAGATCTTGGTTTTGCGTGAAAACCGGATCACAGCTCTTCCGAAAGAAATCGGACAACTACAGAATTTACAACGGTTGGATTTGCATCAAAACCAACTCACAACTCTCCCGAAAGAAATCGGACAGCTACAGAATTTACAAGAGCTCTGTTTAGATGAGAATCAACTCACGACTCTTCCGAAAGAAATCGAGCAATTACAAAACTTACGAGTCTTGGATTTGGATAATAACCAACTCACGACTCTTCCGAAAGAAATCGGACAATTACAGAACTTGCAAGAGCTCTGTTTGGATGAGAATCAACTCACAACTTTTCCTAAGGAAATCAGGCAACTGAAAAATTTACAAGAGTTGCATTTGTATTTGAATCCTCTCTCATCCAAAGAAAAAAAAAGGATTCGAAGATTACTTCCAAAATGTGAAATTCATTTTGAAGAATATCATATATAGAATTCTTTAGTTTCCTCAAAATACAATTCTCGATCCGGAAAATCTTTATGAACTTTCGCATAACTTTGAATTACTTACAAAAAATATCCATTTGTCTTTTTCTTCTAACCTGTTTTATTTACGAATTGCAAGCAGAAGAATCAGAATCAGGAACTTACACAGACTTAGCAAAAGCGCTTCAAAATCCTTTGAAGGTTCGAACCTTGGATTTGAGTGCTAACTGATTCAAAACTCTTCCTAAGGAAATCGGAAAATTGAAAAATTTACAAGAGTTGAATTTGAATAAGAACCAACTCACAATTCTTCCTAAGGAAATTGGGCAATTGAAGAACTTGCGAAAGTTGAATTTGAGTGCTAACCAAATCAAAACTATTCCGAAAGAAATTGAAAAACTACAAAAGTTGCAATCGTTGTATTTGCCTAATAACCAACTTACAACTCTTCCACAAGAAATTGGACAACTACAAAAGTTGCAATGGTTGTATTTGCCTAAGAACCAACTCACAACTCTTCCACAAGAAATTGGACAATTGAAGAATTTGAAATCGTTGAATTTGAGTTATAACCAAATCAAAACTATTCCGAAAGAAATTGAAAAACTACAAAAGTTGCAATCGTTGGGTTTGGATAATAACCAACTTACAACTCTTCCACAAGAAATTGGACAACTACAGAACTTGCAATCGTTGGATTTGAGTACTAACCGACTTACAACTCTTCCACAAGAAATTGGACAACTACAGAACTTGCAATCGTTGGATTTGAGTACTAACCGACTCACAACTCTTCCACAAGAAATTGGACATCTACAGAATTTGCAAGAATTGTATTTGGTTTCTAACCAACTCACAATTCTTCCTAACGAAATCGGACAATTAAAGAACTTGCAAACGTTGAATTTGCGTAATAACCGACTCACTACTCTTTCTAAAGAAATTGAGCAACTACAGAATTTGAAATCGTTGGATTTGCGTTCTAACCAACTTACTATTTTTCCTAAGGAAATCGGACAATTGAAGAATTTGCAAGTTTTGGATTTGGGTTCTAACCAACTCACTACTCTTCCAGAGGGAATCGGACAATTGAAGAACTTGCAAACATTGGATTTGGATTCTAACCAACTTACAACTCTTCCACAAGAAATAAAACAACTGAAAAATTTACAATTGTTGGATTTAAGTTATAACCAACTCAAAACTCTTCCTAAGGAAATCGAGCAATTGAAGAACTTGCAAACATTATATTTGGGTTATAACCAACTCACAGTTCTTCCAAAAGAAATTGGACAACTACAGAATTTGAAAGTGTTGTTTTTGAATAATAACCAACTCACTACTCTTCCGAAAGAAATCGGACAACTGAAGAACTTGCAAGAATTGTATTTAAACAACAATCAACTCTCAATCGAAGAAAAAGAAAGGATTCGAAAGCTTCTTCCAAAGTGCCAAATTTACTTTGAATAAGATTTCTCTTCTCTTTTGAACAATAAGCAAGCTTGAATAAAATGAAAAATTATTAGATTTGAAACCAAAGATAAAGATTTATGAAATCTTTCTTTTAAAAACACTTAGTTCTTTAAAAAAGAACGTTTAAATTGAATGACATTTTATTTTTATTTAGAAACTTGTCTTTCAATTTAATTCAATCCCAATCCGGATAACCTCTATGAACTTTCGCATAACTTTGACTTACTTACAAAGAATAATAATTAGTCTTTTATTTCTCATTCATCTTTCTTGCGAGATTCAAGCATGCGAAGAACCAGGAATTTATAGAGATTTAACAAAAGCGTTCCAAAATCCTTTGGATGTTCGAGTTTTGATTTTGAGTGAACAAAAACTCAAGGTTCTTCCTGAGAAAATTGGACAACTTAAAAACTTGCAAATGTTGGATTTGAGTGATAACCAACTCATAATACTTCCTAAAGAAATTAGACAACTGAAGAACTTGCAAGAATTGTTTTTGAATTATAACCAACTTACAACTTTTCCTAAGGAAATCGAGCAATTGAAAAGCTTGCACAAGTTGTATTTGAGCAATAACCAACTCACTATTCTTCCTGTCGAAATTGGACAACTACAGAATCTTCAAGAATTGAATTTATGGAATAATCAACTTAAAACCATTTCTAAGGAAATCGAGCAATTGAAGAACTTGCAAAAGTTGTATTTGGATAATAACCAACTCACAGCTCTTTCTAAGGAAATCGGAAAACTACAGAATTTGAAATCGTTGTTTTTGAGTAATAACCAACTTACAACTTTTCCTAAGGAAATCGGAAAACTACAGAATTTGCAAGAATTGTATTTGAGTAATAACCAACTTACAACTTTTCCTAAAGAAATCGGAAAACTACAAAAGTTGCAATGGTTGGGTTTGGGTGATAACCAACTCACAACAATTCCTAACGAAATCGGAAAACTACAAAAGTTGCAAGAGTTGAATTTAGATGTTAACCAACTCACAACAATTCCTAAGGAAATTGGGCAATTACAGAATTTACAAGTGTTGTTTTTGAGTTATAACCAATTTAAAACAATTCCTGTGGAATTCGGACAACTAAAGAATTTAAAAATGTTGAGTTTAGATGCTAACCAACTCACAGCACTTCCTAAAGAAATCGGAAAATTGAAGAATTTAAAAATGTTGAATTTAGATGCTAACCAACTCACAACAATTCCTAAGGAAATTGGACAATTACAGAACTTGCAAACTTTGTATTTACGAAACAACCAATTCTCAATCGAAGAAAAAGAAAGGATTCGAAAGCTTCTTCCAAAGTGCCAAATTTACTTTGAATAAGATTTCTTTTTCTGAGTTTTTTTACCCTATCCGTTATTTGGATAGGATGATTTTATAAATTTGTTTTTACTGAACCTGAATTTTTATATCATTCGGTGCTGTGGTTATAGTTTCCGAAAAGTATTGAGCTAATATTACAAGCGGACCCGATGCGGTTGATGAACTCCAGGTTACTTGATTTTGACTTTGGACGTTTTGGTTAAAACTTATTGTTTTATACGTTGTAGGATAACACGCATCTGTTCCAGTCACTACAAAGATTTGTAATCCTCCTGATCCTATATTCGTTATATTTGAAGTAAATACAATTTGTTGATTTGGTATATACGAATCTATCTTTATAGCTGTAAGTGAACTTGGAGTTTTGTAATCAAATAATAAAGTTTTTAGCGTTGCGTCTGCTGTTGTCGGATTTTTACATACAGAACTTGATTCTATACTCAATGTTATATCCGTAGGTATTGTATTGCTTGAACCATACGACGAAGCCAAAGCCATTAAATTCCCAGACAAAGGAGTTGCGTATACCGTCTTTTTATTTATGCGAGGTGAAAATAAATTAAAGGAGTTTAGAAAATTACTATAATCTTGAGGAACGTCACAGGGACTATTTGCGCTATAAAATCGTATCGTATATTGCACCGGAAGAGACTCTTTCATATCCAATTCGATTCTTCTTCCAAATTCAAAATTACTTAAATATCCAAGACTTCCTACGTATTGATTGATCCTACTGGTATACGGTGTAAATTTTAACGGTATATTCTCCCCTTTATACTCTGGAGTTGAACAATTTTGGGCTACTTGTGCCGTTAAGAGTAAGGTTAATAATTCTTCATTTGAGTTATCTGACTGTTTACAATTGTTTGCTGTTTGTAGACAAATTGCTATTAATAGTAATTTTGTTATGATTTTCATTTTTATTCCTTTATTTTTTCAGGAAACTCTATTCTATTTTTTAAGGTTTTATATAAGTTCCCTAAAAGAATTGAGTTCGATTGAATCATCATATTCTCTTACGTTCGAATATTACAAATTACAATAATAATTTAACAATTGTTAATTTTTGAGTCGAGACAACAATATTCAGAATTAAATTTATCCATTGCAAGCTTAATCAATTCTTTTTGCTTTTTCTCTACTCGATAGAACGGATATATCACCCCTCCCCAAATAGAATAATAAGCGGACCAAGAAATGCTTATCTCGGAATGATAAATTTCTTTTTTTTGTTTGTTTTCATAAATGTTAAAAGAAATTTTTGATTTTCTGTTTGATCTGATAGGAAATATTCCCATTGTAATAATACCAAAAATATTAAATAGATCATTTATGATCTCCGATTCTTCTTCATATTTCAATTCTCCATAAATATTCGAATTATCATTATTTTCTTCTCGATTCAAAGAATTGCTAATAATGACTTGCTTCATTGAATCCGAATATAGATTATCAAAAAGTCTAAACCTGCCTTCTTGGGCTTGCATTGATTTTATATTTGGAACAATTAATTTAATCCGAAACAAGCCTTTGCAATTCTTTTCAGAAACCAAACTATTTATGGAATGTATATTTTCGGAACTTCCTGTAAATACGCATCCTTGAAAACTAAATAATAATATAAGTAATATTCTATTACGATAATTTATCATTTTTACACTCCAGTTTTCACATTCCTAATCCATTAGTATTTCGGCTGCTAGTTCCGGCTGTATTACCTACTGCGCAATTGTATAACATTTGATATTCTACAAATTGATTATTTGTAGACAATGAGCCTAAGTTTTCCTGATAGTGATTATTCATAAAATTATAAGCGCAGGCAGCCGCATTTGGAATATGACGTCTTGTATTCGAATAGTCTAATAAATCTTCTGCTGCTCTTCCTAATCTCAAAATTCCATAACCAATTAAGTATGGATTTTTAGTAATGAAAAAACCAGCAATAGATATAACAACATCGCTCAAATCAAAAGCCCATTTATAATTTTTTCGCTTATTATCAATCTTAGTTTGATCTTTAGCATTTCCCCAAAGATACCCATCGAACGCACCTTCAAAGCTTCCAGTCATCAAATATCCCAATATTGCCCCTTTAGTTGAATCTCGCATACCTCTGAGTTTTGTTGGGTTATGAACAAAAGTAGCGTTATGAACAAAACGATTTACTCCCTTCGAAATCCCATTTGTACTCAACTTCTTGTCCAGACCTTTAGAATTAAAATCCTTCCCCATAGCATGACCAACGATACGATTTAACATGTGCATCATATCAGGACCGGAAATGTGTCCACTAGGATCACGATAACTAACAGGATTTCCATCTACATACATATAACGATTCATACCATTTACAGAATCAGGTGCAATCACTGAATCCGCCTGCAAGAAACGGCCTAACGTAGGTTCGTAAAAACGAGATTTGTAATAGTAAAGACCTGTTTCTTTGTCTTCAATCTGTCCCGTAAACTTGTAACGAAATATATCAGGACCATAAGAATCGTTACGTATAATAGAACCATAGGGTTCATAAGATACAAAACTTACTCCTGGTTCTGGACCACTTGCAGGATTTCCTGCACCATCCGTTATCATCGTAATCGAACCTAAATGATTGGGATGATAAAAATACATTCCAGTTACGGGCATTCCCCCTACACTTCCACCACCCGTCATTCCTACCCCTGGATTTTGAATACTAGGAACTCCTGGAGCTACGTTTGCACCCATTGCCAATATCCAAGGTGGGTCACCGTCTTTCCCACCGGTTCCGGGTAACACTCCACAACCGGGCAAGGAAGTTACTACAAATAAAGACAATATCAAGGCCGGGGTTGCACCCCCTTTCCAACCAAGATTTTGTAAAAGTAGATTCTCCTTTAGGAAATAAGGATATACTAAATAAATAACTGCTAATAATAGCAAGAAATAAAACGCCTTGTAAAGACCGGTCGGAACCCCAGACTGAAAGAATTTAGAATATCCAAATATACCAATAAACTCAGATTCAAATCTGTTTTTCCAGTAGTCACTACAATCCCCCGTAACGTCCTTACAAAATGGTTTGATCATAGAACTAAAAATATTTCCAAGAACAAAACGATTTTCTTCCGATTCGTTTCCAGAAATCCGTAACGTCGCGCCTTCTCTTGTCCACTGGGCCACAAGGTCCCCTTGTAAACCTTTAACATACAAAGTATGTCTTTCCGGTTTGCCGGGCTCTCTTACAATTTCATAGTTATCATCTAAAGTATAGGTTGAAAATAAAGTAATGTCTGATACGGACTTTACACGGTTTCCTTGAAAGTCGTATACGTTTCGGATCGAACTACTCGTAGCATAAGGAGTAATTTCGATCAACTTACCATAACTATTGTAGCGTAAAGTATCTCCGTTACGAGAAACCATATTCCCACTGGCGTCATAGCCGTAGGTCATTACTCCTGTGTTTGCACTTGTGGCCGTTGTTACGGCATTCGCGTGACTTGCATCCCCATACGCTAAAGTATATGCACCTTTTTGAATTAAGTTTCCATTGGCGGAAAAAGTATAGTTTTGAGTCCCATATTTGCCCGTAGCTTGCGTCACCCTTCCCAAATTGTCTAAGGTAAAGTTCTGGGTTCTGTTTGGATTTAACTTGTCTTCAATTTTTGTAATATACCCTTTAGAATCATACGTAAGTTCGGTATTCCCGATAACTGAACCATCCGGTTTTTTAGACAAAATACTCAAAGGTTTTTTGTCCAGTGGTTCAAAACCAATTTCCATAGTAACCCCGTTACCGGAAGTTCTTCTTAAACTCGGAACCCCATTGGAATCTAAATAAGGACCTTGATAGCTGACTACTGTGTGACCGGTGCTTGTTCCGTCCGCCGTGTCCATCGTGATACTCGACAAAGTTCCGTTAGACGAATAGAAATTGTGTAATTTAGTTCCATCCGGAAGCGTTTCCGTAATCGGTCGATTTAAAGAATCATAATCGGTTTTAAAAATAGCCGTTATATCATCCACATATTTTGTCTTTTGAATCTCGTTTCCTTTTTGATTAAAAAGGAACTCGGTTCTTCCAGACTCATCCGTAATTTTAGTTAACCTTCCTCTAGAAAAGGGAACACTAGCATCGTCATACGTAAATTGAATCGGTGCTTCTGGACCGTTTGTAGTTTGAGTCAAAGGTCTTCCGAGTAAGTCATAGGTAAAAGTGATCGTTTTACCCCTGGCATCCGTTTGAGAATACAAACGTCCTAAAGAATCATACGAATAAGAAATAGTTCCAGAATTCGGGTCTTGAGTAGAAATCCTTCTTCCTAAAGAATTGTAAGTGAATGTGGTCGTAAGACCGCCCACATCCGTCACAGAAGAAATACCACCAAACGGAGAATAGTTGGTTAAAATCGTCCTACCGTTTACCGTTTTAAGAATCACTTGACTCAGTTCGTTTTTCGTGACTACTTCTGTTTTAGTTTGGCCGTCTGGGAAGGCTGTCGTCCTTGTTTCCGTAAATCCAGTTTTTGTAATACTCGTTTGAATCGTACCGTTTGCACTCGGTTCTAAGATTGTGGTCAGTTCACCGTCCGGATCATTGTATTGATACGTCGTAAACTGTGGAGTGAGGCTAGTATAGTATTCGTTGGATTTTTGAATCAAAACCCCTCTGGTATAATCAAAGTAGTTGTCTTCAATCGAATTGATCCCACTCAGTGCCGTATTTCCTTCACTTCGAATCGTATTTCCCAAAGGATCGGTAAAGATACGAGTTGTACTTACATTCCCGCTTACGTTGTCCCGGATACTTTTTGTCACAAACTCATTGTTATTTAAATTTGTTAAATTGTATTCCCCCGTATTGGAATAGGTATACGTTTCGTTTGCAGTCCCTTCCCCTGGATACGTTACGCTTGCTTTTCTTCCATAACCGTCGTAACTCGTCAATGTAATCGCACCATTGGGATCTGTGGAAGAAGTTTCTAATCCAGTCGCAAAATCATAGTTAGTCGTCGTGACGTGTCCCAGTGTGTTTGTTTTTGTCACCGGAAAATGATTGAATACCGGATCATACGTAAGAAAAGAAACTCCTCCAGAAGGTTCCGTAACCGAAACTACATTCCCAAAAGAATCATAACCAAATGTTGTAGTCAGAGGAGAAGCACTTGCGGGAAACTGAGTCTGAGAAGTTAAATTGTCTCCCGTATATCCGAGTTGTGTGTCTGTAACCCAAGTGCCGTCTACATTTTTTCTGGATCTTGTAACCCTTCCCATTCTCCAACCAGCCACGTCGTTAGAAACTTGAGAAGTATTTGTAATCGTATGGGGACCTAAACTTTCTACTACACTCGTCGTAAAACCGTAAGAATCATACGTAAAATTTTGAATCGATGTTTCCACTAACGTTCCGTTTCTGTAATCGTTGGTAGTGATTGTTCCCACAACGGCAATTTCGGTCCCGAAAGGATTTGGAAAACTAAAACCGGACTGAGTCGTAGAACCCGTTAGGTTATTGGATGCGTTATAATTTCTAGTAGATTGTGGTATTCCGGCCAAACGATAGTCATTTTGAAAATAATCCGTGATTTTGTAAAAGTTCGTATTTACATCCGTTTCCCTTATGGAAGCAAACCCTAAACTTCTAGAAATAGTACGAGTTCCTTGGATATATCTTTCATTCGTATAACTGTAATTAGTTGAATGGACGATTCCGTTAGATAAGTCCTGTCTTGTCTGAGTGACTAAAAAACCGGGGGTCATACTAGGTACATCCGGATAGTTTCCGGTTCCTGTTTGTAGAGCACCTGAATGATTATTTTTAAGTTGATACTGAACTTGAGAGGTTTGACCGGCACCGTTGGAAACATTCAAAAGCTGATCTTCTCCCGAATTCCTAGGACTATTATAACGATAGTAAATTCTTCCCCAGGTTTTATCTAAAGAAAGAAACGCGATACTTACATCACTAATCCCGTCTAAATTCATGTCTTGGAGTGAGATTTGATACGTATCAGATCTTTCGATTCCATTGGATTCGGTATATTCTTGAGTGGAAAATCCACCAAAACTAAAACCAGGACTATAATAAAAACTACCGTCCCCTCTGGAAAGATACGTCTCTATAGTATGATTTTCTTTATTAAATAATACTAAATCAGAAAGACCGTCTCCATTCACTTCTCCAAAGTTAAAATCCACTAGATTTTTACCATTTCCGGCGTTTAGATTGGTAGCAATCGGATTTGAAAACCCGTTTCCCATAAAGATACAAACGATACTTTGAGTTCCTACAAAAGAAACAAAGTCTAACATACCGTCTCCGTTTACATCCGAGAGTGTACTTTTATCAGGGTTTACGTAGCTAAAAAGTGGATACGTTACGTTTTGAGAAGTACCATTCCCTAAATTGAATGTTCTTATCTGTAGAGCATACGTAGCCTGTCCTAGATTTCCTTGTGCATAGATTGCGGCTATCTGGTTATTGAGTGCGTAACTCTGTTGACCTACAAAGTTTAACCTCGCGCTGACTATATTCTCTAAAATGGATTGTAAACCGGTGACCGTCGAAGGGGTATAAGGATAGTCTTTGCCATCGGATTCTAAAGAATCGGATAAAGAGTCGTATCCGTTTGCAGTTAAATAGGCTAATAAATTTTCAAATTCGGTATCGTCAATGTTTGCGTGTGTCGTTGGTGTAGGCATTTGATCCACAACCGCTTTGACTCTTGTGTGTTCTGTTTGATACTGAGCCATAAGGGTGTCTAACGCTGTTTTTTGAGATTGTAAAGCGGTTAAGGTAGAATTGTCATAGGTAACCACAAGTTGGACGTAGTCCGCCTTACCGTCTCCCGTAAAATCAATCATCGAATTGAGATAAAAGTCCCCTCCTCCTCCGATCACGATTGGATTGTCAAAGTAGGTTTCTCGGTTGATATAGATCGAAAAACTTCCACCGTTATTGTGGATAAAATCAGAAAGACCGTCTCCGTTTACGTCCCCAAAAAAATCCTTAGCCGCTCTGTCACTGGCAAGTGGTGTTGTGTTATTAGGTCCATAATGAAATTTGTATTCATACGGACTAAATACGTGCATGTCTCTGTTTGCAGAATTTAAATTTACATTTCCAAACAATACAGGAGACGTAAAATTTCCACCCGTGGAATAAATTCCCCAAAGCCTACCGTTATCCTCATATACAAAATCCGTTTTACCATCTCCATTCAAGTCCACAACCTGGTAAAAAGTATTGTAGTGAATTGGAATATTAGGACCATTGAATGAAATCGCGGGCTGTCCTATTTTTTGGATATGTCCTACCAAATGAATCGATCCGTTCGCTTCGTTTCCGTTTAACGTCGCAAAGTCTACAATCCCATCCCCGTTTAGATCCATCGGCAACCAAGCGGTCAAAGCGGAATCCACACCCACTTCGCAAGATCCTAGTCCGCCCCAACCTAAAAAACTCCAACAGTTTCCCGCTAAGTACTCTAAGAAATGTTGATTGCCTCCCCAACAAACAGGTATGGCCGCGCACAAACAAGACGCAAACCCTATATTACAAGCGTTTCTGTCCGGAACCGGAACCTTAACTACATACTGTAAGGATGCGTCTATATTAGAATCCAATGCGGATGGGTGATACGGTAGATTTCCGTTTAAAATAAAATTCATCGCATCCACCGCTATATTTGGTATGAATACATTCATATTAGAGACACTCGACAAGTTTTGATAGTCGAGATGTCCGGGTGAAAAACTCCCTGAATGATTGGTATAGTTAAAATCTAAATCCGCAAAGTTTTCACTTCCAAAAGTGTTACTTCCATTTTGTTTCAACTTTCTGAATATACTTCTACCCGTTACAGGACCATAACTATAATCTAAATCGTAGGTTCTGAATACATTTCCACCTACTCTAATTTCGATTGTATCGAGTCTTTTTTGAATTCTTTCCATCGTTCCAAGTGAGTAATTTGGAATTTTGTCGTTTCTATTTTCGAAATTAAACCGGATCGTTCTGTCGTTATACATAATCGTATTTGGATAATAGTCTCCGCTATTTACATCAACCGGAGTGTAATTAACGTCGTATCCGTTTCCGTGTGAATCTTCTTCTCTCGATAACGCCCATTCCCGAATAGAACCGGCGGTTCTTCCTAAGGCCGGAATCCTTGAGTCTATACTTCCACCAAAAATAAATCTTCTACCGTCTTTCTCAGTTGCCATCCAAGTACAAGGACCGTCTCCACAAGTTCCCTGTGGTTCAAATTTTATATACGATTCCTTTTTAGAATGATAGATCGTTTTATTTCCGGATACGTCAATCAGCTCACCCACCAAACTAGATACATACGAATCACTTCCGTTGTAATTAATTCCCAAAGAAGGGTTTCTGGAAACGGTAGGAAGTCCGTTTAGACTCCAGCCCATTCCTACAATCGTATTTCCTCCATTTGAATTGTAACTAAGAGATAGACTAGGAACTACTTTGCCGGGTGGTAGTTCTATTTCGATTTGTGTATTGGCAGATCCATCCGGACCCGCTTGTAAAGTAGGAAGTTTTTGGGGAATCCCTCCTGCAATCGCGGAAGCAACTGCGTTCAACGTATTTTGAATTCCTTCGAGTAAAGAAAAATTGAATAAAAACAAAAACGATACACTTAAGAAAAAAAATCCGACATAACGTTTCATATTAGATTTCCCAGTTCTTTTATTCACAAATCGTAATTCTTTGTTAGTTGTTTTTCGCCTAACAAATTCTTTAATTTGTGATACCAGGCCACAAATATAGTAACTAGCGGTTTCTAGGAAGACTTTTTTCACTTTTCTAGGAAATATAAAGTTATTATGTTATAACCTACCTATTAACTCATCAAAAAATTTTTATAATATGAAAAACTTTTAATTTCATCAAATTTGCAAAAAATATTTATCTATTTACAAGATTAACATACTTCAAACTTCTGGATCATAATTTTTCAAGAGATTATAATATGACAAAAAAACTAATACGTTATATTCTATTTTTTGCATGTATTGGAACCTTTAAATCTGGTTTATTTGCTTCCGAACTTCTTCTTAAATCAGGAGAAGCTTTTTTAATCGAAGAGGTAAACGAAAGCGCGGACGTAGTGAACGTCAGGTGGAAAGGTAGACAGTTTAGAATTCCAAAATCGGAGATTCAAAGAATTGATTATTCTAAAAAAGGACCTGAATCTTCTTACAATTATTCCGAATTCCGTTTAACGGATGGTAGTCAAGTCCGTGGAATTATTGTAGAAACTAAAAAAGACAAATTAGTTTTTCGAACCGAATTAGGATTTGTAGAAATAGAAAAATCTAAAATTCAAAATTTAAACGAAAACTCTTTAGAAAAAGAAAGTCCAAACTTACCTGACAAATATCTTTCGGGTAGATCCGGTGAAAATCTACTCTATGTAGGTGGAAGTCTTTTATTTCAAACTACAATCGGACCTTCTCACAAAACGAATCCGGGGGCCGGTGGTGCTGGTCTTTTTATCGAAAAAGGTTTTATCAATCATCCTTTATGGTTTTTCGGTTTTCTTTCTGAATACTCAGTGGCTCCAGGTGCACAAGGTTCTATTTCTTTTTGGAATCAATCCTTATATGTAGGAAAACAATTGGGCGCTTCTGCTCCTTACTTTTTGTTTGGAGGCGGAGTAACTTCCGTTCAATGGAAAAACGATTCTCGTTCTTTGAACGGAACCGATCCGGAACTTTTAGGCGAGTTTGGTTGGGCTTGGGAATTTAACAACGGTTCTCGTTTGCGTCTTGGAATTCGTTCTCAGTGTACATTAGAATCTGGAGATTCTTTTTGTAGATCCGGGATTCGTATCTCTTGGGGGATTTTGTTATGAACAAATTTCAAATATTTAGAATATGGGAACTCATACATTTCAAGGTTGTCTCAAAATTTGTAGGCTTCTTTTTAAGAAAAATTATTTTGAATTTCTCGCAAAATGTGTTAGTCTCCGCAAAAACGGTCGCTCTGTGTGATTCACAACAGACTTATTTTGCAGAATCTCAGGAAGAGTTCTTGCATTATAAAGTTTTTAACAAACGAGTTTTGAATCAAATCCTTTCTAAAATTAAAAAAAACAAAATAAGTCCGTTTCAAGAACTTAGGATGGGAAAATCTTACGAAAACTTTATAAGAATAAAAATCATCCTTAGAAAACAAAACTGGTTTCGATCAAAAATAGAGTCTGATTCGATTTTAAAAAGAAGAAATATATTTTTTCTAATACTCTATTTATCAATCTTTCCACTTTCCAACTGTCTCAATTCTCCTTTGTCTAATATTCACGATGCGCAAAATGAAAAAGTAACCTTGGCTTTTGTTTCCCAAATTGGTTCCCGTTCGGCAACAATCACTTGGGAATGTTCTCATTCTCTTCCCGGTTCCATTTTGTATGGAAAGTCAGGTTTGGAATCGGTTGTGACTAGTTTAGAAAATTCTAAAGTTCATTCCATGACACTTCCCAATTTAGAATCCAATACGGATTATTTAGCCTTTGTTTTTTGTTCTAATAGTACAGACAAACTACAAAGTATTCCACTTACTTTTAAAACTTGGATCAGTGATTTTCCAAATAGAACCCGTGGTCTTTGGGTTATAGGCGGGATGGGTGCGGATGCATCCCCCGTAAGAGAAATTGATTTTTTTGATCCGGTTACTTCTACTTGGTATCCTTCCGCAACTTCAATTCCTACCCCTAGAGTTTTTGCAAACATAGTCTCTCACAAAAATAAAATCTATGTCATCGGTGGAATGGAAAAGCAAGGAATCAATTACGTAGCTTCTAAAAAAACCGAAGCGTATGATCCGTATTTAGATCAGTGGACTACACTTTCAGATATGCCGGTAGCCAATCAAGGAGGAGTCATTGCTTCTGTGGGAGAAGAAATATTTATCATTTCCGGCACGACCACAAACGATATGACTACAGGTACTATTTTAAATACGGTTTCTCGTTTGGCTCCTGGAATCGGACAAAATGGCTTTTGGCAAAATTATCTTTCTTTAACCGCTATCTTTTCACGAGTAGACATGTCCGGTTGTGGATTAAACGGTAATATCTTTTTTACAGGTGGAAGATTTACAAACGACGGAACACCTCAGGCAACTTCGGATTCTTTTTCTCCTTCGATCAATTCTACTTCCGCCGCCGGTGAACCTTCTATCACAATCGCAAGACACGGAGCCGGTTCTACTTGTGTAAAATCTTTAAACTCTGATCCCTATCCTAGTGATCCAGAATGGATCGCGGTTATCGGAGGATCTACGGGAACAAGTACACTCCAACCGATTACATCTATTACTACATCCAATCGTACCGACTTCTATCAAAATGGTATGGTTGCTTTTGCGATTGGTCCTATTTTACCCGTTGCCGTTTATTTTCCAGGGGTAGAAGCTTCTTACGAAACTAGAAAGTTATTCGTTTTTGGTGGTGCTTCTGCACTGAACATTCCTACCGATTCTGTTTATTCTATCGGTCTTCAAAACCCAATTGCCAGTAATTGGTCTTTAGATTCTCTTAAAATGCCTCGGGCTCGTTATGCTCACAAAGTAATTCGTATCGACAGGTAAAAAACTATATGAAATCTATATTTCAAATCTTTATATATTCTATTCTTCTAATGTTGATCCTTTTGACTAAAGATTCTTTTCCAGACGAAATGTCGGGAGGTCACGAAAACGCTAAAATGTTTATCGAAGAAAAAAGATACATAGAAGCGGAAAAGTTAGCCATTTCTTTACTTACTAACAATCCTTCTGATGTAACCGCTGAATATATTCTTACTTCTGCTTGGGTTGGTTTAGGTAGGGAAGAAGCTAAAAAAGGAAACCTTGATAAAGCAATCGAACTTTTACAAAAAGCACGTCAAAAATGGCCCTTTGATCAGGACTTAAAAAAAGAAATTGAACTACTGGGAAATATTTCTTCTAAAAAAAATATTCTATCTAACTCTTCTCAAAATCGTAGATCCAACGGCTCACAAACCGTCATCCTTTTAGATTCAGAATTATTTCGTTCCATCGATGATCTAAAGTCGGAACTCCATTCTACAATTGTTAGTCTCAAAGATACTCATTCCTACAACAAAAAACAAGAATCCTTTTCTAAAAAAGAAATACTCTTTCTTGGTTTGATTTTGATCTTTACGTTGGTTTCTTTTTGTAATCTTTATTTCACTTTTCTTTTGTGGAAGAGGAGATAATAGTTTTATACTAAGAACTTGTCCCAAAACCTGTCAAGGCCCATAGAAGCGAAACGCTGAGTTTCATAAAATGTGGGAACTACCACATTTTATAAAATAGAAGTTTATAACAATTGAATCTATAGTCTTCAAGCGTGGGAACTACCACAAAACTTAGGTTTATCTGTAAAATGATGTAGGAACTACTGCAAATCACGATTTTATGAACAAATTCTAAAATAGTAGAAACTCATACTTTTAGAAAAATTTTTTCTTACACCGAACTCACGTTAACGTAACTCTTTTTGAATGAATTAGAGTTGTTGAAAAATTCCCTAGTTCCGATTAACAAAACTGCTTCAATTGCCCATTTCCATAAAATAGAAACAAATGGAGAATTAATTTTTCAACAATTCTATTGTATATTTGGGATATTACGATTGTCGTTTGTCTCGAATTTGTACGAAGCGTGAGCATCGAACAGAACAGGGCGCATCTTAAGAGACCTCTAAAAAGATATTTATAATTCTGAAAGTAGATGGAAGAGCATTTGGGTGTTCATGTATTGATAAAAACTTTAAAAAAGGCTGAATGCTAAATTTTTCGATTCTCCTTCAAATTCATTTCGAATGTTTGAATGGGAACATATTTGACTTATATCAGATTTAATTTTAATTTTTTCGAAGTAAAAAATTGATTTCTGTTGTTATATACTCACAAAGTTTCGATTTGCTTGAAAATGCAAATCTTTTGAAATCAGGAGAATTTAAATGAAACAAATTTTTAGTATTTGGTTGGCAGCTTTATTGTTGTTCAGCGGATGTGCCAACGAAAACGGAGGAAATAAAAGTTCTTCCCTGTTGCTTTCCGGAATTGTCAGCGAACAGCTGTTAAATATCGTGGCGGATCCAAAATCATCGGAATCGGTCATTATCATTCCTACGCTTTACGTAGATTCTATTTCCGGAAGCGATTCCAATGCTGGTACACAATCCGCTCCGTTTAAGACGATTACTAAGGCCACTTTAGTTGCCACGGCGAGCGGCATCAAAGTAATTGCGGTTGCACCGGGTACGTATGACGCGTCCCTGGGAGAAGTTTTTCCAATTTATATTCCCGAAGGTGTCAATCTATATGGGGACAGTAACGGGAAAGGTTTAGCAGGCGGCTCTTCCTCCCTTTATGCAGGACCACCAGGAACTCCACCTAAGACAGGACCAACTTTGATTTCTGGAGTTGGAAGTTTTCCGCCGACTATTTATTTTCCTACCGTGGTTCCAGAATCCAGTAGTCAGATCGCAGGGTTTAAAATCAATAATCCTAGATTTTACGACTCTGGTTCTACAGTTAATGCGGGAATTTATTTAAAAAATACCGGAATTACGGTCAAAAATAATACAGTAACTGCAGTAAAAGGAACAGGAATTAGCATCCATCCTTCTAATGGGATCGGAGGGGGACACGTCATTTCCGGTAATTTCATTACTTCCAATTCTCACGGATTGCATGAAGCGGATTCAAATTCGAATAGCAAAGTGGAAGACAATGTGATCACTCAAAATTGGATCGGCGTTTCCACTTTTGATGGTCTTCTTGATTTGGGAGGTGGAAGTCGTGGAAGTAAGGGAGGGAACACTCTTTCCTGCAATACAATGTATGACTTGGAAGTAGACGTTTCTCAAGGGTTTCATTTCTATGCTTTAAACAATTTCTGGGATCATATCCCCCTTACGATCGCTACATTTCCAGATGGAAGTGCGACGGCGGATCTTGAAAACTCCTATCAGTATGCCATTATGCATATAAGCGGAAGTAGTGTGGTTTCTAAACCTTGTAATCCTTGATGGATTTCCCCACTTTTGTAGAAAGAGTGGGGCTTTCTTTCCCCCTTTTAGAGAAGAACGTAGGTTTTAACAGTAATTGAATTAACGAGTAATATAAGATTGAGACTTTCAATTTGATTGTAAAAAATCCTGAATTCACAAATTGGCCTCTCAGATCTTCTTCTATCAAATGTTAAATGATACAAAGGCTTTTATAAATTTAAGTATTTTTTACAAGTATGCTCGAACTTTAAATCCGGATTTCAAACGTTTCAAAAAGCCTAAGCAAAAAATCGGGATTCGTGTCTCCTCTACTTTAACACTTCTTCACATGGATACTACCATCTTACGCGTGTAAGACGGTTCTAAAGTTTATATCCACTTTTTATCATGGACAATTTCTTTCTTACGATTCTAGATTAGAAAACCTCTTTAGGGTGGGATGCAAAGAATACGGTTTTAAATCTTAGAGTAGTTTGTGAAAAATTCAATCTATTTCACAAGCCAATTCACTTGCCTTGTGACGACGGTTTCGAAAATCAATTGAAGCCAACGGTTTCTTAGACCAACCCAATCTATTCATCAAAAAACTAATCGCTCAAGTAAACATATCTTGCTCAAACAGTATGATCGAAACTGTGGATAAGAAAATGAAATATGAATTTCTATTTCCTAAAAGTCTTGTTTCATTTAAGAACGTGATCGACACTCTCCAAGTTGCTGTCTCTCAATACAACACAAGACCTAAAACGCGACCCATAGGAAAGCGTTTTGCTGAGTTTTCCAACGCGACCCATAGGAAAGCGTTTTGCTGAGTTTTCCAACGCGACCCATAGGAAAGCG
>NZ_FTNA01000024.1:18570-60244 GCF_900156205.1 Leptospira interrogans
AACGCGACCCATAGGAAAGCGTTTTGCTGAGTTTTCTAACGCGACCCATAGGAAAGCGTTTTGCTGAGTTTCTTGAACTCAATGCTGCTTCTCTACGGATCGCAGCATAATAATCGCTTTCGCATTTGTTATACCAAACTCACGTTAATTAGAGCTTATTCCAAAACCGTCTAATATGGGAACTACTACGAAAATTTAACGACATTAGAACTACTCGAAAGTCACAAATTGCCAAATGCGATTTAATTTGTAGGAACTACTGCATTTTATTAAAAATTTCTAAAGAATTATCGTGTAAAATTTTTTGAGGTTTTGGACAAGGCTCGTAGCTTCTCTTCGGAACAAATTTTAAACGGTGAAGCTCCTAACATACGATCCTTATTCCAATCAATCCTCTATTCCAAAAAAGGTTTAGTAATTTTTCAAACTCAAACACCGGCTAACTTCAGGTTACCGGTCTTTCTTTTTGGATCCAATTCTAATGAAGGTTTCGTCTTATCATTTTGCTTTTTTAAGCAGATGTATGGTTTTCCGGACTTTGCTTTCTGCCTTTGATGGGATTCTGCACGGGAATTCCTACAATAGAGTTCTAAAAAATGAATTCTTCATCTGTTTTATAGAAATGGTCGATTGAAGCAATTTTGTTGATCGCCACTATGAAATTTTTCAAAAACTCTATTGTGTTTTTTGTAAAAAATATTTTTTTAAACATGAATTCCTTGATCCCGGAATTCACGTTATTTAAAAGGAAGCCAGTATAAGAGAAGGAAAAGTATTCCTACAATTTTTAAACTTCAAGACAAATATTTATAAAAGCAAATTCCTGATCCCGAATTGACAGCCTCAACTTTTCCACAAAAATTTTTACTGAACTCTATAAATTTAAGTACCGTGATTTTTTATTACAAAGCGACGTTAGAGTGTAAAATATTCGGTATTACAATTATTTAGTTCTGAGTAATCTTATAGATTACAGCGAACTTCAAAAAATAGAATCTTTGAAAGATAAAACCTTTAAATTCCAGCCGCTCTAAAGTATTCCTTGAGAATGAAATCTACTTGTTCAAATGTGCAATAACCTCTCGTCAAAATTCCATTTTCAATTCCATCCGAAAATACAAGACTGGGAAATACACTTACTCCCAGAGAAAAACCATAGTAGAAGTCGTTTCTGGTTTCCAGATCCGTATCCGTATCTTCAAATACGGTTTGAAATTCTTGAACAGTAATTCCAAACTTTTCAGATTGTTTTACAAAAGTTTCAAAGGAAGTTGGATCTTGATTTTCGAAATAAAAAGATTTAGAAATTGCATTCAAATATTCGAATGCGATTTCCGGTTTTATTTTTTGAACACTGATTACCGCTTTACAAGCAAGAAAGGAATCGTATCTAAAATTTATTTTTTCTAAAAACCCCAACGAAAAAGATTGTTTTGTAGTAAATTCCGCGTCTTTCCATTCGTGTTTTAAGACTCTCGCCAACTCTGGCGTTAATAGTTCCGCACTTTCTTCAAAACGTAAGCCACCTAACACAAGAGAAAACCGTATTTTATTTTCGTATTTTTCCTTTATCCTTTTCATAACAGAACCAAAACCATAACACCAAGGACAAAGAGGGTCGGTTACATAAAGAATAGAATGTCGAATCGGTTCGTTTCGGTTCATTTTATTTGATTATTTCCGTAAGAATGAAATTATACTCTTACATTGATCGTATTTTAACCTTTTGCTTTTGAAGATACAAAAAATATTTTAGTATAAGTCATTTTTAATACACTACGTTCAAAGTCCAAATCTAATTTCGGTATGATTTCTATCTATAAAAGTAAATTTGCATATTATTTTAGATTACAAATTCAAATAAAAATCTAAAAAATTTGGACGTTTCTTTATTAGAGTTGTTGAAAAATTCCCTAGTTCCGATTAACAAAACTGCTTCAATTGCCCGTTTCCATAAAATAGAAACAGATGGAGAATTAATTTTTCAACAATTCTATTTAACACTGATGATATGATCTAAGATCCATTTCGTTTATGATCTTTTGAATCAGTTCTTATTTATTACTATTTAAAAAAGTACTGAATCTTTTAAACTGAAACAGAACGTTGCGATAAAAATTATCGACTTTCAATTATATAAAAATTGGTATGATTAAATTTCGTATGAATTCTGAAATTTTTAGTTAGGCGTTATATTTTATTTTGTTACTTCAAAATGGTTTACTCAATTCGATTATTTCGAAATTTATGGTTTTTAAGAAAAATTCTATATTCCAGTTTTTAAAACAACGTAGTATTTGTCTTCGTAACAATTGAATCAAAAAAATATGATCCATTCATAAAAAAGGCGGGTTAAACCCGCCCTTTTTTTACTCTTGTTTAAGAATTTTCAAATTTCATTCGGGTGTTTTATATAATACACTGATAACCACAGTGTCCCGAAGAGAACCCCCGCATATGCTAATACCACAGTGACAATGTCAATTACAGGTAGAAGTGTGGCAATTGGAGAAATTTTGTCAGCGGTCATTCGGGTTGCTTCGCCCAAAATCAAAAACAAACCTCCCAAGCCGATCAGGTGATACCTACCCATCGCTTCTTTTGTCACCCGAGCAAAACGGGCAAAAACAGGAACTGCCAACAACGCAAGCGCAAAAATCGTGATTGCATTCATTGTGAACCCTCCTTATTTCATCTAGTTAGACTTTAGTTGTTTTAAAAATAATCTTTATTTTCGTTTTTATTTTATACATTATATATTGATCGTTCCAATTAACATTAACCGTTTTGGTATAATTCCATACCTTCCAAATCGTTAATTATATTTCTTTTTAAAACTAACAAAGTTCGATTTAAATTGCCTCCAAACGATACTTTGAATTTTAACATTTAAATATCATAAAATAATAATTTATATTTTTTAAATGTAACTGCCTTACATCTTTCTTCAGTGCAAAAATTATATTAGAAATACTTTATTTATTTATAGCTTATTTATTTTTATCGCTTTTTACTACGAAACCTTGTTATGTGTTATCCCATTGTGAAATTTCATTCTATAAGCCATAAATCCTAAATATACGTTCTATTAGAACTTCTACGCTTTTGCAATATTCCATTATTTACTTATAATAAGGTTCTGTAAATTTTGGAGACAAATTCAGTTCGGCCAAAATTCTGGGCGCCCTGATTCTATAGTTTCTGAGTTAGCCAAGTTCTCAAGTCCAGTGTCTGTACAATCCCCAGCAAAAATAAAAGAATCCTGGAATGAAACTTAGATTGTCCCAAAACCTCAAAGAATTTTACTCTATAATTGAATCCTTTGGAAATTTTTAATCAAATGCAGTAGTTCCCACATTTTTGTGAAACTCAATGTATCGCTTCTATGGTCGCTCTGCAGGTCGTATTTAGCAATTTGCGAACTTTTGAGTAGTTCTAATCTCATTAAATTTTCGTAATAGTTCCCACATTTTTGTGAAACTCAAGCGTCTATCTTCTTTGAACTCAATAAAACGCTTCCTAAATGCCGATCTTTAGAGAGGTTCGCTATGTTTTCCGGATTGCGTTTGAACTCAATGGTCGCTTTGCAGGTCGCGTTCTAAATTATAACTAAAGACGATATATTATATTATGTTTCCTGCATGCAATTAATTTATTGACCAGAACTAATGAGGGCACCGGCCCGTGACAGCTGGATTCGCCTAATTTTCCTACGCCGATTCGCGTTAAAGAAGGAACTTTATAAAATCCAAAACAAGATTCCAATTTTCGTATAAACCAAACAGGACTTTACTCTTGAAATGATAATGAAAAAATTCCAAGACCTGTTTAATTTTGAAGACATATTTTTAGGTAATTTTTTATTCTTACAATAAGGAGAAGAAATGAATTTGTCCACAATCTTATTCTCTATTTCAAAACTCGCCACTCTGATCTTATTCCCTCTGCCCTTGGTTCTTTTGATTCTTTTGTTTATGGGTGCAAAACTCAAAAAATGGAAAGAAAAATTTTCCGTTTGGCTTCCAGTTTTGTTTCTTTGGATCTTATCCACAAGTACGGTTTCCCAAAAACTGATTCAATCTTTAGAAATGTATTATCCTCCAGTTTCTCTGGAACAACTTCCAAAAGCAGACGTCATACTTGTGTTAGGCGGAATGGTTTCAACGTTAAGCATTCACGACGAACCGGTCGATCTTTTCAACAGCGCAGAAAGGCTTACCGAAACGGTACGACTTTACAGAGCCAAGAAAGCTCCTAAAATTCTATTCTCCGGAGGTTCCGGAAATCTTTTTTATCAAACAGTGCCGGAATCCGAACCGGCGGGCAGATTTCTAAAACAAATGGGAATACCAGATTCCTCTTTGATCTTAGAATCCAAAAGTAGAAATACCGCCGAAAACAAAAGTTTTGCCGTAGGACTTCTAAAAGAACACGGTTGGAATTCGGTGATTTTAGTGACTTCTTCTTTTCATATGAAAAGGTCCGTCGAAATCTTTCAGGAAAATGGAATCACGATCATCCCCTTCCCTACCGATTTTCGTTCCCAAAAATCAGTTTTAACCTTGGATAATTTCTTTCCCTCCACAGGTTGTCTTGAAAATTCTACAATTTCTATTAAGGAATGGATCGGTATTTTGGTTCATAAAATCCGAAATTTATAACCTAACTTAGATTTGGCGCAAAAAATCTCGATTTGCGAGAGTTCCCACATTTGAAAAGTTCATCTGTAAAATCTCAATTTGTGAGAGTTCCCACATGGATCAAAAAACGAATCTCCGGAACAGATGATTCCCGTGAACTAAGATCCATAACGGGGGATTTACACTTTTCTCCGCCCATCCGTTCTGATTTTATGGTCTAAAACGAAAACAGTCGGAACTTCAACGATGAATATAAAATTTACGGTACTCTCTGGGATCATCCTATTATCCCTCGGCTCCATAGCTTATTTCTCTTCTAAGGAAACCTCTTATACCCTACTCGACGCCTCAGAACTCGTCGCCTCTCCCTCTAAATACGAAAACGATCTTTTAAGAGTCAGAGGTTTTGTAAAATTAGGATCTGTAACTCGAGAAGGTAAAACAGCAAAATTCATCTTAGAATTTAACGATAAACAAATCCCCGTTTTTTTTACCGGAGAAACCCTACTCCCGGACGCATTTAAAGAAGGCACGCGTGCTCGAGTAGACGGCTATATGAAGGATGGAGTGCTCGTTTCCGACCACGTGGAAGCAAAATGTGCTTCCAAATACGAAGCCGATTATTCAGAAGAAAATAAGTAAAAAAGGATTATAACTTTTTAATATGAATGATTTCGGCGCTCTTTGCATCATAACGTCTTTTGCGATCCTTATATTTTCGATCGTACAAACTTCTTACGGAATTTGGAAACAAGACAAACAGGTAATCGAACTCGGTAGATATACTTTGATGGCAAATTCCGCCATCATCCTTTTAGCTTTTATCGTCTTACTCGTTCAACTTTTCAGAACCGATCTTTCTAATTACTATGTGGTAATGCATTCCAACGAACACTTACCTTTATTTTATAGACTTACCGGAATTTGGTCCGGTTCCTCCGGTTCCTTACTTTTTTGGAATCTTTTACTTTCACTTTTTACATTCATCGTTCTTTGGCAAACAAAGGATCTAACCCAAGATAGAATTCCTGTCTTAAATTTAACGTTAGCCGTCATATCTGCTTTTTTTTCTTATCTTGCTGTATTTTATCCGGATGCCCAACCATTTCGAGAATTTCAACCGGCGGCAGTTGCCGGCAGAGGATTAAATCCTCTTTTACAACACTGGGCCATGGTCATCCATCCTCCGATTCTTTATGTGGGTTACGTAAGTTTTGCGATTCCTTTTGCAATTGCAGCCTCGGCTTTAATCACAGGACATCTTTCCGAAAATTGGTTTCGTTTTGTTAGAAGGTGGACTATCTTTTCTTGGTTTTTTTTAGGAACCGGAATTCTACTCGGTTCCAAATGGGCTTACGAAGAATTAGGTTGGGGAGGTTACTGGGCCTGGGATCCCGTAGAAAACGCTTCTCTTATGCCCTGGCTTTTATCCACTGCATTTCTTCATTCTATGATCATCCAAGAAAGAAGAGGTATGTTAAAGTTTTGGAATATGCTTTTGATCATACTCGCTTTTCATTTTTGTTTATTAGGAACTTGGATCACCCGAAGTGGAGTACTCGAAGGTCCTCATAGTTTTTCCAAGTCCACAATCGGCACCCCGTTCATCATCTACATCGGAATTAGTTTTTTCTTCTTTTTAGGATTTTTAATCTACCGCAGAAATTCTCTAAAACCCGAGCGCAATCTGGAGGCAATGACCTCTAAAGAAGGCAGTTTTCTTTTTAATAACTTCCTACTTGTAATCGCTACTCTTGCGATTCTTTTAGGAGTTTTTTCTCCTCTTCTTTATGGAAGAGAATTTAAAGCTCCTTGGTTCAACTCTTGGGGAGTTCCAGTGGGAATCCTTTTGATCCTTTTGATGGGTTCGGCACCACTTCTCGCTTGGAGAAAAAGCGCGGACAAAATTTTTTTCTCGACCCTCCTCAAACCGTTGTTAGTCGGAATTGCAGGAGCTGGAATGTACATTTTATTTTATACTAAAAACTTTACGATTAGCGAATACAGTTTAGGCGACGTATTAGGGGAAATTTATTCAGTGATCGCGGTTGGTCTCGGAATTTTTACGACTGCCGGAATTGTACAGGAATATCATAGAGGGATCATCGCCAGAAAAACTGCGTATCCAAACGAGAATTATTTTTTTTCCGGATTTAGGATGCTTTTAAAAAATAAAAGAAGATACGGAGGTTACCTAGTTCACTTGGCGATGGTGATACTTTTTATAGGTTATGCAGGGAACGCGTTTAAACAAAACACATCCATTAAGTTTTTCTACTTCTTGAACGCACCCGAAAAAAACGAAATCGTCTATTCGAGTCAGGATACGGGAGTTCTCGGAAACTATCAGATCTCGGCAAACACTCTGAAGATCAAACCTCTCGTCAACGGAGACGCAAAGAACGGACTCAACATTCAAAACGTGATCGTTTCTCACGAAGCAACCTTTCAAGTAAAACGGAATCTAAAAGAATTTTCTACAATGGTTACAGAAAGAAGATTTTATCCACAAATCTCTCACTTAAGCGGAGACTTTGAAACTCATATCCCTACAAGCGAACCCGCAATTTCTTCCACTCCTAAAGAAGACTTATACATTCAACTCGGGGCTATCGAACATTCCGATCTTTCCGATGAAAATCCAGACCTTCCTATACTTTTTATGAATTATCTTTTTACAAATGAGAATCAGCCAGTTCGTAAATTGGAAAACTTCAATCGATTTCCAAGACAACTCGTAGCCAACTTAGAAGTCTGGGTAAACCCTCTGGTAAAATTTATTTGGGTGGGTTCATTGTTATTTTTCTTTTCGGGGCTATTAATTCTTCTCCCGATCGGAGAATCCAGATCATGAAAATAGTATTTCATAATATTCTAATTTTATTTACCTTCTGGAGCGTATTCATTTTGAACGGCTCATTTATGTCTTTGTCTGCGGATTCCACGTTCACCAACTTAACGGAACCCGATCAGATCCGAACTTTTCACGAAGTCACTTCTAAAATCAGATGTATCTGCATCCCTTCGATTACTATCAAAAGTTGTTCGTTTAACAATTGTACCGTTTCGGCCAAATTGAAACTTTTTATAGAAAACCGGATTCAAAAAGGGGAAACTGCGGACGTAATCGTAGACAAAATGGTTCATGGTTTTGGGGAAGAAGCTCTCTCCGATCCGATAATTCAAAAATTTGTAGAAGCGGGTAATACCGGAATGGCAAACTCGGTAGTATTCGGTTTTGGAGAGAATATTCTGGCAACCCCAGATTCTACTTGGATCAACTTGAGTCTTGCTCTCGCAGGTTTTTTAGGAATCATACTCATCTATCTTTATATGAAACGAAAACATCCGGGTTCTTTAAAACGAACTCAAGCATCTGAGAATTCAGTCAAACAAGTAGAAGATTCTTTTCAGAAATATCTTTCCGAAATACAGGAAAAACAAAAATAATGGACCCTTTACTCATTCCGTTTTATGGCATTTTACTAGGAATCGTTCTTTCTCCCTTTTTATTGATCCGATTTGTAGAGCACTCTAAAACATCCGATATTGAATCCGAAAAGTCGGAACTGATCAATCGGAGAGAAGTAATTTTAGAAAACCTAAGAGATATAAAAATCGAATTTGATACTGGCAAACTCACTGAGTCAGAATTCCATTCCATCTCTTCTGGAATCGTTAAGGACTTAGAAGACTTCGACGAAAAAATCAGATCCGCCACCCAGAATATTCCAAAACCGGCAAACTCGTCCGAAACTATTCCCAAATTTTGTCACGAATGTGGTTTTAAAATAGCTTTCTATGGAGCCAAGTTTTGTCCTTCCTGCGGAACCAAATTGTTAATCTGAAAGCGACTTTTTTCTTTAAAACGCCCCAGATAACCTTTTTTAAAATATTCTATTATTTTAGTATATTTATATATACTTTTTTTTTAATATACTGTTCGGGAAAAAACCTTAAACTTCAAGGTGAGCCAAATCGCCTTTCTGAACTTCCTTTTTACGGAGCCGGCTTTTACGTTTCCGCCTCCAAAATTGAAAAAGAAGATCTTGTGGAAATTAGAAAAGATCTTAAAAACGAACTGGCTTCTAGAATTCCAAAGGACAGGATCGAACGTTGGAAAGAAGCTGATTCGCTCAACGGTTCGGAAGGAATTTATATCCTTTTTCAGATCGTTCCGGAAACAAGAGTTCTTCCGGAGTTTTTGGATTTTCAATTTTACTTAAATGATGTTTCCGCCGACAAGATTTGGAATTATTACGTTCAGTCTTTTACTGCTAAAGTTCGTAACTATCGTTTTTCGGCTCTTCCTGTTTACGGAACCTTCGGCTATCCTTTTTATACAGCTCCACCTGGAGTTTATTCTTCAGGCACCTTTGTTTATGATTCAGACGTTACTACAGAGACAGAGCACATTTATCGTTTTTTAGTGCGTTTTCCTAAAGATACTTTATTTAAAAATTCCCAGAATAAGATTTTTTTTCAGGTCGTAACTCCAGCCAAATCCATTCTACGTTTTGAATATTAGTATAAGAACTTGTTCCAAAACCTCAAAGAATTTTATGCCATCATTCTTTAGAAATTTTTAATAAAATGTAGTAGTTCCTACAATTTTAGAATTTGTTCGTAAAGTCGTGATTTGTAAAAGTTCCCACATCATTTTATAGACAAACCTAAGTTTTGTGGTAGTTCCCACACTTGAATACGACAGATTCAATTGTTATAATCTTCTATTTTATCAATTGTGAGGGTTCCCACATTTAAAGAATCAATCTGTAAAGTTCAGATTCCAACTTTTTTCAGAATCATGAATCATAGATTCTTTATGTTGAATTCACGTTATTTAAGGTTCAACAATAAACCGAATCGGATTTCCTTTTCTCTGATCCAAGGCCTCAAGGCATTCATTCAATTCTTCTAATGGATGATGAGAAGTAATCGAATGAGAAAGATTGATTTTTCCTTTTAGATAAAGTTCAATCAATTCAGGAATCGCTCTACGATCGGATCCATAAGAACCAGAAACAGAAATCATTTTTTCAATTAATATAAAAGGAATCTGAAATTTCAAGGGCTGTCTTCCAATACCTACAAGTACAATTCTACCTCCCGGGTTCATCGCTCGTATTGAATCTTCTACGTTAGACATATAACCCGAAAAGTCGGCAAGTAGATCTACACCTTTCGATACTTCCTTTAGAACCTTGCCCGAATTTCGAACTTCTTTCAAGTTAACCACTTCATCAGCTCCATATTTGGTAGCGTTTTCTAAAGCTCCCGAATCCACATCCAATGCAATCACCTTACCTTTTGTCATCGCCCTTGCAATCGCCACCGCATGGATTCCAAGCCCCCCACAACCAAAAATAGCTACTGTATCACTTTCCTGAATATTCCCTCTGTAACGAATAGCGTGATAAGGAGTAGATACAGCATCTGCAAGAATCGCTCCTTGATCAAATGGAATCTCATCTGGAAGAGAATACAAATAACGTTCTTCTACTATATTAAATTCTGCAAAACTTCCATCTCGATCAAAACCAAACACACCTAAATCTTTACATAGATTTTCTTTTCCTTCTTTACAATAAGAACAAACTCCACATGAAGTTCCGGCCGCGATGACCACTCGATCTCCTTTACGGAATCGTCTAACGTTCTCGCCTACTTCTTCGATAATTCCCGATGACTCATGTCCTGGAACTCTGGGAAAATGTTTACATTTGAGAGTTCCATGAACCACGAGATGTACGTCTGAACCACAAATACCACAAGCCTTAATTCTTACCTTTACTTGTTCAGCCCTAAGTTGTGGAACGGAAACATCTCTGATCTCTAAAATTTTTTTACCGGATTCTAAAACCGCAGCTTTCATTCCCATTATCCCCAATTTTTTATATCAAAACCGAGTTAGATTAAGACCATCTATAGTGTGGTCAAGACGATTTGTTTTAAAAATTAGTATCTCTTCAAAAGATTTTATAAAAACGAATTGAGAAAAGACTTTTGAGCAACAGGTTTCGAACTTGAATCCGTAAGTGTCAAATTTTTCATGGAAGTAGAGTCCCAAAACTTCAAAGAAATAAATTACAAGTTGAAAATGATATTTTTGGAACGGATTCTAAAATGAAACGACTCGATCGATAGCCACCGGAGGAAAATATGGATACGGAAACGATCTACCGGGAAATCAAAGCTAGTCAAAACGGACAAGATTGGCATCATAAAAATTGTTTCGGCTGTGGCCCCGAAAATCCGAAAGGGATTCACGCCAGTTTTCCATTTCACGAAGAAAGCGGCGAAGTTCGTTTTCCGTTTAAAATCGAAAAGGCTTTTGAAGGTGCTCCCGGTTATGCACACGGAGGAGTTCTAGCGACTCTACTCGACGAAGCTCAAGGAGTTCTTTGTTTTCATCTCGGCCATTTTGTTATGACAGATCAACTTTATATGCGTTATCACAAAGCGGTTCCGCTGAACGAAGAGGTTGAAGTACGTTGTTGGGTTACTATGGTGAGAAGAAGAAGACTTTATACTAAGGCCACGATTCATCTTTCCAAATCAGGTGAACTTTTAGTTTCTTCTAAAGCGCGTTGGTATGATATGTCAGAAAGAACAATGAGAAGAATGTTTCAAGGAACCGTCTTTCCGATTGATACACTTCTACAAGTTTTAGAAGTAAATCAAAAACGAGGTAAAGAAATTAGAAAACGTCTTAAACTTCAAAAGGTAAATTCTTAAATCTCATTCCGAAATTAAAAATTTCAGATCCAGTACAGAAAGAATCAAAGTCGATAAAAAGAACTTGTAGATTTCAAACCAAGTTTAGTAAAATTCGTAGAAAACTTTTTTACCGAGTTGGCCTTCAAGAACCCAAGTCAATTCTTCTGGTTTTTATTGAGTTTTTTAGATACATTTTCAATTCGTTTTTTTTAAATCACCTAGTAGACACAAACATTTTTAATATATTCAAGAATTCTAAAATATAAATTTTAGCCCTGAACTTCAATCGACTACTCAAAAGTAGTATTATAAGGTTTTTCTAAAAATTAGAATAGAGTTGTTGAAAAATTTCATAATGAAGATTCGCAAAATTGCTTCAATTGTCCATTTCAATTCAACAGAAACAAATCAAGAATTAATTTTTCAACAACTCTAATGTAAAAACAATTCCAAGTTATAATCAATTTGGGAGAATTTTTACTACTCAGACAAATAGAATATTTGAGTTAGATTGTTTCAAAAATTTGAATGTTTTGTTTCTACTCTAAAATACCGAATTTACGGTATTTTTTTCGCAATTCGGCCGTTAATACTTGGTATTATTTTTATACGTCCGAGTAGCAAGTGAGTAGAACTCAAAAAAATTCTCGTATCATTCCAAACTATTCTCAAATATAAAAATTCTCATAATGGATTTGAATGTTCAAAAACTTACTTGATTCAAATATTTTTTTTTAGATTCTACTTAAAAACTGCATTTTTTCTAAAACCAAAGTCTAACTTCTAAATAAACATTCCACAAATAGGAGAAAAACATTGATCGAATTATATTCGGCGTCTACACCCAACGGAAGAAAAATTTCTATTATGTTAGAAGAATTAGGAATTCCTTATACGGTTCACCCAATCAATTTAGATAAACTGGAACAAAAACAAGAATGGTTCCTTAAAATCAACCCAAACGGAAGAATCCCTGCAATCATAGACAAAGACAACGAGGACTTTACAGTATTTGAATCTGGAGCAATTCTGATTTATCTCGCGGAAAAAACCGGAAAACTTTTGCCTAAAGATCCAAAAGAAAAAAGTACCGTAATTCAATGGCTTATGTTTCAAATGGGAGGAGTCGGCCCAATGCAAGGACAAGCCGGAGTATTTCTTAAATACGCACCCGAGAAAATTCCTTTCGCGATCAATAGATACCAAAACGAAACTAAACGATTATACTCCGTTTTAGATAGAAGACTAAGTGATAGTAAATTCTTAGGCGGCAAGGATTTGTCAATCGCAGACATTGCTACCTGGCCTTAGGTCAATATACATGATTGGGTGGAAATCAGTCTGGACGAATTTCCTAACTTAAAACGTTGGAACGATGAACTAGAAAAACGCCCTGCCTTTATTAAGGGCAAAGATATACCAAATAAAGTAGATCATAAAAAAGACGCAGAAGAAATCAAAAAGAAAGGTCAATCTATATTAATAAAATAGAATTTACTGATTTTTACTGATTTGAGTTTCGAGTTTTTGCAAAACCGGTTCCGAGGCGGGGAGGATCACAAAAAATGTAGTTCCTTCTTTAGAAGTTTCAAAATAGATTTTGCCATTATGATCTTCTATGATTCTTCTACAGATGTCCAAACCTAAACCCGTTCCCGCACCGGAAGGTTTTGTAGTAAAAAAGGGTTCGAAAATTCTATCTTTGATCGATTCTTCGATTCCTGCCCCACTATCCTTAATTGCTACTTCCCAAGTAGTAGAAACTCTTTTACAAGAGATTTCAATTTTCCCTTTATATCCCATCGAATAAAGAGCGTTTCCGATCAGATTTGTCCATACTTGTGTAAGAGATTCCGCATTCCCCTGAACGTAGGAAGTTTCCGGCATTTCACGAACAATCTCTACTTGAGTTTTGTATTTAGAATAATAAAGAGTCAGTACGGTTTCCAATTGCTTTCGTACATCTACAGGACTCATAGCAGTTTCACTACGATCTCTATACGCATATTCCTTTAGGGCTTGTATTACTAAAGAAGCTTTTTCAGCAGCTTTTTCAATTGTAAAACTCGCTCTGGCAAGACCTGAAAGAGATAAAGCATTTTGCGCGATCAGAAGTAATCTTTCTTTTTGACTTAAATATTTAAAATTTTCTAATACATAATCTGGATGAATCCCCAGATCGGTAAGAATATCCGCAAGACGAGTCGCTTCGGAAAATCCGAAGTCGTTTAACAAAATTGCTATTTTTTTTCTTTTAGTTCTCTCTTCTCTCGTATCGTAAAACTCTCTGAGAGTAATTCCTTTTGAAAAAAGTTTTTTCCAAATTACTTTTTCATCTTCGGTAAAATCAGAATAATTCCTAAGCAGACCTTCCCAAGAGTTGGACAATACCAACTGAATGGCTTCATTAGAAGAAACAATGGCGCCTAACGGAGTATTTAGTTCGTGTGCAATTCCCGCAACCAATTGTCCAAGCACAGCCATCTTTTCAGAACGAACGAGTTGTTTCTGTGCGTTTTTCAAGTTTGCGATTGCTCTAATCACTTGTTCATTTTTAGAAATAAGATATTGATTTACAGTTCTAAGCTCTTCGGTCCGTTTAGCGACTATCTCTTCGAGCCCTTCATTGACTAAACGGATTTCCTGTTCCGCATCAGTCATCTCCTTAACGAGTAAGGTTTGTCTCACACTCGCAATTAGAACCACAATCGTAGTTCCAGTCCATGCAACGATTCGAACCCCTTCCGGTAAACCGCTAAGAGTTCCTGCTAATACGATCGTAACCGAACTCGCAACCACTTCAAATAATGGTAATAGACGAAGCGCCGCTTCAAATCTTCTTCCCCAAATCGGATGATCATTCAATTTAGGTTCCCAGGTCCAAACTCCATATCCCAAGATTAAAGTTGAAATAGAAAAACCAGCATTGAGAACGGTCCCGTCGGGAGGAATTTCAACGATAAACAACGCATTCCATAACAACCAACAAAAACCACTTCCTCCCATGCCAACTATAAACGACAACCAAGACTTATTTGGTTGCAATCTTAGAACGGGAATCAGTAAAATTCCCAAAGCGGCAGCAGTCAAAAAAGAAACCGGATGATTGATCAACGGAAGAAGTTGCGCAATTCCAACCCCTTCTCTTTGAGGAAGATACAACGCGAGTGAAAATGTGAGAACTGCTGTAATAAGACCAAGAGCGTCTAATGCCGCCACTCTGATTTTATTTCGATCGCATTCAATAACTATAATAGAGTATCCTATGATAAAACAAGGAGCGACCCACGGAAAAAGAAAATCGCTCGGGGTTGGGGTCATGTAATAATTAAAATAAACTTGAATCGCCCAAGATAATTGTCCAAGCGCGTTTGCAGTAAGACCAAGTGCAAACCAAAACCGAAAACGGTAAATTCCGGCCGCCTCAACCGAAAAACAACCCAGCCAGGCTAAAGCCGCCGCACAAAGATAAGAAACAGTCCAGTGGATATTATCGATGAGCCTGTCTATATTTTTTTCTTTGTAATAATAATTACCAAAAAAGGATACAATCACTAAAATTGTACCAATTCCAAATATCCATTGTCCCAAATAATAAGCGGAAAATCTTGAATGGTTTTTTACGTTTGTCATCGATTGTCCAGGGACGACGACAGCTTAAGAGTTAAGCGCCGATTTCGTCGATCTTTTTCTAGCTTCAAAGATTCTCAAAACAAAAACAGTTTATATAATACTTACAAAAAACCTTTTTCTATTTTGAGCATTTTTTTAACTTATAGTTAAACTCAAATCCTTATCAATTCCAGTTGCAAAGCCAGAACCATTCCCAAAACGATTTTTTTTTAAAACTCAGACCTTTTATAAAAATTCGATTCTAATTTGTTCATTTTGAATTCAAAGATTTTTTATAATTTTGAGTTATTTTAAAATTTATCCTCTGCCGTTTTTTCATGAAAACAGCAGTATCAAACCGTTTCATGAATAGCAGATACGGCTTTCGCAAAAATCTTATTTAAAGATTCTTAAATATATTATAATATGTTTAATAAAAATAAACTCTCAGAAGTAAAATTTTGAGCATTCTACTATATAACATAGCAGTTATCAATAAGTCTATTTTATGTGTTCAACGTGTGGAAGCTACTATAGACGAATCTTACTGAAAATTGCATAGTAAGTTCACTTTGAATTTGCGCATAAATTACTGCTTAGAAACAGAATTCCCAACGATCTATGATAGTTCATATGAAAAATCGTATTCAACTGCGTCGATCCAGTTCGAAATTTGCGACTTCATGAAAATGAGTTTTAATTTTGATGATAGCCGCCAAACAGTGATTTTATGTAGAATACCACTCTAAGTCTAATGCGTAGAAATAGGATTCTGGTTCACAGTGTAGTTTTCGAGTGACTTGGTTGTTTGACAGATCTAGGTGCAGGATATAACTGTAGGACCAGTGAAACGTGGGAACTCCCGCCCGAACCGTATTCAAGATAGAATTACCGACTCCGAGGGCTTCCAACTTTAAAAGATAATTAAAAAGATAACATTTCGATACACCGTGAGCCTGAGCCAATGTTCCCAAAAGAGTCCAACTTGCAGAAGGAACACGAACGCTGATTCGTTTCATTTTTAATTTACCCGGACTGGGTTGATACAAAGTTCTATCCGCTTTTTTACCGAGACGTTCCGACGAAGAAAGATATTTCGCATAAACTTTCAAAAGTGTAGGGATCCTTTTCGTAAGTAGCCTCACGTCTTTTTCAGAAAAAAGAAGCCAAGTATCTTCCGGAATTAAAAGAGTCACCGTTTCAGAACGATTTTTTTGAAGTGCGGAACTAATTTCATGATCAGAGTTGAGTAATAAAATGCCCATACCCACTACAGTTCTCGACAAGAGTAAGACGGCTCAAATTTGAATCAAAAAAATCGCTCATCCAAAAAAATTTCTGAGGAGCAAAGCATATGTTTCCAAAGGAATTTTTATAAAGAGCTTGTACCAAAACTTCAAAAAACTTTACCAGATAATTCTTTAAAATTTTTAATAAAATGCAGTAGTTCCTACAAATTAGATCGCATTGGGCAATTTACGAACTTTCGAGCAGTTCTAATCTTGTTAAATTTTCGTGGTAGTTCCCACATTGTGAGATTTTGGGACAAACTCAAAATGAAGTGAGTAAGAAAAATCTAGGCGAACAAAAAACTCAACATTACTTCCATAGTCGCAACATAAACCACTTTCACATTGGTTATATCAAACCCAAATCATTAACCACAAATCCCATATAAGTTTATCATAAATTATGAAAACAGCACTTTATTACGCTTAGAGTTCTGCACACTCTATCATCCAATAAACAATTTTTATAAAGAAAACTTTTTATTTTGTAATCCTAGTATAGCAAAACAAAGATTAGGCGATAAAATTTAATTAGAAAATCATTTTTTGTGGATTTTATAGAGATTACAAATATTTAGCAACATAAAGTGATATCTAAGATTTTCAATAGAGTTAAGTAAATTTTTATATTTAAGAGTTTTAAAAAATTCTAAAATAAGGTTCGACTCATTTTTTCTGTGAGATGAGGCACTCCATTAACCGAAATAGGAAGATATTTACCCTTCACTTTTCGAAACGTGCTGACGGAAGTATTCCAGATCCAAGGCATCCAGGAAAAAGGATTTTCTTTTTGACATAAGGTATGATTTAAAACCAGAGAAATTGGAGTTCCCGAAGTAAATATAAAGCTTCTCTCTTGTTCTCCTGAAGAAAACCAAACATTATAAGAATCAAATATTCTAGTTTCAAAATTTTTGTATGTTTCTACACTATCCGTCACTATCGCTTTTTCCTTCCAAAATTTGAGAATTTCTTCCGTCAATTTATAGAACAAAGCAGCCGATCGGATTCCACCTCTGGACTTAACCTTGTAGAATTGTGAAAGGATTCTAGCAAAATCAGGCCTATCCGACACAAGTAATTTGGCCAAAGAACTCCAAAGTTCGGGTGAAAATTCGTTCCAACCTGAATCTCTGCAAACGAAAGAATCCGTTCTGTATTTTTCCAAATCTCCTACTTCAGAAATCACACCTTTCATAAACCAGTCCGCAGTCTCCAAATGTCTTCTCAAAGTTCCGGTAACAATTCGATCTGGAAGTTCTCCGTTATGCGCCATGTATTTTCCAAGCGCAAACGATTGATTCTTTCCAAGCGAAGTCAAAAGGTCGTAGTTTTCACCTTGGGAATTTGCCTGGCCATGCCGGATCAGATGAATGATAGACATGCAACTAACTTTCCGTGTTGAATCTAGGATTCGTAATTTCTACTTTTTCTATAACGGTTTCTCTAACGTGATTCCAATAGATAGAATCTTCTACTGAAAGTTTCTCTTTACGGATTTTATCTCTGAGTTCTACGTTCCAAACATTAACTAATTTTTTCTTTTCGTCTAGGGTAGATGGTAAAGAAAAATCTTTGTTTAAAAGTTTAGCTAAACGATCCAGCTCTCGATCCAACAATTCCTCCCCAGAACGAATTTCCCTAGATACAACTCCTAACATATTCCAACTTACTAATGTTTTATAGGAAAGAAGATCTTTATCCTTAAACTGAGGAAGAACTTCCTTCATTAGAAAATCCTGAATTGATTCTATTAAATCGGTAGACGTAGGTTTATCCTGCATTTTCTATGATCCTCATCGCTTCGTATTCCATCTCGCAAGCCCTTCTTCCGATGGCCGCAAGTTCAATCCCTTTGTCCTTTCCAGAAAGATGTCTTTCCGCTTGTCCGATACATCCAATCGCCCATCTAAGATTTCCCATCACTTCCCAATAAGTAATCATAAACGGATCCAGTTTTACACCCGAAACTTTTTCATAGATTTCATAAAATTCATTTCGATCTGCAAAACCGCCCGCCTCTTTATTCAATTTCCCAAATCTCCAATCCCTCATACAAAGCCAGGTCAAGTCTTCGTGACGATCTCCCCAATGTGCAAACTCCCAATCCACTATCCCTTGTAGTCCGTCCGGAGTTACCATAAAGTTGCCGGTCCTAAAATCACCGTGTATTAATACGACATCATCCGAAGGTTTTGCTTTTTTCTCCAACCAGTTCAAAATCATTTCCATAGCAGGATAAACTTCCGGCATTTTTTCCAATTCTAAACGTAGAGAATAAATCGAACCGTTAGCTATTATTTTATCATTCGGATCTTGGCCCATCCAGAGTGTTTTGCGTAACGTTTGATTGTTACAATCTTTCGGTTTTAAAGAATGAATTTTTGCAAGATTTTCAGCCAAATCAACTGCTAACTGTTTTCTAATACGATTCAAAGAAGGATCTTTAACAATATACCTTCCTGTTGCTTTCCCGGAAATTTTCTGCATAAAATAAAAAGGACTTCCGGTAATTTTTAGATCGGTTTCAAGCCAAAAAGGCCTAGGAGTATTCACTCCCGAATTGTACGCGAATTCGCAAACTCTAAATTCATTTTCCCGACTTAAAGAAGCCAAAAGAGACGCACCCTTATCCGTTCTAAACACGGTATCATAAGAACCTTTTTCAGGTCCTTCCAGTACTTGAACTTGAGCGGAAAAATTTTCCTGGCAGGCCCCACCGCTTAAAGAAACCATAGAATGAATCTCGGTTTTACCTTTTAGTCTTTCGGAAAGATAATTTTCCAGAGTCTTTTTTAATTCTGCATCGTTCATAATATTCTCGAATTATAATATTAAAAATCACTTTTGCCGCTGATCAGATTTCTTCCGATTACCATCTTATGAACTTCGCTCGGACCATCCGCAATTCTTGCGGCTCTCGCATCCCTATAAAATAGTTCCAATTTCATGTCTCTTCCATAGCCATGAGAACCACAAATTTGGATCGCACGATCGATCACCTTACAAAGAGTTTCCGAAACTTGCCATTTTGCCATCGATATGATTTGTCTCGCGTCCTCTCCCGCCCTCAAAGTATGAGCCGCTTTCAAAGTAAGCATATAACCGGACTCGATTTCAACAGCGGATTCGGCGAACATCCATTGAATTCCCTGATGATCTGCAATCCGTTGACCAAAAACTTCTCTTTTGAGGGCGTATTCCCTAGCTACTTCCATAGATCTTCTTGCAAGACCGATCCATCGCATACAATGTGTTAGGCGAGCCGGCCCTAGACGTTCTTGAGACCATTTAAATCCCTCGCCTACTTTTCCCAAAATAGAAGATTCCGAAACTCGAACGTTTTCAAACTTTAATTCGCAGTGACCGCCCGGACCGTGAGAACCCATCACACCAATTTCTCTCACCATCGTATAACCGGGAGTATTTGTAGGTACCAAAAATAGAGTAGTTCTTCGAAAAGAATCTGAGACCTTAGACATCACGATCAGAAAATCCGCGCCGTTGGCGCCGGTGCAAAACCATTTATGTCCGTTGATCACGTATTCATCTCCTTGTTTAACCGCATTAGTAGTTAAAGTTTGAGGATCAGCTCCCGCACCGGGAGGAGGTTCCGTCATGGCAAAAGCAGAACGAATCTTTCCTTGAACGAGCGGATAATAAAATTTTTCTTTTTGATCTTTGTTTGCGGCGATATGAAGAAGATGCATATTTCCTTCATCGGGAGCATCACAATTACAAAGATAAGGAGCGATCGGAGAACGACCTAACTCAGAAAAGATGATCGCGGTTCCGACCATATCTAGACCAAGTCCTCCTTCCGATTTTGGAAGATGGGGAGTCCAAAGTCCGAGATCCTTAACTTTTTTTCTAAGTTCCTCCGTGATCTTTTCGGGCATCCTACCGTGATCGTAATCATAGTGAATTTCAGCAGGAATCGCAAAATTATCAACAAAGTCCCGAACTCTTTTTTTGATTTCTTCAACTTCCTGAGGAATTGTAAAATCCATATTTTCTCCTTCTACCGAAAGTGATCACTTAACAGAAAATTATATTTTTAGAATGCGTTCGAAAACTTAATTTTAAACGATCCAAAAGGTCAAGTAAGAAGAATAAAAATAAATAGATTTATCAATCACTTCAAGATGAAAAAGTATAGAAACTAAACAGATCAACTCACAACTATAAAAATAGAAATACTACTCAGAACTACATAATAAAGTATCAATCCAATAGTTTACACTTCAATAATGTAACTTCTGCGCAAGAAAATAGGAGCGAATCTTCGGCGTTACCGAATCGCGTTTTTAACTCCGATCAACAAATTGAGGGTTCGATTAAAAATAAAGTCTTTTTATAAAGACAATTTGTTATAGAACGCGATCCGTCGAACGTCTCGGAAAACTCAACAAATGCATTTTTAAGAATCGGCATTTAGGAAGCGTTTTATCGAGTTCAAGGAACGAGACTCTAAGTTTAAAAAGAGCGCTCTACTAAACTAATCATTTTCGCATTGGAACTCGCGTTACTCACAACTATATAATACTAATATTTTACATAGAATCAGCGTTTTGTGATAAAATTAACGGCACTCAATTTTATAGGGATTAAAAAACTCTATAGAATATCGTAAATTCTAAAATAAATCTCAGCTTAGAGTAGATTTTTTAAACACTCGGTTTAATAGCTATGAATATTTCATTTGGTCTAAAACGTTTTTTACAGACATTCTAAATTCTTTATATACTATATAGAAAATAAACGGACTATACAAATCAAATTAGAACTTCATTTTTAAAGAAATGAACTTTTAGTAATTAATCATAGCCGCCAAACTATAGCTTTACGATCAAATCGGATTTAAAATCTTTATTTTGAGATTTTATAGAATCTACAATTTTTGAATGTAAATCAAATCACCCGAACTTTTTTGAGAATAGAGTTTGTTGAAAAATTAATTCTCCATATGTTTCTTGTTCCATAAAAACGGTCGATTGAACAGTTTTATTAATCTGAACTATGAAATTTTTTAAACAAACTCTAATAACTAGAAGTTCAAACTATTCATAGATTTCAAAAGTTAAGTGATTTAAAAAAAAATCACAACATTCTTTCGAACATTCACACGGCTCAAAAAATAAAGTTCTTTACAAGATTCATTCAGTCTTTAAAATAAAATCGTGTCAAAAACTACAATCATAGAAAGAATCTGGCCAGCAAAAGAGATCATTGAAGATTTATCCGAACTTAGAAAACAATCTCCTCTAACACATGTTATTACGAACATAGTAGTAACCAATTGGACAGCAAATGTGTTACTTGCAATTGGTTCGTCCCCTGCTATGGTAATCGCAAAAGAAGAAGCGGGAGAATTTGCAAAAATTGCAAGTGGGTTGTTAATCAATATAGGCACAGTAACCTCTAATGACGCAATAACTATGAAAATCGCGGCAGAAGCAGCCCATCAAGCAAAAATACCTTGGGTATTAGATCCAGTAGCCGTGGGAGCACTTGGGTTTAGAACAGAATTAGCCAAAGAATTACTTAATTTTAAACCGACCGTAATTAGAGGCAACGCATCCGAAATATTAGCGTTAGCCGGAACAGACGGAGGGGGAAAGGGAGTTGATTCCACAGCTCTTTCTTCTGACGCATTGCCTCTTGCTCAAATGCTTGCCGAAAAAACTGGAGCCGTAATTGCAATCAGCGGAGAAATAGATTACGTAACCAATGGAAAAGAAACCATTTCTATTAGCGGAGGAGACCCAATCATGACCAAAGTAACCGGGGTCGGCTGCTCCTTAGGAGGTGTAATCGCATCTTTTTTAGGGGTACAAAAAGATCCTCTAAGAGCAACCGCAACCGCATCCGCAGTTTTTGCAATTGCAGGAACACGCTCCGCGAAAATATCAAAAGGTTCTGGAAGTTTTGCAGTCAATTTTTTAGATCAATTGAATTTGCTTTCGACAGAAAAATGATTATGACTAAATTTTACTTAAGAACTATATAATAGGTTGTCACTAATCTTACTACAAAGCCCCGTTTAGTGCAAAATATTATGCGCTTTGTAATATAAGTTACTAGTAAAATCATTCTTTAAAAAATAAACTCAACAATATATTATAAAATAATTATAATTAAATTCTTTTTAAGTTTTTATAAATTAAAAATCAACAAGTACATCTTATTTTTATTAGCACTTCTTGCAAACGGATGCCTTTCCCAAAAAAGATATATGCCACTTTAAATTTTTCTTGCGCAAAGTGTATTCAAAATTAAGATCATGCGCGTTTAATCCGAGTTCAAAAGGATCGAAAAATGAAATATCAGTGCTTGCTTACCGAAAACAGGAATCAAATTTTAATCGTAACTCTCAATCGACCCGAAAAATCCAACTCACTAAACTTACAAATTAGAGACGAACTTGAAAACGTATTTAATGTAAACGCAAACAATGAATCTGTAAAAGCGATCCTACTCAATTCTTCAGGCAAACACTTTTCAAGTGGATACGATTTAGAAGAAGTAGTTCGAACAAAACTAGAATCCTTTCGACATAGAATATTAGAGTATCATTATGCACTTTACAGTTTTCCCAAACCAGTGGTTACGATATTAAAAGGATTTGCATCCGCTGGAGGTTTTGATCTTGCTCTTTGTGGAGACTACATCATTTCTGAAAAAAAGGCGATTCTTTTCAGACCAGAAATTCGATTCGGAGGACCTCCTCTAATCACTACACTCGCAAGAAAAGTTGGGCCGAACAAATCTTTGAGTCTAACCTTAAAAGGAGATCCGATTCGATCTTCTCAGGCTTTGAGTTTGGGAATTATAGACGAGATCTATGAAGGAGACGACATATTACAACATTCGGTCCAAGTCGCTTCTAAACTTTCACAATGGAATTTAAATATGTTATCCACATTAAAAGGAATATCAAATAATTATTTCATAGGAAACTTATACGAAAACTTAAAAAACGAGTTCGACGCGTTCGCTTCCGTATTAGAAGATCCTAAATTTTTCCAGAAAGTTCAAGAATATGCGGGAACGATACAACAATGAACGCCCTTTATGGAAATTTCATACGCTCGTTATTTAGGATTTAGTTCCTATAGAATTTTCATCAAATACCGCGAAATAAAAACGTCAAAATTTTGTTTAAGGTTGAGGTTCTTGTAAGTATTCAATTTCAGAAACATTGGAACTTTTTACCATTAGTACTTTTGAATTTACTTGATCAGACGAAATCGAATGTACGATTCCAGACGGTATAAAAAGAACCTCTTCTGATTGTAACATTATAGGTTCAGCTCCAGGTAAGGTAAGCTGAAGACTTCCACGAATTACATAGTAAACACAATCGTCATCTCGAAGAACAAGATGAATTTTCTTAGGTAATTTAGGAATATTGAATACGTTTACTCCAATTTTACCATGAGCCAATTCAACCGCAAATTTTTTCGTTTCTGAGGAATTAAGAAAAGTTTGTAGATTGATTTTTCTAAGTGGAGAGGAAGGAGGAACTTCCTTGTGACAATCGGTAAATACGAAAACAATTCCAAGGAATATTATAAAAAAAACATTATTCATAATCAGATACTCAGAATAGAGACTTGTAGGAAACCAAAAGAATTGATTCCCTACAAAAAACTTGATTAAAATCCGAAATTGACAGTTACGTCTTTACAAGCAATTACACTTGTTTTTGCATCTACAGCACAAAATTCTACTTTGGAACTAGAAGTTGAAAAAACATCACGAGTTTCATAAAATCTATAAAAACCTTTTGATGTTCTAACTACGTCCGTAGAATAAAGCGTTTTGCAATTTGCCATAAAAAGAGCAAATACAACGAGGAACAAGCTGATTAACATTTTCATCTTAATATGCTTCCTTAATACTTGGATTTTTATATTTTTCATTTGCATCGCTGCAAGTTAAATCTCCGTTTTTTTCGACGACACAAATATAATCGTCAATATAACCACCACAACCTTGTAAAGTACTTGCAGCACAAAAGTTTCTATGAAGAACGATTTTGTCCTTATCAAAAACACTTACTTTCGCAAGATGAACTGGTAAACATTGTTCTAAAGTAGATATTACAATGGCTAAAAAGAAAAATAAAATCAGATTTTTTTTCATATTATCTTAACCCTTTTATCACAGCAGGTTTACAATCGAGCGAATCATTCGCGTCGATATTACATAGAACCAGTTGACTTGAAATACGTTTAGGATCATAAGGATTTCCTGTATCCTTATGAACAACCAGATAAAGATGATCTCCTGCAAATGCACCGGATCCGACCCGATGCCTTACACAATTTACAGCAAACAGTAAGGGAAGTAAAAATACCCCGAACTTTAAAAAGCGCATACTAGCTCCTAAAATGTAGTATTGTTCGAATACTACAGTAACACTTGGATTTTAAGTCAATAAAAGTTTAAAAACACAGATCAAAACGTTTATTCAAAAATTCTTAAGATGATAATATTTATTCGAATTATACGAAAAGTCACTTCTAATGCGTTAAAACGACTATATAATATTTTGAGATATATTCTCAAAATATTCATCTCATTTTTAGATTTTTAAAAATTATAAATTGATAAAATTCATTTTTAAGGAATTTAGTTACATTTCTTTTACAAAACCTGTTTAAAAACTTAGATTTTTTAACAACTTCAATTCCCTTATTTTTGAGATTATAAGATGAATCCTATGAATGTATTCACATTTAAAATTGAACGGATTCATTCTTAAATCTATAATAGAGAAAATTTTTGAAAAATTAATTTTCTTTCATTTTTTTCATTAAAATGAATGGGTAAAATCGTTTGTAGGTATGGTTCTTTCAACAACTCTAATATAGAATTCGAATCTAAAATAACGTGAAAGGAATCGATATGAAGAAGTTCAGAAGAACGTTCTTTCAAACTCAGCGTCCGCGCTCGACGGATCGCATTTGAAACTAAAGACGATTGTTGTATACAATTTATTGAATAGAACGAGAACCCAATCCGGCTGCCTATGGTAGCCGGATTCACCTTATTTTCTTACTTCGAACTCACGTTAAAATAACAACAAATACGAGTAACCTAATAAAGTTATGAACCTAAGAATCTTACACACGACGATTACTCATAACTATATAATAAGGTACCTAATATTTTACATAGAATCAGCGTTTTGTGATAAAATTAACGGTACTCAATTTTCTAGAGATCAGTAGGAACCTCATTTTTATTCTAGTGTGTTTAGTGTTGAAACCGAATACAACGTAAGTTAGGTGTAATTTTTACAAATAAACTCTAAAAAATTTATGCTGAGTACAAATTAAACTTCGAAATCGAACTTTGTCTTCAAATTTTAAAAAGGAAGGGGAATGTTAACCGAATCGAAATGGTAGAATTCGATTGGAGCTTGTCGGGATCGAACCGACGACCTTCTGAATGCAAATCAGATGCTCTCCCAGCTGAGCTAAAGCCCCTTGTCAATACCGGTTGGGCCTGATGTGATTTGAACACATGACCCCACGCTTATCAAGCGTGTGCTCTAACCAGCTGAGCTACAGGCCCGGTAAGAGACATGTTTTTGGTTGAATTCTCAAATGCAACAGTTTTTTACTAAAAAACTGTCGTAGACTTAAAAACCATCTCTACGATAAACTCGAATTTGATGATCTAAAAAATCCGAGATCACTAGGTAACGATTGTCGGGTGAAACGTCAAGACCAGTAGGTTGATTACCAGCTTCCCAAAATTCCTTAACCGTGTCCGTCGTTGTGTCAATAACATAAACTTTTCCAAGTACCAAACCTTTTTTGAGATAACCTTCGGTTGGATGATTAGGACCTCTACAAGAAACATAAAGATACTTTCCGTCAGGAGAAAGAGCAATCGTATTCGGTTTATCGAATACAGGAATTGACTTTTGAACTTTTTTTTCTTTTAAATCATAAACTTCGATCTTGCTACAACACATATCAGAAACATAAATCTTATTTTCAGTATTGCCCGAGACGATATGACGTTTGTTCCCCGGAGGACCGATTGTATCGATGAGTTTTTCCTTATCCATAGAATAGATTCCAAGTCTACCACCTCCAGATTCTTGATTGCTCGCGGAAAATTGAGCAATATATAATTCTTTACCGTCTTTCGAAAGTAAAAGTCCACGAGGTAAACCAATCTTATCTGTTTTACGAATTTCTAATTTCGTTTTTCTATCAATAACGGAAATATCCTCACTAATCCAATTGGAGCAATAAACCAAATCTCGAATTGGATCATAAAGAAGGATTTTAGACCATTTACCCGTTAGATCAACCGTCGCTTTATACGCGAGAGTTTTTAAATCGAAAACGTGAACCGCATTTGCCTGCATCTGACTGACCCAAAGTTCGTTATGCTCTGGAATCGAAATCGTTTCCACAAAACCCAATTTTTTTTTGTATTTTTCAGGGGGAGAAAGTCTGACGGTCTGACCGGAATTTATATCCAAAACGTCCATACCTTCATCTTCTAAAAGAGGAATCGCAAGCCTAGTATTGTCTATGAATCGAACGCTTTTGGGCTGAAATCCTGTTTTAAATCTTGAGATAAAACGATGCGTTATGCCCTCTTTATCTAAAGCTATCAATTTTTCATTTAGTTCTTCCGGCTTTCTAATACGGTAAGAAGAATTTTGAAAACCCGGAGAAGAAAGTTTTAATTCAATTTCCTTTTCATCCTTATAAACGGGAATTGCCATTTCGACCAAAGCGATATTTTTATCCATTTCTAAAACCTTAAAAGGAAGAATCTCTTCTCCCAATCGTATTACGGTTCCTTTATAAGGATGAATACTAAACTTAACAATTTCGGTTCCATTCTTTTCTCGATTGATTGGAGAAGAAAGTAAAGAAAAGTCTCCGCTTTTGCAGCAGACTAAAAACAGAAATATAGGAATTAACAGAATTATATCCGATTTAATTTTGATAAGTTTTAGAAATTTTTTTTTTGGATTCGAGTTCAAGAAATACTCCTTAGGTGTTCTTTTTAGCTTGTATTTGATTTCCCAAAATCAAGTTGGTCCAGTAAAAAGGGCGTATTAGAAAATGATAAATTACGAATGTGATTCCAAAAACCGATAAAAGATGTAGAATAAATTTTTCTGCGAGTCCCAAGGAGGAATGAACCACAAAGTAACCGGCCAATAGAGAAACAGGATGATGTAAAAGATAGATCGGAAGACTTGCGGTCCTCATGTATTCCGTCCAATTGTTTTTAAAATCAAAAAATTTCTGAAATAGACCAATCAAAAGACGAATCATTAGCCAACCGGCGGCGCACTTAGAAAAAATGTGCAAAATCCTTCTCCAATTTCCAGTATAACCAAAGTAAGACCAAAATGGATCAATTCTACTGATCTCGTAAAATCCCCAAAACGAAAGTAAAGCAAAAGGAACCCAGATCCAAAAACGATCCGATTGAGGTTCTAAAAAAAAAGTTTCTTTAGAAATCAAAAAACTTCCACAAAGAAAAAAAGTGAAATTATAAATAAAGTTTACCGGTTCAATCGCAAACCAAGATTCATCTTTCAAAAAATAGAAATTGATTATACAAGTACCTATAAAACTAATAAAGGTAAAAACGATGATCGTCTTAAATTCTTGTATAAAACTTTTTTGATCTGGCTCATTATTCAAAAGCAACGCTAAAGGAAGTGTGATCTTTCGGGTCAGAAGATGAAGCATCGTAAACAAAATTAGAAAATACAGAAACCATAGATGAGAAGGTCGAATATTATAATTTAAGAATATTCTAAAATAAAAATCAAAGTAAGAAATTTTCGTTCCAGCTTGTAAAAGAGATATGTAGGATTGCATAGGCGCAAAAAGTAAAATTCCAATGAGCGTCGGAATAAAAATCCTAAAAATTCTCATCTTTAAAAACTCTTTCAGAGTTTTTGTTCTAAAAATCGCCTCCGTAAAATATCCCGAAAGAAAGAAAAAAAGGGGCATCCTAAAAACGTGAACCCATTCACCAAAAACGTCAAAAATCTCTGATCTTTGTTCGTTTCTAAGAGGATATTTAATTTCGGCGGCGTAAACGATCGCCACATGAAACACTAGACCAGTTAAAAGAGCAAAGGAACGAAGGTTATCTAGATAAAAAAGTCTTTTTCGAGTTTTGGGTAAAGTCGACTTAAGGTTCAAACATCCACCGTATATTTAAAAAGAGAATCTCGAAGGATTAAGGTTGCAGGGTCTTCCTTTTTTTGTTCTACCATTTTATCTTTTACTAATAGATTAATTGCACTGACCAGGTCCTTGTGCTCCAATCCAACTCTAAGGATCGCCCATCGAATAAAATGATTCAAAGGAATTTTACAGATACTACCATCTTGTGTTCCGTATGTTTGGGAAAAATTGATCAAAGCCGAAGTTACTAAATTCTTTTTATCCGCTTTTAAAAGAGTAGCAATCGTTTTGTTAGTTTCTCTCAATCTGGAAGTAAGGATCTTAACAATTTTCATGGAAAAACCGGGATTGGTTCGTATTAAATTGAAAAATGCGCTTTCATTGATTGCGATGAGTGAAACGTCAGTTTTTGCAACCGCCCTTGCGCTTCGAGGAGTTCTATCGATCAGTGCCATTTCGCCGAACATATCCCCCTCTTTTAATTCTACGAGGAGTTTATAGGCTTCTTTTACTTTTTTGTGAATTCCGACTTTCCCGCTGACGATCAGATACATTTCCTCCGCTTCCTGATTTTCCTCAAAGATAATATCGGATTCTTTGAATTCGACCCCTAATTTCTCAATCATGGACTCGGTTACTTTCATAATTCTTAACGGACCTTAATTATAATATCACAATCAATTCAATTATTTGGAGAACGGAACCAGCATCGAAAGCTTCTGAACTTAGATCAACTAAAATCCGCAGAACGGAACTTCTCAGGCAAATTATAAAAAGCCTATATTAAAATGAAAATCGGAATTAAAGTCCGGACGTTAAATTTTATAATAAACCTCGAATCTCTATAAAATGAATTTTGAATTCAATAATAACCACAAAACAACGATTTTATGTAAAAATTTGATTTTGAAATCCCCTTTTTGGATTTTAAGGCTTACTATAATTTTAAAACGAAATCGAAATTACAGTCATTAACGTGAGTTTTATGTAAGAAAATGAGAAAGAATTTTCTAAAAGTATGAGTTTCTACAACTTGAGAACTGATTCGTAAAATGGTGATTTGTGGTAGTTCCCACACTTGAGAAATCAATCTGTAAAATTTAGATCCCAATTTTTTTTCAGAAAAATGAATCACGGGTTCCTTACGTCGAGCCCACTTTAATTCACTCAATCTTTATCTGATCAATAGTCCCAAACCCAAATTGTAGGAGCATTTAAGAACAATGAAAACTGTTCGAACGTTCATATATGACGTGATCTGTGGGAACTACCACGTTTTACAATGAACTTACTATTCGGAGCTACATGATTGACCAAATAATTTACACTTCAATCCTATAAATTCTGCGTAAAAAAATCTGGGCAAATCCGGCGTCGCCGGGCTGCGTTTTCAGTTCCAGCTAATAAATTGCATAAAAGAAACATAATACGATATTTCGTTTTTAGTTACAATTTATTATAGAACGCGATCCGTCGAACGCCTGCTGGGCGGCCCGAAAAACTCAGCGAAGCCTCTTTAAAAATCGGCAGAAGCAATAATTGAGCTCAGGGAATGCGAGACGCTGAGTTTGAAGAGCATTCTGCTAAGTTCTCTACGACGCTGCAATCGCTTTCGCATGGATTTTATCGAACTCAGTCAAATAGGGTCTGTAATAGTTTATACATCTAAAAAATACAAAATCTGCAGTAGTTCCTACACTAGTTTGATATACAAAATATTCCAGTTTTCTAAATTTGTGGGAACTACCACAAATTCGAGTTTTACAAATCCATTTTGAAAATGTAGGAACTCTTACTTTTAGAAAAAATCTTCCTAATTTTCTTGACCGAACTCACATTTTTTAATCAAACCACTTTTTTAGAAATCATTGTATTTTTTGGAATCATAGAACTGGATAAAATAAAACTCGAAGAGGAATCTTTTTAAAGACCCGTTCCATTTAGAAGAGATTCTGATCCTAATAACAATCTTAGATTTATATCGCAAGCTATTTGATTGAGTGCAAAATATTAGAATCTATTATAGAATTTCCTAGTAAAACTTTCTCTAATAAGCTTGGTAACTTTCAAAGAATTTTTATCAAAACGAACATCGGCTTCCTGCTCCTATATAATAAATACCGCAAATTTTGATACTTGGATGTATAAATAGAATACTTTGGTTAGATTGTTTCAAAAATTTGAATGTTTTGATCCTGCTCTAAAATGCTATAAATCCCAAATTTGCGGTATTTTTTAAGTACTGCTATTTTTTTCACAAATTCGGCCGTTAATAACTTGGTACTATTTTCATGCATCAGCGTAGTAAGATGAATTTAGAAACAAATTTTGAGCACTTTATAATATAAGTCCCGAGTAGCACTTTTTAAATCGCGCCCTAAAGAAAAGAATTGGTGCCAAATAGGTAAGAATATTCAAAAATTCGCAATCGTTTTATAGGACCAAAAAAATCCACTCGAAACATTTTTATCAAAAAAAACGCCTAAATAAGCTTATATGATACGATTTTTGTCCGGAGGCTTATTTACAATTGATTGAAAGAATCATATCGATTCCAAACAACACGAGGTCAATGATTGATGACTTTGAAAGGCAAAATTACTTTTAGATTTCAATTTGTTGGATCACTTTCGCAATCGCAAATTAGAATTCATGTATTATAGAATCATAATAGAGTCCATAAGATCAGTAAAAAAGGAGAAAAAAAATGGCAAACATAATTAAAAAAGATCGGGTAAAAATACGTTTCCTCTGCGACCAAGTAGGAGAACTAAAGTCGAAAGGACTCAATGTAAGAACGGTATTCGATCAGTGCTGGAATCGAATTCCGGAAACAATGATACAAAAACTCAACGCCGAAGAACTACTCGTTTATATACAACGACATATTCTTCCAATCGAAATAACTTTGATGAATGCAAATAAAAATGCGGAAGATTACAGAAGTAAAACCGCATAAAGACAAAGAAATTTTTCATTAAAACATGACACGTTCTATAAAACTAAAACGCGTTGCACTGATTCTCATTTTTGTTTCAATAGATAAAAAAATCCCGAACCGAAAAACGATCCGGGATTTTTTAATACATTCTGTTTTCTGAATATATTTTCTAATTTTCTTGGCTCTGTAAAGAAAATCTGCTAATATCTAAAGCCGTATAACGGGTTTCCGCTCCGGTAAGATTTAAAACGGCGGAATCCCCCGTTTTTTTACCAAGCAAAGATTTAGCCAGCGGAGACTGATAGCTGATGATATGTTTTTCCGTATCCGCATCCCAAGCACCCAAAATAGAATACGCTACAACTTCTCCTGTAGATTCATTTTTAAGTTTTGCCGTAACTCCGATGTTGATCTTGTCCGTCTTAACGTTGGTAAGATCCAAAATAATCGCACTTTTGATTTCCGCTTCCAACCTTTTAATCGCCGCCTGCAATTGAACTTGTTTTTCCATAGCGGCTTTATATTCAGCGTTTTCCCGCAAGTCCCCTCTTTCCTGAGCTTCTCCAATATCTTTGGAATTTTCCGGCATCTCTACATTAAGTAGGTGTTCAAATTCTTCTTTTTTCCGATCGAGTGCGCGTCTTGTAACCAAAATCGCACCTTCAGGAATCCGAGTGAGAATGTCGTCATCTTCTTCATCCTCGTCTTCATCTTCTTCCCAAGCAACGTCAGGTTTTAACTCTACAATCAAAGAATACAGACGTTCTTTTTCAAGATCAGTAAAATACGGAACCTCTTTATAAAGGGCGTATAACTTACGGATGTATTCAGAATTTCCAGCATGAATTGCTTCGCGTAAAATCTCATCGTCGTTACCGTGTAAGATGTCTTTACAAGCATTCTTGAGTTTAGTTCCCTTATCCTCTATCTTAGTAAGAGGTTTAAACATACGGAAAACTTTGAGGATCAATTCAAGACGTTCCTCTTGTTTAGAAGATAAAAGCCATTCTCCTTCCCAAACTTTGGTAAGAATGGATTTAGCAACCCAGATAAAAACTTCAGGAGTTTCTTTTGCTCTCGTGCCAGCAGACTTAATAAATGAATTAAGAAGATCAAACTTACCTTCTTCTTCCAAAATGGAGAATACGTATTTGTTTACCTTAATTGGAACTTCGAAAAGAATTCCGGTCAAAACCTCTTCCGGATTGTGAGCGTGTTTGCGAACTAAGTTTACGTAACCCTTTTTGATTTCCGCGTTTCCAATTTTAGTAGAAACCTCAATTAAAGAACTAACTGGCAAAGACTTAATCAATTCTGCAATTTTAGATTCGTTTAGATGTCTTGGAATTTCCTCGTCTCCAAGTTCTTCCGACGCAGTTTGCAAATATAAAAACGCTACAATCTTACGAACCGGATCTGCCGCTTCCTCTTCTTCATAATAAAAGTGATTGAAAGCTTCAATGGCTCCTTCCGCATCTTCTCGGTTATCCAAAGCTTCCATTGCAATATCTAGTTTTTTATTTGCGTCTGTCTGGTGAGCAAACTTCTCCGACAATTCTTCCGACAAAGAAATGGCTTTTTCACGATATACCAATTCATCTTTTTTCTTTGGATCAAATCCAATATTGGGTTCTTTTTTAATGATATTCTTAGCTTTGTTCCACCACTTGGACCATTCTGCAACCGGAAGAAATTTTCCGGAAACTTCTGATTTAATATCAGCAGTCAACATTCTGTTGTTAAAAGAAGTTAAGAGTTCTTTAAAAAAATCAGGAATATTATTTTTAAATAATTCTGTAATCTCATCTTTATTTTCATAGTATTTTACCCAGATGTGATCTCTTTTCAGAGGCTTTAAACTGGTAATCGCCATCTGAATTGAAAGTTTATGGTCCTTCTTATCTTTAAAATCTACAAAGATAGAATCTCCGTTAGGCGAAATTGAAGTAATTTTCCCCACACCCCAGTTTCTATGTAGAACGTAATTGTTAGTATCGAATACGATGTTCCTTTCGAAATTTGCGATACATACCTTGATCGGCTTTCTATTATTGCCGATCTCAGACATCTTTAGAAAATCTTCCAAAAGGGAATGATTTACATACTTTGCTTTATAAGCTCTGATGAGTTCATTTCTGGCTTTGTTAGAAGAAGCCTCGTGTTCTAAAATCTTTTTTAAAAGATAAATCACCTTGTCCCAGTCTTCCAACTGTTTATAAGGTTCCACAATCGGATAAAGATAACCCACGAGTCTGGTTCTTTCGCGATGACCTAACATGATTCTTTCAATTCTTTCGAAAAATTGAAGGTCCTCATGATTATTATTTACGATGATCGACCAAATCTCTTCTAACTGAACGTAATCCTTTGTTTTAGCAAATGTTTCGATCGCTTGTTTGAGATACGTAATCGCCTTTTCTTTATTTTCTTCTAATATAGACAGGGCATATTTTTTTAAAATTTCTGGATTTTTACGATCGTGTTTTGCAAGCTTTTCTAATACGATTTTAAGTTCTTTATTCTTTTTTAATTTTTCCAGAGCTTCTGCTTTGTATTTAAGCGCGAGTCTTTGATCTCCATATTTCAGGATTTGATCCGTAATGTGTTCTATAATAGCCCATTTACTGGCTACTTTAAAAGATTCTAATAGATTCTTTAATAGACCAGAATCGCTAATCTCCCCTCTTTCCAAAGAAAGAATCCCAAGTAAATATCTTGCGGAGATACTATCTTCGTGTTCAGAAAGATATTCTTCGATTTTTCGTTTTGCTTCGTCTATTTTTCCGGCTGACTTATAAAATTCGATGAGATCATCAAAAATCTTGAACTTGGATGCAGGAATGGAATTCGCATCAGTGCGAACGTAAATTTCTTCGTTGAAAAGAGATGTCAGCTTATCCAGATCGTTAGCCGGTCTGGATTCCGTAGTTGCTGATATTTCGTTAGACATAGGATACTCCACCGATTGAATCTCGGCTTGATGATGAAAATTGGGACGTTTGGGGTAAAATTCCTCTCTGACAGCCCTGTATTTATCAATTATAAGCGAGTTGGCTTATCCGTAAACCAGAATTTAGAGAGAAGGAGAAAGCCTCAGAAAAGGAAAAACGGGATTTAAAAATATCCCGTTTTTCTTAAAAGAATTTTTATTTGCCTGCAGCACCGCCGCCGCCACATTCTTTTTCAACTTTGGTTTTGAGCATCTTATCCAATTTATGTTTGCTTCTGCAATCTTCATCATCGAAATCGATAGAAGCTCCGTCGAAGTGAACTTCGAATACATCGGACAATACTCTCAATTCGTCAAAGAAAAGATATACAGTTTCTCCACTGGTATCTGGACGAGAACGAACCTTAAACTGTTTGAAAACGATCGTCTTTACCTGCGGATAAGAATTTACATCCTGTGGAACTCCTTGAGGGATGTAAACGGTCAATGGTCTCCATCCAATAAAGTCGAGAGATCCAAATTGAAGAATGTGCGTGTCTCCTTTCCAATCTTCAATCCAACCTTCTAAATTATACTCGTTTCCTCTTCCACAAACCCAAACGGACATTGCCTTACTAACACCCGGAAATTCCACTCCATAGATCTTAGAAACTTTTTTCTGATTGTTTGCATCTAAGTATGCTTTAGTACGAAGTATTTCATATTCAGGAATTCGAGGAGGACGAATCGTTACAGCATTCTCTCCTGGATAAGTGAATTGAAATTTAACCCCCAGAACTTTTGCGGTCCCTGCGTCTACATTCTTTATATCCCCAGGTTTACCAGAAATTAGTTTTACTTCTCTTAGAGCTTGAGCGTTTTGGGCAGTCGCTTGATACGCTTGCTGTTGTCCACCTTGTGGTTGTTGTGTATCTTTATCGGTAGTAACTTCCCAACCATAAGGAGCCGAAGGCGCTGGATTATCCCAGGATTCCACCGTGATAGATCTGAGTTCCAGACCGCTTACGTCGATTCCCGTCGCGGTATCGATTCCACGTTTGCCTTTGATGATGTTTTGTCCATTCACGATTCCTAATAGAATCACTCCTCCTAGAATCGTAGTTAGAGCCGCAGTGATTTTGAACGAGTTCATGAATCTTCTCATGTTTACTTTCCTTTCCCCGAAGATTACCAATTATCTTTAATTTCCGATCCAGGATACTTCGCATCCGATTTATCGGCACGAACTTCCAAATCGTCCACATAAAAGTAGAATTGTCCTCCCACTTCGTGAACGTCGCTGACTACAAATAGAGATACAAAATGAAGATTCTTATCTAAAAGAGCGAATCTTGTACTTTGAGGCACAAAACCAGGAATTGTAGCGGTTAGTTTTCTCCAACCAAAGTAGTCCAATCTTCCTAATCGGATATTATGGGTGTTCCCTCTGTAGTCTCTTAGTTTAGCGAAAAGAGTATGACGAAACTTTCTTCCCAAAGCCCAGATAGATAATTGACGAGCTTTCCCTTTTACTACGTATTCGTGAGGAGGAAATACTTCCACTCTATCAAATCCTCTGACGGTATAATTTGTTTTTACTCCAAGGATATGATTCTTTTCGATCTGATCTCCTCCGTTATCCGGAACCGTGTTTTCGTCGAACACGTCTCTTATCAGTCCTCTTTGGACCATTTTGAGAACCTTGGTTTCTCCAAGAGGAGTTGTTGACTTCGCTCTCCAGTCTTCCGCCTCTTCGAAATTCTCTAGTATGAGCTTTTCAAGAGGATCTGGGTTTGCCCCTGTTTGTTGATTTCCACCAGCCTGATTATTTCCGGTCTGCTGGCTATAGACACCTGGTACTGCAAGAATGCAGAGCAGTCCAGCAAGTAAGATGATCTTCTTCCTCATGAGAATTTCTCCTGGTTACAAAATACAAAATAAAAAATCGTTTAGAGACAAGCCCAACTCTTGGAACCACTTCCAAAAAGTATGAAAGAATCACTTGGACCCGAATCGATTCTATGTTTCCTTCTTCCAATTCTTTTAAAAAGAATTTTAGGAAATCCGATCCTACTAACGCCTCTGTATAAATATCGGAAGATAAAGGATCAAAATTAGCAAACGAAAAAGTTTTTTAACATTTCGTGAATTTTTTTAAAAGGGTTAAAAATTGAAAATTTTTATAAAAATAAACTTTCAAATCTAAAAACAAGGATTCCGATACAAAACCTTTCCCTTTTAAATTTGTAGAATATATGGTTTAATTTATCAGAACTCATCGCAAAATCTCAGAATTAATCCCCCTTAAATCTTCAACAAAACGCGTGAGTTCCTTCATTTTATTTTTTACTGTAAAATCTAAATTTGTGAGAGTTCCCACAGATTAAGTCGCATTACGAATTTTTAACTAACACGAGTTCGGCGTAAGAAAGAATTTTCTAAAAGTATGAGTTCCTATAACTTTAGAATTTGCTCTTAAAATCGTGATTTGTGGTAGTTCCCACATCATTTTACAGACAAACCTAAATTTTGTGTGAGTTCCCACATTTGAATACAGAGGCTCAATTGTTATAAATTTCTATTTTTTAAATTGTGGTAGTTCCCACACTTTAGGAATCGAAATCACAACTTTTTTAGAAAAATGGATCATGAATTCCTTACGTCAAAACCACATTATATAGTCGTCCCCGAAAAAACGCAAAGAATCAAATTAGGAATGTAAAAAAGGAAAGATAAGATTTCCCAAATAAGAATAAAAAAGCTCGAATGAGTTTTCTGAAATTACACGCAGCAGCGAATAAGATCGCATTGATACGATTCCCTTCTTTGCCTTTGAGAAAATCCGAGTCAATTGTGATCGTGTTTTAGATGAGAAATAACCGCTTCAATAGCAGATCTTCTATTCATCCACATCCTTTCCCAACGGCTATATTCTTTTTGTTTTTATTGGAAAGATGAACCTGAACGTCTTTAGGATGAGAATCCTTCCACTTGTAACCTAAATCCACAGAAACTTCCTTCGGTCGAAAACTGACCTAGTAACATAAAAGTAGACACCTTTTTTTTCCAAGAATAGAGGTAAAAGGTGAGAATGAAAGGAAGAAGAAAATATTCGCCAGAGTTTCGGGAACAAGCGGTAAACCGGACGTTAAACGGATCGTTTACAATAAAAGAAGTAGCAGAGTCCTTAGGAGTTAGCTACTTTGTATTGAGACAATGGAAGGCCGAGCATTTGAAAAAGAAGGAAACAGAGCAACCACTTCCGGATAAACAGCTAAAGGAAAGCGAAGAGTTGAAAAGACTTCGTAAAGAGAATCTGAGATTAAAGGATGAGAGAACGCGATCTTAAAAAAGTTTGCGGCCATGCTTTCCCGCGAACAGAATCCCGATTGAAGTTCATGAAATCGAATTGCTTAGAGCATAGTATAGGGAGCATGGCAAGAGTTTTAGGAGTATCTCGATCAGGATATTATAAATATCTAAACCGTCATAAAGATCGGTCAGTTGCTCCTGAACTTACGAACTTTCTCCAAGAGAAGTGGCTTAAGAGTCGTAAAAATTACGGTTTTAAACGTCTCTTTCAGGAAGTGAAAAAGTCGAATCTTCCCTATGGAGCGAGGAAAGTTCGAAAAGCGATGAAACACTGTAAAATTAGCGGGAAACAGAGGAAGCAGTTTAGACCTTTGACAACGAATTCAAAACACGGGGTAGAATTGCTCCTGATTTAGTTCAAAGGAAATTTCATCCGAACGAGCAGAACCGAATTTGGGTGTCTGATGTTACATTCATTCGGACTTCGTTTGGTTGGAGTTATCTCTGTGTGATCCTGGATTTGTATTCACGCAAGACAGTGGGTTGGTCGCTTTCCGACCGTAATGATTCTCAGTTGGTATGTGATACGATTTTAAAAGCAGTGTTGTCAAGAAACCCTCGGAAAGGATTGATCTTTCATTCGGATCGGGGTTCTAATTTCTGTTCTAAAGAAACACGCAGACTACTAATTGCCAACGGTATCAGACGAAGCAACAGCAGAAAAGGAAATTGTTGGGACAATGCGGTGGCAGAGTCTTTCTTTAGTTCTCTAAAAAGAGAAATCGAATACAATACATTCTATAACATTAAAGAAGCGGAACATCTTCTATTCGATTTTATCGAAGTGTATTACAATAGATTCAGGTTTCATTCTACATTAGGTTATATCAGCCCTGAAGAATTTGAGACAAATATTGCTTAAATGGCTGTCCACTTTTATGTGACTACTTCAGACCGACAATCTTTTCCATCTGCTTGATGCTATCCTTCAAAGTAGGACCGTTATACGGAAGATTTGAACTCCAACAGTCCAATTTAATTTATTCGTGTAACTAAACTCATATCTCTCGAAAGCCCGCAAATTGCCAAATGCGACTTAATTTGTAGGAACTACTGCATTTTATTAAAAATTTTTAAAGAATTATCGAGTAAAATTCTTTGAGGTTTTTGGAACAAACTCTAATACAACAAATGTCTATGATTGAGAATCTGGTCTAACTTGTTGCGAAATACCTCCTTAATTCTTGTGTTCTAAATTTTCTTCTGATTTTATTTTCACAGTGTTTTATAGTCCTTTTTCATTCTTTTAGTTAATTTTGTTTTTAAGTTTTTGATCTTGGATAGAATTTTATTTGCGTTACTCGCCATTTGGACTTTTTTCAAAGATGACTATATATAAATTCTTGATATTCTTGGCCCGAAGCGTGCCTAAGTTGTCTACACGTAAAAATTAATGTAAAGCTTGAGATTCCTTAGTGCAGTGTGGAGTCGAATCGGTTATCTCATGTTAGACGACAATTTATACTTTTATATTTTTTAGAAAGAAAAATACAATTTATTTTCTTATCAATTCAGATGACCATCGAACTACCTGAAAATGTATATCTTTTAAGTATGTTTTCATTTCTGATAATTCTTCTTTTGAACAAACAGGGTTTTCTAAAGTAAACATTTGTAGATTATTTAAAATTCCAGAGGAAAAAAGAATTTTATAATGTTCGAAAGGAGTAGTGTGTTCTAAAAAATCATCTATATAAGTTTCATTGTATTCACCAAATTGTAGATAACTTAGCGTTGGAAAACAATTGTATTTAGATAAATTCTCAATAAAATTTTCATGGTTGTACCCTGCTGAAACATTTAGAAATTCTAACGTATTATGTTGGTTTTTGAAAAATTTTAAATTCGGTGCAGATGGTGTAACTAATACACGTAATTTTGGAGATTTTAACAGTAATTTCGAAAGCACACCATCTTCTTCATATAATTCTCCTATAATAGTTCTATTATGATGATTCAGTTTAGTTTTTTCGATCGCAAAATATTCTAAATTTTTAAAGATTACTGGACTGTTAACAATCGTACCAATATCCCAATTTCGAGTCCCATTTAAGCCCTTTCATATCGATAGATTTTAGTTTTTCGGCAATGCCCTGGTCACAAATTATTTCTAATAATTTAATATAATTTTCTTCGAATGGACTTCCGTAAAACTCTAGATGATATAGGTCTTTGGTTTTTATTAAACCTATTCGGTCCGTATTTTCAATTTCAGAGCTTCCTGTTTTTTCTAATTGCTCTTTGAATTTAATTATTTTTTCAAATTTGACCTCTTGTGGTTAATGTCTGATAGCTAATTGAACATTTGATTTTAGCATACTACTTTTCTATGTTTTTTAAAAGATTAATATCTTACAAAGTATCAATATCTATATGATGGATCTTTGATACGTTAATATCATACTTTGTACCCGATTATACTAAGAGCGTATCCCAAAACCTCCTTGTATTGTAAAGAAATAGAAATGACATATAAATTCAAATTTAGGTCATTTAGTATTTTGCAAAAGATTTGGAAACGTCTTCATCCCTTACTACCAAAGCATAAAACAAACTCCATGAAAGAGGCTGAATGATCGAGTAGTAATGCTGCGCTATTTTTAAGGTTAGAACAAGAATCCAATGAGATATATTCCTCCAATGTTCGATTCAAAATCAACATTACATAGAAGATTTCAGAAATGGATAGCAGCAGAAGTTTTTGATAAAATTGAAAAAGAAATATTAAAACTTTATGAACGTTCTAGTAAAATTAAAACTAAAAGAATGGCAGTTATGCAAGGTCTCCAAAAGGAGCTTTCACGGGGCCAAACCCGACGGATCACGGCAAAAGAGGCATATCGCGGTGTAAGCACCTGTATCTTTAGCTTTGTAATTGATTCAGTTGGAATTTATGATTCTAAACTACTATTTCCTAATTTAACGTGAATTCGGTCTAAGAAAACGAGAAAGAATTTTCTAAAAGTATGAGTCCCTACATCTTGAAAATTTTACTGCAAAATCTAAGTTTGCAGTAGTTCCCACAAATTAAGTCGCATTGGCCCGTAGTGAAGTTTAAAACAGATTTTTCATACTAATATTCATGTGTTAGTTCCCACATTTTAAGAATCGATTTGTAAAGTTCAAATCCCAACTTTTTTCAGAAAAATAAATTCATTACGCCGAACTCACGTTAATTTAAAAACATTTAGAATATTAATAAATTATAAAGTTTTGAAGCCAGAGATTCTTTCATTAGACAAGTCTTATGCTAACAATACAATTAAGAACAAATTAAAAAAGAGGAATATTCAGTATCGAACTCCAAATAAAAAGAATGTGAGAAATTCTAAATGGATTGCTCCGCTAAATCCTTTTAGATGGACAATCGAACGTATTGCTACTTGGTTCAATGCGTTTAGAGCCATAAAAACTTGTTGGGAATTCAAATTCGAAAACTATACGGCATTATTCCAGATCGCATTTACTATCATTTTAATTAGAATGTCACGTAAATAGGTTTTTGGGACAAGTTCTTAACTAAAACTGAATAAACATTCAGAATTGGAAAAGATTACAGATCAAAACCCAAATATAATTCATATATATGTTCAAAATAAACAGATAATCATTTATCTTCATTAATATCCCTGACAGTGAAAAGTTTTGTTTTCACTGAGAAGCAAAAAAGACGGTAGAAGGTGAAAATGATGAATATAATTTTAATAGGTTTCTTTTTATTAGAAACATTAGAAAATCTATATACAACTTATGTAGAATATTTTCTAAAACAGACCTTTTTAGATAGCATACAAAAAATTTCTAAAACGGATCGAAAGCAAAATGAAATACCAGTTCTCCCAATTTTTAAAATTCTGATCTTTCAAGTTATATCTAGTAAGGGAATCTTCTTAAGTTTATCTGATAATAAGATCAATCAGAGATACAAATTATAAAGATTCGTGTTGTTTAAAGATATTAATAACAATAGAAAAGACGAT
>NZ_FTNA01000015.1:0-18930 GCF_900156205.1 Leptospira interrogans
CGATTCCAAACGATGAAGAGGAGGACAATAGAAGACTATGCACGGAACAAGAGAACTGGACAAGGCAACTAACGCAAAGTAAGAATCGACTTCATAGTTTATTTACTCAAGCCGGTTTGACACATATCACTAAAAAGCATTTAAGAACAAAAGCAAATAGAGAAATCTCTGTAGCCTTACTTCCAAGTCGATACCAAAAAGAAGCGGAAAGAATATTAAAAGTTTTAGATTTAGTGGAACAAAATCTAAAACTCATAGAAGAAGAAATTAAAGAAGCCTTAAAGAAAAATAAGGCTTATGCTCAAACGATTATGTCAATGCCTGGGATCGGTATGATTACTTCTTTGGCGATCATGAGTTATATGGGTAATTGTAAACGATTCTCTTCAGCTAAACAAGCCGCTTACTACGTTGGTCTTGTGCCCAGGGTTGATATTTCAGGTGACTCCGCTTATTACGGCAGAATTGTAAATCGTGGTTGTCATTCAATTCGAAGAGTGATCGTTCAAGCGGCTTGGAGTCTTGTCCGTTGTCAATATGGTGGTAAGATAAAAGAATTCTATCAAAGATTATATCCTAAAAAAGGTGCTAAAAAATCAATCATAGCCACTTCTCGCAAAATGATCGAAATCCTTTACACAATGATTAAAACGGGAGAACTTTTCGATTCTATGCCTGAAAAAGTATTGAATCGAAAATTAACTCAATATGGTCTTATGTAATAAAATTGCGGAAGGGATTGACACAAGAAACATAGGAGAAAGCCCGTTCTGTTGAGTTCATTTTGATTCTAAAATCCTATTCAACTTGTGGGGTTGGTTATGATAGAGAGCCGTTCTGCTTTAGTTCCCCGTTTTAATCCTTTTCGTATTGGAGCATACCGGAAACGCATTAATCAACACTTTGTCGCAACATTTACGGGCATTCAATCTTGTAGGGAGCAGTAAGAACTTATTAGAGTTGTCGGAAAGTTAATTTTCTTCCGTTTTTTCATTATTATTCGGACGCATAAAAACAATACTAAGTTGCATTTGTTTCAAAACTTAAAATGTGAGATTCTTTCAAAAACAACAATAATTCTAGGCTTGACGCAATTTTGCAAAAACTTCTATATCTTTAAAAAAATTACTCGTAATTTTGAATATCATTTTCATGCATCCGAGTAGTAAGACGAATGGGGAATCGTTCGTAGATATAGATTTTTTCGATGACTCTAATATAGAAATCAAAAACTATTATATAAAAATTTACTTTAGAAATTTCTAATGAAATTTTGGAATTCTTATCGATTCTTCTATATCTAGACGTTTGCGAATTTTTCAGCAGTTTTCGTTTATCAAGCTTTTAAGTTTCGAGAAAAGTTATTCTTTAAAACTATATAGTGAAGCCACTATTGCTTTGTGCTGAAGCATGATTTTATAATAAAAATTTACGATAATAAATTTTTGTAAGAATTGATATTAAATATAATATTAATTTTTCATAATATAAAAAAATATTAATTTATTTAGTTCGAATTGGAGACAATCATGTAATAATAATTACTTAAGTGATATATCTGTTTTTTTATTTTGAATTTTTTTTGTAAAAAAGTATATCTTTTTTGATACTGCGTCTCAGAATCCAGAAAATCAATTATTAACGAGGCTTAAAAATGCGAAACATTTTCCGAAAAAAAAATAATGAAATACGAAATACATACAAGAAATCGAAATCTTTAATAGGTTTTTATTGTCTCTTTATATTCTTTTTGAATTGTCTACCGGATAAACAAAAAGTACATGCAGATTTACTAATGTCTCTTTTACTTTTTTCAAAAGATCAAAATATTCAATTTGCAAATATAAGTGCAGAAAGAATAGGAATTGATGCTCAAGTATCTTCGGAAGTGGATATAAAAATTCTAAGTTACAATCTTTTTATGTATCATAAAGGACTTTTTAATTCTGGAAATTGGGGTCAAGAAAAAAGAGCACGGTTGCTTGTAGATTCAAAATATGTTAAAGATCAAGATGTACTTGTACTGGAAGGAGTTTTTGATACAAAATCGAAAAATATACTTATGAATGGACTCCGCTCTCAATACCCAAATCAAATCGATGTTATTGGAAGAGCTACATATGGTTGGAATCAAACTCTAGGTGATTTTAGAGCTTTTCCGCTGGATAACGATTATAATGGAGGAGTGATTGTCTTAAGCAAATGGCCTATTGAAGAAAAAATACAATATATCTTTGAAAATCACGGATGTGGAAACGACTACTATTATAACAAAGGATTTGTTTATGTAAAAATTAATAAACATGGTCGCAAATATCATATCATTGGAACTGACGTTCAAAATACTTCTTGTTCGGATTTGGGACAAAATGCAAGAAAACATCAGTTTGTAGAGATTAAAAATTTTATCAATTTAAAACAAGTGCCAAAAAACGAAACAATATTTCTGGCTGGAAGTTTTAACGTAAATAAAGGTAGTGCAGAATATCAAGATATTCTAATGATTTTAGGTGTAGATGAACCTCATTACGCAGGAATTTCTTTTACTTGGGATCCTAAAAAAAATGCAATTGCTTCTTACACCAGTGGTACAAATCAAGTATCCAGTTATTTGGAGTATATATTTGTTGTAGGAACTCATTTTAAACCTCAAGTTTGGCAAAATTTGGCATATGATCCCATAACCCCGACTACCTGGAATGTTGTCGGATACACAGGTTATGAGTTTTCCGATCGATATCCTGTTTACGGTTTTACTTATGCTGATTCTAATACTCCAACTCAATCCGCACACAGAAGAAAATACGACCAAGTATCTTTTGAATCAATGTCAACTGGAAAAAAAATTCAAGCTGATCCTAAACAAGCAAATGGTTGGTTACAAGTAAACGCATCAGATGAAACTGAATTTACAAAGTTCAATCTGCTGCAGGAAGCCGATCCTAAATCCGATACCAATTGTCTCAAAAGTGGGTATACTCGGATTGAACCTTCTTATTATCTAAATTATTATTGGAATTGGTGGCTCGGAGGAGGTAAGGGCAATTATGCTTACTATCCTAAATTTAACGATGCTTCTAATAATTTACAAATTCATGTTCTTGACGAAGAAGAATGTATAAAAGACGGAAGTAGAATTGTATTCAAAGATTATGATGGAGCTACTCTGGATTATTATTATCTTACGATTTGGGATGGTGGTAATTGGGATGGATATTTATATCTTTGGAATAAAACTTACAATTTAAGGGAAACTTTCAAAGTTAGATTGAACACAAAACCTGAAAGAGATTGGAAAGACGATTTAATTTATCGTTAGTCCTTGACTTTGGTTGAGTTTTTTAAAACGAACTTTTCTATAAAATCTAAAAATAACGATCCTAAAGTCGAATTTTTTCACAAAACCACTGTTTGGCGACTGTGATCAGAATTAAAAATTAATTTTATAGAGGTCATCTCAAAAATATTGTAGGATGTTGCTCTAAGAGACTCTAAGCTATTTTTGAGATGATTTATAACTTACTGATTTCTATAAAATTGAATATCATAAATTTTTATTGCAAATCCTATTTCGATGCAAAATGCTCGGTACTCTATTATATAGTTATCAGTAGTTATATTAATATTCTAATTCATTGATAGATTACCTAACTATGTCTATCAGCTTTCTTCTTTTTCCAGACTCTTACGCATGATAAAAATTGTTATCGCTAATACAAAAGAGATCACCGCACAAATGATAGAAACTAATTGAAACGAATCGGTAAATGCGTGTTTGGCGGAATGCAACAGAGAAAGTGCAATATCTTCTGGTAGTTCTTTAGCGACTGAGACAGCTGCACCTAATGTGCCTTTTGCGGATTCCATCGATTCCGGCGAGATTCCATTGAAGTTTAAGCCGTCCATACGATTTTTATAAACCGCGGTTCCGATACTTCCTAAAACGGCTATTCCTAAAACTCCACCAAATTCGACGCCGGTTTCTGAAATAGAGGCAGCGGCTCCGGCTCTTTCTGGAGGAGCGGAACCTACGATTAAATCTGTGCCTAAAATTACAACCGAACAGATTCCCAAAGATATGATTACAGAGCCTATTACAACATAAACAAGTCCAGAATTCGCATCAACTAACGCATAAAAGGCGAGTCCAACGATGTTTAAAACGAGACCTCCAGATACTACAATGATTGGACGAATTTTTCTAACTAACATAGGAACCGCGAGAGAACCCACGACGTTTCCGGCAGCAGAAGGAAGAGTCCAAAATCCTGCAACTAACGGTGATAAGCCGAGAACTAATTGTAAGTATTGAGCTAGAAATAAAAAACTACCCAACCCGACGAAAATGGTCAATGAGTTGGCGATCAGGGCGGCGCTAAAGGCAGGAACTTTAAACAACTGAAGATCGATTAAAGGATCTTTGAGATTTTGTTGTCTTCGGATAAAAAGTGTTCCGATTAAAAAACCACTAACGATGAAAAGGAATGAAAGAACTTCCCAGCCATCCTCAGCGACTCGTTTAAATCCGTATATGATACTCAAAACGGAACTCAAAGATAGGATTACGCTGGGAATGTCTAAACTTCCCGCGTTTGGATCTTTGAATTCGGGAAGAAGTTTAGGCCCTGCAATTAAAAGAAGAATCATAACTGGAACACTTAATAGAAAAACGGAACCCCACCAAAAATGTTCCAAAAGTAATCCACCAATTAAAGGACCGATTGCTCCACCGATGGAAAAGCTAGTCCCCCAGATTCCAATTGCGACCGTTCTTTGGTTTGCGTCTAAAAACATATTACGAATTAATGATAGAGTAGATGGAGCTAGGGTTGCGGCCGTAATACCTAATAAGGCTCTGGTTGCGATTAACATTTCCGCATTTTTGGAAAATGCCGCCAAAACGGACGCAACTCCAAATGATGCTGCGCCTATCATGAGAAGTTTTCTTCTTCCGATACGATCACCTAACGTACCCATGGTGACTAAAAAACCAGCCACTAAAAAGCCGTAGATGTCTACGATCCATAAAAGTTGGGAACCGGTAGGTTTTAGATCTTCCGTAAGATGAGGTACGGCTAAATACAATACGGTCAGGTCCATAGCATAAAGTAGACAAGGAAGTGCAATTACTGCAAGGCCGATCCATTCTTTTTTAGTAGCGAGATTTGTGTTTGTGGGATTCATTTTGTTTCTTCTTATAGAGGTTGATAATAGAGTAATACGTTGCCGGATTGGAATGTTTTTGTTTGAATTAACTTCAAACTTATTCGATTTTGAATTCCTTGGAATAAAGTTTTACCTTCGCCTAACACGATAGGATTTATGAAAATTCTAACTTCATCTATAAGTTTTTGTTCAATGAGTGTAGCGGCTAAACTGGAACTTCCAAAAATTGCTATATCTTTACCTTGCTGTTTTTTTAACTTAGCTACTTCTTTCTTAACATTATTATAAACTAATATAGAATTTTTCCATTTTACATTTGCTAAGGTTTTTGAAAAAACGATTTTGGTAATTTCATTCATCTTGGTTGCTATAATCGGATTGTCTACAATTGCAGTAGGCCAATAATTTGCCATAAGTTCGTATGTGATCCTTCCAAAAAGCAGAACATCCACTTGATCCAAAAAATCGATTGTATATTTATTAAATTCCTCATCAACTACGTGCCAATCAATGGTACTATTCGGTCCTTCAAAATATCCATTCATCGAAAGCATCGTTTGAAGAATGATTTTTCTCACGTTATATTTGCCTTATAATTGATAAGGGATCAATGTGCCGAAAAGATGATAATTCGATTTAGGCCCTTTCACCATCAGAGTCCAACGAATAAAATTGTAAGTATCGTGACAAAGATTACCATTTCCACGTAAGATCAAGGTGATAGATTGATTCGCTCCTAATCCAGGAGTGAAAATTCCGGTTTCTACCATTTTTGACGTTATGCGAAATTCTTTATAAAGTGCTGATTCTGAAATTGCCGGGGCCGGATTGATGTAGTCTATGTAAAAAACGGAAATTTTTTTTGGTAATTTTATTATTAGCGTTCCAGAATGGTTTTCAAGATCTCTAAATTCAAATATGAAACGATTTTTTTTCCAGGTAGCTTTTATTTTATATTCTCCAGAAGCGGGATGAATGCCCGTTATGGATTCTGGATCTTTCTCACCTAAAAAGAGAAAAGCTTTAGAATCAAAACGTAATTGTTCTAAAATATCTATGTATCTCGAGTCTAGATCTACTTCCGAATCAAATCGTTCGCCTATATTGGAACAACACGCACAAGGAAAAATGTTCCATTGAATTGGAAAAAGTAGGGTCAAGATCAATAAAATAAAAAAGGTCTTGAGACGAATGGTTTTTTTATTTAAGAATTTTATCATATAGTAATTTATATTTTTCTGCTTGTTTTTATAGAATTCGGTGTTTGCTGATATAATAGGATATTTATGAATTTTGAGAGAAGCCCATTTTTGGTGCTCTATTATATGCATTTGAATATTGCAAAAATGATTTTATTGAAAATGTAAGAAAGGTATATGCCAATTTTATAATTTATTCTTTTGATTAATTTTATTTTGAAATTATTAAATCGCTTTAGAAGAACATGTAATATATTTTAAAGCAAAAATGAATTGTTTTTGATGGGGTTTTGCTACAATGATTCTTGAAAAGAGTGCTATAAGTTTATTTAAAAAATTAAAATGTAGAACTTCTCTTAAAGAAGTTATTAGTTCTGTCTGGGGTAGTGGCAATCCAAAACAAGTTCTACATTTTTGCAAAATTTTACTGTTCATTTTCGATAGCATCTTCATGTTTCCTTGTAGTAAATCAGGATTTGTTTCAAAGACGATTTTTAGAACCTGTTTCTAAAATTTTAAAATCAATTGCTTTTCAAACGAATCAAATGTGGTAGTTCCCACATTTTAAAGTTTTAGTGTAAGTTTTAAGTTGATTCACCGTTACACTATTTAGAAGTTTTTGAACTATTGATTAATCATTCTCTTAAGTTCGACTTCTAACTTGTCAAAGTTTTGTTCGTTTCCTTCAATTACATATTTTTTAGCCTTTTCAAATTCTTGAAGAGATTCAAACAACATCCGGAAAATCACCTTTGTACTATTAGGTGATTCTTCTTCGAAAGTTGCAGTAACTCTAAAAATGTGTCCGGAAATGTGATCAAATACGAGTTTTTCTGGTTTTATAATTTCTACAAAGACGCTGTGATTTGCATAATCTGTACCGTCTGGGCCATGCATTGTAAAACGCCAGTGGCCTTCTGGTTTTAGATCGAATTCGTGAAACGTATTTGTAAAACCATTTGGTCCCCACCACGACCGTAGATGTTGTGGATCGGTCCAAGCTTTGAAAACAATTTCTCGTGATGCATTGACAACACGAACGCTAACGATTTCACGATCCGAAGCGGTTATAGTTTGATTGGACATATTCATTCTCCTAATTTTAATTCTTCGAAATTGTAAATACTAACTTTCTCTACGATCGTGTAGATAGAAATTTGAAACTTTAGGTCAAATATACAATCTAATCGATCAAAAGTTTTTGAAAATCCGGATTAGATTCCATTGAAATTTTCTTCAAAATTTGTATTCATCGGATCTTCCATAATTTTAAGAATTTTTAATATTTTTTTGAGAAAAAACATTAAAAATTATTGATATACTAAATTTTGAAATCTTAATGGAATCGGTTATATTTATTTTTCCTCTACGATCGTTTTAATATTATTTAAACCGGTTTCAAAATCTTTTCCGATCATCTGATCCATATCGTAGAATAGTCCCATCAATTTGGAGATGAAGGCATTAGGGCCATACATTGCCCAGGTGACGTTAGTTTTACCGTCTTTGGCTACAAACGTAAATTCGGCGGTATTATGGGCTTCAAAAGGAGAAATAAAATCTAACTTCATTTTGATATTGGAAGGCGAATTTGATTCTATAATTTCCATACGTCCTTTTCCTACTTCGCTGTTTCCTTCCCACTCGTAAACGGAACCTAAACCAATAGACGCACCGCTATAAGACCGTTTCATTCCCGGATCTAGTTTTTCCCAAGGAGACCAAGAAGGCCAATTATGATAATCATTAACGAAAGTAAAAATTTTTCCGGGTTGTGCCTTTATGCTTAGTGTTCTTTCAAAACGGAATTCTGCCGGTTTTGTGGAAGCGACCGCGATGATCCCTATAACTAAAGCTGCAAATACAGCTAACACTGATAAAACGATCATTTTTGATTTAGACATAAAACTCTCCTAATATAGTTTTTAACCTTTTTGTTTTGCCAGGTATTCCACCAAACGATCCATAGTTTGGTTGAGACCTTCGATAGCGCCGTATTTCTCAACGGTTTCGTTACGTTGTTGAGCCGTGTTGAAAAGCATAGTCATATCCAAGATGGTTTTTCCATTTTGTTCCGAAAAAAGAACAGTAACGTGAAAATCTCCCGGATGGTCTTTCATATCAGAGCCGTGTTTATAGACTAGTTTTTCTGGACGAATCACTTCTAAAAAGACGATCAGATTTGGATAATCTGTACCGTCTGGGCCGTGCATTATGAACTTCCAGATGCCGCCGGGCTTGACGTCCATGGTTTCGAATGTATTTGTAAAACCTTTAGGCCCCCACCAATGAATAACGTGTTCCGGGTCCGTCCACATCCTAAAAACGAGATCTCTAGGTGCGTCAAAGATTCGGGTTACACGAATTTCTCTATCCGCAGTTGAAGTGTTATTTGCGTTCATCATGGTTCCTTTTCAATAATTACTAAATTTATTTCAGATTTAAAAATGAATTGAATCAATAATTTTATTTTTAGAATATTCAATATTTTGTATTTAACGTTTATCCTAAGATTTGTCCGACTTTATATAGTAGAATTTGGTTCTTCATTTTTTAAAGTTTACTGAACGCTCATATAACAGAATACCGCTAATTTATATTTAAGAAGCCGATTCTCATCACAATTAAAGATACCTAACAATTCGGAATCAGTAAGACAAACTTTGGTTGTATTCAAATCGATTTTATTTAAGAATCGATTCTAGTTTGTCTAAACATTCGTTCCAACTCGCGTTGGTCATATCTCTTATTTCTCCGGCGGGAATACCCGTATGATGTAGAATTAATTTTGTTTTTCCTTGATGATCTTCAAAGACAAGTGTAATTAAAATAGATTCGGGCCAATCTCCTTGGATTCCATAAGCAGAAGCGGGAACAACATTACCATCTTTATCCGCAAAATTATCCGTTTGGACGATTTTTTCGGGCCTGACAATTTCTTTATAAACTCCGGTGGACCAAAACTCTTGTTCTTCGGGAGAACGCATACAGAAAAGGTATTTACCTCCCACCTTAAAATCAATCTTACATATCGGGCATGTAAAACCTTTAGGTCCCCACCATCGCATCAATTGTTCAGGGATAGTCCAGGCGTCAAAAATGGTTTCTCTAGGCGCATTAAAAATTCGAGTAATGAGCAATTCGTCTTTGGTTTGATTTGTCGTATTTTTCATATCATTCTCCTTTCACTTTTTTGTATTTTTTAAAAAACATAAAGTTGAATTTTAAATTAATAAAATAGAATATTCTTAAAGTAGAATTTTCTTATAGATGCCAGATTCCTTCCAGTCGTCTGGACGCGGGACGTAAGGCCCAAGACAAGGCCACTAAAACTAAACCGATCATGGGCATTATAACATGTATGATTTCCATTCCAGCAGCCGCATTGGAAATAGAAGCAGAGGTAAGATTAAAAAACATTCCTGCATAAGCCCATTCTTTTAAAAGGGGGAAACGTGGAGCCGTGATGGCGATTGCGCCGAGCAGTTTCCAAACTCCAAGAATGGTTATAAAATACATTGGATAACCGAGTTTAGTTATTCCGGCGACTACCTCTGGTCCGCGATTGAAATAGGCGTAACTAGCGAACGCGTAGTTAGCCGCGATCACAGCGGTTACAATCCAATAGATGATAGTTTTAATTTTTTCCTGATTCATGATCTGTTTTCCTTTTTTGTTGTGATTCTTTTTGTTGTAGTTCTCTTAAGTATTCGTCCAGACGATCGAGTCTTGCTTCCCACATCTGACGATATTCGTCAATCCAGTCGGCTGCTTCTTTCAAAGGCCCTGCTTCCAAACGGGAGGGTCTCCATTGGGCTTCACGGCCCCTGGAAATAAGCCCAGCTTTTTCCAACACCTTAAGGTGTTTTGTGATCGCAGGCAAACTGATCGCAAAAGGCTCCGCAAGTTGTTTTACGGTGACCTCTCCATAACGAAGAGTTGCCAGAATTTTACGGCGGGTTGGGTCCGCTAAGGCTGCAAAAGTGAGGCTCAATGAATCTGTTTCTTGTTGAACCATATAGTTAATTAACCTATTGGTTAAATTGAATCATTCTCAGATTTTTGTCAATCCATTTCGCTCTAAAGAATTCGAAAAATGTGTCAAAAAAGAGAGAGTTCAAAAGACTATATCTGAAAAAAAGAAACGTTCAATCCGAATCTTTGGTTTTTATCCAAAATAATAATTTGGTATCAAACTTATGGACTTGGAATTTCTGTTCAAGATATGACTGAGTTGTTAGTTTAATCTCTGAGGATTGATTTTTTGTAAAAAGTGTTGGAACTATGATTCGAAATTCAAAGATTTCTAATATACAGTTTTTGATTTGTATGGAAGTTTATTGGATTGTGTATGAGTTCCTACGTTTACAAGATTTATCTGTAAAAATTGCAATTTGTGATAGTTCCCACAAACTGAATCGCATCACGAATTTTTAAACATTCATTTTTCGTGTGAGTTCCCACATTTCTAGAATCTAACTGTAAAACCTGGATTATGGAAGTAGTTCCTACAATTTACGTCATATTGTGAGTATATGGTTTTTGAAATACTTTTTTGTAATTCAATTTTTGTAATAGTTCCCGCGAGTTATGTTTCATCTTTCTTTTTACTCTGAAATTTTTAAATGAATTCACGTTATTTAACATGAGTTACTTTTCTGAAAAAAAGTTGGAATCTGAAACTTTATAGATCAATTCCTAAAATGTGGGAACTACTGCATCATAACTTTACGAATAAATTCTAAAATTGTAGAAACTCATACTTAAAAAATTCTTTCTTATTTTCTTACATTGAACTCACGTTATCAAGAACTTGTCCCAAATCTTAAACACCGATCTGCGGAGCGACCATAGAAGCGATGCATTGAGTTTAGGAAGGTGTTTGCCGAGTTACTTCGAGCGGTCCCCTGTGGAAAAAGCGCCCGGAAAACTCAGCGAATGCCACCTCTTTAAGGATCAGTATTCAGGAAGTGAGACGCTGAGGAGCCTTAGAAAGTGAGATTGAGTTTCACAAAAATATGGAACTACTACGAAAACTTAACGGCATTAGAACTGTTTGAAAATTCGCAAAATTGCGACCTAATTTGTAGGAACTACTGCATTTTATTAAAAATTTTTAAAGAATTATCACGTAAAATTCTTTGAGATTTTGGGACAAACTTTTAATTTTTATGAAAGAATGAGTTTATAAGAGGGATTCTCGTTATGGGTTTATGTTTTCTTATCAAATAGAGCGTTTAGTCTTGTATAAAAAATGAGGTAGTTTCTACAATTTACAGAATCTTATAATAGCGTGAGTTCGGTATAAAATGCGAAAGCGATTATTATGCTGCGATCCGTAGAAAAGCTGCATTGAATTTATTATTCGCCCCAATTTTCTTACATCGAACCCACGTTATAATAGGATTTGAAAAGTTCTATTTAACGGTTCTGATTAGTAGAAGTGATTCAAGATTTACAGGAAAATCATATTTTTCTAATGTTTGAGCTACACTAGTTTTTTCAGTAGGAAAAATAGAATAGAAATTGAGCTTGTTATTTAAAGAAATTTTATAAAACTATTTCAGAATTGATTTTCAATAAATTTAAGTTTAATGATTCGTTTACAATTGAGGCAATTATGAATTCACAATTAAAGGAATTTACATATGAGATTCCAGTTCTTTGGAGTCAATGTGATCCTAACGGACATTTGAATGTTGGGAATTTTCAAGTGTTTCTTCACGAAGGTAGAATGGTCGCATTAGAAGAGGCTGGTTTTAGCTATGAAAAAATGAGAGAAGAAAATATCGGACCAATGATTTTGAGATCGGAAACCGATTATAAAGCGGAAATTCGTTATCCGGAAGCGGTGATAGTAATTACAAGTTTTGGAGAATTAAAAGGCTCTCGTTGTAAAATTTTTCAAAAACTCATTCGAAAATCAGATGGTAAGATCGCTTGCGAATCTGTTTCGGATTGTATCTTATTTGATTTTTCTAAAAAAAGACCTTGGAAATATCCTGATTCTTTGCTCGTCGCTTTTGGTGCTAAGTGAGCTTAAGAGTTTTTTGGATTTCAATAAAGTCAGACCATTTTTGTTTTGTGGGTTTTAAAAAATCGATTATTGTCGTAGAAATGTAGTTAGGTGGGATGTTATTAAAAATGTTAGAGAGTGAAATATGAGTATTCCAGATTTTCAAAGTGCTATGTTACCTATATTAAAGATACTGAATGAGAAAAGAGAGTCAAGCACTTCTACGATACGTGACGGAGTTGCAATTGTTTTTAAAACAACTGAACAAGAAAGACGTGAATTATTACCTTCTGGAAAAACTAGAATTTTTGACAATAGAGTAGCATGGTCAATCACTTATCTTAAAATGGCCGGTCTTATTCAATCACCTAAGAGATCGTTTTATTCAATTACAAATGAAGGAAGTCAATTTCTAAAAACTAACCCTGAACGAATTGATAATAATGTTTTACAACAATTTGAATCGTTTCAAGAGAAAAAATTCAAAACAAATGTGCTTCAAGGAGATAGTTTAGGAGTAAATGAATACATCCAAACTCCTGATGAAATGATGGAAACTGGGTATAGTAAAATAAGAAAAGATTTAGCAGAAGAATTACTCAATAAAATCAAATCTTGTAATCCGTATTTCTTTGAATCTATAGTATTAGATTTGTTGATTAAACTTGGATATGGGGGATCTGATGAAAAAAATAAAAAAGTAACAAAGAAATCAAATGATGAAGGAATAGATGGAATTATTAAAGAAGATAAGCTCGGGCTTGATTTAATTTATGTTCAAGCAAAGAAGTGGGAAAATCCAGTTAGTGGCACTGAAATTCAAAAATTTGCTGGAGCCTTACAAGTTCAAAGAGCTAAAAAAGGGATTTTTATTACAACTTCTATGTTTACTACAAATGCTCATGAGTATGTTTCCAAAATGGATTCAAAAATTGTGTTAATTGATGGCGCTGAACTTACTGATTTGATGATTGAGTATAATGTTGGCGTATCAACAAAACAAACGTATGAAATTAAAAAAGTAGATTTAGAATATTTTAATGAGGATTAATAATATTGCCTAACTTTGATTTATTGCATCTTGCGGAGGACGGTATTCTCTCTGTGAGAGATGACATGAATGAGTTTAAAAAAGTTGGTCGAATAAAATTTTCACTTTCCAAAATCTTGAAGTTCTTTATTTTGAAAAGGAATGTAATTGCGCTTCATTCTAAACAGAAACCAATTGAAAATATTCCTGGTTTGAATCATACGATTGCTTTAATATTCGGTTTTCTTGAATTGAGTAATGTAAATATCGTAGTAGGACAAGTAAATTGTTTAGAGCTAATTTGTTTTTTATAATAGAGTTGTTGAAAAATTAATTCTTGATCTGTTTTCGTTGTATTGAAACGGACAATTGAAGCAATTTTACAAATCTTCACTATGGAATTTTTCAACAACCTTAATCTTATTTATGATACTCTTACTCGTTTAGATCCAAGTTTCGCAGGAGTTTATAAAATTCAAGTTTACGATCCAAAAATGTTGATTCTCTAATACTTTATTTAAAATAACTTAACGTGAGTTCAACGTAAGAAAATGAGAAAGAATTTTCTAAAAGTATGAGTTCCTACATTTAAGATTTGTTCGTAAAATCGTGATTTGCAGTAGTTCCCACATCCATTTTACAGAAAAATCTAAATTTTTTGTGAGTTTTCACACTTGAATACGAAAGATTCAATTGTTATAAACTTCTATTTTTTAAATTGAGGTAGTTCCCGCATTTTAGGAATCGATCTGTAAAATTCAAATTTCGACTTTTTTCAGAATCATGAGTTCCGCCAAACTTACGTTATTTAGATTGGCATTTAAGAGTGATGCGTTTGAGTAACAACATTGAGTTTTTATTTTTCAAGATTTTCTTACGCCGAATTCACGTTAACTTAACACGTTGTAACTTCAATCTATTCCGTCCGCCCACAAAGTTATCCGATTCATTGTTGTTAGTCGAAATAATTCATTGTAGGACTGTAAAAAATTTAGACTCTTAGCAAGCCTCGGAATCCTCTGACCGCATAATAAGATTCTGCACCGTTATGATATACGAAAACATGTCCGTAACGGAAATCAGCAAAGATGGCCCCGCCTAATTTTCTAATATTAGAAGGTGTTTTTATCCAGCTCGATGTTTTTGTATCAAACTTTCCAAATTTTTGTAATTCTCGATATTGTTCTTCTGCTAAAATTTCAATTCCCATGGAAGCAGCCATATCAAGAGCATTATCTTTTGGCTTATGTTCTTTTCTTGATTCTAATGCTTCTCGATCGTAACAAACACTTCTGCGGCCTTTAGGGCTTTCCATTGAACAATCATAAAAAATATACTCACTCGTCTTTTGATCATAGGCGATAACGTCTGGTTCGCCGCCGGTTTTTTCCATTTCATTGAGTGACCACAGTTTTTCAGAGTTGGCTTCTAGTTTTGTTTTTACTTTAGTCCATTCAAGATCCTTATGACGATTCATGTTTTTTGCAAAACGGTCTTTCAATGTACTGAGTAGTTCTTCGCGTTGTTCCGCCGCCAACTTCTTCTTATTTTTATTTACTTTGCTCATACTTTTATATGATTTTTGCCGAATGGGTGTGTCAAGCGTATCCGATATAAATTTATTTCAAAAGTTTACTACTGATCTCTATAAAATTGAATACCGTTAATTTTATCACAAAACACTGATTCCATGTAAAATATAGGTACTTTATTATATAGTTATGAGTAATAGATATTTTGCTACTGCTCCAGACGAAACTGAATGTTTGTATCGAAATGAAATTTGAATCATAATTTAACTTGAGTAACTCGAAATGGATTTGCGGGGAAATCAGCAGAACATTCTTTCAAACTAAAGCCGTCTCGCTTTTTGAACTCAACACATCGCTCTAGAAACTCAGCAAACGCTTTCTAAACTGAAACTAAAGACGATTATTATATCATATTTTCTGCATGCAATTTATTGATCAGAGGTTTGCTGGTGACAGTCGAATTCGCCCTGATTTTCTTAGGTCGAATTCACGTTAATTTAAATCAATGATTTTGTTTGGTGTGATTACAATTAAAAACAAAGATTTTGGAAATTAAGAACTTGTCCCAAAACTTTAAAGAATTTACATGATAGTTCTTTCGAAATTTTTAATAAAACACAATGGTTCCTACAAAAACCGTCACATTTGGTAATTTGCGAACTTTCAAGCAATTCTAATATTGTTAAATTTTTGTGAGAGTTCCCACAGATTAAGTCACATGATTAATTTTTCGTGATAGAAATTCGTAAGAGTTCCCACATTTTCAAAATTTAACTGCAAACATAGATGTTGTGATAATTCCTACATTTTATTTTTACATAAAAATCAGGTTTTATAAAATAAATTTCAGCCATCGAACTCACGTCGGAGTTAATATCTTTTACAACGTGAGAGCTCCCACATTTTTAAGAATTCTTGTTTTAAAAAAAGGATAATTCTACTTTGTAAGAAATGCCTAGTTCCGATAAAGCCATAGAAATTCAAAAATTAAATCTCCGATTGGGTCAAAGGATAATCTTAGATTCGATTTCTTTCGAAGTGAATTCCGGAACGATACTTGGAATTTTAGGTCGTTCCGGTTCAGGTAAAACTTCTCTTTTCCGAGCGATTTTAGGAGTTCCTACAACCACGAATCTGGAACAAAGCGGATCGATTTATTTTTTTGGAAAGGCCCGAAAAGAAATTCCGATCCATCATTTACAACCAGTCTTTCAAGATCCTGTCGGAAGTTTCAACCCTGCCTGGTCTTTGGAAAAAGCTTTGAAAGAACCACTCCGAATTTTAGGGGGAGAAATTGCAAATAGGGGAGAGGCTTTTTTCCCAGATTTACTAGAGTCTTTTCGGTTGGCAAATAAAGATCTCAATCGAAATGTACTTTCTTTTTCCGGAGGTGAACTACAAAGGGCAGCGATTCTTCGCGCTCTTCTTACTGAACCTAAGATTCTTTTTTTGGACGAGGCATTAGGTGCTTTGGATCCAATCCTTTTGAACGATGTATTACAATTTTTAAAGAGGATTTCCAGGGAAAGGAAAATTACGATTTTATTAATTACTCATAGTTTGAGGACGGCTCAAAAATTCTGCAATCAAATTGGAATATTAGAAAAAGGTAAATTATTAGATTTTGGAACAACGGAAGAAGTGTTTACGAATTATAAAAGTTCTTTTACGGGGGAACTCATTCGTGCGATCGATTTGAGTTCCCTCCGCGCTTGATCAGATGTCGATCTGATAGAGATTTTTTCTGTCTTTTTTGTCTTTGTAAAGTGCGATCATAATATCGATTCGGTAGATCGAAGATCTGAGGCTAGACTCTAAAAGTCTAAGCGCTTTGATCTGATTTTCCAAAGAAATATCAGCCACTTTTGTATTCTCTATTTTGTCGAATCTTTCGAGTTTGACCTGAGATGCCAATACGTCCGGAGGAGTGAAAATCAGTCTTTTGTTTTCAAAAGCGAATTCGTATTGAATTCTTTTTTTCTCCGAGGCAAGTTCAACTTCCTTGATTTTGCCAGCCTCAAACCTGAAACGAACATACTTGAGTAGGTTGCTCTCGTATCCTTCGTCAAAAGTAAAAGGAATGTCTTCCGTGACGATTGTTTGCACCTTTTCCAGTTCCGGTCTCAGAATTACGAGAAGAGAGTGTTTCTTCTCCAAATCTGTAAGCCTTTCATTGATTGTGGCTTCCAGATCTCTGACTATTTTCTGAAGGGATTTTGTGTAAGAACTTCCTTGTTCAGAAAATACGTCGGAACGACTCAGGTCTGCTTGTCCTTTCTCTTTATTCTGCGCAAATGCAGGAACGTTAAGGAGGATAAACAAGATTGTGAGCCAGGTGATTTTTTTCATAAATTCCTCCACGTTCAAGATAAAGGAAGAAAATTGAAAAAAGCAAACCTTTTTCATTCGTTTTTATTTTCTTCTTCCAAGGACTTGATTTCGGCGAAACGTTGTGCGAGATCCCTTCTTCTTTCGATCACCTTATATGAAAATTCGGAAAAGAATGGATCGTTCGGATATTTCAGAAGTTGTTCGTATTGATCTGCAGCTGTGACATAATCGCCTACTTTACTGGCGGTTTCGGCATAGTAGAAATGAAACTTTTTATTATATTGTTTCTTTTGTCCTAAATCATCCACAAGTTCGGTATTCTTAAATATTCTGTAGGCGTATAGATCTTTGGAAGAGAGTAGTTCGATTCTGGCTTTTCCCAATCTTGCGTCTGGGCTTTGTTCGTCTATTTTTGCAGCTTCTTTGATATAGATCAATGCACGATTTCTGAGATCGGTTCGAATGTAGTGGTCTGCTAAAAGTAGTAACGCTTCCGTATGAAATTTATTAAGACTAACCGCTTTTTTCCATAAAATCGTCGCATTGATCGGTTCTCTCATGATTTCGTATAATGTTCCTAAATGAATAAAGGTTCTATAATATTCAGGAATTTCAGAGCTTGCATATTCAAATTGGATAATGGATTTCTGATATTTTTTTTCCAGATGATATGCTCTTCCTAAGTTGTATCGAAATGGAAAAAATTTTGGATCGAATCGAACTCCTTCTTCGAGCATAGTAATCGCTTTGAGCCTATCTTCGGTTTTTCCTTTTTCTAATAGAGATACTGCTTCATTATTAAAAAGACCTGAGTTTAGAATTTCTTTTCCTTCAAATTGAAAACTTCCTTGGGAAAGAGGTGGGTCCCCTTTCCAATTTCTTCCCGCAGTCAGTATAAAGTCTTGTTCCGTTCTTAAAAAGGAACCGTTGTTATAATACTCGGGGGAAAGTATCTCGTTTTCTCCCCAGAGTAATCCGGAATAGTATTGTCCTCCGATTTGTATTTGTGCTTCGATTGTCTGATCAGTAAAAGCAAAAACGAATAAGAAATAAAAAAGGATCTTCTGAAAGTAGGAATGAAAAACGAATTGAAAGAAAGAAAAATTGATTTTTTTTAAATCGTTTAAAATGCGATTTAAAATCAGGTTTGAACAACTGAGTTTATAGAATCGTAAACGAACTGGGTTCAAATACAAAAAATGGTTCATAACTTTAAGCCAAAACTTTCTGGATTTTCGGTTTTTTAAAACGCGGAACCCTCACGTAATTTTAAAATCGATTCTAAAATGTGAGGACTTGCCGGTAATTTTGAAACTAATAATAAACTATGGAAAACACTCTTTTTTTCATCAATAGGTTTTGGTTCATTGAGTAAACCTAACAGTCTGTAAAAAATTGCCTGTATAAAAGAAAATATTTTCATAAAATCGGATCGCGTTCAAACCTAAAATAAAACGTTCTTTGAACTCAGAACATGTTCTCTACCATAACCAATCCACAAGTGTTATCTCAAGATCAATCTGTCGGAATTACAACAAATCCTCTGTAAAACTTAGTTCCCACCATGCAGAGCGACCCATCACCTTACCCACAAATAATTGGATCTCAAGATCTATCGTCGGAATTACGACAAAATCTTCTGTAAAACTTAGTTCC
>NZ_FTNA01000015.1:19240-106438 GCF_900156205.1 Leptospira interrogans
CTATTTTTGGGTGGGGTGGAAAATTTTTCTCTATCAGAAAAACATACTTTTTGCAAGTAAAAAGACTCATTCTTGTCGGAACACTTGAAAAATGTGCCTTTTGGAGCCCAGAACGGCGATCCATAGAAAGTCCGTTCTGTTGAGTTCATTTTGATTCTAAAATCCTATTCAACTTGTGGGGTTGGTTGTGTTTTTCTACGGATCGTGTTTTGGAAAAACTTTCCCTTTCTCTGGAACCTCACAAAGTTGTAAGATCAATTGTAAAATGTGGGAACCACCACAAAGTGCAATTCTTGAGATTGTAAAGTCTCCTTCAAAGTTCCTTTCAAAACGATTTGGAGAATCCGTGCCCTAAAAAACGCATTGTAAATTCTGTTTCCAAAGGGATTCTGGCATCACAAAGAGGAATCGTTTTGCCGCCTAACGAACAAGCGCTTTTCGTCTGCAAGGATCTATCTTATTCTATCGGAAAAAAAAAGATTCTCAAACAGGTTTCATTTTCTATTTTCCGAGGTGAAATTTCTCTTCTAAGAGGAGATAACGGAGCTGGCAAAACCACTCTTCTTCGAGCAATTCTCAATCACGATCGTCATAAGAATTGTTTTACGTTTCAAAACCGCTTATCGGCTGTAAAAATCTCTTATTTAGGACATGAGCTCGGGCTTTATACTTCTCTCAGTCTTGAAGAGAATCTTCGTTATTTTCTTTCCATTGCTAAAATCCAATATTCGAAAGAAAAAGTGGAAACACTTCTTAGAGCCTTCCAACTTTGGACAAGAAGATTGGATCCGATTTTTACTTTTTCAAGAGGAATGAAACAAAAAGCGGCTTTAGTTCGTACACTTTTAACCGGAGGAGATCTGATTCTTTTGGATGAACCTTTTACAGCTCTGGATCGATCCGGATTAGAAACTGCAATTCGTCTTTTAAACGAATACTCGCAAAACTCCGCAGTTCTTATGGTAACTCATGATCCTGGAATTTCTTTCGGACGACGTACTGTTTCTTTAACTTTAAAGGAGGGAAATCTTGAAACTTCTATTCTCTCTTCTCCATAAGGAATTTCTGTTATTAGGAAAAGCGATCAACGGAATTCTTTCCGTATTAGTTTTGATCACTTCAATCGTATTCATTTTTAATTATGCATTAGAACAGACAGGTAGATTGGATCGCCAAACCTTAATCGGAATCAAATGGTCGGTTTTGTTTCTTACTTCATACGTCTTTATCGGTCAATCTGCTTGGGAAGAAAGAGAAAGCGGAGGAGGTAGAATCAGTTCACTTTTTCTACCTGTATGGATGCGCTTTCTTTCTAAGTCTCTGGTTGTGTTTATCGGACTTTCTATTGCGGCGATCTACTTAATGATTTTATTATCCGTTTTTTTTCAGGCTTTCTCTTTGGGTTGGAAAGATTTATTTGTAAACTTGATTTTTTTATTACCTGGAGTTCTCTGTATTTCTTTTTTGGGAGTTGCACTCAGTCATATCAGTGATTCTTCCAGATTGAAGGAAATTTTACTTCCTCTTCTGATGATTCCATTTACGATTCCGATTCTACTTTTTGGAATGGAAGCGGAAAGAAAATTGGAAAGACTTCCTGTTTTTGATCCGATTCCGGGTCTTTCCATCTTACTTTCGTTTTGTGTTTTTTATGCAGGAATCGGAATTCTACTTTTGGAACTTTCCGGAGACGAACCCTGAAGATCCAAGAATCTTTCTTGATTCCACCGACATTCCTACAAATACTTTATTTCGTATGAAAATTAGAATCGCCCATCCTTTTTGGGATTGGGTTTTATCCGCAATTTTTTTAACCGGTTTTCCGATTGTGGTTTTATTCTCACTCAATTATCCGAACGTGATTTTACAACAAGGGACTGCTCACCGAATTTTTTATTTTCACGTTCCGGTCGCATGGGTCGCTCTTTATGGTCCTATCTTTTCGCTGATTTTTGCGGTTCTTTATCTGATTCGTAAGGAATCTAAATGGGATTTACTTTCTCTTTCCGCAAATCAAATCGCTCTTTTATTTGCAGTGGGAGTTATTTTTTCGGGTAGAATTTGGGCCGCGAGTGCTTGGGGAGTTCCTTGGGATAAAACCGACGCTCGTCTTCAATCCTTTACGGTTTTATTTATTAGTTTAATTGCATATTTTGTTTTTAGAATATTGATTACGGACGTTTCCAAAAAAAAGATTTTTTCGGCTTTTTTAAGTATTTTATGTGCGATCAACGCGGTCATTACCTGGGGTGCGATTCGTTGGATAGACAATCCTGGAAATCATCCAGAATCGATTATGGGTAAGGGTGGAATGGATTCCGACATTCGTCTGAGTTTTTGGCTGGGGGTTCTTGCCTATCACGTTTTGTTTTTGGTTTTATTTCGTTTTGTTTATCGTTTGTCTAAGATCGAAAATCTGAAAGAAAATCTACCGGAAAGGGAAGCGTAAAAAATCTTGTCTCCAACTCCAAATTACAGTAGTTATACGGTCTTAGCGGTAGACGATTCCGAAATCAATTTGAAGTTGATTGTTCATACCCTCCAACCTTTTGGTTTTCAGATTTTTACCGCGGAGTCCGCCGCGGATGCGCGTAACGTTCTTCTTACCAATCGAATCGACGTCCTTTTGTTGGACGTAAGTATGCCCGATCAAGATGGTTTTTCGTTTTGTAGAGAACTGAGAGAAATAGAAAGATTTAAACTCCTTCCCATTTTATTTATTACAGGAATCAACCGTGAAGTTGGTTTTGATGAGGCGATTTCTCACGGAGGCGACGATTTCATTCAGAAACCGTTTCAACCTAAAGAATTAATCGCAAAGATACGAGCTTTTATTCGGATTAAAATTCTTCAGGACGAACTTTTAGAGCAGAAGAAAAATTACGAAAGAGAATTGATTATGGCCAGAAAGGTTCAACAGGAACTTCTTCCTGAAAAAGAACTAGAATGGAACGGAGTTAGTTTGAGTACGATCTTTCAACCTCTGATGCAGATTGGAGGGGATTATACGGACGCTTGGATCGAAGACGATTCTCTTCATATCTTTATAGCGGATTGTTCTGGTCATGGTCCTTCTGCGGCCTTACTTGCAGCGATGCTTAAGATGCAGGTTTCTAGTCTTTCTCCGGATCAGAGTTTGCAAGAAAAGGTTCAGACTCTTCGCCATAATTTAGAAAAGATTCTTCCGGACGAGTTTTCAATTACATTCTTTTATGGAATTTTACATAAGGATTTGAGTTTTGAATATTCGAACGGTGGTCATCCTGCTCCTATGCTCTATCAAAACGGAGAGGTTTCGATTCTTCCTGGAATGGGTCCTTTGATTATTCCGATTGAAATCAACGTTAAAGAAGAATTTAAATCTGTCCAACTTCAAAAGGATTCTTATATGCTTCTTTATACCGATGGTGCGACCGAGATCAGCGATAAGAGTATGAATATTCTCGGAGAAGATAAGCTAAAAAAAATATTTCAAGAATCCGTTTCTATAGGCGGGGACATTTTAGTTTCTATGATGGAATCGATTCTTGCGCATTCCGATAGAGGTACGAATGACGACGATATTGCTATGATGGTGTTGAAGTTATGAATCCTTCTTACAAAGGAAAGGTCAGAGACATTTATGATCTAGGAGATAAATTGATTCTTTCTTCTTCTGATCGTATTTCCGCGTTTGACGTTGTGTTTCCACAACTGGTTCCGGACAAAGGAAAAGTTCTCAATCGAATTTCTGTTTCTTGGTTTGAATTTTTTAAAGACGTTCCCAATCATATTTTAGAAACGGATGTGAAATACTTTCCGATTCCATTTCAAAATCATCCTGACTTAGAAGGCAGATCGGTTCTTGTAAAGAAGTGTAAACGAATCGACTATGAGTGCGTTGTGCGCGGTTATATCTCTGGTTCTGGTTGGAAAGAATATAAAAATGATGGAACTCTTGCAGGAATCAAACTTCCGTCCGGTTTCAAAGAATCTCAAAAACTTCCAGAACCTGTTTTTACTCCTGCGGTTAAAAATGATCAGGGACACGACGAAAATATTTCGGAAAAAGAGATGGAGAATCGAATCGGTAAGGAACTGTTTAATATACTGAAAGAAAAATCGATTTCCATTTTCTTACGCGCCTCTGAAGTGGTAGATAAGGCGGGAATCATTCTTTGTGATACCAAATTCGAGTTCGGAATTTTGGATGGCCAAGTGATTTTGATCGACGAGCTTTTGACTCCGGATTCTTCCCGATATTGGTCTACGGATACTTATTCCGTTGGAATTTCTCCTCCTAGTTTGGATAAACAGATTCTTAGAAATTATCTGGAAACTACGAGCTGGAACAAGATGCCTCCCGCGCCTAATCTCCCAGCGGAGCTTATCCAAGAGTTGAGAGAAAAATACCAGAAGATAGAGGACCTCATTCTTTCATGTACATCGCAAAAATCCAAGTAGTTCTCAAAGAATCCGTTTTAGATCCGCAAGGAAGTACGGTTAAAAAAGTTCTTTCCGAAGTTGGAGAAAAATCGGTTCAGGACGTGAGAGTAGGTAAATACATCGAACTTAAAATAGACGCCCCGAGCGAAGAAGTTGCTAGAAAAGACGTAGAAAGACTTTGTGATAAGATTTTAGTCAATCATATTATAGAAACATATTCTATGAATATTCAAAAAATATGAAAATAGCGGTAATTACTTTTCCCGGTTCTAATTGTGATTCGGACATCTATCGAGTTCTAAAAGATCAATATAACGCCGAAGTGGATCGAATTTGGCATAGAGATGGGCTTGATAAAAAATACGAACTTGTAATATTGCCTGGTGGTTTTTCTTACGGAGATTATCTTCGTTCCGGTGCTATGGCTGGTTTTTCTCCAGTAATGAAATCTGTTAAGGAACATGTGGATAAGGGCGGCAAACTTTTTGGAATCTGTAATGGGTTTCAGATTTTGACCGAAGCGGAATATCTTCCGGGCGCACTGATAAGAAATAAAACTCTCAAATATATCTGTAAAACTGTAATTTTAACAAAAGGTTCTGCTGGAAATCCTGTGACCGCTTCTATGGATGTTCGTAAGGAATTGAAAATTCCGATTGCTCACGCGGATGGTTGTTATTATGCGACTTCAGATGTTCTGAAACAACTTGAGGATGAAGATAGAATCTTATTTCGTTATTCTGGGGAGAATCCAAATGGTTCTTTGGATTCGATTGCTGGGATTACTTCTAAAAATTTTAAAATTGTGGGGATGATGCCTCACCCAGAAAGAGCAATGAATCCAATTACTGGTGAAATGGATGGTAAAGTAGTTCTGGATTTGATCTTAGGATCTTGAAAATTGTTTTTAGAAAAGACTTTTTATGGATTTGATTTTTCGAAAATTAACTTTGATAGAAAAAATCACGCCGAAATTACGACTGTTCACATCGCTTAGGTAAAGATTTTCTAAGAATCTGCCTAAAAACTTAGAATCGTTATCTGTGAATTCTCCAATAGATTTGTGTTAGTTCCTACTGATTGGAAGTTTCTATTTTTTAAACCGTTTTCATTTCTAAACTTCTGTGTTAGTTCCCACATTTCAAAGTTTTGCTGTAAAATTTAGATTTGTGTTAGTTCCCACAAATTAAGTTTGTTTTGTGATTTTGAATTATACTTTTAAAACTAAAATTTTACCAGTAGTTCCTACATTTTCAAAAAGATTCTATTTTAACATGAGTTTTGTATAACGCGAAAGGGATCGATGCAAGCAAGGAAATCCAGTGAAATAGTCTCTCAAAATCAGCGCGCTTCTTAACTCAATAAACGCCTCCTAAACTCAAATCTCTCTCCCCGTCGAGCACCAATAGAAGCGAGACGTTGAGTTTCCGGGTCGCGAGATGTTGCGTTTTAGGCGTTCGAGGTAATTCCACAACATCTCGCTTCTATTGGCGCCCGAAGTAACTCAAAACGTCTCACTCTCCATGGATCGTTCGATCAATCGCGTTTGAAATTCAGCAGAACATTCTCTACGAATGGTGTTCTAAATTGAAATTAAAGACGAATATGTTGTATAATTTTCTTGTATGCAATTTGTTAACCGGGGCTGAGGACTCGGTCCGACCAGCCGGATTCGCCCAGATTTTTTTACGTCGAACTCACGTTATCCTAACGTAAGTTCGGTCACGATGCGTTTTTGTAAGAAAAGTTGGGATTTAAACTTTGCAGATCAATTCCTAAAATGTGGGAACTAACACAAATCACGATTTTACGAACAAATTCTAAAATTGTGGGAACTCATACTTTTAGAAAATTCTTTCCAATTTTCTAAAATTGAACTTTGAGTTTATTGGTTCTTTTTTAAAAGATTTTGAGACAAGTTTCTCGGGATTATAATAATCGATATTCTAAGTTATAAACTAAGTGGATAGGCGAGGCTTATTAAAATATTCTAAAAAGATAAAAAGCGGAAACGTTATAAAGGGTGTTAACTTGAATCGAATTTTTATAGCCTCGTTTTTAATTCTCAACTCACTTTTGACTCTATCTTGCAAAGACGAAAAAAAAGAAGTCGTTCGTAAAGACGATCAAACAAAAAGACTAGAGATAGCTTCTTATCCTTTTCCTCCGGATAATGTTCCGACTTCGGAGAGAATCTTGCTCGGAAAAACACTGTTTTTTGATCCGATTGTATCTGGTTCTAATTGGATCAGTTGTGCTTCTTGTCATAATCCTGGACTTGCTTGGACGGACGGACTTAAAACAGCTGTTGGACATAATATGAAGATTTTAGGAAAAAATACTCCTACGATTCTCAATGGTGCATATGGAAATAAAATGTTTTGGGACGGAAGGGCGGATAATTTGGAAGAACAGGCTTTGGGGCCGATCACTTCTCCGGACGAAATGAACCAGAATATGGAAGAACTTATATTAGAGTTAAAGAATATTCCGGGATATAAAAATCTGTTTTCTAAAGCGTATCCAAGCGAGGAAATTAGTGCGGCTACGATTGGAAAGGCGATCGCGAGTTTTGAAAGAACGATCTTTTCTACGGAGTCGGCCTTTGATCGTTGGAAAAAAGGGGATAAAGCCGCGCTTTCTGAATCGGCTCAAAGAGGTTTTACCGTATTTAATGGAAAAGCAAATTGTTCTTCTTGCCATCAAGGAGAACAATTTTCAGATAATGGATTTCATAATATAGGTTTAAAAAATGCAGTTAAAGAAGTCGGAAGATTTAAAATTGTGCCGGTAAAATCTATGAAAGGTGCTTTTAAAACTCCCGGACTGCGAGACGTTGCCTTAACGGGGCCATATATGCACGACGGAAGTTATACAACATTAGAGGAAGTGATCGAACATTATGATCGAGGTGGAGACGAAAAAAATAATTTGGATCCAAATATGCTCGCACTTAAACTTACAGATCAAGAAAAAACGGATCTTGTAGAGTTTATGAAATCCTTAAGTGGTAAAAGGGTTTCAATTACGATTCCTGAGTTTCCAAGATAATGTATTATTGATTTATAAATTAGGAGTATTGAATGTTGATTCGATTTTTGGTGGTTTTTATTTCTTTGGTTTTTTGGAACGGAAATGTTTCGGCTGCAGAACACGAGGTTGGTCAAAAGAATAAAGGTTTTACTGTAGAATCTTTAAAGATCAAGGTCGGAGACGTGGTAAGTTTTCCAAATTACGATACTTTTTATCATAATGTGTATTCTTTGTCACCCGCAAAAATTTTCGATTTAGGTTCTTATTCTCAAGGTAAAACACAAAAGGTAAAATTTGAGAAATCGGGTAAGATCACAGTTCAATGTGCGATACATCCAGAAATGAAAATGACTATAGAAGTACAATAATGAAAGAATATTCTAAATTTATAATTCTTTTTCTTATTTCGGCTTCTTTGTTTTCTTTGACAGCTTTAGATACTATGGAAAAATCAGCGGTTCGGGGAAGTATCGTGTTTCGAACATACTGTGTTCTTTGTCACGGAGAGGCTGCTGACGGAAAAGGACGACTTGCAACTGGAAAAGTTCCTCCTCCTGCAAATCTTACGATTACTAAACTGACTGACGCACAAAAAGAAGAAATTATCAAAAAAGGTGGGGGTGGAGTAAATCGTTCTCCGTTTATGCCTCCTTGGAAAGATGAATTGTCTGAAGAACAAATTAAGGACGTGATTTCTTACATCAATTTCCTTTCGAAATCGAAATGATCGGAAAAAAGTTTCCGCAACAATTTTTAAACAGTGAATTTACTCGGCAATATTAGGATTAAAACAAGATTACGTCTCAGTTTTGGCGCTATCATAGGAGTGTTTATTCTTTCTTCGGCTCTGATCGTCTACAATACTTTTGTGTATCGTAAAACGATTCGATCGATGATAGAAAATTCTCAACCTAAATTCCAACTGATGAATTTGACATTGGAAAAGTTGATTCTTGCGGAGCTGACGATTTCGTCTAAAGTGTCCACGATTGACTCTCTTCTTTCCGAAGAGGAATACGAAAAAGTAAAAACTCTTTTAGAAGAAATAAAGAAGAGTAACGTCACATTTCGGGAATTTCCTTTGGAAGAGAACGAACTTGAAAATTTAAAAATTCTTGAAGACGGTATCAAAAATTTTGCTCAATATGCAGAAACGATTCATATATTAGGTAAAGATAATAGAAGACAAGAAGCTCAGATTCTTTACGTTCGTGGAGTGAATCCTCTGAGTGCTTCTCTTCGTCAAACGGTCAAAACCTTGATTGAGTTTGAAGCGTCTAATTCCCGTAAAAACGAAGACGCGGCGGAATCTCAACTTACCTTTTCCTTGTATATGATTTGTGTACTTTCTCTTCTTTCTTTGGTGGCGGGTATTTTATTTTCGAGATCCATTATACGATCCGTAATGTTTCCTTTAAGAAAGGCGATTCATTTTGCGTCCGAAATTCAAAATGGAAATTTGAACAATCGGATTCAAATTGATCGTTTGGATGAGATGGGAGAACTTTTGGAATTCTTAAAGAAAATGGAAGTTTCACTTCGTGAGATCATTGTAGAGGCGAGGATTTCTGTCGAAAACTCTGAAAAGGCTAGTAAAGAATTTTATAAAGTTTCGAAAGAATTTATTTCCACTTCAGAAACTCAGGCAAATGATTCTCAAAAAGTAGCCGATCATATAGATCGTTTAAGTACTTTAGTAGAAGCGAATACTTCTGTTATTCTTACTTCTGCGGAGCATCTTAGAAATTTGGAAAAGGAAATTCAAAAAAATCTTTCTTCATTAATCGACGTAACGGAGTCCTTAAACTCTTTGGCCTTACAGGCGAAGGAATCTTCCGATACTGCATTAAAAGGACAAGAAAAGGTAGATGGGATCCAAAAATCTTTTTTAGAAGTAAAGAGGACCGTTCACAAAATCAACGAATCTCTTGTTAAGATTGGAGATATTTCCACTCGCACGAATATGCTCGCTCTTAACGCGGCGATCGAGGCGGCAAGAGCGGGAGATCATGGAAGAGGTTTTTCGGTTGTTGCCGATGAAATTTCACAACTGGCTGAACATACAATGAAAAACACCAGAGAGATTACGGATTTGATCGAATTTACAAGATCCAGTATTGAATCCGGAGACGGAGAGATGAATCAGTTCTCCGACTTTTTTACGATTATCCAAGAAAATGCGTCTAATATGGCTCGTTTTAGTATGCATTTATTGGAAGATATGAGGACTCAAGAATCTGGTTTAAATATTTGTTCTCGTAAGATGTACGAGATCGCTTCGAATATTACGGATTTGGAACATTCTTCTTTAGAAAATAAAAGCGCATACAGTTCCATCAAACAGTCGATTCAGGATCTTTCTCAGGGAGCAAATTTGATTTCTGCGGGTTCTCAAGAAATCAGTTCTGGCGCAAAACGAATTGATGAACAATCTGATAAAGTAAAACGTCTGATGGAAAAATTTTCGATTTAAAATTTGTTTTTAATAAATGTTTTTATTTCTTTAACGTGAATTTTGTATAAGAAAATTTAGGCGAATCTGGTTGCTGAACTGTTCTTTCTACTCTGATCAATCAATTGTATAATAGAAACGTAATATTTCATTTTAAGTTTCAATTTAGAACGCGATCCGTAGAGAGCCATCACCAACCCCACAAATAATTGGATCTCAATATAAATCTGTCGGAATTACGACAAATCCTCTGTAAAACTAGTTCCCGCCCCACAACGCGACCCATAGGAAAGCGTTGTGTTGAGTTTTCCAACGCGACCCATAGGAAAGCGTTGTGTTGAGTTTTCCAACGTCTTCAGTCGTTTTCGAATTAGATTCTATTGAAAATGTGTTAGCTGACATTTTGTTACAACATTGATAATACTTATTTTATAGGATCGTAATGATGAGACGTAATCTGTGGGAACTCTTACGAGTTTGAGTTTTACAGTTAGATATTGTTACTCGGACGATGAAAAGAAGACTATGTTGCGTTTGTTTTAAAACTTAGAATGTGAGGTCTTTCAAAAACAACATTCTAGATTTGGCGTAATTTTGCGGAGGCTTCTATATTTTTGTAAAATTGACGGTTAATTTCGAATACCATTTTTATGTATCCTGTAGGAACTTCATTTGTATTTCTAATCACATAAAATGAATGTTTGAGAAACGTAATTTGTGGGAACTACTGCAAATCAAGATTTTACGAGCAAATTCTAAAATTGTAGGAATTCAAACTTTCAGAAAATTCTTACCTATTTTTTCGTCTAACCAACATTAGTTGCAGTTTCTCTTTGAATAAAATGGAAGGTTAAATAAAATTTTAAAAAGAATACAATACACAAGCAGGGTTACCGACTGTGTTTGAATAGGAAGTCATTACTTTCTTAAGACCTGGATCCATGACATCAAAGGTAATAAATTCGTCTGTGGATCCATATAGTTTTTCTTGATAAGCGATTACAATTTTACCTGCGCCAACATCGAAAGTTCCGTCTATTCCGCCTAACGCAAAAGGTAAAGGAATTAAAACCCAGTTGGCTCCTCCGTCCACGGTTTTATAAAGTTTGTAAGATTGAGTAGGTCCGTAAAATGCGTAGCCGAGTGTTGGATTTAAAAATTTTACTTTTTGAAAAGTTCCTCCCGTTAAATTATTTGGAACAGTAGTCCAAATGTTCCCACCGTCTACGGTGTGTATAAGAGAATTTGAATTTACCCAGCCGTTGAGTGAATCTAAAAAATAGAATCTACTATCGTAGCTGGCTGAAGGACCAGTAGAATGAAAAGAATTTCCGGCATCATTGGAATGATAGATAACCGAATTGGAATAAGTTAGTCCATAACTAATATATAAAATTTCTTGTATAGAGTTATAAAATAAATCTAACATTCTAAGATCTTGAGGTAGTGCAGAACGTTCCCAAGATTCTCCTCCGTTTACAGTGCGGTCTAAAAAAGGAATATTTTTAAAATTTGTATCTTCTTTTGTGCCAATTCTAATTCCATTTTGGCTATCTAAAAAACGAATCCAATGATAACTGCCAGTGTTTTGAGGTCCTAAGTCAAAAATTCCCAGAGCAGTTGATTCGTATTTCATCGGAGCCCAATCTTTTCCTCCATTGAGAGTTTTATAATTTACTTTATTATGATTTACTGCATAAATTTCTGATTCTGACTTTATGAAATAATGGAAGTTATATTGACCAGAAACGACGTAAGTGGGCGTTCGATTAGAAAAATTTCTTCCGTCTTCGCTCCATACAAGAGTCATATCCGATTTAGAGTTCGATTCATAAAATTCTTGACTTTGATAAAGGGCTGCAATGGAACCAGAAGAGAAAATTTTTATTTCGTTCGCAGTGATTGGCTTAGATGGAGCATCTGCTGGAGACATACACCAAGCCATCATGAAGTAGTCTGCGGAGCTGATTTTATTTTCTTTTTCGCAACTAAAGAAAAATAAAATTAACAGAATAGGGAAGATGTATTTTAATTTCATTTGATTTGCGAAGTTAAATCCTTTTTGTTTTTTATAACCATTACGAAATGATATATACTTTGAAATTTCACTTGTTAAAATTTTAAACAGGATCAATTTTTAAATTATCCATTGTCGCTTTATCGAATTATATCTTAGAAAAAACAGATAATTGTTTTTAGTGGATCGTATATCGAAGGCGAATTTTTGCAAGTTGTGATTTCTTCGGTTTAATAGAAAAATTCATTACCTTTATTGTACAAGAATTGTGTTAGTCTCTACTGGTTGAGAATTTCTATTTTTTAAATCGTTTTTTTCTAAACTTCTGTGATAATTTTAAAGTTTTGCTGTAAAATTTAGATTTGTGTTAGTTCCCACATTTTTGTGAAACTAAAATATTTCATTTTTATCGTTCTCTAAGTTATATCCTTATTTAAGGTCTTCAAGTCAAAATTTAAACCGAAAAGGAGGATACAAACTCAAAAATTGGGGGAATAAAAATTACGGATTTTTTTGTTATAAAATAAAAAAGATAAATCAATCTATTGATATGGAGATATATTTTAACGTGAATTCGACATAACGCGAAAGGGATCGATGCGAGGTTAAGTTATTGGTATTTTATAAAAATTGAATTTGGTTCTGGAATTTCACAATAACTTGACCAGAGCTGAGAGCCCGGTCCGGCTGCTTATGGCAGCCGGATTCGCCCAGATTCTTTTACGCCGGACGTATCTTATTTTATGATTTTTTTTAAGAAACGATTTCAGAGACCTCTAAGGATTTTTATTTGGATCGGAATGATCGTTTCGGCGATTTGTAGGAACGAAGTTTTTTACAAAAAAATCGATTTAGAGGAGATGATTCGAGCTTCTTCTCATATACTTTTAGGCCGTATATCTAAACCTTCGTATTCGGATCGAAACATTAAGATCAATACAAAACTTTTAAAGAAACTTGGAATTAAAACCAAACTTAAAAATGACGTTCCCGATTTTAGAGTTAAAATTCAACATTTTAAAGTGGCAGAAGTTTATAAAGGAAACTTAGAAGAGAATGAAATCAAAGTTTTTTCCGCGAATTTTGAAAGCGATTTATATATTCACATCCTTTATTATGGAATCGGATATTCCGAATCTCCTATTTATCATGTTTATGAATCTTCTCAAATTAGAGAAGCAGATTTAGAAAATCAATATTTTATATTATTCTTAAGTAATGCGAATCACTTTCATGAATTTAGATGGAGTGTCCTAGGCGCAATGGAGTCTTTAAATTATAAAGAAGAAATCTTAAATGTGATTCAAAAATCGATTCAGTAGTTTCTACCCAAAAACTGAAAAATGTGTGATATTCATACATGAATTTTAGTAGTGATTAAAATCTATTTTAAAATGAATTCTTAGATCCCTCTTAGTATGTGAAAAAGATTACCATAAATTTTGAGATAAATCTCCAAATGCAGAATTTTAGATGTTCTATTATGTTAGTATTTAGTAAAAGTTCAGTAGTAAAAAGAGTTTTCAAAATTTGTAAATTAACAAAAAAACGATTTCTTGGGAAACATTCCGATTTTAGTCCAATATTTTACTTTTAAACTCGGGCGTATATAAGTTTGAACGAATCTATTTCAAATATTATATATCTTTTAAATCGGACTTGATTTCAGAATCGGATTTGATTTTATTCTCCGAAAAAGAATTACGGAGAGAGGAATGAATCCTGCAATTATAGTGTTATTAGGTTTTATATTTTGGACTCTTTTTCTTGGATTGTGTGTGGTAAGTGTTCGATCATTTAAGGTGCTTACTGGTTCAAACAAATCAAACGAATTCCCCGCCGGAATTAAACACGGAAGCGAATTTTATTGGAGGCTCAACCGGGCTCATATCAATTGTATCGAGAATCTTCCTATTTTCGGAATTTTGGTTTTGATCGGAGTTTTTGCAGGAGTTTTAGATCATCGTTTTGAACTGGCAACTCAGATCATTTTAGGCGCGAGAATTTTCCAGACTCTCGCACATCTAAGTTCTGGTTCCGTATTTGCGGTTAATGCACGTTTTACAGGTTTTATGATTCAATACGGATGTTTTCTATATCTTCTCTGGCATATTTTGCATAGTACTCAAATCATCTAAAAACCGAAAGTTTTTCAAGAGACAGAAGTTTTCCGATTTTGTCTTTTGAAACGAAGATTCAAAGGATGACTTTAGGATAATCTTTTTTAGATTTGTTGTTAAGTTTATAGAAAAGAAAATCTACTTGACCGAACGCTTTTTTTCAAAAGGATTCTTTATTTACTCGAGCCTTTGCCCGTCTGATCCTTTATGTTTTTCAAGTTCGACTTCCTTCGTAAAAATCTATATAGCATGGCTGAACTATGTCTTGAACAAGTACTTCTGTTAGACGACGCTTTGGAAAAAGACGACGGAGAACTTGCAAGAAAGCTAATTGACCGCGATGACCTAATTGATAATCTCGAAAAACAAAACGACAATCTTTCTCAGAACGCTATTTTAGAAGCCGTAGCCAATCGTAATTCTATGGGAATGGATCAGGTAGACGGAGAAGTGGTTTTAAAAAGAGATCCTCTCCGATTTGCGCTTTCCGCGATTCGAATTACTAGAAACTTAGAAAGAATGGGAGATCAGATCGTAAACTGCGCAAAATGTTTTCGAAGAGGTCTGATTCCGAAAAGATTTTTCTGTGACGAAGAAATTCTCAATCGATTATTATCCAGGGTGATCACGATTGTAGGTATGGCCGTTGAATCTTTGGTAGAGGAAAAAAATAGATTTTACGGAAGTGTCCATACGGTGGAAGAAGAAATCAATAATTTATGTCAGTCCGCTTTTTTAAAGTTTGTTATGGATTCTAGACTGGATAAAAACCAATTTGCGGACGTGTATAGATTGATTCTTTGTTTGGAAAGGACCGCCGACTATGCAGTGAACATTGCGGAAGAATTGGTTCGTTTAAATACTGGAATGGATATTAGACACGTTTCTGATCCGGTCCAGGCAATTGCAAAAACTGCAAGTTGATTTATTCGCATCAATCTCAATTTTTAGAATATTCGGGAAATATAATTTAATCGAATTCAAAATATAAACTGATAGGCAAACAAAAGCGAAATTAATTATGCTATTTAACTCACTCTCATCAAAAAAGAATTTGGTTCAAGTATGAAAAAACACTTCATTCTTTCGGAAAACGGTTCCGAAACCTTTTGGCAAATCGAACTCTCTGGTTATTCTTTAATTATTTCCTTTGGAAAAACTGGCTCCTCAGGAAAACGTAAAATTCTCAATTTTGAAAATAGAGAACAATGTCTTAAGGAATTTCAAAAATTAGCAAATGAAAAATTGAAGTTAGGTTTTCAAGAATCTGATTATGTTCCTTTGCTAAAACCTTTAACTGGAAATCCGGATTATAAAGAAACGTGGAAAAAAATTATAGAGTCTTCCGATCAAAAACAAGCTTTGAGAGATCAATTTCTATTTTTGATTGAAACGGAAGAATGTAAATCCCTTTGGGAAAAAATTTTAGATCAGATTACGGAAGTTAAAATAGATGAAAAAGATAGATTTGTAATTACACTTCCTTGGTCGTATGACGACGAAACTCCGGTTCATCTTTGTTGGAATCCTCCTTATCTAGGTAAAATTCATTCTTCCGTTCCAGGTTCTATGGCCCGTTTTGTTTCTATCTTTAACGGGATAGAAATCTTTCATGACGATGACGATATACCTACATTTGTTATCCAAGGTGTACATTCTGAGAATTCGGATAAACCGGCGCACGTTGAAGATGATTATGGTTGGGAAGACGGGATTTTAGAAGAAGGGGACAGTTGGTGGATTACACCTTTGGAACTTGTGGAAAAAAGTTTAGAAGATGTTCAATCTTTAGGCTCTTATGATGAATGTCAAAATTGGTTCGTATATCATCCTTTTATCAAGAACAAATATGGAGAACCTGCAATTTCCAATGTAGACCATGGAAGTTGTGAACTAGAATCTCCCACAGTTCGTTACGGGCTCGGAGGAGTTTTACTTCGAGAAATCTGCTATTGGGTCCGAGATATTTATTCGGACGCAGACGAAGAACTTGTGTTAGATGGCTCCCCCGTTGTTACCAGAGCTTTTCAAGAATTTATGGCTAAAAAGGCGATTGAAATTTCGGAGAATCAACCAGAAGTCGCCAAACGTTTGTTAGAGTATAATTGGGATTTTTTAGCCCGTTATATTCATAAGACGATTCTAAAATGGATTTCTTCTTTATCCAAAGACGATTCGGTTAAAGATATTTTGGTCATTGATTCTTATTGGGATGATGCTGGCGAGATTATTTTTCTCGGACTCGACTGGCATGCTGGCGATAACTACGACGACGCTATGTCTGATGGAGCTAACGTAATAGATTATCCTCTCGATTTTACTTCGTTTTACAAATACGTTTTAGGATCTTCTCATAACGAAAAATTGAATGGCAGAGACGTTATGAAAGCTTTAGAGGACGACTACTCGATTACAAGGGATATTTTAGCGTATCTTTCCGTGGAAAATTTAATTTCTATCTCGAATGGAGAAGAGTTTAAAAAACTTTCAAGGGACGAAGAAGGAATTTATATCGCATACTCTCACTATCACGACGAGGAAGCCGAAGTCGCTTTTCATTCTTCTCAAGGAATCAAAAAAGAATTTTTTAAGAACTACTTTCCAAAAGATGAAACCTCTAAGAAAGAAAAGGATATTTCTGAAGAGGAACAGGAAGTCGTTGACGATATTGTAGGCGACGTAATGGATGATTATCCTTGGGTTTGGAAAAGTACGATCGAAAAAAGTATTGATCGTCTTGCGGAGGATTTTCAAGAAAACAAAGAACGTTATCAACGAGAATTTAATAAAATTTTAGAATACAAAGACAAAGTTGGAGAGGAAGAAAAAACAACGTTAGTCAGTCTTGGAATGCAAATGAGTTCTGCGGCACTTAATCGATTTTTAAAGGAAAATAAACCTGACGTTGCAGAATGGGTTCTTCATTGTTATAAGGATATTTATCGTTCTTTGGGGATCAGTCGAAATTCTACTCTCAAAGGAAATGAAACTGGAAATTCGTATAACACGGCTGAATATTTTGCAGGTGACATCATTGTATTTATAGCTAAATACGGCGGAAGCCAATATTTGAACTTACTTGAAGATCTTTTACCTGCCGACATTCAAGACGCAAGACTTGCGTTCAATCTTGCTTGTCTAAATTCTTTAGAAAAAAACAAACCAAACTTGTTACGTTATACGAAACTGGCTCTGAGTTTAGGAAAACCTAAAAAAGATTTCGAAGACAGTGATTTTGACAATTTTAAAGACGATCCTGAATTTCATTCTTTGGTTACGTTACATTAAAATTTAGAAATTTTTAAAGTGTATAGGTAAAACTTATAAAGAGTCCGTTTCAAATCCGTAGGAACTCTTATGATTGTTTAAGAACAATAAAAATTTTATAAGCCACCATTTGACATAATTTGTGGGAACTCTTACATTAGAGTTATTGAAAAAATTTATAGCGGTGATTAATAAAACTACTTCAATCGATCATTTTATGAAACAGAAACAAGATGGAAAATTAATTTTTTGATAACTCTATTTTATGATGAATTTACTAAGAGTTTGTCCCAAAACCTTAAAGAATTTGACGGGATGATTTAATTCTTTAGAAATTTTTAAAAATGTAGTAGCTCCCACAAATTACGTCTCTTTGAGAAGTCTATCGCTTTATAAATAGTCTTTACCACTCAGACGAATGAAAAAAATGAATCAAGAATTTTTAAAGATATGAGTTTCTACGTTTTCAGAATTTATCTATAAAATTTTGGTTTGTGGGAACTACTTAATGTGAGTTCGGCGTAAGGAATCATCGTTCATTTTTCTAAAAAAGTTGTGATCTCGATTCCTAAAATGTGGGAACTCCCGCAAATTACGATTTTACAAATAAATTCTAAAATTATAGGAACTATTACTTTTAGAAAATTCTTTCTCGTTTTCTTACGCTGAACTCATATTAAATAATTATTTTCTAAAACTACCTATAGATTTAAACTTGAATGATTCAAAAGTAAATATAAATGTGTTTTGGCCGCTTTGTTTTGGAGTAAATTTACTTTGGAAAGCATATCTAGTTTTTCTTTTATTAAAACTATTAAAAAAATAGAATATTCTATTGAAATTATAACTATAACTCTGATTTTTGAAAATAGGAAAATCTGCGGAGTATTGGAAGGGGAGCAGATAGAAGCTCAGTTTAAATGTTCCGGTGGGTTTTTGCTGATTACTTCCTATAATTATTACGATGGCACGGATTACTGGTATTATTTTCTAAATACCGATTTGGAAGTTAAGGACATGATATTTGATCCTTATGTTTCATTTTTATATGTGGAAAAGATAGATATTGTAGATTTACGAGTACTTGAACTCAGTTTTTTGAAACCGAATGAAACTTGGCATTTAGTAATTCATTCTAAACCTATTTGGGATTTTTCTCTTTCTGCTATTTTAAAAAGACCATTTCGTTTTATTTTCAAAAAACGAATTATGTCTTTGTTCAGACTGAAGCCACCGAGTTGAACAAAAGATATTGATTCCAACTTTTTAATTTTAAATCAATGTGGGAACTCACATCTAAGAGATAAGTTTGTTCTAAAATCTCAAAAAATTTGCGTGATCATTCTTTAGAAATTTTTAATAAAATGCAGTAATTCCTACACATTTTTAAAAACCGTAAAATCAAATATACTTTGTATTGAATTTTTTTGTCTAAACATTAGGAAAATAGGAATTCCTAGGTTTCGAGACAACCATTTTAGAAGAGTTTAATATATTACGCCGAACTCATATTAGTTGCCAAGAAACTTTCAAAAAACGTAATGAATTTTAGAACAAAGCATAATTGTAGTAATTACTGCAAATTTGAAATTCTACTGTAGGACTTTTAAAATGTGGAACTACTACAAATTTAAATTTTTACTAAGAGCTTATACTACTACTCGTCCTTATAAAATTGAGTATCTGTAAATGTTGTGATAAATTGTCGATTAACGTGAGTTCCAATGCGAAAGCGATTGGTGAAGGAACTCAGTAAAACATTCTTGCAAACTCAAGCTTCTCACTCTCTGAACTCAATACATTGCTTTTTGAATGCCGATCCTTAGAGGGTATTCACTGAGTTTCTGGGTCGTTCAAGAACTCAGCGTTTCGCTTCTATAAAAAATTGAAATCAGGAAAAGATTTTATTTTCAATTGAACCCTCAATCTGTTGATCGAGCTGGAAGTGCGGTCTGGCAAAGCTGGATTTGCTCCTATTTTCTTACACAAAATGAATTCACATTATTGAAATGTAAACTATGAGAGCTGTTAAAAAATTAATTCTCCATCTGTTTTATAGGAACTGTCAATTGAAGCAGTTTTGTTAATCTAAACTATGGAATTTTTCAACAACTCTATTGGATTGAGTACTTTATTATATGGTTATGAAGTATAACTTGTCGAGAAAACATGCATAACGTTAATACTTATTCTTTTGGGTTTACTACAATCGGAAGATTATCCTTACCCTGTGGAACAAAGATCAGTTTAGAATTTGGGCTCTCAAATGATTTATACTGAAGATACTTAGTAGTCAATTTGTCGTTGATAATCGATTGAGACTTCGCTTGTGCCTCTGCCCGGATTAACTGAGCTTCTGCATCTGCCTTTGCTTTCTTCTTAGCGATTTCTATGTTTTTTTCTGCGATTTCCAGTTCGTATTTTTGTTGTTCCAGTTCTTGTTGTTTTGTTAACTTTGTTTCAATTGCGTGTAACATATTAGGGGAATATTCCACATCATCTAAAATCACGTCGAACACTTCGATATGTTTTCCCTTTGTTCTTTCTATAACTGCAGATTTAATGTCCTTCGCTAAGACCGCACTATTCTTAGAAATTTGGATCATCTGATGATGGGAAACTACGTTTCTAATAGAAGCCCTAAACTCCGGCTGTACAATACTTCTATAATATTCCGGACCAACTTCTATGTGAAGTTGATATACTTCGTCTCGAATCGGTCTCATGATGACTATTGCTTGAACGTCTATTTTCAAATCATCATTGGTAAGTACGTCTACCTTTTCCTTATATGCATTCCATTGTGTGGAATAGGTATAAATATCATTCCAAGGGTATAACCAATAAAATCCGCTTAATACCGGTTCTTTGTGCAAACCTATATCCGAAAGCCCGAAAGGTTTCCAAAAAAGTCCTATTTCCCCGGCTTTTACCGTAGAACCGCAATACAAAGTTGGTAACAATGTTAAAACGAACCAAAATTTTTTTCCATTCATAGTTTTTCTTTTCCTTAGCCGTTCGGGCGAGCGAATTGATTGTGTCTCGATCGTTTTAAATGTACGGTTTTCAGCAATCAACATTTAAAACCTAAAATTATATTTTATTTAAAATCTGACTCTCTATTTTAAAACTTTCTTATATCAAATCACTATAAAAATTTTCGATTTTATTTTTTAAACTTTCTTATGCTGATTTATTTCTATTTTAACATGAGTTCGGTATAACCGATGTAAAAATAGTTATTATGTATGATCTAAAACACGATCCATAGAGAGCGTTTTGCTGAGTTAACGCAAACTGTCAAATGGACTGAGCACTGAGTTTGCGAAAGCGGTTTTACTGAGTTCAAAAAGTAATATTGAGTTAAATTCTGAGGAAATTGGAGCGTTGAGTTTTTTATTCGTCAGGATTTTCTTACGTCGAATACACATTATTAAAATTGTTGAAAGATTAATTCTCTATCGGTTTTCGTTGTATGGAAACGGTCGATTAAAGCGTTTTGTTAATTGTTGCTATGGAATTTTTCAACAACTCTATTTTACTAATCTCTATCAAATTGTTACCGCAAATTTCTATTGTAAAGTTCTGTTCCGCTGTAAAACACTAGGTATTCTATTTTATAATTTTGAGTAGTATAAATTTCTTAATAAAAACATTCAATTTTTATAATTTTATTTTGAAATCATTTCTTAGAACTAGCTACATAAAAGTTTCTAGAGCTATTTGGCTTAAAATGAATGATACGCAAAAATTTAGAAGGTGTATTATAAAATTCTAAATGATTTGAGATTAGACTCATTTAATAGTTTCTTTTTGAGTTTGTGAACAAACTAATTTTCTCCGTCAAATTCTATCGTAAAACGTTTGATCAGTTTTGGATCTACGTATTTCATACTCGCGTAAAAATCTCTCTTGTGTCCTGACGGGAATCCTTGGACTGCAAAACGACAGGTTTCCAAAAGAATATCTTCTTTATCGTAAAAGTTCATCGTAAAAAAAGCCTCTGTATGATCTTTTCCGGATAAATTTTCGATTTGTCCGTTAATTTCGACATAGGTGAACTGATCCTGTAATCCTACGTTATAATATTTATAATTTCCGTCGATGGTCATCATTCCATTTGATTTACTCCAACTTGAAATCGGAATCAAAAGAAAGAAAAATAAAATAAATAAACGGAACATCGAAAACTGGAGCTGTTTTAAGTTTAGAAAAAAACCTGTCACAAAAAAATTCAATGTCATAGCTCCTTACGGGGATCGAAACAAAGCCCGTCGAGTGCCAATATAAGTGAGACGCAGAATAATTCAGTTTGATCTTTTTGATTAAGCACAATTTGGCTTTGGGAGGGGTTGTAAGTTTTTTTGTCTTTGCAAAATAGGTTTTTAGATTTGTCAGTCATATTAGGCCCGATTTAGAAGCGTATCATTGTATTCAAAAAACGGAAACCTTTTTCTTACTACTTAGACGAGTGAAAGTAATATTAAAAATGAATGGTCAATTTTGTAAATATACAATAGTTTTCAAAAAGTTGTGTCTAATCCTGAATGATTGGCTTTTTACTCAGAGCTATATAATAAAGTACCTAGTCTTTTGCACTAAAACCGGGCTCTGTAATAGGAATTTACAGTACTCAATTTTATAGGGATCAGTAACAAGTTTTAAAATGGTAATGCACATCTGCCGCTTGGACATTGATTTACGGATGTACTTGTTGGATATTCTCCAGAACCTCTTCTGTCTTCTCCCTCTCCCGTACAATTTCTGTTAGAGACCATGGAATCAAACATATTTGTTGTGAGCATTCCCAATGATTGTATAGTTGTAAACCTTATCAGTGTATTTGATCCTTCCAAATTCGCAACTATTTGAGACAGCTCTGTGGTGGGTATTAAAAATCTTCTGAATTCTTCTAATGTCCACAAATGCACGTTAGTTGGAATTACTACTAATCCCTGAGAGATTCTAAGAATTGGAGCTGCGTGTCCTGTTATGGTTCCATCAGGATGTTGTTGCTCCATGACTCCTAACCAAATGCTTCCAGCAGGGGAATTAATAAGTGAGCTAATGTGAGAAAGAATCTCATCCCGATTCGTAAATTCAGTAGAAGCAGACCAAAAATATTGGGGCAGCATAGAATCAATAGATGCAAATGATAAGAAACTTTGTGTAGAATAGTGAGGATAAGGAGCATACTTTTTAGGTATATCTTCTAACAGTCTTTCCAAATGCGGATAACGTTGACCAAACGATATAAAAGGATCTGTATTTGGAGCTGTATCAAAAAAGTAACCTCCACTCTGAAGAGGTTCTCGAGAATGATACTCCAGAAGCTCTGCCAACATCTGAAAGCTATGAAGAGCACAAGGGCCACAGATTCCACTGACTCGAGTCTCGGATTCAGCGGAAACTGAAGTTGCTATTTCATAAAGTCTTCGGATCCAAGCCTCAGTTAATTGAAAGTCGGGCGGTAATTCTCTTTTGATTCTTCTATGTACAATATTTTCTCTTTTGCCAGCCGGACAATATTGTCCTGTTTTACCAAGGTTACTTGCTGTATAACGTGTCCAATCCAATAAATCTTTATTAACAACAAACAGAGAAGTTGGGCTATTGGTAGTGTCCTTTTCTAAATAAGAAGGTTTGGCTGTATAGGCAGAGCCCCAATTGGATCCATATCTAGTAACTCTCAGCGCATTTCCCTTATAATCTGTAATCATTCCTCCTTGATCAGTTTCAAAAAAGACATTCCAAAAAGTTGGATTTCCCTTGCTTTTACTTTCAAGTAAATCACTACACCATTTCCATTTCACCCAATTCCATTGATAGTTGTCTACCTGAGAATACATACAGTAGAGAGAACCACTGATTGGATCATACTGAGCGAGATGTCCATTTTCAGGATTGTAGTAGAGAGGAGTTGTATTTTTATCTGAACCACCCCAGCGAATAAAATAACGTTCCTGTCCCTCAGTAGTTTGCAAATCCCAGGCTATAGAAGTTTGAATGCTGATATTTCCGGGAGTGGCTATTGTATTCACCCAATCGTTCATGGAAGAATCTAAAGTATGATTGTATCTATCACCAGAATTTCTAGAGATATAGCCGTACCAATTATAATCCTTCAATCGGTAAAACCCATTTGCAGTCCAAAAAGAATTGTTTTTTATAATCCATCTTTGCAGAGGATCATTGATCGTACAAGGTCTGAGATGAACATAGTCCCAGTTTTTCTCTGCTTTAATTACTTTCTCCGGAGCAGTAATACATAACCACGTATTATTGATGTTATACGAAATTCTTTGAAACACGTCGTATCTTGCATTCATAACGTGCATTTGCCAACACTGTTCAATTATAATATAACTTTCACCGCCGCTAAAATTAGGACCGTAACAAAACTTTCCTCCATCGCTTACAATTACTTTGATTGGTTTGTCTTTTGGTGGATCGGTAGGTTTTTGAATAACTGAGTATTCAATCTTTGATAAAGCGTGGATATGTGTATGATTTACTCCATACTCGAATCCAGATCCGATTGAAATTAAAAAAAATGCTGTTAACACTTTCCACTTATACATTTCTACACCTTTTTTTGTTAATTCAATAATTATAATGCATCATGAAACAAATACAGTGTTTAGAAGATTGAATTGTAAGTTGATGTTTTGTGGAACAAACATCAAATATATTTAAATTCTCTAAAACATAGACAACAACAATTTTTTAAGGGAAAGTATAACATCCACACGGCTTTTAGTTTACATTATATGTTAGAACATTGTAATGAATAAAGATGATAATTGGTTTATTTTGGACTTAGATTTGAATTATAACTGAATTCTAATTCGTATTTTTTAAAGTAGATCGGTTTCACTGTATGAAAATGATACTAAAAATTAACGATCGATTTTTGCAAAGAAACAGAAGTTTTAAAAATTACGTTTTATCCAAATTATTCTTTTTTTTGAAGTGAATTCTATATTCTAAGCTTTAAGCAAGTTTAACATTGTTTTTATGCTTCTGAGTGATATATATGGTGAAGTTGATACGGTTGATTTTTTGTAATTGTAAGATTTACTCTTTGGTTCTTGTCGATATTAATTGTAAAATCAAATTACTGAAACTGACTTCATTGAAATAGTTTAATAATTTTATATAATTATCAAAAGATTCCCTTGGGATAGAAGTATTGTTTTCTTTGTTTATGAGTGATGTTAGAGAATTATACAATGAAATATTGCTTTTTAGATTATAGAGTTCCTCGGCGACGTTTATATCTGGATATGTGATATAACCTTTGGCACTTCCGGTTCTAATTGCATCGGGATGTGTAGGCTCAAATAAATATCTTTGATTAGAGTTTTCGGAAATTAAAAAAGAGCCATCGTCTTGTAATTGTATGGTTCTTTTTTTATAGGATATTGTATTTACATTTATAAGGTTTGTGTAACACTGTTCGATATGAGCTATTTGAATCGTTAAAAAATATTCTAATTTATGAATATTATGATCATTTTTTATAATAAATATTACGGAATTTTTGTTGGAGAATTGAACTTTGGATTTATTTAGAAAGTCTTCTGCAAAAGGCTTTTGGACTCGATCAACAAAAAAACTAATATTTTGAGGGCGAGCACTACAATTAAAGTTTAATATAGATATTAATAATATTATGAGTTTTTTTAAGACTTTGGAATCTAATGGTTTGCTAAAAAGGTAGCCATAAATACTTAAAAAACTTGTTCTGCAAGAACTTCTAAATTTACATAAAAATCTATCATTGTTATTGTACATTTTCATAGGATTATTTAGAACTATAAAATAGAATACCCAATGATTGCACTCAAATAATCCTTTATAGTAAAAGTTTTCGGTATTCAATTTTATAGAAATTAGTAAAATCATTCTTTTTAACTTAGAGCTTGCTCAAAAATCTTAAAGAATTTTACGCTATAATTTAATTTTTTAGAAATTTTGAATCAAATGCAGAGTTTCCTACAGATTAGCTCGTATTACTGATCTCTATAAAATTGAGTACCGTTGATTTTATCACAAAACACTGATTCCATGCAAAATATTAGGTACTTTATTATATAGTTATGAGTAGGCAATTTGTGAACTTTCGAGCAGTTATTAAATTTTTGTAATAGGTCCCAGGTTTTTGTGAAACTCAATCTCACGGGTCGTTCGAAAAACTCAGAGTCTCGCTTCTTGAACTCAATACATTGCTTCCTGAATGCCGATTCTAGAGGTATTCGCTGGTTGTGTTAACTCAACAAAACGGGTCGCAATGACGCTTGACAAATCACGTTCTATAATAAATTGAAACTAAAGACAATTGTTGTATTATGTTTTTTGTATACAATCTATTGACCGGAGCTGAGAGTTTGGTCCGACTGCTATAGGCACCAGATTTTCAACCATCGAACTCACGTTAAGATAAGATGGAACAATTAAATAAACTCACCGTATTCTATTTTTTAGTTTTGATTTTTTTTGATTCTAAAATATCCTAAGCGATTTCAATTTGATTTTCTAGGTTTACAAAACTTGAATCGTATCTGTTCCTTTTGGATAGGTATTTAAAAAATATCCGTTTTCCCAAAGTAAAAACTCGTTTTTAGTAACTATACGAGATCCGATTTTTGCATAGGTTTGGGATTTCATTTTTCTAATGAATTGATTGGAAAATTGACTGACTGAATCAAAATTCCATTAAGAAGGACTATCTAAATTTTTATAAAAGTTTTCCCACTCTTCAGCTCTTTTGAGAGTATTATGATTGGTATAAGAGTTACATAAACGATTTCCAGTATTTGTACTCAAATGCAATTGAATCATTCCTAAATTGTCCGAACTAAATCGATATTTAGCCTCGTTACATTTTTTTAGATCGAATGAAATTTTCCGTGCTTTAAATTTAAGTTCGCTACCTTGAACATAAATATTCAAATAAACCGTGTTTAATTCTTGCTTATTTGAAACTCTTGAATGATTTCCTATTCGAATAGGTTTTTCAAAATCTGAATATAATTCATAGATAGAACAATTCTTTTTTTGAAACAAGTAGTTTAGAATTTCGATGTGATCTTCTAAGGTTCCATACTAACTATAACTAGACATGTTTTTTATTTTTTTTACTGAATATTTCTATTCGAACGATCTTTAGTAATTTCGCCTAACGCAATTTTGCGAACCAATCAGTTGTTTTCCGGAACCTCGTCCAGATAACTTTTTAATTCTTCTTTAAGTCCGGGTGGAAGTTGAAGTCCAGAACTTTCAATTCTTTCATTGTACTTACTAAATGAAAATCTATGTCTGGAAGTTTTTAAATAATCTTCTAAAGCTTCTGAGCCCCAATCTAAAATTTCTTGGATGAATTCCTCGTTCTCTTCTAATTTTTCACAGTAAGGAATAAACAAAGGTCTATTTACCGGCCTTCCGATGGTTCTATAAAACATAAGTCGTTTGAGAAGATCGCTGTCTTTCAAATTCTCCTTTTGTTCCATGGCCTTTTCCACCATTCTTAGATTGATACAATCCAAAAACTCCACTTGTAAATTTTCGTCGTTTAGACGTTTACGAAGAGAGGTTTTAATTTCTTCGGTTTCAAAAAGAAAATTGGGGCAGTATTCTGGACATTCCACATCTTTATGAAGATCACAATAATGAAGTAAAATACAATCTATGTCGGAAGCGGTTTCCACAATTCCAAAATTAATTGAACCTAAGATTTCTACTCCTGTATGAAATCCTTTCTCACCTAACTCCTTTAAGACGATTCGAAAGGCCTGCATTCTTTTCAGAGCTTCCTTGGTATCGTAGTTCCGATATTTATTTTTTAAAGCGATGTATTTCTCTATGAGTTTTGTCATCCTGTAATGTTCCTGAGATACAGGTTCATCCCCTTAAGTACTACATCCGGAATTTCATGCCCACCCTGAAAAGCGATCATTTCTCCTTTCCATCCGGCTCCGATTAAAAGTTGTTCTAACTTTTTAGAAGCGGGATAACCTAACACCGGATCCAGTCTACCGTGGCTTTGAAAAAAACGATAATCCTTCTTTTTTTCAGCGAGTCTTTTCCAGTCAGTTTCGCTGATGAGAGTTCCGGATAAAATCATCAGACCTGCTGGAGCTATTTCGGAATGAAGAGTAATATCAGTCGCAAGCATCGCGCCTTGACTGAAACCTCCCAAGATAATCTTATCCATAGGAACTCCTAAAATACGAATCATCTCCATTGCTTTCTCTCTAGCGCTTTCCAAACCAGCAGGATAACGATCCGAAAAATCCCGATAACCTCCGGTTGTCATCGCTCTTTGTAAAGCTTCCATGTCGATTGGAAACCAAGCTCTTCCATTATAACCGGGCATTACAGGAATTTCCAAAATTCCATTTGGAAATAGCCAATTAGTTCCATCTGGAAGATCTAAGTACGCACTGAGAGGAGAAAGATCGTATGCGTTTGCTCCGTAACCGTGAAATAAAATTACAGTGTATGTTTCTGGATTTCCAGGGATATAAACCGCTTCGATCGGTCCTATCATTTCCAAAGGTCGATTGTAAGAAGACTGCATGTTTTAATTCTCCAAAAACAAAATGAATGAATATTCATAGAAACGAATCTATATTTTCAATTTCAAAAGGTAAAGGAAATTCGAAAGAAAGTTTTTAACTTGGCAATTCTATTTCTCTTACGGAAATGGAAAGCCAATTAGAATCTCGATTTGAGGGAAATCATGTCTAAACAGTTCGAAGGAAAAGTAGCACTCGTTACCGGAGCGGCGTCTCCTCGCGGTCTCGGAAGAGCGATCGCAAATACAATCGCTAAAGAAGGAGGCGACATAGTACTAGTCGACCTTAACAAAGAACAGATAGAACAAGCGGCGGCTGATGTAGCCAAAGAATTTGGAGTAAAAACTTTAGGACTTTCTTGTAACGTCACTAAACCGGAGGACTGCGATTCTGTCATTGCCGGAGTAAAAGAAAAATTTGGAAAACTAGACTTCCTCGTTAACAATGCCGGAGTTCTCAAGGATAATCTTTTTATACGTATGTCCGAACAAGAATTTGATTTTGTTTTAGACGTAAACTTGAAAGGCGTTTTTTTGATGACTAAGTATGCTTCTAAACTTCTTCTTAAAGCAGAGTCTGGAAGGATTGTAAACATTTCTTCTGTTTCCGGTCTTACTGGACAACCGGGACAAGCAAACTATTCTTCCTCAAAGGCGGGAGTGATTGCATTGACAAAAGTTGCGGCGAGAGAATTTGCAGGAAGAAATGTTCTAGTCAATGCAGTTTGTCCCGGTTACGTTCAAACCGATATGACTGCATCTTTGCCAGAAGAAGTTCAAAAGAAACTGACCGATCCTGCTTTTATTCCTCTTAGAAGGCCGGGGACACAACAAGAGATTGCAAATGCCGTGAAGTTTTTCTTAAGCGATCAATCCAATTACATTACCGGAACTTATTTAAGAGTTGATGGTGGTGCAGCAATCGGTATGTAATTTAGAAAGCGATTGTGGAGATAATAGAAAAATAATTCAAATCTCCTCAATCGTTCAGATTTTTATTTTATCTGATTTTAGTATTTTAAAAAATTTTTATATATTAAATTTTGTATGTATTTGGGCCGTCGGGTGGTGGTTTGTATATAGATTATTTTTTATCGTACCCAGCTTAGAGTGTTTTTAATTTTAACGAGATTCGGCCTTTCGGTTATAAAATTTACACGACTGTATTATAGTAGTAATTAACAAAACTTTTGTCTTTTGATTTTGAGCTTGTCCCAAAGTCGTCCAATGTGGAACTACTACGAAAATTTAACAGATTAGAACTGCTCGAAAGTTCGTAAATTGTCAATGAACCTAATTTGTAGGAACTATTGCATTTTATTAAAAATTTCTAAAGAATGATCGTGTACAATTCTTTGAGGTTTTGGGATAGGCTCTGATAGAAATTCGTTTTAAGTAATTTATCTCTTTATGATTGCAGAAACATATAAAAATGAATTTGTTTTAAAGTGTGGGAACTTCCACAGAGTATGTCTAATTGGTAGCAATTGACTTGTGCAGTGGTTTTCCTAGATGTTTCAATTTGTAAGAGTTCCCGCAGAAATCGTCATATCTGGAATTTGAGAACTTTCTAGGTAGTTTTTAATTATCAAATCTTTGTAGTTTTTAAATTCTGGGACAGATTCTTATAGGAATAAGTTATAACCCACATAGTTCCTACATTTTAAATTATTGGATAAGTTTTAAAATTTTCTTAGGAATCTCTATAAAATAACGTGATTCGGTGTAAGAAAAAACTTCTAAAAATAAGAATTCCTACAATTTTAGAATTTGTTCTTACTACTCGGACGCCTGAAAATAATACCAAGTTATTAACGGGCGAATTTGCGAAAAAAATAGAGGTATTTAAAAAATACCGCAAATTCAGGATTTACGGCATTTTTAGAGTAAGACCAAAACATTTAAATTTTTGAAACAATCTAACCCAAGTATTCCTATTTATACGTCCGAGTAGTAAAATTGTAATTCGCAGTAGTTCCCACATTTGAATACGGCAGATTCAGTTGTTATAAACTTCTATTTTATAAATTGTGGTAGTTCCCACATTTTAGGAATCGACCTGTAGGCTCAGATTTCAATTTTTTGAAAAGAATAAGCCTCTTTATACTAACTCAAATAATACTACGCTTTATAAGTATTTTCGCTCACCTTCTTCAATTAAAAAAATGCCATAATTCTATATTTTGACGTATTTTACATTTAAAAAACAATAATTAAATTATTAATATATTTTTACTATTAATTTGTTGATTTAAGGTCATAAAAAATAAAATATGTTAAAATTTTGTATTTTATGACTAATTATGAAAAAGCGAATCATTTTGATTTTATTTGGAATTTCCGTTTTCTGTAATTTACTATTTGTTTATCAGGTTTTCAAAAAATTTTCAAAACCAGAAGCGATTACGACAAAGCCCGACTGCCGTAAGGAAGTGGAAGATAAAAGGGAATTCTACTCAGTCGTTCGCATTCTTCCTCATCCTCCTGACTTTTTAGAAGGTAGAAGTCTCCGTTTTCTTTCCTATACTACTCGAAAAGAAAACGGCAGAAAATGGATTCTTTTTAAAGAGAAGATCGGTAACGGTCAAAAAGAAACCAAAGTTGACGCGGAAGCGGTTCGATGGTTTTGAAAAAACTCGTCCGAATCCTTTTCGTATTTCTCGTAGGTTCTACGACTACGAGTTTGTTTTCAGAAAATCAAACTTCTGGCGAGATTCAGTATCGCGAAGGTATTTTACTTTTAAATAACGGTCCTGCTTTATTCGGAGAAGTAGGCGAATTCCAAGGTTTTTATTTCATTCGTAATTCTAAAATTGGTAAAAAAGTTTCGAAAGATCAAGTTATTGACTTTGTTTCAGAAGAATATTATAATAAAATAAAATACTCTTCGGCGTTAAAAAGTGCATTTAGATCTCTTGTTTTTTTTAACGCCTCCGCAGACAAACAATGGAGAGGATTCCCTCAAGACAATTCTCCTACTGACGGAAGGTTAGAAGACTTTTTTACTCTCTGGATTAAAATCGGTCTACTTCTATTGACCGCAGCAGCCTATGCAGATGCGGATGAACGAAATCACTCTCTAAAAAACGCTTATTCCGGTTTTAACGGTAAGGAAAAACACGCATTCCAAAATTCTTATACAAGATACCAAATCTTAGGTGGAATTACGATTGGTTTTTTCACTTTTACCACCATTAAGGCCTACGTTCGTTTTGGTAAAAATGATCACTACAAAGACCTGCAAATTCAAGGGAGAGAATTAAGACCATTTGGCGAAACCTTGGATCCGAGAACTTCTGTTTGGGGTACTTCAAATATTCAATTTGCATTTACATTATACTTTTGAGGAAACAAGTTATGAATCAGATTCGTTCTACATATTTTAAAATTTTAGAATATTCGATTATTGTTTTTATAGGAGTCCTGGGTTGTATTAAGCCTAGTTCCGGTAAATTTCCGCCATTATTCTTATCTTCCGTGACTCCATATACTCCTGCCGATTTGGGTATCGAAACCCCGGTGGCGGATTCTCCTTTAGCAACGTTACCCGCTATTTCAGACAAGGAACGAGAATCTATTGAAGAAGCGTTTCGTTTAATGAACGAAAATGGTCAACTAGATCAGAAATTTGTAAAGGAATCTTCTATAGCTTCCAGAGACTTACTTTTTAATCGCCCGTTATCCGATGCCGAATTAGAAGCAAAGGTAGAAGCGGAATTGAAAGGTCAATCTTATCCGACTCCTACATATGGTACTGAACAACAAATTCTTCTTCAAGAAAGTCAGGCTGCAGACGTTTTTTACGATAGGGTGGAAACTGATCTTCCTAATATGACGGTCCCTCAGCTGATCAAAGTCCGAGAAAACTTTACCTTAAGCTTGGTTATGATTCGGTTTATGATCGATTATGGAAATACTCCTAACGGAATTCCTGCTTCTTTTTTAATTATGGCCCGCGAGAAGGCGGTGGCGATCCGCCAAAAAGTAAACTTAGAACTCATAAAACGTGGTGTTAAATCCTTATGATTGACCGCTTTGTTCAGACATATTTAAAAAAATGAATATTCCAGAGGGAGTCCTATGCTAAAAAAAATCTTATATTTAATTCTTATCTCTTACTTAAATCTTAACTGCGATTACTCGCAGGGGACTTCAACGAGTGATTATCATAACGAGTTTATGTTAGAATATTCGATTTTCTTTATACTTCCCAATCTTGATCTCAATCAATATTGCCCACCCACAGAGGAAATTCCAATCTTAGAACCCGGAACTTATACAAGATATATGTCGGAAGGGGATACGTATATTTTTGATAATAGGGCTAGGTTTCAACAATCAGCTCCAGCGGGAGAGGAAAGGATATTTACCTTTATAATTCAGGAGAATCCAGGACAAGAAGTTAGACTTACGACTCCTAAGTGTGGGACGAGTTCTATAGAATTTAAAGCAGATAATGACTCTGGATTGCCAGGGCAACTTGAAAATGTATTTATAAGTTTACAAACTCCTCCGCTCCCGCCGCAAAGATCAGATTTTTTTATAAAACTGACTACAATTTTCGGACAAGGGAATGTCACTTTTACGACACCAGCATCCCCAGACTTTAAAGATGCACATTGATATTATGAAATAATAAAATACTTATAGGTTTTTATGTTAAAAAAAATCTTATATTTAATTCTTATCTCTTACTTAAATCTTTACTGTGATTATTTACAGGGGACTTCAACCAGTGATTATCATAATGAATTTATGTTAGAATATTCGGTTTTCTTTATCCTTCCCAATCTTGATTTCAATCAATATTGTCCGCCCACGGAGGAAATTCCAATCTTAGAACCCGGAACTTATACAAGATATATGTCGGAAGGGGATACGTATATTTTTGATAATAGAGCTAGGTTTCAACAATCAGCTCCGTCAGGTGAGAGAAGATATTTTACATTTACAATTCAAGAAAATCCAGGACAAGAAATGAAACTCACAACTCCCGAATGTGGAAATAGTTCTGATGAATTTAAAGCGGATGATGATTCTGGATTACCAGGACAATTTGAAACACTAAGTATTGCTTTATTAACACCACCTCTGCCTGTAAAGAGATTTCGATTTTTTACAAAACTAAAAGCCGTAACTGGCTCAGGAATTATTACTTTTACAACTCCAAGTGCGCCAGATCCTCCACAATGAATATAAGGAATGAAATTATGAAAATATTTAATAAAAAACAAACTTTCATTATCGGATTACTTTTGAGCTTAAGTTATCCGATTTTTGCAGACAAAAATAGTTTTAAGTTTTGGTTTCCGGATACAAACCATACATACGATCATCTAGTTAAAGATACAAATTGTAATACACAATTCAATAACAATGATCCAGAATCTTTTGAACCTAATAAAACGTTTCTTACAATGTATGGAGATAGTCTGGGAGATTTTATAGATGAACCTGCTTACGGATATTTCGGTTGGGATCAATATCTAACTTTGATGAACTTTAGTGTAGAATGGAATGTGCAGAACCTAGCCATAGGAGGATATACAACAAAAAGTATATATGATTTTATTACAGCATGCACAGATAGATACGAGAGGCGTATCAATTTTAAAACGGCACCTAATGTAGCATTTGAAATCGGAGGAAACGACTTTTGGCGCAATGCACTTCTTTTAACTGCCATGCCTTGGAAGTTTAGTTCCGTAGTCGGTCGTGTAGCTTTTAATACTAAATCGATTCTGTATCAATTGAGAAATCCAAGACGGAATAAAGACATTTTGGTCATGGGAAATTTTCCAAATCTATCTTATAGTCCTACATTAGGAAATATGAATCAATATTTTTCTCCGATGGCCACTCAACCGGATAGTGGCTTTAGTTATAATATGAGTCAGCTACAATCTGAACAAAAAAATGCAATGCGTGAGGAAGAAGAAGCTGCTGTTTTAGCTCTGTTGCCTCCAACAGGATGGATTACCTTACTTTATATGCCGATTGATTTAGATCGTTTGCATACTGAATTTGTAGAATCAATCCTTTATATTAAGGAGACTTACAATCGAGTTATAGTAAACCTAGAAATTCAAACCGGAATTGAAGAATTGGATAGACTTCGTACACAGATCAAAAACGCGGGTACGTCGCCCACCATGCAAGACGATTGGTACTCTCTCTGGTTACACAGAGTGAAAAACAATGTCAGTATGGTGACTAGTTTAGGAATGTATTTTTCTCAAGGGGCTATTGAACAAGCGGTACAAGAAGTAAATGGTAGATACGGGAAAGTACATTTTTTACCTTTGTATCATCTTTTTATACGCAAAAGAGATTGTTTTGAGTTTGGTCAATGTTGGGTAGCAAATCCTTGGTTGTATCAGGATCAGATAGGACATTTAAATTATATTGGATATACCGTATGGGCGGGGGCTTTGTCCTCAAAGGTGATTGAACTAGATTGGCATAATTCTTTAAGAAACGGTCCGCCACATTACAACGGAGCGGTTTCTATTCCTGGGGACGATACTGTGGTTGTTGCTCTGCCGGAAGAACAGCCACCACAAAACGTAGAAGTGGAGGAATGGCCGATTGATTTTTGGATATTGGTTTGTATTTTTACCGGAAAATGTTGGTGATTCCCAAACAAATACGGCCTTTATATTTATTTATTTTTAGTATATTATTTATTTTTTGTATTCAAGAAAATGAATCTAATCCTAGTCTGCAATTGGTGCTTGTTCAATCTCAGTTGCAGGTCTTGGCAAAATATGAAATTCCAGAAATCAGAGCTTGTCTTGTCAATACTCTAGTTTTTGGGAAAATGGTTACTACTTGCTACGAAATCGAAAAAGAATTTTGTAATTTAGATTTTTTTAATAATATTAAAACACCTGTAGTTTTGCAAAATAGGAGGGACGATTTAACATTTATTAGTATTAACTTTCCGAATTGTGCGTCCGGAACCGCGCCATTGTTTCTAAAATATTCGAACTTACAAACCCCAGCTTCTATGATATGGAAAGATTCTTTCGGGTTCGATGGAGCTAATGTAGAATCGCAGTTTCAATTTACCAATCAGAGTAGCTGTAAGGATTTAAAATTGGAAACGGCCTCGTTTATAACGGGAGGATTTTCCCGTTTACTAAATTCTATGGAGTTATCTCAATTGGACGGCGTTGAGGCAGAGTTGGCCTTGATTCCTGCAACTAGTGCTGCTTGTATGAACGATTTAAATCTAAACACCGGTTTAATTTCTTTAACGCAGGGTATCAAAAGCGGAGCTTTACTAAAAGGAATTTCCTGTGCGTATCAGAGTGGTTCCGGTTTTTCGATTTGCCCTTGGAGTCTTTAGTGTATTCGAAAAATATAATTCTATGTTTATTTATTTTTTGTTTGTTGTATTGTTTCGGAGATAAGTTAGAAGAACCCAGTGAAGATTATTATATTCGATATTTATTTTTAACGACGGCGAGTTTTCCATGTTCTTCTCAAAATTATACAAGTCCTTGGAGTTTTGCGGATCCCCCAGGAGATCTCAAAGCCGGTTTTTTAAATAAACCAGGAGAGGGATTAGATTATCTAGATTTGATTTCCGGAAACGTACAAGACAACGCGACTAATGTTACATTCAATTTAACTTTGGGAAGTATTCCAAATAAAATTACACTTAGTGAAGATGTGGAAATTATAGAACCAGAATATGAATGGTCTTATATTTTTAAAGGCGAGAATTTATTGAAGATTGGAATTGTTTCCATTGGCGGGGCTATGCGGGAAATTCCGTTTCAAAATTTAGACGTTCTTGTATGGCGTAATTTGAATTTTATTGGAGGTTGCGGAAATCTTAATATACGAGATAGCTCTGTGACTTGGAGTTGTGAAAAAAATACAATTCCCCAATTGATCGAAATTGCAGAATCCAAGTTTATCTCCGTAGAAGTGAACGCTAGAAATAATGGTATTCGTTATTTCGATTGTCTTTGATTTTGCAGTAGTTCCCACATTTTAGAGTTTTTACTGTGAGATCTCGGGGTTTGTGGGAACTACTATTGGTTTCTTCAAAAAGTTGGAATGTGGGATCTCCCATAAAAAAGCTTATAAATTTTTAAACCAAACATATCTGCGAAAATTTTTGCATCTTCATAAAAACGCCATTTATGTTTAATACCATTTTTATGCGTTTCAAAGTAAAGTCTAAAAAGTGTGGAAACTTATACAGAAACTAAAATAACGTGAGTTCGACGTAAGGAGTCCATGATTCTGAAAAAATTGAAATCTGAACTTTACAGATTGATTTAAATGTGGGAACTACCACAATTTATAAAATAGAGGTTTGTAAAAATTGAATCTGTCGTATTTACTACTCGGACGCATGAATAGAATACTTGTGTTAGATTGTTTCAAAAATTTGAATATTTTAATCCTGCTTTAAAATGCAATAAATCCCGAATTTGCGCTATTTTTTAAATACCACTATTTTTTTCGTAAATTCAGCCGTTAATAACTTGGTACTATTTTCATGCGTCCGGGTAGTAAGTGTGGGAACTCTTACAAAATTTAGGTTTGTCTATAAAATGTAGGAAGTATAACAAATTACGATTTTACGAACAAATCCTAAAATTGTAGGAACTCATATTTTTAGAAAATTCTTTCTTATTTTCTAACATCGAACTTGCATAAGAATAGGATTTAAATTTTGATGATGGCCGCAAAACAGCGGCGGTTTTGTGTAAACATCTGATTGTACAATGATTTTTTTTGTATTTTATAGTAGTTCCCACAGTTTTTAAAGTTTAACTGGTAAATTCAGGATTTGTGAGAGTTCCCACATTTATTTTTTTACGAAAAAATTGACCTCAGATAAAACGGATGTCTTACATCGAATTCACTTTAAAATAACAAAAAATGCTAAAAAACTATAATCATACATATGGCAATTTTGGTGGGAATTTCATATTTTATTGAAGATTTAGAAATGATGAACTCTAAGCTTTTGACATAAGTTTAGTGTAAAGTGAAAAATTTTATGAATTAGAAGTTTAAAATATTCTTATTTAATTTAAATCGGACTTTAAAATTAAATGTCCTTTTGGCTTTATTTATATTGGTTTTAAAATCCAAGTTTAAAAAATGTGATGATCGTTTTGCGATTGCGAAAAATAGCAATATAAAAGATAAATGTTTTTAGGAAAACGATAGAGTAGTCTGACATTCTTGTGACTACTCATAACTATATAATAAAGTACCTAATATTTGCATGGAATCAGTGTTTTGTGATAAAACCAACGGTACGCAATTTTATAGAGATTAGAATAGTTGAAAAATTAATTCTCCATCGTTTCTATTTAATGGAAACGGTCGATTAAAGCAATTTTGTTAATTGAACTATGGAATTTTTCAACAACTCTATTAGTAATAACCTTCTTATAAAACACTTGATAAGGGATTCAACATGTCGGAAAGTATATTAGAAATTTTGAAAGGAAAAAAATGTGATTCCTGTGGATTTCAAACTGTAGAAACTATCATTGCTTGCACACACTGCGGAAATTCTAAAATATCTGAAATCCAATTTTCTGGAAAGGGAAAAATTTACACTTACACAGTCGTTTACGTAGGTTTCGGACATTTATCTAAAAGAGTTCCCTATGTTTTAGCAGTTGTAGAGTTGGAAGAGGGAATCAAAACGATTGGAATTTTAGAAGGAGAAGTTTTTGGGATTCCGGTGACCGAATCCGTAAAAATTGATCTTCCAGTTCGATTTCAAAGAGATGAACCAGAGATCGGGTTTATATTTAACGTGAGTTTGGCGTAAGAAAATCTGGGTGTATCCGGCTGTCACACCACAAGCCGCCGGGATCTCCGCTCGGTCAATAAATTGCATGAAAGAAACATAATATACTATTTCGTCTTAAGTTCTAAACGCAACCCGTAAAACTTAGCGAATACTTCTCTAAAGGTCTGCATTCAGGAAGCGATGTATTGAGTTCAAGAAATGAGACGCTTTAATTGAGAGAACGATGGCTTGAGTTTCCTAGAATCGATTCCTTTCATATTGTTTATAACGAACTCACGTATTCTTATTACTCGGGCGTATAAATAGAATACTTGGTTAGATTGTTTCAGAAATTTGAATGTTTGGGTTCTGCTCTAAAATGTCGTAAATCCCGAATTTGCATCATTTTTAAGTATCGCTATTTTTTTCGCAAATTCGGCTGTTAATAACTTGGTACTATCTTCATGCGTCCGAGTAGTAAATTTAAAATTCATTTATAGAGGTTTCTTGCAGTTATAAGTTTGATATAAGAAACCGAGTTTTTCATAAAAAATAAAATGTAGGAGCTCTTACCTTTAAAAGCAAAAGCTTTTACATTCTAAAGTTTTTAAACTAATCTATTTCCGAGTATAAAAAGAAATTATAACCTAACGATAGAAGTTCGGACGATTTTAAAATATGATTTTTTTAGTCACCATCCGAATTAGAAGGAAGAGCATTGGCGCCTAAGATGCCGATGATTTCGGTAGCAAAGATGATTCTAAGTTCTCTAAACCTTGAATAAATTTCTGTATTGACAAAGCTAAGATTTGTAACGAGATCGGATTTTAGAGTTGCTGATGCGTCGATTCTTCCTTGAATGAGTGATTTTAAAGTGGAAATTTTAGTTTTTACACGAGCGTCTAACGCACTATTTTGAAACTGAACTAAATAACTGAGAGATTTTGCTTCGCGATCTCCTGGATTACCAAAATAAACTAGTTCCAAACCTTCTAAAGAAGATAACAAATCTTGATACGCTGTATTACTGTAGACGGATTCCAGTTTCGTAGGATATTGAGTTGTTCCTGAAACCGTGAGGCCTGCTGGAACTCCTACTCGTACGTCTTGATTTGTATATTCTAATTGGACCAAACCGTTAATAAACGAATCGATCGCATCCTTGATACCACCGAAAGAACCTTGACCGGATGCTAATTCTTCCGCAAAATTTCCAGAAGAAGGACTCCAGGAATTTAAAAGTCTTTGCGCGTCCAGTTGAATTACGTTTGCAAGTGAAACTATATAAGCCCTTCTTCCAGCGTTTCCATTTGCAACGTTGATTGCGGCTAACGTATGTACTCCATTCCCATCGTCGAAAATAAAATATTCTAAAGCGGCAAAACCTTTTCTTGTCAGAGGGTAAGAATCTACAGTACTTATGCTCGGATTGGTGGCCGCGGCTACGGTTAAATCGTTTGGTGTGGGACGACTATTCTCATTTAAAATATAACCATCCAATCTATGAAAATAATTAGAAGGAAAATAAGACCGGTTGATATAGAAAATTTCCGATTGTTTAAAAAGTTTTCTCGCGACCAGCCATTTGGATTGAAGATCTGAGAGAGTGTTATCGTTTTGATTGGCTTGATAGGCAGAGGCGCTCGTTTTTAATTCGTCCGTTGCAGATAGAAGACGTTTGAATTGAGGAATCGCGACTTGATTGGCGGTATAATTCAAAAATTCTCCTGTACTTGCATTTGCAAATAATGCGACTAGTAAAATTTCGGTTCCTGTAATTTTCCCCAAGTCTTGACATCGTATGCCCGGTAATAAGACGGCAAGACTCAGAAAAAAAACTGTAATCCTTTTGAGGAACCAGGCCTTTCTAAAAGACATATTCGTAAATTCTAAAATTCTCATAAAGATTCCAGAAATAAAATCAACTTATCTCTATCGTCTTTTGGAAGGTTTACGAACTTATTTCTGGACGTCAAAGCCTCACCTCCGTGCCAAAGAATCGCTTCTTTATGGCCTCTCGCGCGTCCGTCGTGAAGAAGATGATTGTGGCCGTTGACCTTTTGTATAAGGCCCGTTCCCCAGAGAGGAGGAGTTCTCCATTCTGTTCCCGAAGCTTCAAAATCTTCTCTATTGTCTGCAAGATCGGGTCCCATGTCGTGTAATAAAAGATCCGTATACGGTTTGATATGTTGAAACGAAATTTCAGGAAACCCTTCCGAATATCCGGTAAAGATATGAGGTTTGTGACAAGCGTTACAACCGATTTGGGAAAAAATTTCTTTCCCTCTAACTACGTCTGGTTGAGTCCAGTTTCTTCTACCTGGAACTCCTAAGAGTTTGGTGTAAAAGGTTACTAACTCTGCGGTTCTATTGGAAATTTCAGTTCCTTCTGGATTTCCATTATTACCGGCGGGAGCGGCAAAACAGGCGGCTTGTGCACCGACACAGTTTTGATTAGGAAACAGAGGACTTGTAATTCCTATATCTCCTAAAAATGCACCTTGGTTTTGTTGGAATAAAGTGGGTTCGTTTGCCTTCCAACCAAATCTACCTAAAACTTTCTTTTGTAATTTTGCATCCCAAACTAGATTCGGTTTTCCTGATATTCCATCTCCGTCTGAATCGTTTTCATCAGCAAAAGAAAGGATCGTAGATTCCGGAATCGCTTCTAAAAGTCCGAGTCCCGGAATCATGGGAGACGTTCGAGGAGATTGATGTACAAGCGCGGGCGCTCCGAAATTCCAATTTGAAATTGTGAATGTAGGTCTTCTCAGAGAATAGGTTTCTCCATCTGGAAAACTTCCAGGTTCTTCCGCAAAGTTTACGGTAGTAGTCGCCTCAGCTTGAACTCCCGGGATTCCTCGGTTATTGATCTGAAGTCCGTAATTGTCGAGTCCAACCGGACCACCCGTAGTCGGGTCTTTTCCATCTTTGCTGACTCGAATCAACATGGTAGAAAAAACGTTACTTCCATCCGGTGGGGGAGTTCCTCTCCCGTCTTTTACGTGACAACCGTTACAGGCGGTACTGTTAAAAACCGGCCCCAGTCCGTCGGAAGCGGAATTACCTCCTTGAACCCAGGTACGATTGAAAAATGAATTTCCGCCTTGAAATTCTATGTTTCCACCTTCTCTCAAATTTGAGGCGGCGAGGTCGAAAGCATTTACCGTGGTATCAAAGGTAGTAGTGTAACCTCCGGAGTATTGTTCTCCCGGATCCATATAGGCGAGTAGTAACAACAGGATCGCCAGTTCTTGGTTGTTGTTTTTTTTATGGTCAAAAATTTTGAGGTTACACTGAGTCAATAAACAGAATAGGATTCCGATTAGAAATCCTATTTGAATTTTAGAATATACTGAAATTTTGCGGGGAATCAATATTCCCCGCGTTGAAGATCTTTTAATTTTCATTTTTTCTCATATTCATATTTTATTTTTTAACTTAAATTGAAAAGTCCGTGATAGAAATTCCTATAGTTTTTGCGGCATCGGTGATCGTCTTTTTCATTTTGTCTCCAATAAACTTTTGCACGTCAAAAAGGATTTGATATTCGTTATCCGTGTTTCTGATAATTTGATCGTATCTTCCGGTCAAAGAACCTGGTTTACAAGAGGTAGTATAATTTGGATCTGCGGTTTGTTCCGAAAGATTGATACAGAATGTGTCTCTGGCTGCAGTCGCTTGAAAACCGATTCCAGGAACGTTAAAAGTACCAAAAAGATTTTTTAAACCCGGACCCGTGGAAGTTACGGTTCCTTTTTTCAATTCGTAAGATCCGTTCCAAATGTTCAACACACTTTGTGCGTTGTAATAGAAGTCAGCTTTTGTAGTATCGCTAAAACAAGAATGTTCTTCTTCTTGTTGTCCACCAAAAGTTCCGGTAAGTCTTTCTCCTCCCCATTCGCCAGCGATGAATTTACCAAGTCCTTGAAAGATATAAGTGACCGCTGCGTCAGGATTGGATTTAAGTCCATCCGAATATCTGGCACCGTCTTCAAATTGATCTCGAATCAATTTTAGCTGAAGAACCAGTCCGTCCGTAACTGCTTTCATATAAGTTCTTCTTCTGCCTCCAACTGTTCCTGGAGAAGCTCCTGTAAGATCAGCTATATTACGTTGTCCTGAAATTTGATTGATTCCTCCGTTAAATAGATCCTGACCCCAGAGTATATATTCGATGGCGTGCCAACCGACTGTAAGCGCTGTCTCATCGTCTTGATCAACTGCGTTATTTGCACCTGCATCTCCGTTTGCAGCTAAGATGGCTGCGTAGGTTGGTTGTTGTGCAGCATTGTTATTAATATAATTATCAATCGCACTTTCGTCTAACGGCCATCCGTTGATCAGTCCTTCGCATTCTTCGTCTCCGGAACCATCCGCATTACTTCCGCAACCTAAAATGTCTACGTTGTCTATCGGTCCAGATGAAAAACGAAATGCTTCCGTAGTTAAATAAGAAGCTCTTGCTACTACGTATAAATTTTTAAGATTGATATGATCCGCTGCGGTCGGGTTGTTATTGGCGGCAAAGGCTGTAACTGCGGTCTGAAAAGCGACTGCGTCTTTATAACTCTGATCGTAGGATTCGTAGCCGAGTTGAAGATAACGATCTACGACTTGAGCTCTTGTCGCAGTGGGTTGGAATAAAGTCATCAATAAGGCTAAACGTTCTGAGTCGTTGTTTGCTTCTGATTTACAATTTGAGAAAAGAAACGATACAACGATCCAAAGTAGAAGATAGTGTGTGATTTTTTTTAGATTCATTCAAATTTCCTGAAAGTTTTCAAAAAAGATCCCGGAAGAGGGCCGTTGCCCGCAACCGGGGAATTTTCGATGAACTGGTTGTTATGATATTGATACTAATTCTCAATATCAGATTTCCTGTCAACTCAAAATAATTCATCAGGGTGGATTTGTGGGAACTCATACAAAAATTTTTCCAATCAAAGTGAGTTGTTACAGATGTCACAAAAAATTTTTGCACCAAATCGTTGTTTTGCGGTTATCCTCAAATTTAAAATTCATTTTTGTAGAGGTTCTCTGGAACAAAAGTAAAAAACTCTTCTCAAAAACGTTTACAATAAAATTACGTTTTAAATCATCAAAAATACGCATAACGTGTGCCTAAAACAATTCACAAAACTAAAAGTTTGATTTTCTAAATTTTAAAAGACGGAATCTATTAAAACAAAGATTAAAGTTCAAACGTGGCACCTACGTTGATTTGGCGGAATGGACCGACTTGAATTCCTTCCGGAAGACGACCTGAAATGTAACGAACGTCCGCCAAGTTTTTACCTGTTATAAAAAGGCTCCAACGTTTGATAGGATCCTTGTATCCTAAGGAACAATTGATCAGTTCGTATGCGGGGATTACGCCGGTTTCGCCGGAACTATTAGAAGTAATATTCAAATATTGTAATACTTTTTTACCAAGAGGATCGGTGATGGAATCTGCCCAATAAACGGTTCTGGTATTTGAGTCGTCATGATACTGGGAGGAAAAATATTGATATTCTACTCTTGCATAAAAACCTTTTGGATGAATAAAACCAATTGCTAAAGTTGCAGTGTCTTTAGAGACATACGGAACGTAATTTCCGTTTTTATCTTTTTGAGTAACTACAAAATCGAGAAGAGATTGATCCGCTGTAATTTTAGAAGTGTCTATGGAATACTGGTTCATTCTCGCGTCTGCTCTTGTGTAAATCAGATCGATTGGAAGTTTAAAAGAAGAGTCGAACAATTGGGCCGGATCGAAAGTAACGTTAGTTTCCACACCTCTACTGTAAGTTCTGCCACCGTTTTTAGCTGAAGAAGCGGAATCGTTACCGGAAGTAGAAGAAGTGATGATGATCTGATTGATATAGTTTAGGTTAAAGTAAGTAATCTGAGCATTTAAGTATTTTGTAATATCTCCTCTAAAACCGGTTTCGTAATTATAGGAATATTCCGGGTCGATTCGATTTACGATTCCTGAATTATTCAATGCGTCTTGGTATCTAGGTGGAGAAAAACCTTTGTGAGCTCCTGCAAACCAAGTCAAATCTTTGAACCAGTTTGCGTTTTTACGAATATCGTATGTAAGACCAAGTCCTGGAATTACTACGTGATAGGTATGTTTACTTCCTTTGTCCACTTCTTGAGAAGGAGAGTTTGGATCTGGTTGATTGGTCACTGGGTCAATGGTTTGTTGACGGAGGATCGTTCTATTTTGTGTAAACATTTCGTAACGAATTCCTGGAATTACGGAAAACCTATTCTGGAATTGAAAACTGTTCTGAGCAAAACCTGCAAGTGACTTGGTATTATTGACTTCGTGATCTCTTACGTTTCCTGATTTTGCAAGAGAATATTCAGAGGAAGCAACTCCGGTAGGTGGATTGTTAAAACCGTTACCAAAGATCGCATAATCGGGAGTAGGTGGCCCGTCCAGATATTTGATGTCTGCGGTTTCGTAGTGATAACGAAGTCCAGCATCTAGTTGGTTTTTAATTCCTAAAAATTGATAGTCTTGTTGATAGCGAGATTCCGCTCCTACAAAACGATAAGAACGATTTCTATGACCCACACTATCTAACATATAAACCGTATCACCTGGACGATTTACAAAAGGTTCTGTATCGTACGATTTAATTACGTTAGACGGAATTGTATTAAAGTTGGAACCTGTGTTTCTAAGGTAATTTTGTCTTGCCCAATTTCTTTCTGTATAAGCGGAGTAAACTTTGGTTACGAGTTTAGAATGATCTGTAAGTTTCCATTCGTGACCTATATCACCCGAGTATCTTTCTAATTTTCGGTTATCCTGTTCCGCAAAATTAGAAGAAGAATGGTTCCAAAATTGAGCCGTGGTAAGACCTAAATAAGTCATATTTGCGTCTTGTGCGGTTGCAAGAAATTTAGAAGTAAGAGTATGTTTGTCGTTTAAATCGGTGACGGACTTAAATGAAAATTCGTGAATTCGAAAACTTTGATGTTCTCTAAATCCATCTCCTTGTTTTCTAAGAATTGAAATGTCGATTCCTGTATTTCCGAAAGTTCCGCCGTAAGAAACTTGAGAAGAAAAAAAACCGTAAGATCCTCCTTGAACGGAAACGGAAAGCATAGGATCTTTGGGTGGACGTTTTGTGATGAAGTTTACTACTCCTCCGATTGTAGAAGGCCCAAAAAGAATTGCCCCTGAACCTTTGACTACTTCTATTCTCTCCATACGATCTATGTTAGGTGTGTAGTATTGTTCTGGTGCGGAGTAGGGGTTCAGAGAAGTGAAAACTCCATCTTCTAAAATGAGTACTTTTCTTCCGAGGTCGTTATTTACTCCTCTAAATCCAAGGTTTAAAATTAAACCAGTATCTTGGTAACGGATTGAGGCGCCTGGAATTCTTCTTAAAACCTCCATTGAGTCTACAGGTTTGGTCTGTTCCAAAAATTCCTTTTCAATGACTGTGGCAGACCCAGGAATTCTTTTAAGGTCTGTTTTTCGTTTTCCTATTACTGAAATGGTTCCTTGATTCCATTTTTCTTTTTCGGTTTCTTCTCCGTTGGAAGAAGTTTCAGAAAGGATTGGTTTGTTTGTTTCTTCTGATTGTGCTGGAACTTCCCAAGAAAAAAGAAGAAATAGAAAAATACAAAGAGGCAAAGCGGATCTATGTTTCATTTTGAGTTTCAATTTTGAAAATGATTCTCAATATTTGTTGGTGGTCTTTAGAGTCAAGGGAGAATGATTTGAAATTGTTTCTTTTTGAGAGAAAAATTCTAAAAAATCAGATTTAGAGAATGAAAGGAAAGTTTTTCTGTTATATAGACCGAATAAGATTGGTTTGTGAAAGTTCGTTTTTCTCCAAAGTAAAATTAGATGTGGGAACTACCACGATTTATAAAATAAAAATCTATATCAATTGAAACTGTCGTATTCAATTGCGGGAACTCACGCAAACTTAGGTTTGTCTATAAAATGATGTGGGAACTACAGCAAATCAAGATTTTACGAACAAATTCTAAAATTGTAGGAACTCTTATCTTTAGAAAATTTTTCTCAACCAGAACTCACGTTAAACATTAAAATGGAATTTAAATTTTGATGATGGCCGCAAAACAGCTGTTTTGTGCAAAAAATCTGATTGGACAATGATTCTTTTTATATTTCATAGTAGTTCCCACAATTTTCAAAGTTTAACTAGTAAATCTACAATTTGCGAGAGTTCCCATAGATTTAGTCGTATAATAAATTTTTAAATATTCACTTTTTATGATTTGAGTTGGGGAGTTTCCTATTTATTTTTTTATGGAAAAATCAGGTTTTTATAAAACGAATCGAATTTTTTATACTAAACTCACTTTATTTTTAGTTTTTCAAGACTGAAAAGAGTGGTGATGACATGCCCCCGATTTTTAGAATCTAACTGTAAAATATAAATTCGCAGAAGGAGTTCCCACACGATTGTGTCTAACTGTAAAATTTAAATCTTAATTGGGAAAAAATTTATTTTTAAAATATAGGAACATTTAATGTCGATTAGGTGTAAAAATTTTGTTTCTTAAGGGTTGTTTTTTATTGTACCTACTCAAAACCAGATAACACAGTGCTCAGTATTTTGTACTAAAACAAGACTTTGCAGTAAAATTTACGGTACTTACTACTCGGACGCATGAAAATAGTACCAAATTATTAACGGCCTAATTTACGAAAAACTAGGGGTACTTAAGAAATACCGCAAATTCGGGATTTACGGCATTTTAAAGCAAGATCAAAATATTCAAATTTTTGAAACAATCTAATACAAGTATTCTATTCATGCGTCCGAGTAGTAATTTTATAAAGATCAGTAATAGGACCAATTCAGATAAGATTTTTAACAACTAAATATTCTAAATCGCATAAAATGATCGTAAATAGGTTTCAAACCGAAAATTCGGTCCTTAAAATTTCAAATTCAAAATTTTTTATTCTCAATCTAAAAACTTAATCAAAACAAAAACATACAAGTGTTATAATTTAATAATTTTAAATATTCTAGAATTGTGTTGTAACTGGGTAAAAACGGAACCAACCCAATTCTGAAAATATAGGAGGAATATCAAATGAAATATAAACAAAAGTTTGGATTTGAGAAAGTGAAAATATTTTTTCTTTATTTAGTGGTTTTTCTAAATTTTTTTCTACAAGGTTGTAAAGATGGCGGTGGATCAACGTTCGGCGTAGAGTATTGGTTGGGAATGTTAAATTCGGTTCCGATGGATCCAAAGGCAGTCATGGAAAGTCAACTTTCTTCAAATGGTACTATAAACTTTGTCCGATTCAATTCAGACCTTGTTCCATACAGTAGAAGTCAAGCTTCGGAGGTTTTGAAAACGTATCTACAAATTCCTACCGAATATACACCTAAACTTGTACGTTCAAACGAATCTAACGGACAGGTTTTGGATCGTTTTCAACAATATTATAAAGGTATAAAGGTCGAAAATAAAATCTACACCGTAGTATCCAAAGATAATCGAATCGAGTTTATGGGAGGTGATTTTTCTGGGATCGAACAAGATTTAAACATAACTCCGAACTTATCTAAAGAAGACGCCTTATCAAAGGCGTTAGTTCATTTTGGTGCAAAAAAATATCTTTGGGAATCGCCTGAAAGAGAAGATAGACTTCGTTCCATTAAAGGAGATTCGAAGGCGACTTACTTTCCTAAAGGAGAATTGATCGTATACAATCGAGCTGAATCAAATCTTAAAAATGAATATCGTCTAACGTATAAGTTCGGAATTTCTTCTTTAGAACCGCCGAGTTCAAAATACGTTTATGTGGACGCTCGTTCTGGAGAGATTCTGGCGAGCAGAGATGCCAGACGCTTTGAAACTCAGCCTGGTGATGGCGGGGGAGGTACTACGCCACTGCCACCGCCCACGGATTTAGGAATTTGTTTTCCGGATCCAACACCTTGTATCAAAAATGCAACGGCTAAAACTCGATTTAGCGGATATAAGACAATCACAACCTGGACAGCAAGAGAAGAAAATCATTACGAGCTTAAGGATTATTCCAGAGGTAAAGGAATTATCACTTATTCTTGGGAGTTTGTAGATTTAGGCATTTTAGGCGTTCAACTTCAGAACATACCTATGATCGATTCTGATAATTATTGGTCTGCGAGCGAATATCATGACGACTATAATCATGATGCGGTATTGGATGCGCATTGGGGCGCGGAAAAGACCTACGATTATTTTAAGACGGTTCACAATCATTCGGGATATGACAGAGACGGCGCCAAGGTAATCGGTAACGTTCATGCGTATGGCTTCGCTAATAATGCTCATTGGGATCCAATAACCGAGGAGATTTATTATTATTACTGTCCTCCGGAAAGTCTTTGTGCAACTGTTTATACAAGTCCTGGACAGATAGATCCTCAATATGATGATACTACTTCTCTTGATTTCGTATCTCATGAGTTTGGACATGGACTAAGCGCATATACTTCCGAATTAGGATATAGTCGTGGACCAGGAGCTTTGAACGAAGGTTTTTCGGATATTTGGAATATAGTCGTAAATCATTACGTAAATAAGATTCACGCAATGAATAAGAATATTTGGTTGTTTGGTGATGAGACTCGCCCATCGGGTGGTATACGCTCCGCTTCCAATCCAAAATCCACTACGGTTAAGTATCCGGGACCGAATACATATAAAGGAGAATTGTGGGATTTTAGTGATGTAGACGTTCACAGGAACAGTAACGTTTTAAGCCATTGGTTCTATATACTCTCCAATGGAAAACAAGGAATCAATGATATTTGGTGTGAATACAATACTTCCGGTATCAGCATTGAGAAGGCGGAAAAAATAGCCTATTCATCATCATTGTATCTCTGGCCTACCGCTGAGTACCCTGATGTAAGATCAGCGAGTATCATGGCATCCAAGTATTTATACGGATCGTTTTCGCAGGAAGTAAAAAGTACAATCGACGCTTGGGATGCGGTAGGAGTGCCGGCAAATACCAGTTCACGCGGTGGTGCAGGAATGAAGCCGGATTATTATATTACTTCGGTAAAACTTTCAGAGATGGAAAGAAATTCCGGGAACGATTGCGGATATAAAGACAGTACCTATCTAAATCAAACCATATATAAGGGTTTTACATATACGATTCGGTTGTCTAGTCGAGGAGATTCGATTATCAATATGCCGTCCAGAACACATAAATGGAGGGTATGGATCGATTTCGATCGGAACGGAACGTTTAACAATTCTGTTAATTCGACTGAGCTAGTTGCTGAGGGAACGATTTCTTCTTATAACGGAGGAATAATTCAAAAAACTTTCACAATTCCTGCGGATGCTTTGACTGGGACTACTAGAATGCGCGTTTCGATGAAGGCGGCGACCGGTGCAGAGACATATCCTCGTCCGGATGAAAAATTTATCCAAGGAGAAGTAGAAGACTATATGGTTACGATTCGCCCATTTATTGTTCTTTAAGAATAGGTTATTGTAGTCAGATGAGAAAGGCATTTTGGTAATCTAATTCCAATTAGAAGAAAGATCATTTCAATAGTTTTCGTAAAGGACCGATCGAATCAAAATCGATTATCGATCGGTTCGTAATTCTTTCTCTTTTTCTAAAAACCATCTCGAAGTTATTTTATTTTTAAATGTAGTTCTTGATCATTTTTGAGATGTTTATATTTAAGTATTTTATAATATTTAAAATTAATTTAATTCTGCGTAATAGAAACTAGGATTTTTTTTAAGGGTAAAAGTTATTTCATTTATGAAAATGATTGATCTCAGTTGTTTAATTTTCAAGACTAAAAATAGTGGTAGCATTGACATGTTCCTGTTTTTAATGCCTAACTATAAAATATAAACTGGTGGGAGTAGCTTCTACAAATTAAGTTACTTAAATAACGTAAGTTCGACGTAAGGAATCTATGGTTCATTTTTCTAAAAAAGTTGTGATCTCGATTCCTAAAATGTGGGAACTCCCGCAAATCCCGATTTTACGAACAAATTCTAAAATTGTTAGGAGCTCATACTTTTAGAAAATTCTTTCTTGTTTTCTTGCGCCTTGCTTACGTTAAATAGCTAATTTATCATTAGAGTTGTTGAAAAATTCCATAGTTCCGATTAACAAAACTGCTTTAATTGCCCGTTTCCATAAAATAGAAACAGATGGAGAATTAATTTTTCAACAATTCTATTATAACTGTTGGTGGTAGTTCCCACATTACAAAGTTTTATGGTAAAATATGGATTGTGAGAGTTCCCACATTTATTTTTTACAGAAAGATCAAGTTGTTGTGAAATAAATCTCTTACATCAAACTCACGTTAAATTACTAAGTTTGTCCTAAAACCTCAAAGAAATTTTACGCTATAATTTAATTCTTTAGAAATTTTTAATAGAATGCAGTAGTTCCTACAACTTAGGTCGCATTTGGTAATTTGCTAACTTTCGATTAGTTCTAATATCGTTTAGTTTTTGTATTGGCTTCCATATTTTTGTGAAACTCAATTTCACGGTCGTTCGAAAAACTAGACAAACAGGGTTGGTGGAAATTCAGCGTCTCATTTCAATGGGTGCTCGAAGTAACTCAGCAAACACTTTTCTAAGGGTAGGTTTTGGACAAGCTTTAAACTAAAAATTCTAATATAATAAATACTGCAATTTTACTATTCGGACGTATGGAAATAGTTCCCAAAATTAAAGATCAATCTTACAAAGATGCAGAGTTCCCAAAAATCACGCTCGACTTAATTTGGATTTTTTTTATAAATCCAATAACCTAAAATTCCGGACCAAATCGTAGATAAAATCAGGCCTCCAGTTTCTCTTGTGACTTCGTCGTCAAAAGAAAAGTTTGGGATCAGCGTTGCGGCGAATATTGTTCCGGCAAGAAAAAGAACGGAAAGAACCCAAGAGACGTGAAACCAAATTTTCATTTTTGTTGGATATATTATGAAACCTGCATATAGTACAACAACACTCATGTAAATTGAAATCCAAAGCCAAGGATCGGGATCGTTCCATTGAAGTCCCGCAAACACAAGCCAGATTAAAATTGTTAGGATTGAAAAAAATTTCATGATTCGTAAATCCATTTTAGTTCGTAAAGATCTTTTCTTCGATTGGAAAGATTGCGAACAGAACCTTTTTTACGAAGTTCTTTTAAAAGGTCCAGATCTAAATCAGCAATCAAAGTCATTTCGGTATTGGGAACGGATTCGGCGGCAACACAGTCGTGAGGAAAAGCAAAATCGGAAGGAGTGAAAACTGCAGACTGAGCATATTGAATGTCCATATTTTCCACGTGAGGAAGAGCACCAACGGAACCAGAAATAACCACATAACATTCGTTTTCGATGGCTCTTGCCATTGCACAATGTCTGACTCGATTATAACCGTTTTTAGTATCCGTATAAAACGGAACGAAAAGAATATCCATTCCTTGATCCGCCAAAAATCTGGGAAGTTCTGGAAATTCTACGTCAAAGCAGATGAGAATTCCTATTTTACAGGCGTCCGTATTAAATACGGAAAGGTTGTATCCGCCTTTAACACCCCAATAAAAATCTTCGTCTGGCGTAATATGAAGTTTATATTGTTCTTCATAGGTGCCGTCTCTTCTACATAGATAGGAAACGTTATGAAGTGTATTGTCTCTGTATTCAGGCATACTACCAGAAATGATATTCACGTTGTATGAAACTGCAAGTTCTACCATTTTTTCGATGATGTTTTCGGTATGGCTAGAAAGTGCTCGCATTGCATCCGAAGGACTTCTGTCGTTGTATCTTGCAAGCAAAGACGCATTAAAAAATTCAGGAAATAATACGAAGTCAACGTTGTAACCTGCGACTGTATCTACGAAAAATTCCACCTGATGCATCAATTCTTCGATTCCCGCAACTGGACGCATCTGCATCTGAACCACTCCTACTCGAACGACGGTTTTTTGTCCTCCGATCAAAGTGATTTCTTCTTTTTCATAATATATATTCAACCATTCTAATAGAACCGCATAAGAACTATAACCTTTCGTATTTCCGAAATATCCACGTTTCAGTTTGCGAACGTGAAATCCGTTTGCTAATTGAAAAGAAAGAACCGGATCGTAAATTTCCTTGTCTCTTACCTTTTCGATATATTGGGCTGGAGTCATGGAATCTTCGTAGTTTTCGTATCCGGGCATCCAGGCTCCGACAACGATTCTTTCTAAATTTAATTTTTCACAGAGTTCTTTTCTTGCGTCGTATAATCTTCTACCGAGACGCAAACCTCTGTATTCCGGATGAACGAATATATCTACTCCGTAAAGAGAATCTCCGTTTTCGTTGTGGTTTTTAAGATCTCCCTTTCCTACAATTTCTTCGTAAGTGTGATTGTCTCCGTAATCAGACCACTTGACGATTTGACTGATTGCGGCACCTACTACTTTGCCGTTGTCTTCGATACAAATTTGTCCTTCGGGAAACTTTGTGATCTGAGAAACGAATTGATTTTTTTTCCAAGCACCGTCAAACTCCGGGAAGACGATGTCCATGATCTCTTTTACGTCTGCGTAGTCGTCTAAAGTGAGACTTCGCATAACAATTCTATGTTCGGATTGTATTTTCTTTTTTCTTTTACTTGGTTTTTTGCCGCTGGAGCCGTTCGGGGAAATCATTAGAATACTTTGCCCGGATTCATGATGTTTTTAGGATCCATTGATTTTTTAATTTCTTTCATCAAAATGATTTCAGCTTGTGTTCTGGAAAAATGGAGAAAGTCTTTTTTTAAAAGACCGATTCCGTGTTCGGCGCTGATCGATCCATGATATTTTTGTAATAAACGAAACATATCCGGGTCCACTTCCTTACATTTTTTAAAAAAATCTTCGTTAGAAAGATCTTTCGGTTTTATTATGTTTAAATGAAGATTCCCGTCTCCTACATGACCAAAAAGAGCAATTTCGAATCCTGGATATTTTCCGTTTAACAGCGATTTCATGTCTACAAGAAACGGTTCCATGTTTCTCAAAGGAAGAGAGATATCATTTTTATGAACCGTATATTCTATAGAAATACTTTCGCTGATCCCTTCTCTATATTTCCAAAAAGTTTCGGATTGTCTTGAATTCTGTGCTAGGCTTCCGTCTACGATCAGACCCTTTTCCGTAATCGTTTCCAAAAAACCGAATAGTTTTTCGTCGTCGGATTCGTCTGCAATTTCAAATTCCATTAAAACGTAATATGGACTTGGAGATTGAAACGGATCTGGAATTCCAAGGTGAGATTTAACTTTTCCGAGACAGTATTCCGTAAAAAATTCAAACGCGAGTAGTGGAACTTTGACAAGATGAGTTTCTTGAAATAAGGAAAGAATAGATGCGAAATCAGAAACCGCGACGAGTAAAACCCGACTATCCAGAGGTTTTGTGGTCAATTTAAGAGTTGCTTCCGTAATGACGCCTAACGTTCCTTCTGAGCCGATAAATAGTTGTTTAAGATCGTATCCGGTATTGTTTTTGAGAACTTCTCCGTTAAACTCTAAAATTTCTCCAGTTCCGGTAACTACCGTAAGTCCTAAAACCCATTGGCGAATCAATCCGTAATGAACGACCCTAACGCCACCTGCGTTAGTCGCTATGTTTCCTCCGATTTGAGAAGAGCCTGTCGATGCAAAATCTACCGGAAAATAGAAATTTTTTTCTTCCGCTTCTTTGTGAAGATTTTTAGTGATCATTCCCGCCTGTACTTTGATACTTCCAAAAAAAGGATCAAAGTCTAAAACCTTGTCCATTTTGGAAAGAGAAAGCACTAATTCCTTGTTTTTGGCGATCGCTCCGCCTGCGTATCCGGTTCTTCCTCCAGAAGGAACGATTGAAATTTCGTTTTCGTATGCGTATTTTATAATTTTTGCAACTTCCTCCGTTGTTGTAGGAAAGGCGAGAATATTGAAGTCTGGTTGGTAGACCTTGGTTCTATCCGTTCCGAAAGAAAGAAAGGTAGTTTCGTCAAACTCTGGATCGTCTCTGAAAAATATTTTTCCGGGTCCAATAAGGGATTTAAGTTCGGATTTGTTGATTGTAAAATTTGTAGTCATACTCATTTTTAAAGTTTTATTCCGCAAATGTCATTCTTTCGATTTGAGAATCTACGGGTTTTTCATCTTTTTCTAATATTTTCTTTACGTAATGTCCGTCTGGGCGCAAAAACCGAGCTTTTACGTTGTCTCGTAATTGTACATCTAAGATCTTTTTGATTCGTTCTTTATTTTTACTTTCTATAATTGGAAAAAGAACTTCTATTCTTCTTTCAAAATTTCTAGGCATACAATCCGCAGACGCAAGAAAAACAGATTCGAAACCTCCCGAATGAAAGTAATAGATTCTAGTATGTTCCAAAAATCTTCCGACGATTGATAACACGGTAATGTTTTCAGAAATCCCTTTTAGTCCCGGTTTGAGACAACAGATTCCCCGGATGATCAGGTCTACTTTTACTCCGGCTTGGCTTGCCTTATATAAGGAAAGTATAATATGTGGGTCCACAAGGGAATTCATTTTAAAAATGATCCTTGCCGGTTTTCCCGAAAGTGCGTTTTCTTTTTCTTTGTCGATCAAAGAAATGAAGGTGGATTTTAGATTATGCGGAGAAGCGGATAAAAGGTTTAAAGTTGGCATCTTAGCGTAACTAGTGATCGTGTTAAAGATTGTAGCTACGTCTTCCGTGATCTGTTTATTTACCGTAAAAAAACTGAGATCGGTATAGTATTTGGAAGTGGTGGAATTATAATTACCGGTTCCAAGATGCACATAACGCACTAGATGATCATCTTCCTTTCTAACGATCATAAGCATTTTACAATGAATTTTTAGTCCAACTACTCCGTAAACTACGTGAACTCCTCTCGCTTCAAGTTTTTGAGCCCACTTGATATTTCTTTCTTCGTCAAAACGAGCTTTGAGTTCTACAAGAACGGTTACTTGTTTTCCGTTCTCCGCCGCTTCTCCTAAATATTGTATGATAGGAGAATCTCCGCTTGTACGATAAAGTGTCATCTTGATTCCTAAAACTTTAGGATCTTCGGAAGAAATTCGTAACAGATCTTCAATGGCAGAAAAAGATTGATATGGATGATGAAGTAGTCTGTCTTTCTTTTTGATCGCCTCGAAAATTTTTTCTGGAGTTTCGAACTTAAGAGTGGTCTTTTGTTGGAAAAAAGGATATTTGAGTTTAGAAGTGTGATCCAATCCGTAAAAAAACATTGCGTCGTTTATATTCAAAATAGAGGCAACGTCGAATACTTCGTTATCTTGTAATTCTAAAAGTTCTCTCAAGGTGTTTTTAATAAAAGGTGATGTGCCTTGGTGTATATCCATCCGAACCGCATCTCCCCAGATTCGGTTTCTAAGTTCGTCTTTCATCGTAATGAGTAGGTCTTTGACGGATTTTTCCTCGTCGATGGATATGTCTGCGTCTCTTATGATTCTAAACGGATAAATTTCTCTTACGGTCATTCCGTAAAAAAGATCGTCTACGTGCAGTTTGATGATTTCTTCCAATGGAAAAAATCTTCTTTCTTCTCCTTTTCCTTTGAGTTGCAAAAATCTTGGAAGTACAGAAGGCACTTGTACGACAGCGAACAAATCTTTTTTTCCTCCGGTTTTTTCATCGTCTGTACTTAATACCATCGCAAGGTTTAAGGATTTGTTAAGTATATGTGGGAAAGGATGAGCCGTGTCGATTGCAAGAGGAGTAAGAATTGGAGATACGTCTTCCTGATAATAGTTTTGAATCTGTTTAATTTCTTCTATCGTTAGTTCTTCTGGATTGAGTATCAAATGAATTCCGGCTACTTTCAATTCTTCTAATGTTCTGGCAAAGGTTTCATATTCTTCCCTTACAAAAACTCTGACTTTATCTGATAAGTCGGATAAAATTTCGGACGCGCTGTCTCCGTTTAAACTTCTTTCGTCGTTTCCTTCTTTTACTAGGTTACGAAGTCCGGCGACTCGAACCATATAAAATTCGTCTAAATTGGTTTCGGTTATACTTAAGAATTTCAGTCTTTCCAAAAGTGGATTTTCGGGATCATTAGCTTCTTCCAATACTCGCCGATTGAAATCGATCCAAGAAAGTTCCCGGTCAAAAAATATATTTGGGTTGTTTAAATGAATTTCCGGTTGGCTTCCGTTGGAAGATTCGTTTTGATTTGTTATTGCCGGAGTTTGGCCTTGTACTTTGGATTTTGACATTCGATACCTGAAAATTTTTAAAAGCCCCGAAGTGTTTCAAGTTTTGTCGGGGGATTTCTATTCCTGTTTAAACCTGCTTTATCGGGAGTCAAATGATTCTATGGATATTTTGATGAACTGATTCATCTTCCTTTTATATTAGACGGAAAGAGACATAGAATCCTAGCTTTGTGGTAAGTTCTGCATAAAATTGCTTAGTTCCGACTTTTTGAAAAGATTGGTCGTTTGAAAACTAGGAATTGTTTCTTATTTCATGAACTTGAATTCTATTTTGGGAATTATTTATGAAGGTTCATTTTTCCGTGAAAATAGGATCGAGTGTGGGAACTCCAATTTTGGAATTTTTTACTTCCGATTCCAATCAGTATTTGCAATACAGAAATCGAAAGTAATCGCAGTAGTTCCCACATTTTTTAGTTTTTTGGAAAAGCACGAGTTTATAAAAGATAGTGATCTTCAAAACAAAATGTATGACTTCTTTATAGAAGTTTTGTAAAAATTGAAGTATGATCACGACGATTTGATTTGTGACCCATGAGGAGTGAGCCACAAAGAAGTGAAGGTTCTTTGCAAAGTAAAGAAATAACGACCCATCACCTTACCTACAAGTATTTGGATCTCAATATAAATCTGTCGGAATTACGACAAATCCTCTGTAAAACTTAGCCCACCCCACAACGCGACCCATAGGAAAGCGTTGTGCTGAGTTTTCCCTATTTTTGGGTGAGGGAGGAGGTGGAAAAGTTTTCTTTATCAGAAAAACATACTTTTTGCAAGTAAAAAGACTCATTCTTGTCGGAACACTTGAAAAATATGCCTTTTTGAGCCCAGAACGGCGATCCATAGAAAGCCCGTTCTGTTGAGTTCATTTTGATTCTAAAATCCTATTCAACTTGTGGGGTTGGTGATGATAGAGAGCATTTTACTGAATTCACGACGCGGTACGTTTTAGTTTTACAAAAATGTGGGAACTCATACAAAAACTATAATAGAGTTGTTGAAAAATTCTATAGTGGAGTTTAACAAAACTACTTCAATCGACAGTTTCCATACAACGGAAATCGATGGCGAATTAATTTTTCAAAAACTCTAATAACAAAAGGATTTTAAAAAGCTTATAAATTATAGGGTATAGCGATTATTGTGGGAACTACCACATTTTATTGAAAATTCAAAAATGATTCATTCTAAGAATTGAAGGCAAACTCTTTATAGAGATCAGTAATAGTAAAATTATATTCATTTGTTATCTTTCAACAACCCAGGTCTTGATGATTTCAATATCGTTGATCACTTGAATTCTATAATTGCCGGTCATCTGTTCTGGAAATAAATTCCAGTCGAGGTAAAATATCGAAGACTTCCATTCGGGTTGAAGAATCCAATCGATTCTTTTACAAACAAAATTTGGATTACATACTTCCACCTTTAAATCATATTTTCCAGGTTTTTTTACTTCGAGCGCGAGAATCGCTCGTTTTTGAGGATTCAATTTTTCTTCGCAGTCCAAGAGTTTTTTTTGAACTAGATCAGAACAAATCTTTAGATCTTCTTCAAAGAAAATTTTTCCTGCGGGTAGAACTTTAGAAGGATTCCAATAGACGGTTCCGGTTTTGAGTTCGTCTAACACTCCTTCGTCGGTCTCGAAAGAAGTGGGAAAAGATTCTAAGGTTTGAAAGTCAATCGATGGTCTTAAAACGTGAAAGTGTAAGTGAGGGGCGCTGCTAAAACCTGTGTTTCCGGAAAGAGCAATTTTGTCCCCAGTCTGAATGATTTGTCCTATCTGAACAAATACACTTTTGTATTTTAAATGAGCGTATTCTGCTATACTTCCGTCTTTATGAAGAATCTGGATGAAGTTTGCTTTATCTTTAAAGGATGGATGGATTCCGCCGGATTGATATTTGTCTTCTTTGGCGATTACAAGACCACCCTTTGCCGCTAAAACAGAACTTCCTTCCGGAAGAACGAAATCGAGTGCGTAGGGAATTGTTCCGGCATGGGTGAACTTTCCTTTGTAACCTTGTCCAACTCTGGAAGTGGATTCGAAAGGTAAACGATAAGGAATCATATTTTCTTTGGGGGCGTTGTTGTCTCCTGCTCTTACGTAAATTTGAGAACTGTAAGAACTTGATTTATAAATGTCGATCGGACTGATTGTAAGAATCTTTTTCGGTTCTGAACTACCTCTGGAAATAAAACGATAAGGAAGAGTAACGTCGGATTCAAAATTTTCTAAACTCGTAAAGTAGAAGTTCACTGAGAATGGATATTCTCCGGAAGGAGTTCGGTTTTGAACGTAGAATTCTATTTTATTATTTTCATTTCGTGTGAGAATACAGATCCATTCTTTGGGTTTGCATTCTCCTTTTAAATCTGGAATATCCGCAGATAGATTATAAGAAGTGAATGAAATAAAAATGAAAATGATATTTCGCATCTCGTTTCATCTTTTTCTAAAAGATATAAGAACCTGTCTCAAAAGTAACTCAATGGCACTGCTCACTATGAATCGCAGCGCCAGGGACAGAACCTTGCAGCTTGATCTTTCTGATAAAGAAGAATTAAATTTTCGGATGTGCTGTAAATTAGAAAATAAGTTTTTTACTAGTATCCATAGTTCATTTGATTTTTACTATTCGAACGTATGAAAAAAATACTACTATTAGTTTGTTTCAAAAGTTAGAATAGGCACAAACCTACTTTAAAAACGGCCAACAATTCCAGATTAGACGTAATTTTTGAGAACTTCCGTATTTTTGTAAAATCGATGGTTCATTTTGAATACCATTTTTATGTGTCTGAGTAGTGTACCTTTATATTTGTAAGATTTTATTTTTCATTAGAGTTGTTGAAAAATTCCATAATTTTCTATTACTCAGAATTATATAATAAGTGTCCCAATATTTAGGTTTGAACAGGTTTTATGATAAAAATTTACGGGTTATTTATTAGGAATTGTTAATAAAAAGGAAACCGAAAGGCATTCATTAACATTGAGTTCGGTGTAAGAAAATTTTTCTAAAAGAATAGTTCCTACAATTTTAGAATTTGTTCGTAAAATCGTGATTTGCTGTAGTTCCTACATCATTTTACAGATAAACCTAAGTTTTGTGGTAGTTCCCACATCTCAAAGTTTTACTGTAAAATATAGATTTGTGATAGTTCCCACAGATTAAGTCACATAATAAATTTTAAACATTCATTTTTTATGGAAAAATCAGGTTTTTATAAACACCTTACGCTGAACTCACGTTAATTAGAGTTGTTAAAAAATTCCATAGTGGAGATTGACAAAACTGCTTCAATCAATCGTTTTCATACAGCGGAAACCAATGGTAAATTCATTAGAGTTGTTGAAAAATTCCATAACAACAATTAACAAAACGCTTCAATCGGCCGTTTCCATATAACGAAAACCCATAGAGAATTAATTTTTCAACAATTCTATTTTTCAATAAATCTAATTTTAAAAAACTCCAATGATTCTGAAAAAGTTATATTCTTTTTCAAAAAATTGTTTGGAGGACTCTATATAACATTAAAATATTATTCTTTAATATATTATAAAAATCGAATTAATATTCCCGCGCAGGCAGCCCCGCTTAAAGGAGCGAATACAGGCAACCAAGCGTATTTCCAATTGGAGGTTCCTTTTCCTGCTATGGGTAAAATAAAATGGGCAATTCTTGGTCCTAAATCTCTGGCCGGATTGATTGCATAACCGGTCGTTCCTCCCATGGAAAGACCGATACTCCAAACAAGAATTCCTACTAAAAAAGTCCCAAAATGAACGCTTAAACCTTGTAGTTTGGGTGAGAAAATAGAAACGATTCCCAAGATGAGTAAAAAGGTTCCTAAAAACTCGCTGAAAAAATTATAAACGTTATGCGAAATTGCTGGTTCGGTGGAGAACACGGCTAGAATTTTTCCCGGATCTTTGGTTTCTTTCCAATGCGGTAGATAGTGCAGGTAATTGAAAACGGCTCCTAAAAACGCTCCTGCAATTTGTGCGGGAATATAAAATATCAATTTAGTGTAATCTCCGGATTGGATTGCAAACGCAAGCGTCACGGCGGGATTGAGATGTGCGTCTAAACTTCCAAATGCGTTGGAAACAAAAACTCCGATCATCACCGCAAAGGCCCAGCCTGCCGTAATTACGATCCAGCCTCCATCTTTGGATTTACTTTTTTCAAGCAAAACCCCGGCTACAACTCCGTTTCCCAAAAGAATCAATACAAAAGTTCCTAAAAATTCTCCTAAAATAGGCGATCCCATCCTTCCCCCTAACTCTAATGATCGAAACTAAAACCCAGACAAGGTTCTGAAATTCTATTTTTACTCAACAAAAATACCTAAAAATGGCTGTTTAAAAGATTTTATAAGATTGTGAAGGAGCGAGAACTTTACCTCAAAACTTTCAATGTAGGAACTGATACATTGCGAATAAGTTTTTCTAAAACCAAAATTGCTCTAAAAAGAGACATAATTTGTAGGAACTCATACGAAAATTTACCAATGAAAAAACGGTTCAAAGAGGGGGGTAAATTATAGAATGTAATGATTTTTGTGGGAACTCCCACTGCGATTGAAAGACAGAAAGTTTTTCAAAAAGCCCAGTAAAGTTGAAATGAGACTAAATCTGTGGGAACTACTGCAAATTTGAAATTTTACGTTGAGATTTAAAAATGTCGCAACTCCGGAATTTTATTAGAAACTTCTAAAGAAGTATTGGGGCAAACTCTGATAAAACGACTCGGAATATTTGAGTATTCCTACTGGTTTCTACATTGAATTTTTTCAATTTCCCTTATCTTTTTTCTGAATCGACCGATTAAGAATGTAGGAGGACAAGATGCCCGCGTTTACGATTCCAGGACTTAGTTCCGGACAAGATACAAATTTGATCGTAAAAAAATTAGTGGAATTGGAAGCAAAACCAATCCGTAGACTTGAACAACAGAATTCGTTTAACAAAGCTCAGTCGAAAGCGTGGAATGACCTCAAAACGGTAACAACCGATCTACAAGAAAAAACAAGAGCACTTATTTCTTTTACGGCTCCATTTGCGATGAAAAGTATCGTTTCCGAACCAGAAGGGATTATTAGTGGAGACGCTTCTCGTTCCGCAAGTTCCGGTAAACGTAGGATCGAAATTAAAGAACTTGCAACTTCTCACCAAATCTCAGGAGAAAAGACAGACGTAAACAAACAGATTCCCGCTGGAAAATTTAAAATTTTTTCCGGAGATTCCGAAAAAGAAATAGAATTTTCAGGAGGAACGATTCGGGATCTTGCTTCTTCGATAAAAGTTTCCGCAGCAGGACTTGTAAACACCGGACTTGTCAAAGTGGACGGAGATAATTACGTTCTTACTTTAACGGCGACTTTTTCCGGAAAAGATCGTAAACTAAAGTTCGAAGATTCAAACGGAGTTTTACAAGCAGCCAATCTTGTAGGTGCAACTGAACCCGCAGATCCTCCTAAAGAGTTGAATTTTCTTCCCGAAAAAGATCAGATCCAAATTTTTCAACCTGAAAAATACGGAATCTCTTCCGATTCTAAACCCGTTTTTAAAGAAGAAAGTGGTAAGAAGTGGATGGAAATTGCGAGCGTTGCTTCGTTTCAATTTGGAATTCCTACTACCGAGTTTAAAAAAAACACAAAAATTGAACTTGCCACTTCTACCGAATTTGCACCGGAAGAAAAAATAGAATTAGGAATTCTTTATAAAGAAAATGATAAGGAAAAAATGATCTTTGAAACCGCTTCCAAAGAGAATGGAAAAGTGGTTCTCAATTTAAAAAATTTTCCCTCTGGTCAAAAGGTTCATAAAATACTTTTAGCGAATTCGAGTGGTAAAACCATTATATTAGATTCTTTTCATATAATAATTCCAGGAGAATTTAAAGGAGCTAAACCTTCCAAAGAAATTGCCGAGGCCAAGGACGCGGTTTTTTTAGTAGATGGGATCGAAGTTAATCGTCCTAAAAACGAAGGGCTTACAGACGTTTTAGATGGGGTTTCTCTCAATCTTCATAAAAAAACAGAAGGGCCCGTAAACATAGATATAAAAACGGATTCCGATAAAGGTATAGAGATGATCAAGGAGTTCGTGGCTGCTTATAACACTGTATTAAAATTTTCTAAAGAATCCACCGCCGTGGACAAGAATTCTACCGTTCGGGATGGAAAGGAAGAAGGTGGAGAAATTGGGCAAAGTTTTTGGGAAGGAAAAACTAAAACGGGACTTTTATCCGGAGAACACACAGTGATTCGATTGATCGCTGGAATGAAAACAGTTGCGAGCTCATCCTATCCGGTAAGCGGAGAAAATTCTGTCAGAATGTTAAGCGACATCGGTATTAATACCGGTAAGGTGGGAAGTAAATGGGCCGATATACAAGACGGTTTTTTGATCTTGGATGAAGATAAGTTACGTTCTAAACTTGCCGAAAATCCGGATTCTGTCAGAAATCTTTTTGCGATCGATACAAATTCGGATGCAAGGATGGATACTGGAGTTGGGGTAGATTTATTAGAACATATTAAACCTTACACTCAGTATGCGGGAGGGCTTGTTTCTGGAAAAGTGAAAATGCTCGAGGAACAGGTTGCTGATAATAACAAGAAGATTAAAGAATTTGAAAATCATCTTGTAAGTTACGAGAAAAAATTGAAATCCAAGTTTCTCTATATGGAACAAGGAGTCGGTAAGAACAAAGCCGTAGGCGCTTATTTGAACAACAATCTAAAAGGCGCTAGAAACGAGTGATAGAGTAGGAGAATGAAATGGAAATTTATATCAACGAACATCTCATAGATAGTTCTCTTGAAAACGAAAAAAAGTTAGGCGAAGTTTTCGGAGAAGTCAACAAATGGGTCGAATCAAAAGGTAAATATCTTCTAAGTTGCACCGTAGACGGGGTAGAATTTCAAACTTCTATTATGAATGATCAAGAAATAGAATCAGTTGCCAAGATGGAATTTTTTGTGGGAGAAGAGATGGACTTTCTCGTTTCCACACTAACCGAGTTGGATTTATACGTGGATAAGGTTGGTTCTACTTTATTTGGAAGAGATTCTTTGACCGAAAAAGAATCCCGAGAACTATCAGACGGAATTAAATGGATCGGTAGCGTTTTAGATTCCGCTTCTAACTTATTACACCTCAAACTAGATCAGATCAAGCCGATGGGAACCGGAAATACTGTATCACAAATTCTGGCTGAGATTTCGTCTAACTGTGGTAGCTTGGATAACACTGAAACCATCGAAAACTTTTTAGAACATCTAAGAGATCTGAAACTTTTTATCATGGATTTGATTGCTCGGACTCAAGTTTTGGATTTAGATCTGCCAACTCTAAAAGAAATTTTGAATACGTTTATAGAGAACATAGGTGGACTTAAAGAGGCTTTTGTAAAAGTAAATGAATCGTATCAATCTGGAAAGGACGAAGTAGCAATCGAGCTACTGACTCAATCCATTTCACAAATCAACGTGTTGTTGACTTCGTTTATCACTTTGAAGTTGAAAAAACCGGATTTAGATTTTTCAGAGATTGAAATTAATGGAATTGGTTTCGAAGAAAAAACCGGAGAATTAAACGAAATTTTGGCTTCGATTGCGGTCGCATTAGAAGAGAAGGATATTATCCGTGCAGGAGATTCGATTGAGTATGAACTTCCTGGAACGTTAGACGAAATACTTCCATTTCTAAAATTAATTCGGGAAAAAATTTCTTAAAATAACAAACGACACGTAGTTTATTGATTGCGATGTTACTCGTAACTCTACTCCGTTGTTTTTCGATTCAGGAGCATGGTGTAGAAACAAATAATTGGGGGCATCCATATATAGGTACACAAATTTCTATAACAAGTTTTCCGTGTCTTGTGGAACTTTCCTCTATTCTTTTTTACATTCCTGTGCCTTTTGTCATTCTCAATGTACCCTTGTCGTTTATCGTGGATACGATTTTATTGTCGGGGGATTTAGTGATCAAACCGGAAAGAAAAAGACCAACAATGGATAATTACTATTGCGATACACTATAAAGCATAGTAGAGTTGTTGAAAAATTCCATAGCGACGATTAACAAAACTGCTTCAATTGCCGGTTTCCATAAAATAGAAACAGATGAAGAATTAATTTTTCAACAATTCTAATTTGTTTTGTATAGAATTTTAAAAAATTAAAATATTAAGATTCATTTATGTTCTGTTTTGAATTCAGGAAAGTTTAGGTGAGTTCGTCCTTGGTTTTGCTCAAGGTTTAGGCGTGCGCTTTTTGCTCTAATCAAACCCTTGACGGAACATTAAAAGAAAATAAACTTTTGAGATCGCAATTGATTGGTTCTGCTGCAATTCCCTTCATATCGATTATAACGAATTTACGCTAAAATACTTCTAAACAAAAAATCGTAACGTCGTCTGAAATTTCTCCATCCCCGTAAGAACTGGAATACGAAAGAATCGAACGGATCATAGAATTTGTGTCTTCTACGACCAAAGATCTGATTGCTTCGAGGAATTGGTATTGGCTTAGAGGATTTCCTTCTCTGTTTTTTACCTGAAACAAACCATCTGAATATAAAAGAATTCTGTCCCCTTTTTTTAGATAGAGTTCATATCTTCGGAGGTAGGGAATAGGTGTTGTAAATAGAATTTCTCCAGAACCTTCTACTGGAATACAAATTTTGTTTCGGATCAATAAAGCACAATGATGTCCTCCATAAGTATATTCTAATTTTCTTTCATATGGAATATATCTCATATACACAGAAGAGAAGGAATGAAGTGTGATCGTATCTTTTAAAAGTTCGTGTATAAAAAGAAGGTTTTTATCGGTGGAATCGCTTCTTTTGGTTGTAGCACCGAAAGCAATCGAGGTCATAGCGGCTACCATGGCCGCAGAGATTCCATGCCCGGAAACGTCTCCAAAAAGTATGTGAAGACTTTCATCTTTTTCTTTGATTACATTTAAAATATCTCCACCCACTTTTATGTAAGGTTGAAAGTAGGAATAGAGTTTATAATCCGAAGAATCCGGAAAGTTTCGAGAGGTAATCATCTGTTGGATGTCTCTTGCAAGATCTAAATCTAGTTCTAACCTATATAATAACTTTCTAATTTTATCGAGAGAGTCTTTTTTTTCGGTAATGTCTCTGAGTATATATACCTTCCCGTCGTTTTTTCCAGAAAGAGAAATCGGAGAAGAGGAAACTTCAAGATATTTATTTTCTATAATTTCGGACGGATGGTTTTCGATTTTTACGGTAAGATTGATAAATTCTTTTCTTTCAAAAAAGGAGTCGGAAGGGAATCCTTCCAGATAATCGCTTAGATTGAAATTTGATCCTGTAGATACGTTATCCGAAATTCCTAACATTTTTTTTGCGGATAAATTACTAAAGATAAGATTTCCTTTAGAAGAAAGAAGGATCACTCCTTCCCTGATTTCTGCATAAAGTTGTAATGCAATATGTTCCAATTTGAGATCCATAAAACCGTATTTACGGATCGCTATAAAAATACAGATCGATTGAATGAGAGCCGAACTTCCGCTTAACGGAGGAAATGTAAGCGAAGCGTTCCAATATCTAGGAAGGAGTGTAGTAATAAAACTAATTAGATACGAAAATATCGTTCCGTAGGCGACTAGTCTAAATTGTTTATTTAAAAGTGCATTGTGGGAGCGTAGTCCGTTAAAAATTAAAATCAAAGAACCGGTTAACGTAGGAATTCCAGTTACTAAAATACTAATGGGAAGATATAAGGGGCCGGCTTGAATCATGTCTCCCCAGTAAGCGCGAATAATACCTTGAACTACTAAATCGGTGCTGATCGTTATGAGAAATGAAACTAAACACAAACCTCTAAATAGGTATATTAGAAATTGAAATGAAGAGTTTGAGAATCGAACCGCAAATTCAAAAAATAGACAACCTATAAAAATCCAAGAAAAGGAAGACACTTTGAAAATGATTATAGGCCAGTCGTTTGGTAAGAAAGACCAATAAAGAATGAGAGAAATGTGCCAGATAAAAAGTATAAAAGAAAATCTTTGGTAGAGAGTAACCGTTTCAGATTTTCCTTTGAGTGCGCTTACATAGGCAAACAATGACCCATTGATGATTAATGCTGAAAAAGGAATCAGAATATATGGATTCATCTTTTAAAGAATCTCCAAAATCAAAATTGTCAAGTCGTCTGTAAGTTTTCCGTTATTAAAGTTGAGGGCTAGATCGATTGCGGTTTTGAGAATTTTGGATGGACTATAAATCGGTATTTCGCTCATCTTTTGTATGAAGTTTTCGTACCCAAATATTTCCCCCGATGCGTTTCTTACTTCGAAAAGACAATCCGAATAGAGAAATACAATATCTCCTTTTTTAAACTGGAAGGTATAATTGTTTAATTCAGTTTCTGATGTAATCAAAAGAATTCTTCCTTCACCTTCTAAGGGAATCACTTTGCCTTCTCTGAAAACTAAAATCGGATGATGTCCTGCATAAGAATATTCTAATATTTTTGTGTTTGGATCGAAAGAAAAATATACTGCGGAAACGTGGTGATTTAATACGGCGTTTAAAAGTAAAGATTGTATTTTTTCCAAAGCTTCCTTTGGGGTTGGATTTGTTTCCACTGCTAACTGAAAAGAAATAGAGAGCATTCCGGTAACCATAGCCGAAGATATTCCGTGACCGGAAACGTCTGCAAAAAAGACGTCTAATTTACCGTCAGAACGTTGTAGGGCTTTCAAAAAATCTCCACCTACAAGTTCGAAAGGTTGAAAGTGAGAGTAAAACTTAAATTTGCGGCTTTCTGGAAACTTAGTAGAAATCGCTGAGGTTTGAGCTATTTTCGCAATTTCTAAATCTTTATTAAATGCAGAATAGATACTTTCTATTTTTTCTCTAGATTCTATTTTTTCGCTGATGTCTCTTAAAATAAAAAGATGACCGTTTCCTTTTCCGGTCAGCTGTATGTTTGATCGAGTAAGTTCAATCCCTCTACAATCGGCGTTAAAAACCGGTTTGTATTCTTTAGAAAAATGATCCAGGTTTTCCTGATAATCCTTTAAAAAATCGGAAGGAAAAAAATGAGAGGGAAGAAAATTAGAAATTCCTAATATTTTTATTGCAGATTCGTTTATAAAAAAAAGAGATCTATCTTGCTCTATCAAAATCATTCCGTCATGAATGTCTCGAAACAATTCTGTCGCCAATCCTTCCACGTTGATTTTTAAAAAGCCGTATCTTGTAATCGCGATAAAAATCAGAAAGGATTGAACTAAAATACCAATTGAAGTTAGAGGTGGAGATAACAATCTTCCTTGATCGTCTATTTGAATGACTTCGTAATAAAGACTTGCTAAGATTAAAAATGTAGAACCGAATAGTACTAGACTAATTTGTTTTTTCTGTTCACCTTCCGAAGTCAGAAGAGATTTCGTTAAAATTCCCAAACCTATAAAGGAGGGAAATGTTATAAAAATGAGAATTACAAAATAATACAAAGGACTGGGCTCATTTTCATTTCCCCAATAATAGTGTGCAGTTCCATGAATGATCCAGTTTGTGAAAAGTGTTATCAAGTATAGGATTGGAATTCCGATTCTGAAGAACCAAAGAAAAATTTCTAAGGAAAAAGTTTTAGATCCTAATAAAGAACGACTTTTTGTAGTTTGAGTTCTTGAATTTAAATTTTGAGAAAAGATATAAACAAATTCTAAATAAAACAAACCAACTGGAAGCCAAGTGATAGAAAGAATTCTAAAAGCCCAAGTCGTCCAAGTTTCGAAAGGAGAGGCCCAATAGAATATATGAGTAAAAAGCCAGGTTTCTAAAATAATCGTATAGAGTAAGTAAGAACGAATAACAGGATTTTTGGTACGTCTTGCATATACGAAAGCTATAAACATAGTGTTCGCAACAAAAGCAATCATCGGAAGAAAAAGATAATAGTTCATGCAAAAAAAATGAATTTGAAAATTTTACCCGCCTCAATGTAAGCTGCGATGATAAATTTAAAACTATAATATTTACTAGTTTATTTAAACTACACTTAAAAATGGGCCGAGTTTTTTCCAATTGTGGATTTTAGAATGTTTCTTGTGAGGATTTCATCTTGTTTGAGTTGGGAAATCAATGTTTCAACGCTTGAAAATTTAATTTCATCTCTGATTTTTTCCTTAAAATAGATTCTCACAGTTTGGTCGTATATATCTTTTTGAAAGTCGAATATATGAGACTCTAGGGTCAACGAATTTATACCGAATGTAGGATTACGACCTATATTGATCATAGAAGGATATTCAATTCCTTCTACCTGAGTAAGACCAGCGTAAACACCGATGCCTGGAAGTAAAATATCCGTATTCGGTTTAACGTTTGCAGTTGGAAACCCGATGTCCCTTCCTCGCTTGTGCCCTCCCACTACAATTCCGGATATAGAGTAACTACGATTCAAACAATGAAAGGCTTCTTTTACGTTACCTTCCGTTATCAATCTTCTTACATACGAACTAGAAAGTTTAGTATCATTTAAGTATACCGGATCTACTTTTTTTACTGAATACTTTAGTTTTTCTGAATATTCTTTTAAAAGTTCGTAATTACCTCTCCTCTGTTTGCCAAAACAATGGTTGAAGCCAATGATAATATTTTTAGCTTTTAATTGTTTAAGTAAAATTTCCTCTAAAAACAATTCCGCATTCATTTCCGCTAATTCGGTGTTAAATGGAAGAACGACTAAAAAATCAATTCCTTTTTGACGAATCCATTCTTCTTTGTCTTCAAGGGACATCAAAATTTTCATTCCAGCTTTTTTTCCGAGTACGATCGCTGGATTTGGATCATAGGTGACTACACAGGAAGAGAGTCCGGTTGTTTGGGAAACTTTTAAAACCTGATCCAAAAGCGCTTGATGTCCCAGATGGATTCCATCAAAATTTCCTAAGGTCACTACGCAAGGGGAATGAATTGTTTTTCCGGCCTGTTCAATTGTATGGAATGTGATCAAATTTTTCCCAATCCTGTCGATACTAGAGTAGATGGTTTTGGCACCGGTTAATACTCGTTTTATTCTGTTTTACTTTTACCAATACGTGGTTTTTACAATCGAAAGAAAATCCGAAATTTAAAAAATTCATCAACTTTGATCATCAAGGAGAAGATGGGGAACCTCTTCGAACGGAAGATTTTAGAACTTATGTCGAACTTTCTACCTGGGCGATTCATAATGGAATGCAATTGGAGAGGGATCGTCCCGATGTTGCTCCCGGTGCTGGGACAGGTATACTTCAAGATGGCCTTTGTAGAATGATTCCAGAAGAAGGGCTTCGTTTTTATTTGACCGCAGACCCGTTCGGTAACGATCCGATTTATGTTCAAATGGATCTAACGCAGTTTACATATACTGAAAGACCAAAGGGGGTTAAACCAAGAGAATTGAAAGTATATATGAACGGAATTTTAAAGACGACGATTCGATTTCCGGGGAATGATATGTATTCTTCTCAATTTCCTGTGAGATTTCGTGTGGATCCGGGAGAGTTGATTCAAGGAAGAATGGATTTTAAACTGGTTCCAAATGCAGGAGAAATCGGTCGTTTCTGGGGAATCTGGGATGTTTTATATACATCTCGCGCGCATAGTAAGCGAGACGTAGCCGGAGATAGCGGAGCGTAGGCTCTTGCCCAGCAATGATCGCGGTGACCCATACAAGGTTTTGTTTAACGTGAGTTTGGTGTAAGAAAAACTAAGAAAATTTTTCTATGAAGTAGTAGTTTCTACATTCGTTTATGGAAATGGTTGATCTTAATTTTTAAATGTAAAAACAGTGGAGTTCCCACATTTCAGAGTTTTACCGTAAAATATAGATTTGTGAGAGTTCCCACAGATTAAGTCCCATGATAAATTTTTAAACATTCATTTTTTGTGATTCAAGTTGGGGAGTTCTACATTTATTTTTTATGGAAAAATCAGGTTTTTATCAAACGAATTCTTGTGAGCTTGTCCTAAAGCCGTCCAATGTGGGAACTACTACGAAAATTTAACAACATTAGAACTACTTGAAAGTTCGCAAACTGCCAAATGAGACGGTTTTTGTAGGAACTACTACATTAGAGTTGTTGAAAAATTAATTCGCCATCGATTTTCGTTGTATGGAAACTGTCGATTGAAGTAGTTTTGTTGAACTCCACTATAGAATTTTTCAACAACTCTATTTTATTAAAAATTTCTAAAGAATGATCACGTAAAATTCTTTGAGGTTTTAAGACAAGTTCTATGTCAAACTCACGTTTGTCTAACTCAACAAACACTCCTCATGGATTTCGTTTTATAGAGTAAAATTGAGTTCAGTCGAAGTATTGCGAAACAAATAACCGACTAATCAGTGTTTATTGAAAGAATTTTATTGAGGAAATGAAACTGGGGTCGAAGGAGTTGTACTTGTCTCTCCGGATAGAATTCTACTAGGTAGTTTGCAAAATTGATTACATCGATCCATACATTGTCTTTGTTTTGCGCTTCTATAACCTATAATTGGTAAGAAAATAGAAGTAAAAGGATACCATTCCTCCATACAGTTTGCCTGACATTTAGAGAGTAACTGAGTGCAGGCGTTTTCGTAAGAGAATTTAGATTCTTGACCGATCAGTGCAAACCCTTCCGGAGAAAGTCCGATTCGTTTTTTTTCTTGGATCAGTTTGGCGCGTTCCACTTGCGTAAGATTGGCGTCTTCTGCGGTAGGAAAAGCGTCTGGTGATGGAGCATTTTTTCCTTTTTTAGGATTGGGAGAATCCCAGTCGACTCGGGCAAAACAATTCGTGGTTATAATGGAAGCGCAAAAAAAGCAGATCAGAAAAAAACGAACAACAAATTTTGAATCCATCGTAAAACTACAGTCTCAATGAATAAATTCTTACAAAAGATTAAAAAAAATCTACTCAAATCCTGGTTTGAAAGTTGTTTAAAGGTCCGTCGGTTTAAAAAAACGATAGGAAATAAATTTCAAAAATCAGAATACAGATGAAAAAGAATCGATTTCAATCTTTTATAAAAAGTGTGAGCGTTAATATGAGAATTTTGTTTTTTCTGATCTGGGTAGTATGGTTTCTTTCTTGCACCAGTGCTGGGCGAGATGGAGAAGTGGCGCTTAAAACAGTTTCTCGTTCTTTTGCTCCAAAACAACTCAACAGAACTCCATTTGAAGGTTTTTCGGTCGTTTTACCGGAAGATGCCGATTTAGATTCTGCTCCTTTAGTTCGCTTATCAAAATCCATTCGAGAAGAAGGATTAGAGGTTCGTTCTCTTTTGATTTTAAAAGATGGGAAGTTGGTCATGGAACGTTATGCGGGAGGTGTCACTAGAAATCATAACCATAGCGTTTATTCGGTCACAAAAACGGTTACTTCTACATTACTCGGGATTTTGAATTTTGAAGGAGTTTTAAAAAACGTAGACGAACCGGTGATGGATTCACTTCGTTCCCTGGGAAATTTACCTTTTCCTTTGCTAGAAGGAAAAGAATCTTTAAGATTGAGAGATGTTCTGCATATGGCTTCCGGAATGCGTTGGTCCGAATTTCCGGAACGAGAAGATATAAGAACGGCGGAAGATCCGCTTGTAATTGCTCTATTGCCCGAAGTGAAAGATAAACCAGGAACGAAGTTTGATTACAGTAATGGGGACTCACAACTTGCAGCTGCGGTTTTGGAAAATAAGTCTGGATCTACACTGCTTCAGTTTGCTGAAAAAACTTTATTCTCTTGGTTGGATTTTAAAGATTATGAATGGTACACCTCTCCTTCGGGAAGACAGACCGCTGGTTTTGGTTTGAGATTAAGGCCTGTGGATATGTTGAAACTAGGGATTTTATATTTGAATAACGGAAATTATAAAGGCAAAAAAATTCTTAAACCGGATTGGATCAGACAGGCGATCAAACCGGGAGCTTCCCAAAATTATGGTTATCAACTTTGGACGCATCAGTTTGAAGGTAAAAAGACTTTTATGGCCAATGGAAAAGGAAGTCAGTTCGTGTATGTGATTCCTCATAGAAGAATGGTAATTGTAGTCACTTCTGCGATTTGGGATAAACCTATCAATTTTCTTTTGGATAAAATTCTCGAAAATGTAAAGGAAGCTTTGGATTCAAAAGATAAGAAAAAAATTCCGGAAAAAGAAACTCGGTTTTTAGAAGAAATACACGAAGCGTCTCTCACAATCGGGAATTCGGCTCTTTGGAAGGATTTAGATGAACCTCATTTAGTTCATCAAAAAAAATAAATATTATAATATATTGAATTTATTTTATTATCTTGTATATCGTTTGGTAAAAATTTAAGAGCAACTTCTATAAAGAATTTGTCCAAATATTTTGAAAGGTATAAAATGATAATTTTTTATTATTAGAGTTGTTGAAAAATTCCCTAGTTCCGATTAACAAAACTGCTTCAATCGATTATTTCATAAAACAGAAACAAGATGGAGAATTAATTTTTCAAAAATTCTATTATATAATTTTCACGTGTCCGAGTAATAATTTGTGGGAACTACTACATTTTGTTACTGAATCACTATGGTAATCGTTCCTGAAAAAATGAAAAATTCAAATTTTGAGACTAAAAGAAGAGGATCGAAAGAATTTCAAAAAATTTGAGCTTTTTTCCAGTTTAATTTTCATCGCGTTTTCTATAATTTTTTGATTCTTTCCGGTGATTTTGTTTTTTACTATTTGTTCTTGGATGGCGTTTTATTTATGTTATACGACATTTGAAGCCTTTTTCAGGGACGATCATGTAACAAGAGTGTCCTTACTTTATATCTAAAATGTTAATGATCGTTAAAACTTCTAATCATTAGAATAGTAGTAACAGCTTCGTAATGAATATGAGTTTGGCTGAGAGAGAATTTTTTAAAAGTATGAGTTCCCACAATTTTAGAATTTATTCTTACCGATCTCTATCCAATTGAGAACCGTAAATTTTTATTACAAAGCCCTATTTCAGCGTAAAATACGGACACTTATTTTATAGTTCTGAGTAAAATCGTGATTTGTGGTAGTTCCCACATTTAAAGAGTCGATCTAAAACGTTTAGATTCCAACTTTTTCAGAAAAATAAATTATGGATTTCTCATGTCGAACTTACGCTAATTCTAATCGTGATTTTTTTAGATTTAGGACAACTTCTTGTTCTTAAGAAAGGATTTTTGCCTGTAAGGTCAGAGTTACGACCGCTTTGAAAAATGAGAATTTTTTTAGAACTATCTTGCAAGACTAGACGCTAAAAAAAGAATTCTAAGATAATTTAAAGAGGTATCTATGAGTGAACTCAAAACGGGAGCTAAAGCACCTGGTTTTTCTGCGCTTAACGAAAAAGGTGAAAAGGTTAAACTTTCCGATTTGTCCGGGCCAAAAGGAACTGTACTTTATTTTTATCCAAAAGATCAAACTCCAGGCTGTACGACCGAAGCTTGCGATTTTAGGGATAATTTTTCAAGGATTAAAAAAACTGGATTTAATGTGGTTGGGGTATCAAAAGACAGTGTGAAATCGCATCAGAAATTTATTGAAAAGCAGGAACTAAACTTCACACTCATCTCGGACGAGGACGGAAAAATTTGCGAGGACTATGGAGTTTGGCAAATGAAAAAATTCATGGGAAGAGAATTTATGGGAATTGTAAGAACTACATTCTTGATCGGAGCGGACGGAAAAATTCTCAAGGTATATCCCAAAGTCAGCGTGAAAGGACATGTAGATGAAATCCTTTCCGACATTAAAACATTGGAGAAAAAATGAAACTGGATAAAAATAAAATCCAAATCTCGATCGGGAAAAATCCTTCTAAGACGTTTTATAAATTACAACTTCTTTTAAAAGATCATTTTCCTGAGAATTTAAAGACGAAATTCTCTTTTCAAACTGCTTCTGGAATTTTTACGGGAGAAAACGGACAGATTTTTACAGATGAAGTCGAAAAAATCATTTATTTAGGGTTAGGCGAAACTTCCAAAATAAAAATCAGGGGAGTCGCACAACATTTTTTTCAATTTGGAGAGAAACTTAAAAAGTGGGAAGGTGTGGGTTTAGAAATTCATCTTCCAAAGGTTTTGACCAACTCGCTTTCAGCGGACTTAGTAGTTTATCAAATTGTAAACTCTTTAGAACAAGGAGCTTATGCGATTAACGTTTTGGCAAAAGAATACAAAGAAAATTCCAAAAAAATAGGGAACGTATCTTTTATACTTCAAGACGCAGCAAAATTGAAAGAAGCAGAAAAAGGACTCAAACGAGGAAAGATCGTTAGCCGTTATATCAACGGAGTTCGTCATATCGCTCATCTTCCTGCAAACCATTTTACTCCGGAAGAATTTGTCTCTAGATCTAAAGAAATCGCAAAAGACAACGGGCTTAAAATTACAGTCTTTGACGAACCTCAATTAAAAAAAGAAAAAATGGGGGGAATCCTTTCCGTTTGCGAAGGTTCTGATAAAAAAGCGAAAATGATTCTTTTGGAATATACTCCAGTAAAACCAATTACGAAGAAAAAACTTGCGATCATCGGCAAGGGACTCACTTTTGATTCGGGTGGGATCAGCATTAAACCGGCTCAGGATATGCACGAAATGAAATACGATATGTGTGGAGCGGCTACGGCAATCCATGCGATCGGGGCGATCGCCGAACTAGGATTAGGTGTTCCTGTAATTGCAGCGATTGGAGTTGCGGAAAATATGCCTGACGCCGCAGCTATCAAACCGGGAGACGTATATACTGCATATAACGGAATTACTGTGGAAGTTCAAAATACGGACGCGGAAGGTCGTTTAGTTTTGGGAGATGTACTCTCTTATGTAGGAAAAAAATTTAAACCGGATTACATGTTGGATCTTGCAACTTTAACTGGAGCGATTATCATTTCTTTAGGACACGAAGCTGCCGGTGTGATGAGTAACTCCGATGTTCTTACAAATCTATTAAAAGAAGCGTCTATTTCTTCGGATGAAAGAATTTGGGAAATGCCTCTTTGGGAGGAATATTCAGAAGACTTAAAAAGTGACATTGCAGACATTCGAAACGTGGCTGGAAGGGCCGGGGGTTCTTTGTCAGCGGCGAAGTTTTTGGAAAGATTTGTGGAACCCGGGATCGCTTGGGCACATATTGATATTGCAGGAACTGCTTGGAGAAAAAAAACTTCTGGAACTCAAATTGGTAACGGGCCAACCGGATACGGGGTTCGACTTTTAGTAGATTTGGTTGAAAAGATTGGCAAAAAGAAATAGAAGATACAGTCGTATATTAGATTTATATGTTTCTTTTGTAAAATGATTCTGCACTTTTTACATGAGACTATAAAGTTTTAGTTTACAAATTGATAATTTTTGTTTGTAAAATTTAAAGATTTGGATCGGGCCAAATCATAGGATACAAAACTTTGACCATTCTTTGTTTTGATCGTTGGCCTCGGAAGTTTACACAACATTATGAATCTTTCATGTATTACTCAGAGTTATATAAGATCTATCTCAAAGCCTATCTAACGATCCTTAGGAAGTGAGATTGGGTTTCACAAAATGCTGTAACTCATATAGAAATTATAGTAACAGAAAAATGTTAAAAAACTATAAATCATTCGATACTGCGATTTCTGTGGGAACTACTACATTTTATTGTGAGTTTAAAGACGATTGATTCTAAGGTTTTGGGACAAGCTCATGATTATTACTCGGATGTATAAAAATAATACAATTCTGAAATTGTTTTGAAACTTAAAATGTGGGATCTCCCACAAACCATGATTTTACAAGCAATTCTTAAAATTGTAAGAATTCATACTTTTATAAAATTTTTTCTTACGTTCCTATTCACGTTAATTATTACTCGAACGCATGAAAATAATACGATTTTGAGACTGTTTCAAAATGTGGGATCTCACACAAAAAAGCCAATGATTTCAAGCTGGATATAATTTCGGCGTAAAAAAAATTGGGACGAAATCCGGCGTTGCAGAATCGTGTTTTTAACTCCAGTCAATAATTGCATGAAAGAAACGTAATATGATATTTCGTCTTAAGCTACGACCTAAAACGCGACCCGCAAAACTCAGCAAATGCCTCTCTAAGGATCGGCAGCGTTTTATTGAATTTAAGAAGTGAAACGCTGAGCTTCAATCGTTCTCGCATTGTATGATACCGAATACGCATTAACCGACACTTTGTCGCAACATTTACGGGAACTCAATTTTCTAGGGATCAGTAATAGAATGGGGTTTGCCAACTTCTATAAAATAGAGTATCTAAAAAATTCTATAAGAAACGGCTGGGTTTGTTTCAAAATTAATGTTGCATTATTCTATAAGATTGTAAGAACGATAGTTATTTAGAAAAAAATAGATTTAACGGATCGTTTTTGTCCTTCTTAAAAAAGAATTATAATGAAACTTATTTTAACTTTTGCTAATAAATTTCGAAAACGAATTTTAACATTAATCCAATCCTTAAGATTTTTTTTAAAATTAGCTTTGATCGTATTTGGTGTTTCCAGTTGTGTATATGCAGATACTATACCTTCTAAGGTGAATGAAATTGCACTTCCGTCGGAAAGTACACGGGTTCGGTTTAAAAAAAATTCTTTTCCGGATTTTGTACAAAATCTTCCGTTAAAATCGGATCGAACTCTTTGGACATATAAAAAAGAGAATATCATTCGACGTTATGATACAATTGCAATTTTAGACGTTCCACTTTTGTTTCAGAGTGATTTAGAGCAATGCGCGGATTATACGATGCGTATATGGGCAGAATATCATAAACAAAACAACCATTTAAATCGGCTGTATCTTTTTGATTATAATGGAAATCAAAAGTTTTTTTCCAAAAGCGGACTTTCTTACTTTTCCTTCTTGAGAAAAGCGTTCGCGTCTTCCAACTCGTATTCTATTAAAAAAGGTGGAAAAATTATTTCGGAAACGGATTTAAAACCAGGAGATTTGTTTGTCCAGAATGAAACTGGAGGAATTGGACACGTCTCTATGATTTTAGATTTAGCAGAAAATCGAAAAGGAGAAAAATTCTTTTTGATTGGATTCAGTTTTATGCCAGCTCAGGAAATGCATATTGAAAGAGCACCTAAAGAATTTGGTTCTCGGGGCTGGTTTACCTATTCCGGTTTTATTTCTCATCTGAAAGAATCGTATCCATATGGGCATTCTGTTTTGAGAAGATTTTAGAATTGTAATTTGTAAGCTTATCGAACTTTTATTTTTAATATTATAAATTTTTAATGTATTTGTGTGAGACGGTTTTTTGGATGTATGACGCCGTTTGAAAATAAAGACGATTGTTGTATAATGTTTTCTGTATATACTTTATTGACCAGAGTTTAGCCCGTTCTGGCTGCCGAGGGCACCTGGATTCGTTCAGATTTTCTTACATCGAATTCACGCTATTTAAATCAGTAAAAGTGTGGGAACTACCACCACGATTGAAATACAGAAAGTTTTTGAAAAAGCGCAATGAGACTAAATCTGTGGGAACTACTGCGAATTGAGAATTTTACGTTGAAGTTTTGAAATGTGGGAACTCCAGCATTTTATTAGAAACTTCTAAAAGATTATGCTTTTAGTAAAATGTGTGCGGTTTATCCTTATTTTAACGTGAGTTTGGCATAAGGAAATTTTCTAAAAGTATGAGTCTCTACAATTTTAGAATTTATTCCTAAAATCGTAATTTGTAAGAGTTCCCACATCATTTTACAGATAAATCTAAGTTTTGTGGTAGTTCCCACATTTAAAAAATCAATTTGTAGAGTTCAGATTTCAAAATTATGAGTTTTTTACGTAGAACTCACGTTATTTTAAATTTCTAAAATTTTTCATGAATGCTGATAAACTTTCAAAAAACGTAATAAACTTCTAAAGTTACAAATTTAGTCTTTTTCAAAAAGAAGTCTTAAAGAAAATAAAGTAGTAAAACCCCAAGCGAACAAAAAGGCATAAAATTTCCAACTGAAGACGTAGTCTGTAGTATTAAGAAAGTTCACAAAAAAAGATTCTGGAAAGAAAATACCGGCTAACGCACCTAAGCCGAGAAGAAATTGAACACTCAAAAGAAAAATATCTAACCAATGAGAGCGCCAAAACGAACCAAAGAAAAAAACACCTGCGGAAAGAAAAATAAAATAAAAGTTAGACGAAACTCTAAGCCCCTCGGTTTCTTCGCCGCCTAAATTGATCGTATATTCGATCCAAGTTGAAAGACTAAATAAAAGTTGAAGAGTAAGTGTAATAAAAAGACCTTTTTCAGAAATGGATTTTTCTTTCCAGAATTCTTGAAACCTTCCAGAGAAAGAAAGATAAAACGTAAGCCATTCTTTCAAAACCAGAGGAACCGAACGAAAGCTCCACTGAATATCTTTCCAAAGATTACGAAACATCTTCAACCTGAAAGGTCACTTCCACTTCCACAGGAGCATTCAAAGGAAGAGAAGAAACACCCACTGCAAAACGTGCATGACGTCCCGTTTCTCCAAACACGGAAAGAAAAAAATTACTGCTATGATTGGCTACTAAATGGTGTTCCGAAAAGTTCGGACTAGAAGCTACAAAAACTCCGACTTTTATCACCTTAATGATTTTATCCGGATCACCACAAACTGCCGAAGCCGCCGCAATTGCGTTTAAGCTGGCTTGAATGGTGGCTTCTTTTACGTCTTCGATGGAAAGGTCTTCGCCCAATTTACCGGAAAGAATCAACTGTCCTTCCTTAAGAGGGAGTTGACCGGAAGTAAAAACTAAATTTCCGGATCGGTTTGCTGGAATATACGCTGCGATTGCTTGAGGAGGGGGTGGAAGTTTATAACCAAGGGATTCGATTTTATTTAAAATGTTCATTACTTTCTAAAGAATCATAGAAGATCCTTCCAGAAAGATAGTATCCCTCGATTTTTCAAGCAGTTTCGAAAAAAGGAATTTTCTTTCTTTTCCCTTTTGGTTTCACTAGATCCAGAGAATGTATCCGAAACTTGAACTTGTTCCCCATCCTCAATATCCCGAACAATATCAAATCTGCAAAAGAACCGGGGTTTGTTACTATAAACTTGCTAAATTTAGGGAATACAAGGACTCTTATTTTTTAGAAGAATATAAAAACCAATACCAAAAAACCTATTACGAGGACGAAACTTCTCTTCGTATATTGGCACAAAGACGGCTTAAAATTATACGAAAGTTTCAAGATCCAATGAGAGCGACTTTGTTCGAACTTGGATCGGCCGCAGGATTTTTTTTAGACGAGGCTCGAAAAGAGGGTTATCAAGTAACTGGTCTTGAAATTTCACCTGCCGAAGCTCAGTATTCTCAAAAGACTTTGGGACTGGAAGTTTTCTGTGCTTCTTTTTTAGAGGAGAATGTATTACAAGGTCGTATCTTTGACGTAGTATCTGCCTTCTTTGTAATAGAACACTTTCCAGATGCGGATTTTGTATTTGAAAAGTTAACGAATCTAGTCAAACCAGGAGGATTTTTATTCTTAGGTTTGCCTTCTCTTTATGGCCCAACGTTTCAAACGAATCCGGAAGAATGGTTTCGCACACATCCATCAGACCATTTTTGGGATTACAGCCCAGGGTCTCTGAAAAAAATGTTGAAAGGATACGGTTTTAAGACTGAGTATAGGAAACCGATGTCCTACCACCCGTCCCGAGATCGGGGTTGGAGAGGAAAAACACTGAATCATCGTCTTTTTACATGTCTTTCAGACCTCGCCTGTTATGGTGATACATTCCACTTAATCGCTCAGAAGCAGCACACATGAAATTTGAAGAACTATCCATCCATCCAAAATTACTTTCTGCCATTCAAGAAATCGGATATACGGAACTAACTCCGATCCAAGAGAAATCGATTCCACATGGATTGGAAGGAAAAGATATTACCGGACTTGCACAAACCGGAACCGGAAAAACCGTCGCGTTTTTAATTCCTGTCATTCATAACATTCTAACCAAAGGAATACAAGGAATTGCAGCGCTCGTATTAGCTCCCACAAGAGAACTTACGATGCAGATCGCGGAAGAGGCAAAAAAATTACTCAAACATTCCGAAGGAATCCGATCAGTCCCGATTATAGGAGGAACCGATTACAAGTCCCAAAATAAGGATTTAGAAGGATTAAACGGAATTATCGTCGCTACTCCCGGAAGATTAATCGATATGATTAAGTCTGGTTCTATTGATATATCGAACGTAGAATTTTTTGTACTCGATGAAGCGGATCGAATGTTGGATATGGGATTTATCCAAGACATCCGTTGGCTTTTACATAAGTGTAAGAATCGGAAACAGACCTTGTTGTATTCCGCTACTTTGTCTGTGGAAGTGATGAGGCTCGCCTATCGTTTCTTAAACGAACCAGTAGAAATTCAAATCAATCCTGAAAAGATTATCACCGAAAGAATTGATCAGAAAATTGTTCATTTGGGAAGAGAAGAAAAAATTCCTTATATGACCAATCTAATCATAAACTCAAAAGAAGAAGGTCAAGGGATCATATTCACAAATTATAAAGCGAATATTCCAAAAATTGTATATACTCTCCGTAAATATGGGGTTCCAGTAACCGGAATATCTTCCGAATTGGATCAGAAAAAAAGACTTAGACTTCTCCGAGATTTTAAATCCGGAAAATACAGATACATGGTCGCAACCGACGTCGCTTCCAGAGGAATTGACGTAGAAAATATAGATATCGTCTATAATTACGATCTTCCTCAGGATACCGAAAATTACGTACACAGAATCGGTAGAACTGCACGGGCGGGAAGAAAAGGAAAAGCGATTGGTTTTTGTTCCGAATCAGATTACGTGGAACTAGAAAAGATAGAAAAATATCTAAAACAAAAGATCGAAATTTTAGAAGTAAACGAAGAATATATTCAGTTTCCTGCAGGTGATTTTCAATCTTTTATTGGGGGGGATTCTTACGATCGAGAAAAAGAAACTCATTTTAAACAAAATGGGAAACGTCCTCACGACAACGACCGCGCCCCACATAAACACGATCGAAATCGCAAAAGGGATAAACGACATACAAGTCATACACATTCTACCGCGAAAGATTCTCACAAGAAAAAACCGGCTGCTGCAATTCAAGAAGCAGAGTTATTTTTGCAAAAGGCGGATTCCGTTTTATCCTCAGAACCGAAAGGAAAAAAATCTGCAAAAGACCAACATAGATTTCAGAACAAAGACAAACAGAGCCGAACGGGGCGTGGTGCACAGAATAGTCGAAATCAGAATAAAAATCAACAGTTCGGTAAACAATACGATAAAAACAAACGGAATCTATTCGATATAAACGATACGGTAAAAGAAGATACTAAAAAGAAAAAGGTTTCGATTTGGCAAAAAATCAAATCTATCTTTGGGGGCTGATCTTATTTTTACTAAGTTTGTGGAATTTGGAAGCCAAAGTTTCCATTTCTACACAGTCTTCTAAACGTTATGTGCGCTTTGAAGATGTTCAAAGAGAATTTCCTTCTCTCAAATCTACGTTTAATCCCGCGACTTTTGTTGGATCGATTCAACATCCTTCCGGAGAAGTTCGTTTTAGAGTAGGTTCTTCTTTTTATACGTTCAATCAAACTATAGAAAAAATTTCCGTTCCGATTCTTTATAAAGAAAAAGATTTTCTGATTCCTCCTGAAATTGTAGAAGCTCTTTTTGTACAACTTATGCCAGAGGATGTTCGTTACGAATATAAGGAAAACGTGTTGGAGTTGGAAGTATTGCCTAGTGCCGAAAAATTGGAAGTTAAGACAATTCTTATAGACGCTGGACATGGAGGAAAGGACCCAGGAACCTTGTCGAATGATGGAACCAACGAAAAGTCAGTCGCTTTACAAGTGGCAAAGATTCTACAAAAATTTTTTGAAAAAGTATATCCTACGATCAACATAGTATTAACGAGGGCTGACGACACTTTTATAGAATTGGAACGTAGATCCGAGATTGCAAATCGGGAACTCAAAAAAAACGGAAGCACTTTGTTTATCAGTCTTCATTGTAATTCGTCCATCAACGAAGAAGTGAACGGATTCGAGATCTATTATCTTTCACAAACCCCTTCTACAGAATCGGCAAGAGAAACCGCACTTTTAGAAAATAAAATTCTCAAAGCGAAGGGAAGTCCAGTCGTCAAAAAAATTCAGGCCGGAATGATGTCTTCTTTGATTCAGAGAAGGAGTAGAATCTTGGCGAGATCTTTGGAATCGGAGATGAAAAAAAAGCTCCAACCTCAAATCCTGTCCAGGGGAGTGAAAAAGGCGGATTTTTCAGTCCTGGGAGGAAGTCTTATGCCTGCGGTTCTCGTAGAGATGGGGTATCTTTCTCATGAAAAAGAATCCAAACTTTTGCAGAGCAAGAGTTTACAAGTAAAGATAGCGAAAAGCATTGTAGAAGGAATCCGTGGATATGAATTGGCAAAACATTAAAGAATCTGCAAATACGATTAAAGATACAATTTGGGAAGCGGCCCTAAGAGCGGTAGAAAAAATCAATCAAGGATACCTTTGGCTTTTTCGTACTGCGAGCGAGGACGGAGTTTCTCGTAAAACCTTATTTCTCACTTATTCGTGGATCGGGGTCGTTTTATTTTTTACTTCGTTTATACTTTCGGGTAACAGTCCTTTTGTCACTTTAGTCCCATTTTCACTTTATGAGTTAGGTAACCGGGATCATAGGACCGAAATAACAATTTACGTTTCTGATGGAGAACGCCAGGTCTTTCCGGTTCGTAGAAAAGTTCTTTTGGAGGATGAAGAGTTTCGTCATAAAACGATGATACTCATCGGAGAAATTAGCGAATCTTCTTATTTTGATAAAACCTTAGAGGGAGGAAAAGGAGAACATTATAAAAATCTAAAGCGTCTTCCCGAAATCCAATACGCGGTAAAAGCGATTTGGAAAAACGGAGGAACATTGATTTTAGATTTTAGAAAATCCACTCTTCAGGAAATTCTTTCTGGAATGAAATTTAGAATCGATTATACTTATGCTCGAAGGATGAACGACGAAGAAAAACAAAAGGAAATCGCTCGAAAAAAAATGGCACTTTTGGATTCTACCTTTCTAGCTTTGGAAAAAACCGTTTTCGAGAATTTTCAAGACATTCAGAGCGTGGAATATAGGTTAGACGGGTTATCCGAAAACATCTCCGGAATGGAATATTCTCTCGATTTATCACATAAAAGGAATTGATTCACTTTTCTCGTCTGTTTTTTTGGCCGATACTAAAAACAAGATGAAATCCAAATTTCTGGATCGTTTGTTATCGATCGGTAAATTTAAGAATTTTTCCAAAAATATAAGAAATATCGCATATAAGATATTCGGCGCCAAATTACGAACTAACTTACAGCGTGTTCAAAAACTTCTCGAGCGATTCATAAAAAACGAGACGTTTAAGTTTATTTTTACTTTCTCAAAAAGATTAAGTCGGATAATTCAATCTTTCACTTCTATTGGCGCTTTCAAAGCTCAAAGCCTCGTCGTTCAACGGGTTCTGTCTCGATTCTTATTAAAAAATTTGAATCTAAAAAAATCGTTTTTAATTTGTTTTCTTATTGTATTCATTTTAGTGGAAAATCTATCATCATCTTCCGATCTGCAAATATCACCGGATATACAAAATATCACCGATTTTAGGACAGATCGTTTAGCATTTCATTTCATTCAACTTGTGGATAAGGAAGGTAAAACCTTGTCCGAAACCAATCCAAATCGGGATTCTTCCGAAGCAACTCTCTTAATTATTTATAAAGGACAACTAACGTTACTTAAGGACGGCTACGACGATCCAAATCAAATTCGAGAAAAGGAAAGGGAATACCTGGTCAAAATTTCCAATTACGTAAGACTGAGAGAGTTAGAATCGGAATATTATAAACTTCCCGAATCGGAGAGGACTGTACATTCAAATCGATCTCAAGACGTAGGTTCCACTTCTGTAAATAAAACTTCCGATGCTACGCCGGGTTCAAGTTCATCAACTAACACAGGTGAGATGGTTCAAGTTTCCAGCGAACCTTTGAAAAAAACGAAAGAGTTGGATCTTCTTTTAAAATATGATGAAGAGTTATTGAAAAATTATGCTTCTGAAAGAGCTGTAAGTGGGGAACTTGAAAGATCAGAACGTTTTTATGGAAAAGATTCTCCAAAAACGACTACGATTCGTTTTAGGGCGGAAGAACTCAGAAAAAAAGTAAACGAAAGAAGAAACATACTAATCAATTTCCTGAAAAATCCGGGAGCTTCCACCAATCCATATCCGGGTGATAGAAAAGATCAGGCTTTTTATACAAATACCGTGAATGGTATTCCCGATTTTTATCTACACTCTACTACTCCTAGGGAACTTGACGGTCAGATGAAAGGAGAAGAAGAAGTCGGCAAAAAATATGGAGAGTTATATAAACTCGCAAGGGATAAGTTAATCGATTCTCAAATTAGAAAATTATACTATTATCTTTGGAATCGGGAAATGACAAACACTCGGGTCAAAGTGGATAAGTGGAAAAAAGGAAAAAAAATAGTGGTAGTTGCTGGGGATTCCACGATTTTTACGATGATCGATAAGGAAGGAGACGGAGTTACGGAATCCTTTTTTGTAGATAGTCCGGGGGTTCGTTTTTCTTGGGGAAGAAATCTTCCGAACGTAATTTCCATTTCTAATTGTACAGACGAAACCATACTTTCTAAAATTAAAAATTTGACCGAGGATGTTTCATCCGGTAGAGTTCCGGAAAAAGTAGATAAAATCGATCTTACGGTTCCAGAAGAACAATTGGTGATCGAACTCGGACCTAAGATTCCACAGTAATACTGAAAGCTTGTTCAAACAAAACCTAAAAATTACAAAGGTTTTATGGTGGAAGAATTGCTAGAAAGTTCGCAAATGTAAGAGTAATATTTTTTAGTAGTTTATAAAATTATTATATTTGAAACTATGTAATAAACAACTCAATCAAATGGATTGCACATCAATCCCATGAATTCAGAGAAATAAAAGTTGGGAGAATCTGGCGTTTTCGGATCTCACTTTTAACTCTAATCAATAAATTGCATCAAAGAAACATAATGCAATATTTTGTCTTAAGTTACAATTTATTATAAAATGTGATCTGTCGGGCACTCATCGGAAGCGTTTTATTGAGTTCAAGAAGTGAGACACTGGATTTGAAAGGGAGTTTTGCTAGGTCCCTTGCGCTACGATCGTTTTCTCATTGGCTATACCAAAAACACGTTAACCTAACGTGGATTTGGTGTAAAGAGCCCATGACGCTGAGAAAAGCTGGAGTCCTACTGATCTCTAGAAAATTGAGTACCATTAATTTTATCACAAAACGCTGATTCTATGTAAAATATTAGGTACCTTATTATATAGTTAAGAGTAATTTTGCAGATTGATTCTTTAAATATAGGAACTACCACAATTTATAAAATAGAAGTTTATAAGAATTGAATCTGTCGTATTCAAGTATGGGAACTGCTGCAAATCACGATTTTGCAAACAAATTCTAACATTGTAGGGACTCTTACTTTTAGAAAATTTTTTCTTACACCGAACTTGCGTTAATCTACATTTTGCCTATAATATTTATAGGCACTCAATTTTGTAGAAGTCAGTAGGGATTTATAAAATATTATCCGTTATACTTTTTTGTTTTGGAAAATTTTATAGTTTATAAAGTCTTTATAAAATAAATTTTTAATGAATTATAATCATGAAAATGTTGTATATAAAAGTTTGATTTGAAATCATTTTTGGGTTTTATGGTGGTTTCTCTGAAATAATTTCTTGTTTTTACTGCCTTTGCTTTTGAAAGTTTTTAAAAGAGTTATGTATTTGTGATATTCGTTAACTATTTTATACTCTAATTTAAAATATTACTGATCTCTATAAGGTTGAATACTGAAAATTTTCGGGATAAAAAGCCTATTGAGTGCAAAATATTATGATCTTGTCCCAAAGCCTCAAAAAAATTTACGGGATAATTCTTTAGAAATTTTTAATAAAATGCAGTAGTTCCTACAAATTAGGTTGTATTTGGCAATTTGCAAACTTTCGAGAAGTTCTAATATCGTTAAATTTTCATAGTAGTTTCCACTTTTGAAGTTTTAGAACAAGCTTTTATATTTCTAAGTAATTCGCTAACATTCTAATTTTTATAATAGAGTTTTTAAAAATTAATTCTCATTTGTTTCTGCTACACTGAATTGGAAGATTGAAGCGGTTTTGTTTATGTATCGACTATTGAATTTTTTAACAATTATAATATAAAATTAATAGTTTATTAATTTTATAAGTGCTTTTTTACGGATCTACTTTTATAAGTTAGATTTTAAATATTATAATATATTTAAAATCAATACGTTCTTTTTCTTATTTATGAATATAAAGTAATTATAATGTTTTGCTTTGAAATAAGGCTAAGGCTTGCGATAAAAAATTAAAGTATTCTATTTTATAGAGATTAATAGTATTACAAAGATTAGATGCTTATTTGTGTGTGATTGGAGTGATTTTTGTAGGTTTTCGATTTTTCATTAATAAGATAAATTCATTTTCAGAATTTAAATCACTTTGTTTGGTTTTTCAAGTCCTGAAATTTACGCACAGTTTAAAAGTGAACCTTTCTAAATCGTTATCAGTAAGATGTAGGAACTTTTACATTTTACTGATGAAGTTTCTGTAATAGTTCCCACATTTTTGTGAAACTAAAGTGCTTGGCTTGCTAAACTCAATGATTACCATAACCTTACCCACAAGTATTTGGATCTCAATATAAATCTGTGGAATTACGACAAATCCTCTGCAAAATTTAGTTCCCACCCCACAACGCGATTCATAAAGAGCGTTGTGTTGAGTTTTTCCTATTTTTGGGTGGGAGGTGGAAAGGCTTGGGAAAATTTTTATCTATCAGAAAAACATACTTTTTGCAAGTAAAAAGACTCATTCTTGTCGGAACACTTGAAAAATGTGCGTTTTTAATTCTTCTGATTCTAAAATCCTATTCAACTTGTGGGTGCTCTCTCCTATGTTTCTTGTGTCAATCCCTTCCGCAATTTTATTACATAAGACCATATTGAGTTAATTTTCGATTCAATACTTTTTCAGGCATAGAATCGAAAAGTTCTCCCGTTTTAATCATTGTGTAAAGGATTTCGATCATTTTGCGAGAAGTGGCTATGATTGATTTTTTAGC
>NZ_FTNA01000018.1 GCF_900156205.1 Leptospira interrogans
TCTAAGTTTTACTTTAAAATGTGGGAACTCACACGAAGTCTAAGAATTTGTTCTAGCCGTTTTTTGTCTTCGACGCCAAAAAAACAGAATTACCCCAAGAACCACCAAAGTGATAATGATTTTATTATAAATTTCTAAAAAACCTAAAACATTTTCCCAATTAGAACCCAGAAAAAAACCGGAAATAATTAAAATTCCACACCAAAGAACTACCGCGATGCTAAAACATCCAAAAAAAAGAATCGGGTTCATCTTTACCATTCCAGCAACAATAGAAACAAAAAATCGAATCCCCGCCGAAAACCGACTAAACAAAACAACTAAAATAGAATTTTTTCGAAACCAAGCTAATGTCTTTTCTATAGATTGCTCATCGTAAATAGAATCTTTAAAAGGAAATTCTTTTTTCTTGGCCCAATCCAGAAAAATTTGACCAAAACGATACATTACCCAGGCCCCAAAAAGGTTTCCTATCAATGTGCTCGTAATCAATTCTATCCAGCCAAATGCAGGTAAATTTCTTGCTACTAAAAATCCTCCAAAAGCAGTAACCGTATCTCCAGGCCAAGGAGGAAAAACGTTTTCCGCAAAATTAGAAAAGGCAAAAAAGAGCCAGAGAAAAATAGGGTTCGTTTCGGAAAAACGATTGAGAATTTGAAGCAGAGTTTCGTGAAAAGTCATGAAGTTAGAATAAAAGAATTGTCAGTGATCAAGCGTAAGGTTCAAGTAAAAAAAGTGAATCCTATTTGTTTACAATTCTTAAACCATTCAAATTTAGATCGAAAATTTACTTTCCCAAAGTTTGGTCTAACACCCTTAACCATTTGGAAAATTAGTCTTACCATAATTTTTTGGTTTTTCTTTTTCACAATACCCACGTTTGGCGAAACTAAAGATTCTAAAAAAACGGAACTTTATCGTTATAATAAACTTACGTTGCAAAATCATCCAGTTCGAAATCCTAGATCTCTTCCAATCGAATTTGTTCCCGAAGGTTCCGATCTGATTTATTCTACAGAACTCAAATCCGAAAGGGGTTATTTTGAAACGAGAGAATCTTTTCTTTTATTCACACATACATTTAAGAAAAAGCAAATGGAAGTTTATTATGAATCCATTTTCCAATCTCTCTATTGGAAAATTTTACAGGAAGAAATCACTGAAAACAAAACGGTGATGATGGTAGAAAGCCAAAACAAAAAAGTAATAACGATTCAAATAGAAGCTTTGGAAAACGGAAGTAAAATCAAACTTTTTTATAAAAATTCAGGAAGCTAAAAATCCATGATCGAACCAATTCACTTCAACCCTGAACCCGGAAAATATACTTTCCTCATTTTTTTTTCTATCTTATTCCTATTTGCAATCGGTGTTTTCTTTTTAGTATTTCGACCTTATTTATATTCTTCTCTAATGGCACTGATTTTGTACCTTGCAACCAGAAGACCTCATAAACTTTTAAAAGGATATTTAGGAGAAAAACTTCAGTGGCTCGTACCTTGGATCATGATCACACTCGTATCTATGATCGTATTACTTCCATCCTACTTTGTAATTCGTACTTTGATTAGCGAAGCACTTTCCATTCTTTTTAAGTTAAGAATTTCATTAAGCGAAGATAAAATTATCGAAACTTTAATGAATTTTGCACTTCTTACAGATTTTATCACGGACAACGAATTTTTCTGGGTTAAAGTTCCCGAAATATACGGAGAATTTGCAGAAAATTACGTGGATATTCTAAATCTGGACAGTATCTATGGAATTTTAAGCAACGCTTCCTCTTTTATTTTAGGAAATATAGAATTACCTACAGGAATTCTAATGAATCTTTTTTTTGCATTGTTAGTTTTATTCTTTCTTTATCAAGACGGAAAAAAAGTAGAAAGATTCATTTTAGACAACCTTCCCTTTTCCAAACAATTAGAAGAACAAGTCGGAAGAAAATTAACTGCAGCAGTTCAAACTGTAATACGAGGAAATCTAATCATATCAATTCTACAAGGAACAGCGATTTATATTCTTCTATGGATCGCCGGAATTTCTAGCCCGTTTTTATACGCAAGTTTAGCCGCTTTTTTTTCCATCATTCCGGTTGTAGGCACTTCTGCAGTTTGGCTTCCGATCGGTCTCTACATTCTCTTTTTAGAAAACAATCCTATGATGGCCATTTTTTTTATGGGAAGTGGACTATTCTTTTACGTAGTTCTAGAAAATTTTGTAAAACCTAGAATGCTCGATAAAAAACTGCAAGCACATCCACTTTTAATCTTTTTATCTTTGATCGGAGGAATCAAAGAATTTGGAATTATGGGATTGGTTGTAGGGCCGGTTACAGTCACGTTAGTTGTCATTTTATGGGATTTTTGGAAATTGTATCGCCGAGAATTGATTTTGAACAAAGGACATAGATAAACATTGGAAGATTCCAAACCTCTTTCCGTTTCGGAAGTTACTAGAATCATTAAAAATCTGATTTCCGGTTCCAAAGATTTAAAAAATATCTGGGTCCGAGGAGAAATTTCTAACTATAGCAAGGCCAGTTCAGGACATATTTACTTTTCTCTCAAAGACGCTGGATCTTTGATTCGATGTACTTTTTTCAATTACTCAAACAAAAATTATTCCGGAAAACCATTATCCGATGGAAAAGAAATCCAGGTCTATGGAACCATCACTCTCTACGAAGCAGGTGGTTCTTATAATCTCAACGTAACCAGAGTAGAAGAATTAGGACAAGGGGATATACTACTCCAAATCGAAAAACTCAAACAAAAGCTCGCAGTAGAAGGAATTTTTGATCCGGAAAAAAAAAGAAGAATTCCATCTTTTCCAAAAACGTTAGGAATCGCCACTTCTCCTACTGGAGCCGCAATCGAAGACATTATCAAAATTTCCCGTTCCCGTTTTCCAGGGATCAATATACTTATCGCTCCTTGTATTGTTCAAGGAGAAGACGCTCCGGATTCAATCGTCGCAGCTATAGAAGAATTAAACCATCCGAACTGGAAAGTAGATGTGATTATCGCAGGAAGAGGAGGAGGAAGTTTTGAAGATCTAATGGCGTTTAACGACGAAAAGGTGGTCAGAGCCTATGCAAATTCCAGGATTCCGATCATATCAGCAGTAGGTCATCAAACCGACGTTTTATTAAGCGACTTTGCTGCTGACCATTTTACTCCTACTCCCACCGCTGCTGCAGAATATGCAATTCCCAAAGAAGAAGACGTACTTCAATTTTTATCCCAGTTAGAAGGAAGAATTAAAAGCTCTTTAGTAACAAAAATTTCTTCTAACAGAGACAGACTTAGACTTTTATCTGGAAAGTTCATCTTTAAAGAACCGATGCAACTTCTCAATCAAAGAAGTCAAAGAGTAGATGAAATTGGAATTCGATTACAAAAGGCGTTATCCAACAAACTGAATTTAGCCAGAGTTCGATTGGAAAGATACCAAAATCTTACTTCCAGAATTCAAAACATTCTTTTTCATAAAAAACAAAAAGCTGAATTTTGGACTAGCAAAGTGGAAGATCTTTCTCCCGCGGCTACGATGAAACGTGGATATTCAATTCTTAGAAACGAAAATGGAAAAATCATACGATCTCCGGAAGAAACAAAACCGGAAGAAGAATTGCAAGTTTTACTTTCAGGTGGAACGATGCAAGTGATTAGAAAAGGAAAATAAAATGGTGGAGACAAAATCTAAAATTTCATTTGAAGACGCTCTGATGGAACTGGAACAAATTGCAGAAAAACTAGAACGACAAGATTTCAGTTTAGAAGAATCTTTGAAAGCGTATGAAAGAGGAATGGAACTTAAAAAAATCTGTCAGGGAATTTTAGACACTGCGGAAGGAAAGATAGAAGCTCTTACCAAAGACGAATCTAAAAAAACAAATAAAACTGGTTTTAGAGGGGAATCGAAAACGACAGAAACAAAAAATAATACTGCACAAGAAGAAGATTTATTTTAGAACTTGTCCCAAAACCTCAAAAAATTTTTACACGATAATTCTTTAGAAATTTTTAATAAAATGCAGTAGTTCCTACAAGTTAAGTCGCATTTGGCAATTTGTAAACTTTCGAGTAGTTTCTAATATCGTTAAATTTTCGTAATAGTTCCCACATTGGACGGTTTTAGAACAAGCTCTGATATAAATTCAACTTCAAGAATCCGTTTCTAAATTTTGACTTTTGTTTATAATGCTTTTTAATGTGAGTTCAGTCTAAGATTCACTATCCCATTTTTGAAAAAAATTGAAATCTGAACTTTGCTGACCTATTCCTAAAATGTGGGAACTATCACAGATCGCGGTTTTACGAACAAATTTTAAAATTGTAGGAACTCATACATATAGAAAGTTTTTTCTATTTCCTTACGCCAAACACACGTTAGTTTTCACTTCCAAAACAATCAGCGATGAATTTAATTGTAAGAGTTGTAACAATCTCAAATTCATTGCAAAATCTCAAATCGTAAGAGTTGTAACAATCTCAAATTCATTGCAAAATCTCAAATCGTAAGAGTTCCCACAATTTCAAATTTACCTGAAAATGGAATTGAACGATAATCGGATTTCTGTTGAATTTTTTCTACAACACTATACAAAAATTGAGTTTTTTCGTGAATTCTATTGTCAGAAAATGTCTAACAAGAACCCAAAAGAAAAGAAAAACGGCTTTTAAATTAAAAAGGTAAAAGAATTGGCTCCCCCTGCTGGGCTCGAACCAGCGACCCAGTGATTAACAGTCACTTGCTCTACCGACTGAGCTAAAGGGGAGTATCCTCGGTAGTGAGCCCATATTTTCAAAAAGGGGTAAGGAGGCAATCTCAATTTGTCTCATTAGCATGTGTTTTTCTAACTTTTTAAAGGAAAAATTTTAAATCTAAGAAGCAATTCGATTCAAAAAACGCTTTGGATCATTTTTCCTCTTCATTAGAGTGACATAATCCCTTCTTAAGAGTGTTATGGAGTAAAAAAAAATTTATGAAGATGAATCGCCACTTTACGGTTCCTCAAAACGGTGAGTCGTCCACAATTCAATGGACAAAACGAAATTCCAAAATTACCAATCCAGACGGATCAAAAGTTTTTGAAGCAAACGATATCCTCGTTCCAGAAGATTGGTCCCAAGTTGCAGTCGATATTTTGGCACAGAAATACTTCCGAAGAAAAGGAGTCCCAAAATATCTCAAAAAAGTGCAAGAAGATGGAATTCCGGAATGGCTACAAAAATCGATTCCTGATACCGAAAAATTAGAATCCCTAAAACCGGAAGATCGTTTCGGTGGAGAAACCAGCGCATTAGAAGTTTTTCATAGACTTGCAGGCTGCTGGACATATTGGGGATACAAATACAAATACTTCTCTGACGAAGAAAGCGCCAAAATTTTCTATGATGAAATTGTATATATGCTCGCAACTCAAATGGCGGCTCCAAATTCTCCACAATGGTTTAACACTGGTTTAAATTGGGCTTATGGAATCGACGGAAAATCTCAAGGTCATTATTATGTGGACCCTTCCACGGGCAAACTGGTCAAATCCACCTCTGCTTACGAACATCCCCAACCTCATGCCTGTTTTATTCAAAGTGTAGACGACGATCTAGTCAATGAAGGCGGAATCATGGACCTTTGGGTACGTGAAGCCCGTTTATTTAAATATGGTTCTGGTACTGGTACTAACTTTTCTAATTTAAGAGGGGAAAATGAACCTCTTTCTGGAGGAGGAAAAAGCTCCGGTCTAATGAGCTTCTTAAAAATCGGAGATAGAGCTGCAGGCGCAATTAAATCTGGTGGCACCACCCGTCGTGCAGCAAAGATGGTTTGTCTAGACGTAGATCATCCCGATATAGAAAACTTTATTGATTGGAAAGTAACGGAAGAGAAAAAAGTAGCCTCTCTTGTGACTGGCTCGATGTTAAACAACCGTCACTTAAACGCGATTATGTCAGCCTGTTATGAAATGGAAGGAGAAGATCGTTTTAATCCGAAAAAGAATTCTTCTCTGAAAAAAACAATTCAGGACGCCAAGAAAGTTCTCATTCCTGATAATTATATCAAACGTGTGATCGATCTTGCCAGACAAGGATACAAAGAAATTCTTTTTGAAGAACTAACCACAGACTGGCAGTCAGACGCCTACAACACAGTTTCCGGCCAAAACAGCAATAACTCAATCCGCCTTACAAACGAGTTTATGGCTGCAGTAGAACAAGATCAACCTTGGAATCTTTATTTTAGAACCGAAAAAGAAAAAGCAAAAGTGGAAGGACGTAAGGCGAAACCTTCCCAAACTCTTAGAGCTAGAGAACTCTGGGAAAAGATTTCCTATGCGGCCTGGGCGAGTGCAGATCCTGGAACTCAATATCATACTACGATTAATGAATGGCATACTTGTCCGGAAGACGGTCCGATCAACGCATCCAACCCCTGCTCCGAATATATGTTCTTAGATAATACTGCCTGTAACTTAGCGTCTGCAAATTTACAAAAATTCGTAAATTTGGAAACTCTAAACTTCGACGTAGAAGGCTTTCGTTATCTTTGTAAACTTTGGACAATCATCCTCGAAATTTCAGTGACCATGGCTCAATTTCCTTCCAAGGAAATCGCTGAACTTTCTTATAAATTCCGTACATTAGGTCTTGGTTATGCGAATTTAGGTTCTGTTCTTATGGTTCTTGGAATTCCTTATGATTCTCAACAAGCCATGGCAATCACAGGTGCCATTTCTTCTATCATGCACATGACTGCATATGCTACTTCTGCAGAGATGGCAAAAGAACAAGGCCCATTTGTAGGTTATGCTAAAAACCAAAAACATATGCTTCGTGTTATTCGAAACCATAGAAGAGCTGCTTATAACGCTCCTTCTGGCGATTATGAAGGTTTGACTATTACTCCTATAGGAATCAATCCAGCCTTCTGTCCTTCTTACATGCTCAAAGCGGCCCAAGAAGACGCAGATCTAGCTCTTTCCTTAGGTGAAAAATACGGATTTAGAAACGCACAAGTTACTGTAATTGCACCTACAGGAACCATTGGCCTTGTAATGGATTGTGATACTACCGGAATAGAACCAGACTTTGCTCTCGTAAAGTTTAAGAAACTTGCGGGTGGTGGTTATTTTAAAATTATTAACCAATCCGTTCCTTATGGTTTAAAGAAACTAGGTTATTCACCTTCTGAAATAGAAGCGATCGTAAACTATTGCAAAGGACACGCCACTTTAAACGGTGCACCCGTAATTAATACACAGGCTCTGAAAGAAAAAGGTTTCACAAACGAAATCCTAGAAAAAGTAGAAGCGTCTCTTCCTCTTGCATTTGATATTAACTTTGCATTCAATAAGTTTAATTTAGGAGAAAACTTTTTAACTAAAAACTTAGGAATCTCGAAAGAAATTTTTGACTCCCCCGGCTTTTCTCTTTTAGAACATCTAGGTTTTACCAAAGAAGACATCAACAAAGCAAACGATTACGTTTGTGGGACGATGACAATTGAAAACGCTCCTTTTTTAAAAGAAAAAGATTATCCTGTATTTGATTGTGCCAATAAATGTGGGAAGTATGGAAAGAGATTTCTTTCTTACGAATCTCATATTCGAATTATGGCTGCAGCCCAACCTTTTATCAGCGGGGCAATTTCTAAAACGATCAATCTGCCGGAAGAAGCCGTAATCGAAGATATTAAAAACGCTTATTTTCTTTCTTGGAAGATGATGATCAAAGCGAATGCACTTTACAGAGACGGTTCTAAACTTTCTCAGCCTCTCAATTCTGTATTAGAACTTTTGAATGGGATTGAAATAGACGATCAGGAAGAAATTAGAGAAGCTACAATCTCTAAAGATCCGGTTCAAATTGCGGAAAAAATAGTCACAAAATATATTTCTCACCGCAGAAAACTTCCGAGTAGAAGAGCTGGCTATACCCAAAAGGCAATCGTAGGTGGTCATAAGGTTTATTTAAGAACTGGAGAATACGAAGACGGTCAAATCGGGGAAATTTTTATCGATATGCACAAAGAAGGTGCTGCGTTTAGAAGTTTGATGAACGCTTTTGCCATCTCGGTTTCGCTTGGATTACAACACGGAGTTCCTTTAGAAGAATACGTGGATGCGTTTACTTTCTTCAAGTTTGAACCAAATGGTATCGTCTCTGGTAACAAACATATCAAGATGAGCACCTCAGTAATCGACTATATCTTTCGAGAATTGGCAATTACTTATCTAGGAAGATACGATTTAGGGCAAGTAGCTCCGGAAGACCTGAGAGGAGACGAAATCGGTTCTAAACGTGCCACTGCTGAGTCAAACGGCCAGGAAAAAGAAACTCTCAGTTCAATGACAGCAGTTATAGAACCCACTCCAAAAAAAGAAGTGGAAACCATTTCTTATTCTCAAATGATTTCCAAAGAAAAACCATCTTCGTCCCCTTCTGGAATCTCTCTTTTAGAAGAAGTAAAACTCGCAAAAATCAAAGGTTATACTGGAGATTCCTGTTCCGAGTGTGGTTCTTTTGAAATGGTACGCAATGGTTCTTGTTTGAAATGTATGTCCTGCGGTTCTACAACTGGATGTTCTTGATTGTATAAGGCGGTAAAACAAAAAAACAACTCTTCTTCTAGATTTTAAATTGGGATCTCGAGTGAGGTTTTGGAAAGGTCTGAAGGAATATTCATTCAGACCTTTTTTATTTTTTATGTTGAGTTTTGATATACGGGTTTTGGAGACCAAAAATCAAATTTATATGATTTTATACCTTGGGTTGGTAAGCCTTAGAAAGCATGGTCTGTCGAACTAATACCGGTTTCATAGAAGGATCCCGTAAAACTTCAGCCGCTTCATCAAACGGTCTTTCTTCTGTAACGATCAGTTCCGGTTTGACTTTCCCACTTATAATAAAATCCGTAGCCGCTTCAAAGTTGATTCTTCCTAAACCACGTCCCGTATAAAAGTGTATCCCTTTGGCATACATCTCTAACATCGGAAACGCAATGTCTCCAAAGTGACCACCTATACTAGAACAATAACCTTCGGGTTCCGTAGAACGAATTGCACATAAAAGACCTTCGGATGAACCGCTTGTATCCACAGTGATTGGGTATTTTCCAGGGCGCCTGCCAATCCGTTGTTTTGGAGGACTTTCGATCGGATTTACTCCTATTTTTTCAGCGATACCTAACCGCATTTTGTTTGTGTCAACATAGTCGACGGACCCAGCCCCACCAGCCTTTGCATAAGCAGCCGCAAATAGTCCGATGGAACCCGTACCACCCATAATCAATACGTCTACTCCGCAATTACGAGTGAGATGTGGTACCGTTAATTCGTAACCGAAAGGAATGTTGTCACTTAAACTTGCAACATATGAAGGATTAATTCCCGGTGGCAAAACAAATAGGGATATATCCGCGTTTGGCACACGAATAAAATCAGAAAAGAAGCCACCCCATTTGCCGCCTATGGACATACCAAACATTGCCCCTTGAGGATAAGAAGCACAGGTATTCATCAGTCCCTTACGACACCTGTGGCACTGACCGCAAGAAATATGCCAACTCACAACGACCAACTGCCCAGGGTAAAAACGACGAACTCCTTCGCCAGTCTCTATAATTTCACCAATACATTCGTGACCAATATCAAAAGGACCTTTAAAAGGAGTTCTTCCTTGGATGATCATTATATCTAAATCACAAGTTGATGACGCTACGGGACGAACAATTGCATCTTCCGGATGTGATAGTATAGGCCTGGGCATTTCACGCCAATCCAACTCTCCGGGTGAAAGATATGTGAGAACTCGATTCATTGCGTTCCTCTTGAAATTTTATCTTATTCCGTTTTTTCCAACGATTTCTTCATCGCATCTATCGTAACAACTTTTCCGGACATTCCCCAGCCGCCATCCGGAACTTCGTTTATATGAACCCAAGTATATCTACGAACAACGGGTTTTCCTTCTGCTTCTACCACAGCATCCGTGACCTTTTGAATCATATCATTCTTCATGTCTGCTGACAAGGATCCGGCTGGTACAAAAATTTGAACAAGTGGCATAATCACTCTCCTTTGAAATAACAATAAACAATCTCTATGATGATCATCATAATTTTCAATGATTTTTATTGAAATCTATATATAAAATTGTAAAGAATATCCAAATATTGAGTAATTTTTACAGATTGAAAATTAAGAGGAAAAATTAAAATATGATTATTTGTACAGAAAATTTATCTATAAAGCCATTTTAACCGTAAAACATTTCCGGAACTCCATTGGCTCATTTTAGGGAAAAATGATGAAATGCAGAAAATAGCCCATACGAAACAAGAGATGATTACAGCTGCTCGTAAGTTGATCCAGGCAAAAGGTGTGGCCTCAACAGGTCTTATGGAAATTGTTGCAGCAGCTGAAACTTCAAGAGGATCTATCTATCATCATTTTCCGGGCGGGAAAGACGAACTGATTTGTTTGGCAATCGAAGAAGCAGCCATTCTCGCGGAACTGGGAATTTTACGCGCAGGAAAGAAAGGAAAAAATGCCGCCGAAGTAATACAAAAGATTGCATCCCTTTTTCGACAAGTTCCTGAAAATTCTAAATGGCAAGTAGGCTGCCCTGTTGCAGCAACCGCTATCGAGGGGCATTCTCAATCCAAAATCGTTCGAGACGCCGTAGCAAATGCTTTTTCACGCTGGAGTAAGGCAATCGAATTTACCCTATCGGAAGCAGGGCTTAAACCGGAAGACGCAAAATCGATTGGGATCGGTATCGTTGCAGCTTTGGAAGGTGGTTTGTTGTTGGCCCGAGGTTTATCTTCTTCAAAACCTTACGATACAATCATTGATTTGATCATTGCTGGGGTTGCAACCAAAGATAAAAATCCACCAAAAAATAAACAATCCTGAAGATATTCGAATTCATTTTTTATAAACTACTAATTTTAAATATAATAAATTTATAAATAATTTTTACAAAGAATATCAAATATAATTTCTGTTCTATCAATAAGATAAACAAGTTCATTATCTCCAATAAACACCAAAACACTTGTCTCTATTAACTTTCAAATTACTCGTAGTTATAGTTTATTTCAATTTTCTCAAAGTAGCTTTTATTCTTTTTTAATCTTTATAAATAAAAATTAAAATTTTTCTTACATTTCACCATTTTCTTTTTCATAACGAATCAAAGCATTATGCCATCTCTTCATGGAATCGTCAAAAAATTCTATCGATTTATCTTGAATGTAAGATTTATACCAGTCAATTAAGCCATTCCAATTTTTAAGATTTCCTTTTTCCTTAATTACAAACTCAATCTCATTTAATAGAAAATTAAATTTTAATAAATTATTTTCCATAGAGGTAGTAATTAAATTTTCATAAGAATCAGAACCGCCTTTCGCGATCGGAACGATCACAAGTAAGTATAAATTCCCAATAGGCTATGAAATTTGGATATTTTCCAATTTGTATGATAAGAAAAGGATGTAGTCAAATTGAATGAAATTAATCTGAGAACATTTGGAAATACAAGTTGATCGCCTGTATAACGATCTATAAATCCATCTCGAATAAATAAATTCAGTTTTTTAAAGGTGGATAACTTTTTTTATCATATGAAATAAATTTATGCGGATAATGAACATTAATGATTTCTTTAGCACCGGAAACGTCGTTTTTGATTAAAAAATCCGTAACGTCTATAATTGATTTTAAATTTTTATTCATCAAAATACATATCTCGTTATAAAACCAATTCAGTATAGATTCAAAAATATTAAAGTTTATTTTAATAAAAATGAAATCCAAAAGATTTTCATCAACACACTCCTCTTCAACGGAATTTAACTACTAACTAAAACAAATTTTTTACATCGAATTCGTATGATTTATATTTTCGGTTGGAAAGCTATCATGTCGGGTTAACGCATTTTCGGAATATTTTTAATAAAAGTCTTCGTTCGTTCTGTATGGTAACCGGAAATTCGGATCATAAATTTATGAGCGCCAATTTTTTTCAAATCCGTAATTGTGTAATTCTCATTCATTTCTTTTTTGTAATCGAAAGTTTCAATTATTTTACCGGAATATAAACTGTAGATCCAAAATTTTCCGTCATCGGGCCCATAGACGGGAGATGCAAGAGCGATTCCTAAGCTACGATCCACATAAAAGTGATAAGAATTGATTTCGTTTATCTTTTTTAGATTTTTATCATAGTAGGTTAGATATGTTCCACCTCCCGTCGTGCCGGTTTTAAATATAATTTTATCCCTATACCAGAATAGATCGTGACAAGCCATTCCCGGTTGGATGCTGCGAACTAAAGTATGATTTCGCGTTTCAAAACGAAAAAGAGTCAGACGATAAAATTTTTCTTTGTCGGCCCGATGATAAACGACTAAACTTTTTTTATCGGGTGATAGGAATAGTTTTTCGATATTTTCCCAATTTGCAAAGTGACTCAGTTTTTTGTGCCGGAAATAGATCTGCCGATTATAAGCTTTACCGTTTACAACAATTTCTCCGTCCTTCCAACGAAAAGAATTTGGTTCCGACATCGTTTCGCTTGAATACAAAAAGTAAATTCCTAAGATCAGTGGTAGCATTTTTTTCCAATCAACAAACAGGATTAAATCCCTTTCAGAAAATTTTACCTTTCCCATTTTCGAAAACCGTAATTGAATCGAAAATTGGTTGATTTTATTCTTCAGTTTCGTTTGGTATTTATCGACTTCGAGATTTATTAAAAAATTCTTATATACAAAAATAAGAATCTTACGGACTTCCAGGAACTGGCGGAGTTCCCGGCAGCGCAGGCGGTCCAGTAAGTCCTGGAATTTTTACATCCGGTTTACCAAAGGTTCCCATCACAGGAATACATTTACTTCCACTTTGTTTTTCTAAAAGAGTCAACATATCCGCTATATCTTGTCTTTCCAAAGCAAAGTTGCGATCGAGTTCTAGACAAATTCTAAGATTCAGTTGAGAAAAAGACATATTTTCCGATAATCGAATATTTCCAGTAATATCAAAACGTGCAATCGATGTATCTAACGTAAAATCGTTGAAAATCAGATTTCCACCTTGAAGATTCACTTTTGTAAGAAATTTTTTAATCGTTATATTTTTCAGTTCACCTAAAAGTGGAATTTCCGGAAGCTCCTGAATCATTCCCGAAGAAGGCCCTGCAGGAATTTCCAAATCCAACGCACCATTTATTCTAGAAATACCTTGGTCTAAGTTATCAAATTTTCCTTTGCCTTCAAAGTTACGTATCTTTGCTAAAGGTCCATTTTCGGTATCGATTTTTAAGGAAACCAATTTAAATTTCCCATCGAATTTTTTCTTAATCAAACCAAACAAAGAAGTCTTTAGAACCGCTTCTTCCGCTTTGATTTTGAGATTGGAAGAAGTTGTAACTTCGAGAGAATCTAAAGTTACATTTCCCAAAACGGAAATACTCAGATCTCTAAAATTAATAATCGTTCCCGTTTTTACGGATGAAGAATACAAAGAACTACGTACAATCTCATCTAAAGGAAAAAGCCAAACCGTAAAAATGAGAAACGAAAAAATTCCGGTTCCGATCAGAATTAATTTTTGTTTGAACGTAAAACGAGAAACAGCTTCTTCCTCTTCCTGAAGCTCCAGAGTCAAAAACTCTTCTTCTTCTGGGGTCAGCGCAGTTTCTTCCGGAAACTCTTTTTCTTTTTTCATCGTTTTGCGCCCGCCACTCGACTGTAGGTAGAAAGTTTTAGATTTACATCATATACTTCCTTACCTTGAAATGGTTTTTTAAAATTTAAATATTCCACTCTGGCGTTAATCATCTTATTCTTTTCTATATCGTAGATCAGTCGAAAAATATTATCCAAGGTTACGGATCGAAAATTAATATCAATCGTAATCCGATTGTATTTTTTATCTTCAATCGAGTTAAAATCCTTCATTGTGGAAATTTTCTCTTTCAGACTATATCTTATGAAAATTTCGTCTAACTTTGCGTAAACGGCGCTTACATCGGTTTCCCCGCCGGAAGAATCTAAAGATCTAAATTCGTTGAATTCTTGAATAATCTTGTCGAGTTTTACGGGTGCAGTTCTGGAATCCTGTACTTTTTCAGTCAGCCCTTGACGAAGGGTCACCACTTTCCTGATCGCCAAAAACACGACCAGCAAAAGAATCAACCCGATTCCTCCCAATACGATCAGTCTTTCTCTTGGCTCTAATTTATCAAACATGACGATCTTAAAAAGACTCCTCAGAAGTTGGCTTATTGGTGACTTTCATTTTAATGATAAAAGAAACTTTATAATTTTTGACACCCTGCATCAATTTTTTATCCACAATCTCTATGTCTTTGAACATAGTAGATTTTTCCAAAGATCTTTGTACTACACCGATCTCACTAAATTCGTTCACTCTTCCGCCTATCTTGACCAAATCCTGATCGTAGTCAAACTGATCCAGTTGAAACGGCTGCATATCCGCAGATGGAAAATTCATGGAAAGTTCAAATAAAATATCTAAAATACTCGGTTTACTTAAGTAAAGTCTGTAGATCTCTGTTTTTTTCTTCTCGTCGTTTTTAAGTTTAGCAGCATATTCTAATATATCTTCGTCTTCGGGAGCAGGTCTACCAAAACCTTTTTGAAATTTTTCTGCGAGCATTTTATCACTCGCGCTAAGTTTACGTTTATCTACTACGATTCCTACAAAAAAAACGGTAGTTAAAATGAATAAAGAAATTCCAGAAAAAATCAAATGATGTCTAAATTGATCTAAGTTTAGAATATTCTTATTAATCCGTTTTACGTGAGGTGTGTCGATAAAATCTACTTTATCTTTTTTAGGAAAACCAAAATGATACCCCATTCCTAAACAGGTCGCAAAGGAATCCCCGTTCAAAGAAAGAAAATCGTATCTATGAGTAATCAAACCAAGAGAATCATTAAAAAAAGATTCGATCCCACGAATTTTGCCACCACCACCCGAAAGATATAAAACTTCTGGCCTTTCGGTTTCATTCATAGATACAATACTTCTTTGAATTTCAGAAGAAAGTTTTTCTAAAAATTTCCCCGCACTTTGAAATGCTTTTTTAATATCCGCCTCTTTGAGTTTGAATTCTTTCGCGAATAAATTGAGATCGTCTTCTTCTTCCGAAAAAGGTTCAAATTGAAGTGAAAGTTTAATTGCTTCTGCTTTTTCAAAAGGGATTTTGAGATCGGAAGCAATCTGATCCGTTAGAGTGTCCCCTCCCATAGAAATGTATCTTGTATGTGCAACTTTTCCATCGCTCAAAATATTTAAGATTGTAACTCTTCCACCTATATCTACTTGAGTGCAGTTCTTACTTTGAATTTCTTTATTAGAATGTTGTGTAATAACAGAAGAAAGACTGACCGAATCTACAAACAAACCTCTAAACACGATGTTACTGTCTAAAAAAGGTGCGGTGATAAAATCCAATTCGCTATGATGCGCAGAATACGCGATCACGTCTGATTTTTCCTGATCGATTCTCCATATATTCCCCGTTACTTCCACTGTTTCCATGGGAAATGGAATTCTACTTTCTACTTCGAAAGGGATTACTTCTCGAATCGCTTTTACAGTTGTTAGAGGGATATGAAGTTCCCTTACAAAAAGACGATCTAAAGGAAGATTTAAAAGAATACTGGTTTCGCCTGGAAAATAGGAATTGATAAAACGAAGAACATTATGCCTATACTCCTCTTCTTCTCCATGAGAAATACTCATGATTTCAGAACGAAGAATGGTCAACTTTCCTAGAACTTTTTGAAAGAGAACACCTTTGATTGTATTCGTTCCATAATCGACTGCGAGAAATTGATCATAAATAAACATCTGATTTAATCTTCCATATAATAGAGCATTTGATTGTTAGTCAGATCAAAAATCCCAGTAATCCTTCGAATCGTTTTCCCTACTTGACCAACCGCTACGATTCTAAAAATTTCTCCTTTGGTTTTGACTCTTCCTCCGGAAACTTCGGTTCCTTCCCCCGCAAGCTCTTTATAAAGAGTCAACCCACCTGACGTAGGAATTTGAAATTCCTGAAATTTTTCCAGATCCTTCAGTTCTTTGATAAAACCGCCCTGCTCCAATTTGAATTTTAGAATTCTCATGGCGGCCTGTTTAGTCATAAAATCGGATAAAGACATCAAAACAAAATATGGTGCACCGTTCAAGTTGATTCTATCATCCGAGTTTTGTCCCGAAGGAATGTATGCGGTTACGTTATTTGCCAATACAAAATCACTGTCTCCGATCAATGCCTTTTCTTCTTCCGATTGAAACGCTTTGGAATATTTTTGATCAAAATCCGCCGGTTTTAAAGAGCCGTAAACTGTAGCTCTGTCAAACCCCTTTACGGAAACCAGTTCCGAAATAGAATACATAAAAGAATTCTTATTTTTCCTAGGAGGTTTTAAAGAAGAATAATATGCATCTTCTGCACCTCCTCCCATTTCTTGAAGGTCCGTATCCATCCAATCAAAAATCGGAAAAATCTTTTCTCGTTTGATACCGAAGTGATCAAAAAGTCTGGAAAGCATTTCGACAGAACGAAGATTTTGCTGATTATCATCTTGGTTCAAAAGAGAATTTAAATTAATCTTTCCGTCTTCCGAACTGATCTTATAATAAATCGTTCCACCTCCCAACGGCAAAGGTGGAGGATTGAGTGCAATCCCACTTTTGTAAAGATATTCTTCTGGTATTTTTTTTAACGCACCCAAAGCACCTTGAAAACCTGCCTTGGCCAGTAAGAGCGCTCTAAATCCATCTGCATCCGCTTGTGCAATTCTTCTTTCACCTAAGGAACGTTCTCCGAATTCAGTAGCGGTATAAAACGATGCGGTCCCAATCGCCATTACTAAAATTACGACCATAAAACCTTTTCTAGATTTTCTAAGTCTATAAGAAGATAGAGCTCGCCAAGAATTCTTTTTTGTTTTGTAAGTGGAATTGTTCCGTACCCAATAGAGAATTTGTGCGAAAAACTGAAACTGTGTAAACTCATACAACCAGTTATAAAAAAGAAAAATCTGTAAACGAACAAAACGATAGGAACCAATTAAAAATTGGAAAACGGTCTTGAATTCGTGAGAACTCATGTACTTTGTTAAAAATTTGCCAATTGCAATTTCTTTTGAGATTTTGGGTTTCGTTTTTAATAAAATTTGAATATTACTTAAAAAGAATTCCAGGAAACGCAAGAGTTTCATAACGGACCTCCTTTTTCCCAGAATTTACGATCAACTCAATTCGAATCAACCTAGGAATTGCTTTAGCGAGTTTAGAATCCCACTCGTCTTCCCATTTCGTTCCGGTTCTAGAATACTTAAGTTGAAAACTTTTTACGTGAGTCAACAAGGTGTATTCCGTTCCTCCCGATTTAGGATAACGATCCACCATCTCGTCCTCTCTACGTATTAAAAAATTGTAATTTGAATCGTCCGGCATAGGTTTTAAGTAAAAAGAAACTTCACGCACCTCCGGTAAGGAAACTTCCTCAGAGTTAGGATGAGTAGCCGCAAAATCCAATCGATCCTTACGGACCGCACCTCTACCTTCACTTTTACCGATAAAAATTAATCTTCTTTGATTTTGATGAAAATACGTCATAGAAATCGTACTTCGTACATTTTCCATTGCGAGTAAAATATCCCTTTTTGCTGCACCTCCGGGAGAAGAAGATTCTCTGGAAATTCTAAGAGCAGTATAATAGGTGGAAAAAATTCCAGTAAAGATAACGCCTAAAATCATCACAACGATCGAGATTTCGATCAATGTAAAACCGTTTCGTTTGAATTTGGCGTCTCTTAAGTTCATTCAAAACTCTTAATATTGTGCGGACTTAAACGTCTCCGCTGTGTAAGATTCGGTTCCACTTCCAGTGGGATATTTGATCGTAACTTTGATTCTAAAAACTCGGATAATCCCCGCCGTGGCAGCTCCTTGACTAGCTTGACCAGATCTTCTCATGATCAATTTATTCATCTCCGAATCTCTACCTCCGAGTAAATCTTCCGGCTTTTGACTGTCCTTTCCAGAAAGTTTCAAAAGATCCATATCTTCCTCATTGATCGAGGTTTCAAAGCCGTAACCTGGATAACCCGGAATATCTCCCGTAGTTTTATCAGACTGAAGTACGGATACGGAATCGATCTGAGCCATTTTAATTTTAGCTAAATGAACCGCGTTTGAGATCACAGTAGCCATTCTCTGTTGTTTGATCCCGTTTGAAATCACCATGTAAGTATATGTCATAGCAATTCCGGCTAACGCAAGAGCGATGGAAACCTCGATTAAATTAAAACCTCTTCGAACTGAAAATTTAGAAACAAGAATCTTAAGGCTGTTGTTGTTCGTTATCATCCTGTTCTTTCCAATTTTTATCGGTTGCCAAATTCGAAGAAGTATGAAACTGCTCTCCTTCCACAACGGAAACCTTTCCGCCGTATCTATAAAGAATCAAAGTTCTATAAATGGAAGGATCACTTCCTAAATGTACACTGTAGTCTGCCGAGATCCCAAGATAGGTATAGGGAACTTTAATAATTCCTTTCGTATATCTAAAACCTCTAATATCAGTTATATCTATAATTTCGGAAGTATAAGGAAGTTTCTGAGGTTTAAAAACCAAAACTTCTTTAATTCCACTTTCGTCTCGAAGTAATTTTTTGATAGAATAGGTATCGTTGTCTATATCCAGTTCTAAAACCATAGTGGTGTTTGTAAGAATGGATTTTCGATAACAGAATTCAGCGGCTTGTTTTAAAGTTTGTGCCGCGTCACTTCCCGAAGGAATGATAAAGTTTGCAGCGGTACTTGCAAGAATACTAATTAACCCCGCGAGGATCGCGATAACCACGATCAACTCGATCAGGGTAAATCCTTTCCGGATATTTTTAACCTTCATAACCGGAAAGGAGAAAAAAAGTTATTTTCTACGGAAATCGGAAGGATATTCGTCTTCGTTGAGAATGTTAAAGTCAGCATTTTTACCCTCTCCGCCGTCTTTTTTATCCTTACCCATAGTTACGATTTGAATTTCTCCGTTTACGTCTCTCTTAAGTTTATAGGTAGTTCCCCAAGGATCGTTGATTGCGGCTTTTTTAGTTAGGATAGGTTTCCAATCTTCAGGAACGTCTCCCGTGGTGGGCTTTTCAACCAGAGCTTCCAGTCCCTGTTCATCAGAAGGATACGTCCCATAACGTTGTGCATATCTTTCTAGATGAGACTGAAGTTCGTAAGCGTCTTTTTTTAGTTTGAGTGCAGCCGTATCATCGCTGATTTCACCTGGGCGAAAATTGGAATAAACGAGTGCGATCAGAGCGCCTAGGATAATCACTACGACTGCGAGTTCGATCAGCGTTAGACCTTTTCTATATTTTCTTTTTAATTTGGACAGATTCAATTGAATTCTCCTTAATCTAAACTATATATTTTGAAGTTGTTGCGTCAAGTTGTACATTGGGACCATGATCGAAGCCATAATCGTTCCAATCAAAAGACCCATAACCACAATCATTAGAGGTTCCATCGATTGGGTCATCGTTTTGATTGCGGTATCCACTTCCGAATCGTAAATATCCGCGAGTTTATTCATCATTTCCGGAACTCGATCCGAAACCTCTCCGGCGGCGATCATACCTAAAACCATCTGAGGTAAAATCACTGACCCACCAAATGAAGAAGAAAGTTTTTCTCCTTCTTTGATTTTTTCCACTGCGTTTTTAATTTCCTCACCAAAGATAGAATGATCTACTATCTTTTCTACGATGACAAGAGTAGTAATCAGAGGAACCCGGTTGCTCAAAAGAATTCCGATGTTTCTTGCAAAACTACTTACAAGAACCTTACGCGCAAGAGATCCTAATATTGGAATTTTCAAAACGAACTCGTCCCAGTTTCGTTTTCCTTTAGGAGTGTTTTTATAATAGATAAAACCTACAATTCCCCCAAAACCCAAAGTAAGAATTAACCACCAAAACCCAATGAGAAAGTCAGAAACTCCGATTACAATTCTGGTAATCAGAGGAAGTTTTGCATCGAATTGTAAAAACAGTTCCTGAATCTGAGGGATAACTACGGTTAATAAAAAAATCGTCACAAAAATAGATAAGGAACCCATAATAAATGGATACACCATTGCCACTTGTACTTTCGCTTTTAGTTCGCTGGATTTTTCTTCTAGTTCCGCAAGTCGCGTGAGAGTAGCTTCATAATCTCCTGTTTTTTCACCAACCGCGACGAGAGACGGAAACTGACTCGGAAACACATCTGGATGTTTTTTCATCGCTTCGGACAAGGAAGAACCTTCCGTAATGTTTGCTTGCATTCCGGTAATTACTTTTCTGAAGTTCTGATTTTCAGTTTGTTCTACGATACTCGATAAAGATTTATCAAGTGGAATCCCTGCCCCAAGTAACGTGGCCAGTTGTCTTGAAAAAAGACCTACTTCTTTACGTGGGATTCGATAAAGATATTTTGCTAAAAAAGGAAATAGTTCCCGATCCTTTCTTTCGGAATCTTCGGAAATACTACGAACATAAAGACCTTTGTTTTTTAATTTAGATCTTGCAGCTTGAAGAGAAGCCGCGTCTATAATTCCTTTTTCTTCTTTACCCTTCTTATTAAATGCAACGTAAGAATAAATCGCCATGACGCTTAAGTTACCCTGAGAACTTCGTCGATTGTAGTTACACCATCAACTACCTTTCTAATTCCGTAATCTTTAAGAGTTCGAAACCCATGCTCGAGAGCGATTTCGTTTAACTGTCCAGCGTCTTTACCATGAAGAATTGCTTGTTTGAGAGGAGAATTTACAAGTAAAAGTTCATAAATTCCGATTCTACCTTTAAAACCAGTTCCCATACAATGAGAACAACCTTTACCACGATGTAAGTTACCGTTCTTTAAAAATTTTTTAGAGATGCCAATGGACTCTAGTTCCGAAGTGGTAGGTTTATACGTTTCTTTACATTGAGTGCAGATAACTCTTACAAGTCTTTGAGCCATAAATCCTAATACTGTGGAAGTAATCAGATAGGGCTCGATTCCCATATCGATCAAACGAGTCGCGGCACTTGCTGCATCGTTTGTGTGAAGCGTAGAAAAAACAAGGTGACCGGTCAGAGAAGCTTGGATCGCGATTCTTGCGGTTTCTTCATCTCGAATCTCACCTACCATGATAACGTCCGGGTCTTGTCGAAGGATGGCTCGAAGTCCGGTTGCAAACGTAAGACCAATTTTTTCCTGCATTTGCATTTGAGAAATTCCTTCAATCTGATATTCCACAGGATCTTCGCAGGTGATGATGTTTCTTTCTTCTGTATTGAGTTCGCTTAACGCAGAATATAATGTAGTAGACTTACCCGATCCGGTCGGTCCCGTTACTAAAATGATTCCATGAGGTTCGTAAATTAACGAACGCAAAGACTGGATTAATTCTGGATAAAAACCCATCGTATCTAAAGAATACTTTTGATCCGTTTTATTCAAAAGCCTCATTACGATCCGTTCTCCGAACTGACAAGGAATGGTGGAAACCCGGATATCTATATCCTTACCAGCCAATCTAAGTTTGATCCTTCCGTCTTGAGGAAGTCTATTTTCAGCGATGTTCAAATTAGACATGATCTTGATTCTGGAAGAAATACCCGCGTGATACGATTTAGGAGGACTAAGCACGTTATGCAAAATACCATCCACACGATAGCGAACCACGAGAGACTTTTCGTAAGGTTCAATGTGAATATCCGAAGCCCTTTCGTTGACCGCTTGGGAAAGGATCACGTTGACCATTTTGATGATCGGAGCGTCATCGCTTAGATCCAGGGTTTCATTTTCAAAGGCTTCCGCAAGTTCGGAAAAACTTCCCTCCATCTCATTTAACATCTCTTTGGCGGCAGAAGATGTATTATCAAAATGAGAATGAATAATTCTCATGATCTCCGGTTCCGGAGCGAGAATAAATTCCACGTTGTAACCTTTTAGAAAGTTACGAGCGTCATCCATCGGATGTAAATCAGAAGGATCGGATACAGCAATTCGAATTGTTTTTTTAGAAAGAGAAAACGGAACGATTCTACTTTTCTGAATGAGTTTTAGAGGAATTTGTAAAAATATTTCTTCCATACCCGTAAACTCTAACTTTTCTCTGAATTCGAGTTGATAGAGTTTGGATAGGGCGCGGAGAATATCTGCTTCTCCGGCGATTCCTTTTTTCTGAATGATATGACTGAGTGGAAGGTTGTTTTTTTTCTGAACCTTTAGGGAATCTTCCAGATCTTTTTCAGATATGATCCCCTCTTCGATTAGGATATCTCCGAGAGTTTTCAAATTTTAATCCCCTCTTTCTCTGATTTCTCTTTCTTTGTTGAGGATTCTTTCTCTCTCGAGTTCGTAACGTTCCTGCTGCATTTTTTTCTTAACAGTCATCTTATCCGCAGTCTCTCTACTATCGAGTATATGCGGCGTAATAAAAACCATCAAGTTGGTCTTTTTAATTTTTTCAGTAGTTCTTTTAAAAAGATGACCTAAATACGGAATGTCTCCTAGAAAAGGAATTTTAATGATTCTTTTTTGTTTATCGTTCGAAATCAATCCACCGATCACGATAGATTGAGTGTTTTCAATTGAGATAGAAGTTTTAATTTCTCTTCGATTGAAAGTAGGGTTTCCTCCGGCGAGAGCAATCTCTGCGATATTTTTAATCTCCTGAAAGAGTTCGAGAGTGATCTTATTATTTTTGTTCACGTGAGGAGTAAACTTAAGTTTGATACCGGTAGGACGATATTCGTAATTGTCCACAGTTACAGCGTTCGTTCCACCAGTACCTGCGTTCCTACTCTGAGTTCGAACGGGCACGTCTTGACCCACACTGATTTCTGCTTCTTGATTATCTACCGTAAGCACTTGAGGAGCAGATAACACGTTAAAGTTTTCATTTCCTTGATTGGCGCTTAAAATTCCTATGATTTGTTCCGAACCAGCTTTTAAAAATCCTAAAGAGAAACCACTCAGAGTGTTTATGTTCGGATTGACCTGACCGTTCGAATTGATAATATTCGCTTCTTTAGAAAGACCAGAATTGAATTGACCGAAAGCTTCCCCCTTATATCTCCAATCGATCCCGAAATCGTTTAAATCACTGGAAGTAAGTTCCACGATCAAAACTTCTAATAAAACCTGTTTTCTAGCTGAATCCAAAACCTTAATGATTTTACGGATTTCTGCCCATTCCGCATTTGTCGCCGTAACAATCACAGAATTGGATTCTTTATGGCCAACCGCCTTGATCTTATCTACCTTAGGCATAGGTTGCCCTGGCGGTGGAGGCTTTCTTTCAGAACCCAGATCTTCAGACTGAATCACAGGATTGTCTAACTTAACTAAAGTCGCCGCGATTTTTTCAGCTTCACTGTATTCCAAAGTATAAATATGAATATCACCTGCCGATGAAATCGATCCTGGGGTCGCCTCTTCGATTTTGACGTCAAATTCGCTTACAAGTACCAACAATTTATTGATGTCTGCGGCGGAACCTGAAAGTACAATCGTATTTGTATTTCTATAAACGATCACATCCGTATTAGGAGAAGTAAGACGTTTTAAAATAGGTTCTAATTCTTCTGGTTTTACATTTTCAATAGGAATGACCTGAGTGATCGTTCTATAATCTCCAACTTCCTCTTCGGGAATCAATTCTTTTCCGACCCTAACGATAGGAGATCTAGCAAGTGCATCTTTAATTTTAACAATCGAAATGAGATCCGGTTCTTCTACTACTCCGAAACCTAGAGATTCTAAAACAGATTTCATAAAGATAAATCCATTTTTGATCGGAATTTCCTTTTGAGAAATGATCGTAATTTTTTTACCTTTTAAACTTTCATCTAAAAGAATATTTTTCTTTAAAATGGCGCTCATTCCTTTGAGAAAGTCGTTTAGTTCTGTATCTCTCCAATTTGCATAGAAAGTTTTTTCCGAAGGTTCTTCTTGAGTAACCGATTTTGTCTTTGCGGAAGTTTTTTTCTTACTTTGAGGAAAGACTGGTTTGTCCCATACTAAAAACAAAAGTATGAGAAGGGAGAATATTCTAAAGATTGAAAGTTGACTGATTGTTCCGGACATCTTTTTAGTTTCTGATAATAAATTCGTAGGTGAGAATCTGGCTACCTCTTTCCACATCTACTGTAATCTTATCGGCAGTTTTTACAGCTCCCCAGATCTCTAACATTTTTTCGGTTTCGGTCAACGGCATTCCATTTACTCGTTTGATAATATCTCCATTTCTAGCTCCTAAGGAATAAAAGATATGTTCCGGAGTAACACTATAGATTTTATAACCGGAAATTTTACCATTGATCAACGCGGGGCCAAATCTCGCATTTTTAAAGATCGCCGCTTGGTCTTTCAATTTACGGTTTACATCTTGTCTAGAAAGAACTTTACGAACCGTATCACCCGCGGGAGGTCCACCTTCCGCTTTTGGACCAGCGTCTAAATTCAACTTGGCCCTTGCTTCCCCCGGGGTTTGACCGATTTCTACTTTGAGAGAAATTCCACTTTTTTCCAAAACTACATAGTTGAGAGAAATAGAACGGATTTTATACCCACCTACCGTTTCTCCAATCGCAAATTCCTGCGCTTCTGCTTTTCCTTTTTCTACAATCGTAGCACGAGCAAAAGACCAATGACCACTTAAGGTTCCGGTAATTTTCATTTCTTCTCCTTCTCCCGTATCTGGTGGAGCAGAAGCCGCCGAAATTTCTCCTTCTGTAGAAATTTCTCCTTCTTTAGGAATCATACCGCGAATTAAATTTCCTTGAACCATTTCCTCATAAGAAGAAAGAGATCGATTTGTAGTTTCCAAACCTACTTTGCGAATCGGATTTGTTCCGGAACTCGCGGCCTGAATACTCGGATTCAAAAAGGCAAGAATCACCGCTCTTAAAAGATAAGAAAGTGAATAAGAAAAAAATAAAATAACTGGAATGAGAGTATAAAATGTATTTTTCCTGAGTTCTAAAAAAATCGCGTTCATAGGAGTCCGATCAGAAAATTTCTTTCTAAGAAGAAGTCAGAAAATCTCCGACTACTCACAATCTATCAAATTTACCAGGGTCTAAAGGAGTCACAATCTTTAACGCTTTTTTCAAAGCGACGTCTGGATTTACTCTATTTCCATTTAAAAAGACTTCAAAATGAAGATGAGGTCCCGTAGCCGACCCGGTCCTGCCGATTGCACCTATGACCGTTCCAGTATTCACTCTAGTTCCCTGTTCAATTGTAATTTTAGAGCAGTGAGCATACATTGTTTTATAGCCGTTATCATGATCTATAATTACAGTATTTCCATATCCTCCGTTCACCCCGGCAAAGGATACGACTCCATCGGCAGACGCAAGGATCGGAGCGCCTTGAGCCCCAGCAAAATCCAAACCGGTATGGAAGCCACCCGAACCAGTATGAAACGGATCTTTTCTTCTTCCATAACGAGAAGTGACTCTTGCATTTAAAACAGGATGTACAAATAATTTATGGAATTCTACTTTTTCTCGGCTCGCGTTACGAACCTGCACCGGAATGGAAAGATTCAGCCCCACTTGAAGAGTTGAATTCTTTTTCAAGCCGTTGGCAGAAACGATTTTTTGAACCGAAGTTTTCATTTCTCTTGCAATTTTAGAAAGAGAATCCTTGGGTTTGACTACATAATTTTTATATATGATTCCACTGTGGTTAACGATCTTAGAAGAGATAACCCTATTGACATTGATAAAACTGGGAAGTTCTAAGTTAGATTTGTCTTTGTGATAATTGAGAGAATATTTTTCTTCCTGCCAATTTTCAGGAGATTGAGAAAATAGTTGTTTAATTTTACGTTCTTCCTTATCGGAAAAAAAGGAAGAATCCTTATTGGTATATTCTGAAATTTCTGCGTCGTAATTTTTCAGAGGGTCCGCAAAAATAGAACCGAACACCAAGTAGGAAATCAAAAAAATAAAAAAAAGTTTCCCGTTCACTTTTTTAGTATCGGATTCAGATACATCCGATCTTGATCCTCCACTTCTCGAGGATTTATTTTTTCTTTTTGTATTCCACAAGTTCATTGGCTATAAGTTTATCCAAATCTTCTACAGTAATTTTTTTACCGCTATATTCGTCATTCAATTGATAAAGGATCATTCTTCCGATGGCGTATTCTCTTTTATGATCCGCAGGGTAACATTTAATTTTCACCATCGAAGGAGTCGATTCCACGTAAATCCGAACGAGCATCCCTTTTTTAAAGGTTTCTGTATTAGAAACCTTTTTATCTTTTGTTAGGTAATAAATTTTTTCCGAATAATGCTCATTAATCTGAGCCACCGCGTCTTTACGAATCAATCTGTTACCGCAACCTGCCAGAAAAATAAAAACTGAGGGAAGCAGGAAAACGGCAATACGAAACATTTCAGAGCAAAATTACAGAAGCTAAACGTATTTGAAAGGAGTTTTTTTGAAAAAGCCGAATTACGTTTTCAATTTTTCGAATAAAAAAACATAAAATCTATATCACAATCGTTCCCCAAGTAAAAGAATAAGAACCGTACTTCCATAAGAGGGAAAGTATGAAAAATTCTTGGATCTGTCTCACCGGAGCCAATTTAGAAGGTTTGGATGCATTTGCGGTTGATGTAGAAATCAACCTCAAACGAGGATTACCCCGTTTTACAATTACTGGACTTGCTGCTCAGTCCATCCGTGAATCTTCGGAAAGGGTGAGAATCGCTTTAGAAAACAGCGGCTACTCTTGTCCTCTTCAAAATATATTAGTAAATCTAGCTCCTGCTGGAAGAAAAAAGGAAGGAACTCTTTTAGATCTTTCCATTGCATGCGGAATTCTTGCGTTAACCGAACAAATCTTTCCCTCCGGAAAATTACAAAAAACTCTATTCTTAGGAGAATTAGGTTTAGACGGAAGTTTAAAACCTCTCAAAGGAGTGTTACCAATTCTATCTGGAATTTCTTCCGAAAAATACGATACTGCAATCGTTCCATTTGAAAATAGAGAAGAAGCAGCCCTTTTACGAAAATTCGAAGTTTATGGAATTTCTCATTTGAGAGAACTAGAAGAAGTTTTAGAAAATCGAAGAACCCCCGAGTCAAAATCAAAAATCCAAATTCAAGAAGTAAACGTCTCAAAAAATTTAGAATTGTATAAAGACCAGATGGTCGCATTTAGAGCAATTGAAATCGCCGCCGCGGGATGGCATCATATACTTTTATCTGGACCACCTGGAATTGGTAAAAGCCTTTTAGCAAGAATAACAGGCTTTTTACTTCCTACTCCCGAAGAAAACGAAGCATTAGATATATTGAAGATTCGATCTGCAATTTCTCCATTGAAAGAATTGATCGCACAAAGACCTTATCGAGCTCCTCATCACACTACATCAGACATCACTTTGGTGGGAGGTTCTAGAGATTTAAGAATGGGAGAAGTCACTTTAGCGAATCGAGGAATTTTATTTTTAGATGAACTCGCGGAATATAAATCGGGAATTTTGCAAGCACTCAGAGAACCAATGGAAGAAGGAAATATAACGGTTTCTAGAATCAGCGGAACCATTGTATATCCCGCCAACTTCTTGTTAGTTGCCGCGACCAACCCATGCCCTTGTGGATTTTATGGAAGTAAAGAAGTTCCTTGTGCTTGTAATCTTCAAAAGATCAAAAAATATCAATCTACTTATTCTGGACCATTTAGAGATAGAATCGATTTGGAAGTAGAAATTTTTCCTGCTCAAGAAAAAGAAAGAAAACGAATTTTAATCTCTTTGGAAGAATCTAGAAAAAAAATTCAAAAAGCAGCAGCCATTCAATGGGAAAGGTATCAAGGAAGTGGATTTTACTTTAACGGACAACTTAGAGGAGAATACGTAAATTTTTATCTACAATTTGATTCCCCTTGTGAAGAGATTTTAGAAAATGAAGTGAAAAAAAGAAAAGCGAGCATTCGTAAACTCAACCAGATTCGAAAAGTGGCTAGAACAATTGCGGATTTAGAGGAAAGTACACTCGTAAAAGAAAAACATCTTCTAGAAGCCCTGAATTTCCAGAATGCCGGAAGATACGTAGAAAACAGGGCCATCGCTTAATTCCCGTTAAGCGAGAAGTTTATTTTGCAAGAAAGTGAGAAATTTCCATAGCAATTTTATCGATCGCAAAATCAATATAACTAGGATCCTCCAATTTCTTTTTATAATCTTCAAATTTTCGCTTTTTTACCGGCATTCCTCGTTTTCGAAGAATGACCGGATCTGGACCGAAATCGTCAGATTCGGCCAAATTTCCTAAAATCGTAATGCTCTTCATAGTTACTTCCTTGTAACGATTTAAGGCTCTCTTCCTTGAGAACCCGCAGACAGTTTAAAAATTCGGTGCTTGTTGGAAGTACCTAAACCACTATTTCAAAAAAGATCCAGATAATATTTACATCCCTTTTTTTCATTTACGGAGACAAGACAAAATGAGACAAAATGATTTTGAAAGGAAAGATTTTCAGCAAGAAATCCCTTAGCCGCCTTTCTCATCTTAGTTTGTTTTGCGAGGTTGAATGTAAACCTAGGATCAAAGAACTTAAACTCTTTCCAAAATTTCACTTCTGAAAAATACAAAACTTCCTCTTTCACAGAGATTATGTCGATCTCACAATGAAGAAAACGATAATTTCGTTTTAGAATTTCATGATCTAGGCTGATTAAAAAGTTGGATGCAATAGACTCTCCTTCGTCACCTTTTCTTTTTTTCGATTTACTCAATCAAAGAGACCTCTTTAAAACAAATTTTCATCTTGCGATGATTGGGAAGCGGAAATTATGCAAATTTTATAATAAACAAAACAATAATTTATAAATATAACTACTACTCGGATGTATAAAAATGATACTCAAGATTACGAGTAATTTTTTTAAAGATATAGAAGTCCTCACGAAATTGTGCCAAACCTAGAATTATTGGCTTTTTTAAAAGGATCCCACATTCTAAGTTTTGAAACAAGTACAACATAGTATTCTTTTTAGACGTCCGAGTAGTAATACAACGAAAACAGATTTAAAATTAGTTTTTCAAAAATTCTAATATACTAAATTCTTCTCATCACATTTTTTATTTGCAATTATAGAAATTACAGCTGGTTACAAAACTTTTTTAAAAAGAACGATTAACCGATCTGCTAAAAAATCTGTATTGTTTTAATTAACGCAAATTTGACGCAAAGAATCTGTTTCTTAAAAGTCTCTTTATAGTAAAAATAAAAATGAACACTGATTCCTATAAAATTGAGAATCTTAAGTTTTTATTGCAAAATCACATTTCAAAATAAAAAATTGAGTATTTTATTATATATTTATAAACAGCATTTAGAGACTAGAAAATTAAACATAAATTATCTTCACATTCCTATTTTAAGAAAATAGTTTCCCAATTTTCTTAAACCGAATTCACGTTCATTAGCTCTGCAAAATTCTTTTAAGCGGAAATTTCTTGTAAATCTACGGGACGAGAAATAAAAAGATTTGTTTCTTTTAAAAGATCCACTAGTATCAAATTTCGAACCATTTTACCATATTCATCTTTTATAATACGAATAAAAGGACGAATTGGTTTATCTAAATTCGGCCCTAAAACGACACCTATCCTTTTATCAGATAACTCTATACAGGAACCTACGGGATACAAGGAAAGATGATTAAGAAGAGTTCGAACTAATTTCAAATCGAACTTTCCTACATCCATACTAATCATGGATTTAATTGCTTCGTGAGGTAGAATCTTCTTCCTATGAGGACGATTAGTAACAAGCGCAGAAAAGTTGTCTGAAATAGAATAAATTCTGGCTTGTTCTTCAATAGCATTACCAGCTAATTTTTGAGGATAACCGTTTCCATCATAACGCTCATGATGCTGAAGGGCAACAATCGCAAGATTATTTTTCAGTTTCATTTTTTGAGAAAGAATTTGATATCCTAAAATCGTATGTTTCATGATCGTCTTAAATTCCTCATCGGTGAGTTGTTCGTTTTTTTCCGAAATCACCGCTGGCACTTTTGACATTCCAATATCTGCAAGTAAACAGGAAATTCCTAGGTCGATCATCTTTGGTCTAGAATATTCTAGAAGTTTTCCTAAAATTAAAGAATAGAAAGTCGAATTTGCAATCTGATTGTATAAATAATATCCGGGCGGATTGTTCGCTAAAATTAAATAAGATATATTTTGATTAGAACGTACAAAATCGGTTAGTCTTTCTGCAATTTCTCGAACTGGAGTAACTTCTAAAGGTTTTTCATCCATTGTTTTTTTAAACACGTCTTGGATGATCTGAGTAGATTCTCTAAATAAATTTCCAAAAGTAATCTTAATTCGATTTAGATTATCGTAAACCGCTTTGAGAGGTTGTAATTCATCGTCTACGACAGTATTTACGATCATGTCGTCTAAACTCGTTTCTAAAACGTTCGGATCATATTGGGATTCTAGTTGCAGTAGTTCTCCAGCAGTCATCACTTCTTGAATTCCAAACCGATTCAATCGATCTAAATCGCTGTCAGTCACCGGAGTATTAGAAGTAATAAATAAATTTTCCTTATCTAAATAAACGGGTTTGGAAAATCTCATTCCCGGCTTTAGTTCGGATACGGCAAATTTTTTCATTGTAATTTTTCCCTTTTTCTGGAATCAGAATCCATAATCATCGAAAAAATTGCACCAACTGCTCTATATAGATTTTCTGGAATTTCTGAACCGATAGGCAATTCAGAGAGAGATTCTGCTAGAATCGGATTTTTTACCGTCGGAACCGAATTTTTTTCCGCAATGTTACGGATAACGTCACCTAAAAAGCCGGAAGCGGCAGCCGTAATTACAGGCGCATTGTCTTTTTTAGGAATGAATTTAAGAGCCACGCTGATCATCTAAGCATTCCATTCTTTTCTAGTTAGAGATGGTTTATAAGATAAATTGTATCCCTGAAAACTCACCAAAGATTCGGCTAAAATCTGCTTAAATTTTTCTTTGTTTTGACAAGCGTGCAAGTACATTTTCAAATTATCGAAAGTGAGGTTGATTTGCAAATCTTCTCCCAAGTTTTCCTCCCAAAGAAATAGAACAATTGTCCTTCCAGTATTCTTCGTTTGAATCCGAAATAAAAATTTTTTAAATTCTTTTTTTGATTCATAAATTCCTTCCGCATTTCCTCCGTCAAACTCCCAGCGAAAGTATGGTAAATCCGAGGTCCATTCTAAAAAAGGATAATATGATTTCAAAACCTTGAATATAGAGTCCTCGATAGAAAACTCTTGAAAATTGGAATCTACAACTTTTTCAGAAAGTTCCTGAACACTCATTCCCATGCTCTCCAGTCTATAAGGAATATCTTCTTTACCTTTCAATTCTCGGTCTAAAATACGTAACTCTATTCCTTTTGTGCTATACTTTGCTACTAATGTAAGAGTCTCTCCTATAAACAAAATATTAGACTGTGAGGATGTTTTCAGCCTTTTATCTCCGATAGAAAGCCACGCCCCACCCGGAAAAACGTCCAATACTCTACTTTTAAAATTTTGGTTCAAAGTCAGGCCCGCAAAACTGGAACCCTCTACTTGTTTTTCCAAAATAAGACTCAAATTTCGTACAGAAAAATCCGTTGAAAGTTTCATAAGCGCTCGCTTTAATGTATCTTATTTAGACACTACTCTCACTCGAAAACTTTCTGATAATTTCGTATCTCTTAAAGATTAGACTCTGAGATCTGTTCTAGAAACTTTCCGGTAAAACTTCTTCTATGAATATCGGAAAGACCATGTAGAAGAATCAGTTCTTCGTGAAGTTTTGTACCGTATCCTTTATGTTGATCAAAACGATAAATAGGATATTTTTTAGAAACGGAAATCATATAACGATCTCTGCTAACTTTAGCAAGAATAGAAGCGGCGGCGATACTTACAATTCTGAGATCCCCTTTTATATAAAAAGTGGAACAACCTTTGAGATTCATCCATTCTGGGTAACGGTTGAAGTTATAATTCCCATCAATTAATAGTTTTAGAGGAAATTTAGATTGAGTAAACCGGTTTATCAATTTTGTACATTTTAAAATTCCTTCTAAAACGGCTCGATTGATACCTTTCCGATCAATATAATTCGGACTTATAAAAGTTTGGTAAGAAAATTGTGCGGCCTTTATAATTTCAGGATAAAGAGATTCTCTTTTTTTTTCAGAAAGTTTTTTGGAATCAGTTAATCCCTTGAGAATTTTTCCTTCTAGGATTTGAGTAAGAGAATTTTGAGAAAAAGAAACTAAAGCTACAGAAAGAGGCCCCGCATAAGGACCTCTTCCCGCCTCATCAATCCCACATGGAATCGACTCCGAATAAAATCGGTGTTCTTCTAATTCAAAAAAATTGGAAAGTTTCGGTTCCGGCAAACCGGATTATTCCGTCGTCGTAGATTTTGTAGCCGCAGCAGCTTGTTGTCTCTTTCTGTCTTCACTTACAAGAGCTTTACCACCTTTGAGTTCTTTAATACGTGCCGCTTTTCCAGCAAGGTTTCTCAAGTAGTAAAGTTTTGCTCTTCTTACTTTACCTTTACGAATCAATTCTATCTTTGCAATTTTAGGAGAAAACAAAGGGAAAATTCTTTCTACACCTACGTCGTAGGAAACTCTACGAACGGTAAAAGTTTTTCCGTTGGCTTCATTTGCAACGGAAATTACAACTCCTTCGTAAATCTGAACCCTTTCTTTTCCGGACTCAACAATTTTATAATGTACTTTAACGGTATCTCCTACCGTAAAATTTTGTGTTCTTTCAGCATCCGGAGTCAGCACTTCTCTTAAAAGTTGATTCATAATTTCCTCTTTCGATCTTCTTTCTATTTTGTTCTCTCCACGCTAAAATGGAAGCGTGATTGCCGCTGAGTAGTACGTCAGGAACTTTCCATCCATTGTATTCCGAAGGTTTCGTAAACTGTGGATATTCTAAAATATCCGGATGGTTATGAGATTCATCCAGGAGACTTTCGTCTGCTCCTAAAAATCCAGGTAGAAGCCTGGACACTGCATCTGCGATACAAATACTGGCCAAATCCCCGGCAGATAATACATAATTTCCAAGGGACATTTCCATGTCAACCAGATGTTCCGTAACACGATGATCCACACCTTCATAATAACCGGAAATAAACGTCAAAGGTTTTCCGCCCTTTTTCAAATCCATAGCAATACTCTGGTTAAATGGAATTCCAGACGGGGAAGTTAAAATTACGATCCCCTTCTCTTCTCCTAAAGATAAAATTGCTTTGTGAATCGGCTCGACTCGGAGAAGCATTCCTGGACCACCTCCGTAAATCGTATCGTCGACTCGGTTATGTTTATTTCCGGAAAAATTTCTGAGTTGGATTATATTTACCGAAAACACTCCGGACTCGATTGCTTTTTGTTGAAGACCTTCCGAAAAATACGATTGAATTTTGTCTGGAAAAAGAGTGATGAAATTAAATTTCATTCCAAATCTCCGGTTGTATCAAGACAATTGTATTCTTTTCTAGATCTAGATCACCCACAAAAACTTGTAAAAATGGAATGAGGATTTCTTCTCCATTTTCTTTTACAAAAACTAAAATAGGATGTGCAGGATTGTCTTGAACGTCTTTTAATTTCCAATCCAGTTTTTTTCCGGATTCGTCAATCGCTTGTAAGCCGATGAGATCCGTAATATAAAACTCATTCTTGGTTTCGATCTTAGGGAGAAGTTTTTGGGGTAAAAAAAGAAAACCACCAATCCACTTTGCAGCCTCTTCCGGTGTGGTAACTCCTTCAAAACGAACAATAAATTTTCCGCCATGAGGACGAATTTCTAAAAGAGTAATCTCCTTTTCTGGAAAATGAAAATCAGGCTTACTGAGTTTAAGTGATATTGGAGTTTTAAGTTCGCAAAGTACAGTTTCTCGGACATTTAGACGTAGCCAACCTTTGATTCCAAATGGTTTGCCTAACTGCCCGAGTGAGATCCACTCTTTAGTCAATGATTTCTAAGGAGAAGTTTTTTCCTGCTTTTACAGATGCCGCAGTAAGAATCGCGCGCAGGGATTTTGCAATACGACCGTTTTTACCGATTACTTTTCCCACGTCTTTCGGGGAGACTCGTAGTTCGATGATATTTTGTTCTTCCCCTTCAATTTCACGAATTACAATTTCTTCGGGAAATTCAACAAGAGAAGCAACTATGTACTTCAGTAATTCTTCCATTACTTTTTGAGAGTGGTTTTATATTCCGCCCAAATTCCTGCATTTTTGAACAGGTTTAAAACGGTTCCGGTAGGTTGAGCTCCGTTCTTTAGCCAAGTAAGAATTTTTTCTTTATTAAAAGTAGTCTGTTCTTTGATTTGAGCCGGGTGGTAATGACCTACGATATCTACAAACTTTCCATCTCTAGGAGACCTGCTATCAGCAGCAACAATTCTATAATGAGGATCGTGTTTGGTTCCGGTTCTTTGTAATCTAAGTTTTACCAAGGGATATTTTCCTTTTAAACCATTCTGACCTTTCGGATTTTTATAACCCCCGAAAAAAGAATGTATGATTTTTACCAATATCGTGCCATATGTCCCACTGTCAAGAAAACATCAATTTAGAACTGATATTACAAAGGTTTGATATTGGATATTTTTGTATTCCTTAAACTTTTGTGGTAGTTCCCACATTTGAGTCTGTCCCAAACAGTCGAATGCCTAAAAACACGATTCTTAGAAAGCATTTTACTGAGTTTGAACACGATCTGTCGAACAACTATAAAAAACGAGATGCTTTCGTTTCACAAAAATGTGGGAACTCATACAAAAATAGAATCACAAAAGAATGTTAAAAAACTGTAAATCATACAATACAGCGTGTGGGAGTTACCACAATTTATAAAATAGAAGTTTATAACAATTGAATCTGCCGTATTCAACTGCGGGAACTACCACAAAACCTAGGTTTATCTGTAAAATGATGTGAAACTATAGCAAATCAGAATTTTACGAACAAATTCTAAAATTGTAGGAACTCATACTTTTAAAAAAATTTTATTACGTTAAACTCACGCTAATTACTATAAATAAATATGAAAACAATACTATAGAGTGAGTTGTTTCAAAAGTTAGCCTATGGATTCACTTCAAAAAACCAATTCTGGGTTAGACACAATTTTTGAGAACCTTTGCATCTTTGTAAAATCGATCGTTGACTTTGGGTATTATTTTCATCCGTCTGAGTAGTAACTTACTAAAAAACGAGTTCCTTAATTTAAACCCGGGCTAAATACTTTAGATTTTTTGCATTTTCTACCGGATTTCCAGTTTTATAAAGCCCAGCTCCAACTACTACTATATCCACTCCGTTTTTTCTTAGTTCTTGGATATTGGTATCGTTGACCCCTCCGTCTACTTCAAGTTCAATCGGTCTAGAACCAATCAGTTCTTTTACCTTACGAATTTTATCCATTCCATTGATTATGAATTTCTGTCCGTAAAAACCAGGCTCTACTGTCATTAATAAAATTAAATCCACATAAGGTAAAACATTTTCTAAAGAAGAAACCGGAGTTCCTGGATTTAAAGAAACTCCTACTTTTGTTCCATGGCTTTTGATTTCTTGCGCAAGACGAATCGGAAAGTCAGTCGTTTCGATATGAAACGTAATACAATAAGGATTGAATTCATAATATTTAAAAACATGGTTTTCCGGTTTAGCAACCATTAAATGAACGTCTAACGGAATCGACGTGAGAGATTTTACTTCCTTAGTGAGAGCCTCTCCGAAACTAATTTGTGGAACGAAATTACCATCCATAACGTCCATGTGTATAAGATCTATCGCAGTCGGATCGTAATTAGGAACCGTTTTTACAAGTTCTGTGAGTTTAGTTGCAAGTATGGATGCAGAAATTTTCAAAGTTCACTCTCATAAGATTTGGATTTTATCTTGGAATCGGAAGCATCTAAAAGAGTAAGTTTTACACTTCCTTTTCGATAAAACACAGTTTGAAATTTTTCTCCATCCTTAAGTGAAATAGGAAGAGTTAAAACATCCGTTTCTACTTGATTAGAAGATTTTAATACCGCTTTATAATTTCCATCATTTCCGACTTCATAAGAAAATAATTCGTAACCACTTTCTACCGCAAGCTCTGGCTCAAAGTAAAGTACTTTAAAACGAACCTCATCTCCTTCTAATCTTGCAGAAGATATAAGTCCGTTTTCAGAACGAACTCTAGTATTTATAATTTCTTCCACTCTACTTTTGATTCCGGAACGAATTAAACTTTTTTGAACGAGTGGAAAAGATGCACCTTGAAAAGAAGTAGGAGAAAATTCTTCCTTAGTTTTACTTGGAACCTTAGTTACGAGTAAAAATACTTTTTCTCTTGCAGAAGTATTTTTTCCAGGTTCTGGAATTTGATCGATAACAGTATTCGGAAGTTGATCTGCTTGTGGCTCAATGTAAGTAATTCCACCAATCTGCATTTCTACATAAGTTTCTTCAGAAAGAACTTTTTGAAGATTTGCTTTTGCGGAATCAATTGATTGCCCTCTTACGTCTGGAACAATGACTCGATCCAATCCAGTATTTACGGTAAGTACAATTTTACTTCCCGCTTCTATTTCTCTCCCAGGTCGTATAGATTGATATAAAATAATTCCATCCGTCTTATCCGGATAACGTTTGTTTTCCAGACGCACTTTCAATTGAAGACGACCTAATTCATTATGAACTTCCGGATAAGATTTTCCGATCAGATCAGGAACAATTACCTTTGCAGTACTTTTAGTTCTTACGAATACTACTAAGAAGGCTGCACTAAAAAATAATAGAAGACCCACCGCTAAGAATAAAACATAACCTCCGATTGGAAGATACTTTTCTCTAATTTGCTCTTGATTCACCCGAATGTTTCCCCTTCTTGAATTCTGAAACCGTTGAGAAAATCGGATGCAGTCATCCTGTTTTTATTTTCCGGTTGCAGTTCCAAAATCTCCAGAAATCTACCATCACCACACTGTGTAAGAAGGCGTTTTTTGTCCAATCGTTTCAATTTGCCCGGCGTAGGATTGATTTCTAGTGACAAAGAAGAAGGTTTTGTTTTTAGAATGTTCATCCTTTTATCTCGAAAGGTAGTAGTTGCAATCATATCGGGATATAAGGCTCGGATTCGATTGTGTAACTCCTCCGATTTTAAAGACCAATCTAAAATTCTATCTTCCGATTTGATTTTCCCACAATAGGTTGCTTTATCGTGAGCTTGTGGAACTGAAGGAAAAGGTTTTCCATCGTATGTTTTCAATAATTGAAGAATAGATTCTATTCCTGCATCTGTGATTTTATCCATCAAAGTTCCTGTGTTATCTTCTGGAGCAATTTCAACTTCTTTCGTTAAAAGAATATCTCCTTCATCCATTTTCTCTCCAATGTATTGAATTGTGATTCCGGTTTTAGTATAACCTTTCCAAAGCGCGGTTTGAACGGGAGAGGCTCCACGTAGATCCGGCAATAAAGATCCGTGTAAGTTGATCGAAGTCAAAGTAGAATGTGCATATACTTCTTTGGGAAGAATGGATCCGTAAGCAAAAACTACATAGAGATCTGCAGAAAATAAACCGAAATCGGAGAGAGCTTTTTCTTTTTCCTTTTTGATAGATTCGTATTGAAATACCGGAATGTTATATTCAAGAGCTTTCTTTTTGACTGGACCGGGCTCGGGAATTTTACTCCTGCCCTTAGGACGATCCGGATTGGTAACTACAAATAATACTTCTGTAAGTTGAGAATCAATGAGAGCTTCTAAAAGTTTTGCAGAATGCTCGGGGGTTCCAAAATATCCGATTTTCATATTACAGCGCTTCCTAAAAAATATATTTTATCTTCTCAAAAAAATAAGCTGCAAGGTTCTGTCCCTATCGAGCTATAAGCGAGATAACCGTAGCAAGGCTCTGTGCGAAGTAAAGATGGCGCATTCTTATACCAAATCCAAAGGGTCAAAATCTATTTCTAAATACACTTTTTTAGATAGTTTTAAAGGGCGAATTTCTTTTTTAAAAATTTCTCTCCAAATGTTTGGCGAAGAAGTTTTGAGAATGATATGATTTCTAAAATTGGAATCAATTCTATAAAAAGGACAAGGAGCCGGTCCGAGTAGAATTGTATCTTTGGAGGGAAAAAATTTTTTTAGAACCCCGAATACTAACTCGATTGTTTCAAGTGAAATCTGTTCTTCCTTAGAACGGGAAACAACTCGAACTAGTCTAGAAAATGGAGGATAAAAAAGTTCCTTTCGAACCGGAATTTCAGATTCATAAAATTGAATATAGTTTTGGTTCATTGCCATTTGAATGACCGGATGATTAGGTGCGTTAGTTTCTATCAACACTTCCCCTTTTAACTTAGAGCGTCCCGCCCTTCCAGCCACTTGAGTTAAAAGAGAAAATACTCTTTCGTTGGCTCTAAAATCTGGAAGTCCAAGCCCTATTCCTGCATTTAAAACACCGACTAATGTAACTCTAGAGGCATCCAATCCTTTTGCGATCATCTGAGTTCCAGTAAGAATATCAATTTCTCCTCCTAAAAGACGAGATATGACTTCGTTTAATAAACTACGATCTTGAATAGAATCTTGATCAAGTCTTTCTACCCTAGTTTGCGGAAACGCTTCTAATAGATTTTCTTCTAGTTTTTGTGTTCCGGTTCCCTTGAGGGTTAGACCTTCTCCCATTCTTTTTTGCAAGGAATCTAAAGTTTCCGTATGCCCACAGAGATGACAAATCGTAGTTCCTTTTTTATGATAACAAAGATTAGTCGTACAATTTGGACAAGGCACATAAGAAGAAGTGGACGGAGAATAGATCAGAGGACTATAACCTCTTCTGTTTAAAAGTAGTATGATCTGTTCTTTTTTCTCTAATCTTTGTTTGATCGCAAAGGAAAGTTCTGAGCTAAGAACGTTAGACTCTTTTTGGTTCTCCACGATTCGAACCGTAGGCGGTAACACTCCTTGAGGTCTTTTAGTCAAAGTATGAAGATGAATTTTCCCCTCTTTTGCAAGATGATAAATTTCTAAAGAAGGTGTCGCGGTTCCCATCACAAGAACAGCTTCATTAGTCCTACATCTCTGTAAGGCGATTTGCCTTGCGTGATATCTAGGACTAGAATGTTCTTTAAAAGAAGAATCATGATCCTCGTCTATAATCACAAGTCCTAAGTTAGAAACAGGCGCAAATACAGCGCTTCTAGTTCCGACGGCAATTCTTTTTTTACCTGTGAGAAGTTCGTTATATGCCTTAAACTTTTCGGAAACCTTTAGAGCCGAATGAAGTACCGCCAATTGTCCCGGAAAAATAAGTTCTAACTTTCGAATAATATGAAATGTTAAACTGATTTCGGGAACAAGTAAAATGACAGAACGATTTGGAGTTTCCAGAACCTTTTGTATGAGATGGATATAAACTTCTGTTTTTCCGGAGCCAGTAATTCCGAATAACAAATGAACTGCGGCGGTGCCGAAAGTAGAAAGTATATTTTGAGTTGCGATTTGTTGTTCTTCGTTTAAAGTAACTGGTTTACCTTCTGCGTCCGAAGGAAAAGTTTCGAGCTTTACCTGCCTTCTTCCTGCAGGAATCATTTTATAAATACATTCTCCGAGAGAAGCAATGTATTGATTTTTCATCCAATGAGCTAAATCGATTTGTTCTTGAAGAACAATCGGAGTTTTATCTATAATTTTTTCTATTTGAAAAACTTTATAATTTGGTTCGTTTTGATGAATCGAAACTATAATCCCTTCCTCTTCCCGATTGCGTAGTTTTACCAAAACTCGAACACCTATCTGAACGTTAGGTGGAATCTCATATGTAAAAGTGTCCTCTTCAATTGGAAGATCGAACGCAACTTCTGCGTAATAAATCAAAGTACATCCTTGAGTCTGTTTTGAAAGATCGCCAATTGAGAAAGGATACTTTCTTTGATAGAAATTTCTTCTTTTTTGATCGTCTCGAATTCAAATGAATCTTTGGCTCCTTTAAAATTCATTCTTTTGGTTTCAATCGCAGAAATTGCTTCCGGAGATCTAAGAACGATCATAGGCACACCAGGAAGAAAATCTAACGTTCTTCCCATCATTTCGAGGGCTTTTTCTTTTCCATAAACCGCAATCGCACTGGTTCCCAATAGAATAATCCCTTTTATCTTTTCGGACTCGATCGTATCCTTAACTTGAGTTTCACATTTTTCGGTTCTAATTTTCCAATCATCTGCCTTAGACTTAGAATGAGCAAAAATACAAGCAGGATATTCTTGATAGTAAAATTCCCTATGACTAAATCCAAACTGTTTCTGAATCATTCTGCCAAAAAGTTCTTCCGCCTCCTTGGTTCTAAAAATCTGATCCGGAGAGGTCTTGGAAAACGCAGGTCTTCCCGGAGCAATTTCGCCAGTATAATGAAGTACTAATATAGGCTTTCTACCTTTGATTAGAAAGTTACGAACAGCACTAATTCGATCGTTACAGAGTTTACAAAGAAAATTTCTTTCCGCTACTTTTGCGGATCTTCGAACTTGAATTCCTTCTGCCTCTAACTCTAAATCGTCTGATTGAAAACCTGAAAAAGACTGTTCCCAACCTTCTTTCCAGACGAGTTCAGTCGTTTCAGGAGGTTTTTCTCCAGAAAATTGTAAGATTGGGATCTGTTTTTTTTGGATCAAAAAACGGAGATCACCTAATACTCTTCCAAGTTTGGATAGAATTTTTTTATCCATCTGTATACTGATCCGAAGAAATATTAAGCGACTTCATTTTTCTGTATAAGTGAGAACGTTCAATTCCTAAAACTCGGGAAGTTCTGGTCACGTTTCCCTCATTTGTTTGTAATGTTTTTATAATATACTGTCTTTCAAATTCTTCTTTAGCTTTTCTAAAATCTCCTAACTCCACCATTTCGTTTGCAGTTTTAAAACCTTTGAGTGCGTCTCTTGCGTCGTTTGCAGTAATCACGGAACCTACGGTCATAATACAAAGCCTTTCCATTACATTTTTTAGTTCCCGAATGTTACCTGGCCAAAAATGATTTTGTAAGATAGAAACCGCTTCAGATTCTATTTTTTTAGAAAGTAAATTATTTTCTTCTAAGGTTTTGGAAATATAATAATCCACAAGCAATGGAATATCGGAAGTTCTTTCTCTAAGAGGTGGAATTGTTATTGGAATCACATTCAATCTATAATATAAGTCTTCTCTAAACTTTCCGTCTCGAATCGCCTCTTCTACTGGAATATTTGTAGCTGCAATAATTCTAACGTCTACTGTGATCGTCTCTGTACTTCCCAATTTTTCAAATCTTTGCTCTTGAAGAATTCGTAATACTTTCGCCTGAGTAGAAAGTGACATGTCACAAATTTCGTCCAGAAACAAAGTGCCTCCGTTGGCGGCTTCGAATTTTCCGATTCTAGAATCGGTCGCGCCCGTAAAAGCTCCTTTTGTAAATCCAAATAACTCAGACTCTATAAGTTCTTCCGGAATTGCAGCACAGTTCATCTCTACAAAAGGAGAATCTTTTCGTTTAGAATTTTTGAATATAGTTTTTGCAACGAGTTCTTTTCCGGTTCCGTTTTCTCCGTAGATAAAAACTCGAGCGTTAGTAGACGCAGCTTGAGCGATTGCGAACTTTACTTTTTGAATGGCGGGGGAGTTTCCAAGAATTTCATCATATTCTAATTTAATATCGGAAGCCGAATTTTTTTGATCAGACTTGACTAGATCATCTATCGCTTGTAAAACTTTTTCGATCGAAAGAGGTTTTTCTAAAAAATCCACAGCTCCTTTTTTTGTAGCAGCCACAGCAATTTCTATCGTTCCGTGACCCGAAATCATAAGTATAGGAAGAGTTGGATAGATTTTTTTACACTCTTCTAAAATGGTAATCCCATCTTCTTTGCCTAACCATACGTCCAAAAGAATTAGAGAAGGTCTATCATTTTTGAGTTGTTTGAGTAAGGTTTTACCAGTAGCGAAAGTTTCTACTTCGAAATTTTCGTCCTCTAAAATTTCTTTAAGAGATTTTCTGATTTCTGGTTCATCGTCTGCGATAAAAATTTTCATGATCGTTTTAAGACACTGGAAGTTCTATTTGAAAACTACATCCTCCCATACTGGAAGAATCTACAGAGATATGACCGTTGTGGTCAATCACACTTTTTTGAACAATCGCCAAACCGATTCCAGAAGTATTGTTGTTCTTAGTGGAATAGTACGGTTCGAAAACTTTTTGTTTGAGTTCGGGTGAAATTCCGATTCCGTTATCTTCTATAGAAATCACCGCGACCTTTCTCATAATCTTCCTTGACAGAACAGCTGAGATTCGAATTGAACCTTCGTATTCTGGTATTTCTTCTTTTTCTCTTTTTCTTTCTATGGCTTCGATTGAATTTTTCAATAGATTTGTAAAAACTCTAGAAATGATTTTTTGATCCAAAAATAGTTGCGGAAATCCCTTTGAGATGTTCGTCGCAATTTTAAGTTTAGGAGTATGTTCAAATAACTTCACCACTTCGAGAAGAATAGGCTCTAAATTCTGATTGATAAGCTTAGGGGCAGGCATACGAGCAAAATCCGAAAACTCATTTACAAGATGTTCTAGCACGCGAACTTGTTTGATGATCGTATCGGTCTCACTAGAAACAATTTCATAAAACTGTTCTTTATTTTCAGAATTCATCTTTCTACGAATTCTCTCAGCGGAAAGTTGGATCGGAGTAAGAGGATTTTTAATTTCATGAGCCATCCTTTGTGCCACTTCTTTCCAAGCGGCGATCCTTTGGCTTTGCATGAGTTCTGCGTCCTTCGATTTTAAATCTTTTACCATCTGATTAAAAGAATCTATAAGTGCGCCTATCTCACCAGCCTCTCTAATTTCAAGATTGATGTCAGTATCTCCCATAGAAATTTTTTGAGTCGCATTCGCTAATTCTATAATTGGTCTAGAGATTTTTCTCGCAAAAAGAAGGGAAAAATAAATGGCGAGTAGAAAGATAGCAACTGTTATTATACTAAACGTTAGACGAATTCGATAAGGAAGTTTTTCTTTAGTTAAATCCGCGCGATCGTAATTTCTTCTCGTAGAAATTACTGAATATACGTTCCTCTCAGAGTCTTTATGAATTCTAATTCCAGTTTGAAGATTATAATTCCCTGTTGGAAAAGGAATTCGAATAAAATACATACAATAATCGGGACGATAACTTGCAAATTCTTTCCAATTAGAAGTTTTCGCAAAAATTTTAAAATTTTTTTCCAAGGGCCTATATTTCAAAGCTCTATTTTCTAAAATCGGTTTTTCCTTTTCATAAATTCCTACGTAAAATTCGTCATTCTGAATCAAATTGAGTTTAGACGCGCCTGCGACCAAAGATTCTAAATGGAGAGGTTGTATTCTTAAAAAACTTTCCAAAAGTCTGGTTTTTTCAACGAGTAATCGTTTTTTAGGTTTTTCTTCATTTAAGATCAATGTTTCTCCCGAAGAAAGTGCTTCTTCAATATCAATTCCGTAGAATCTTTCGTAGAGTTTTCCGGTCACATTAGAAGAAAGAAATAAAATTGGTAAGGAAGGTAAAAATGCCACAAATATAAAAGATAACGTTAGACGATACCTAATAGAACTTTTGAGTCTTCCAGTTTCTAGGTTTCTTTTGTTTCTATAAAAATAAGAAATAAGAAGTGAAAGAGAAAAAAGTGGAATAAAAAAGAAAATATAAACTACAATTCTATCTAAAAAACTTATATCGTCCGGAATTGTTTTTTGATCTGAAAACTGAATTGCCTCGGCGAGAACTACCGAAAGTAAAATGATTAGACCTAAGATGAGTAAGTCTCTTAGATAATATCTAGTTTCGTCATTCATGGTTTCGAATTTATTAAACGAAATCGTTATTTACGATATTACTTAGCGCCTCCAGTGCCTCGTCTTCCTTTTCACCTTCTACTTGAATTTTAAATTCGTTTCCGGGTGCAAGTGCGAGCATCATAAGCCCCATAATACTCTTTCCGTTTACTACTACGTCGTCTTTAACGACAGTAATTTCACAGGGAAATTTAGATGCACAATTCACAAATACAGACGCGGGTCTTGCGTGCATTCCAGTTCCATTTTCATTGATTTTGAGTAGGATTTCTTTCAACTTTACCCTGCTGTAAATACTGACTTAACTTTTGATTGAATTCTTGCGCTGCGTTTTTGCCCAATTTACGAAGACGTTGATTCATCGCTGCGGTTTCCACAATAATCGGAATATTTCTTCCGGGTCTCACCGGAACTCGAATCAATGGGATTTGAACTCCTAAAAGTTCTTCCGTGGGATTTTCAAGCCCCGTTCTATCAAAATCTTTACCTTCTGTCCATTCTTCCAAATGAATAATAAGTTCGATGAGTTTGTGATCTCTTACAGATCCAATTCCAAATATATCTTTAATATTCAGAATTCCTAATCCTCTGATTTCCATATGATGCCTAAGTAGATCAGAACAAGTTCCAATTAAATAACTTTCGGAAAGTCTTCTGATTTCCACCATATCATCTGCAACAAGGCGATGCCCCCTTTCTATCAGCTCGAGAGCGGTTTCACTTTTACCTACTCCACTTTTTCCAGAAAGTAGAATTCCAATCCCAAAAACCTCTATCAAAACTCCGTGTCTCATCGTTCTTGGCGCAAGACTTCGATCTAAAATACCGGAAATCAAAGTGATAAATTTGTGAGTGGAAACTTCCGAGATCATCAGCGGTATTCCTAACTTCTCACAATTCTCCATAAAAATAGGAGGGGGCATATTGCCATGAGTGAATATGATACAATTGAGATGAAATCCGAAAAACTCCGCGGCTATTTTTTCCAAATCCTCCGGAGTCCTGGAAGTAATGTAAGCCCATTCTCCCTTACCAAAAATCTGAATTCTGTCGTGTGCAAAACTTTCGTAAAATCCAGTAAGAGAAAGTCCGGGACGATTTATCTCCGACATATTGATCCGATTGGTAAGACCTTTTTGACCCGCAAGTAAACGTAAGCCTAACTCTTCATGTTCATTGAGAAGATTAGAAACGTTAATACCAGGCATAGACATAGACTTATCTAGACTCCAAAGACTTGACTTTTTTTCTCTGGCTGGATGGTAGGATTTTCAAAATCTTTCTATATTTAGCGACGGTTCTTCTTGCAATTTCAATTCCTTGTTTTCCTATTGCATCTACAATTTCTTGATCCGAAAGAGGATTGTCCGATTGTTCTTCTTTGACTAAGTTTCGGATAAGATCGTGTATTTTTTTAGAAGATTCGATTCCACCTTCCGTAGAACGAACCCCGGAAGAAAAGAACCATTTTAATTCCATAATTCCGCGCGAAGTCTGAATATATTTATTGGAAGTGATTCTGGAAATTGTGGACTCGTGCATTTCCAACTTTTCAGCAATGTCTTTAAGAGTCAGTGGTCTAATATGCTGAATCCCTTTTTTAAAAAATGCAATTTGCATCTCTATAATCGCCGAAGTGACCTTAAACAAAGTTTGTCTTCTTTGATTTACGGAACGAATCAACCATTCCGCCGAACTTAGTTTTGTAGCGATATATTCCTTATCTGACTCTTTTGCATTTTTTAGAATATTCTTATATTCTTTATTAACTTTAAGTCTAGGAATCCATTCGTCATTGATATAAATATCAAATTCCCCGTCTACCTCTCTGACGATCACGTCTGGAATTACATAGTCCGGTTTATTTGGAGTGTACAACGTGGCGGGATAAGGTTCTAACTTTTTAATTTCGGACGCCAGAGATTCAACCGACTCTAACTGGATTTCCATTTTTTTGGAAATAGACTTATAATCTAATTTTTCTAAATCCTTAATATGATCCCGAATTAAAATATGTAGATTTAAATCTTCCGGTTTTAAAATCTTGGCTTGTATCAGAAGAGTTTCTTGTACATCCTTGGCTCCAATTCCGATAGGGTCCAACCTATGAATCTGATCCAACACCTTACGAACTTTTTTCTCATTCAACTTCATTTCAGTGCATAAATCTGGAATTGGAATCGGAATAAATCCATGATCATTCAACATGGAAATCAAAATTTCTCCTATGGAAATTTCATCAGGTTTTAAATTGGAAAGCCTAAGCTGCCAAAGAAGATGTTCGGATAAGGAGCTTTTTTCCGGTGAGGATTCTATGTATTTCTGATTTCGATCTGACGCGTCGGTTCCCGCGCCTCCGGCCTTATCTAAAGAAAAATGATCTTGCCAACTAACGTCTGAGTTTTTGAGAAAATCATTTTTTTCTTTTCTTTTTAAATCGTCTCTACTGTATAAATCGGGGGTTCTATTTCTTTCCGATGCATATTCTTCTTCCAACATAGGATTTTCTACAAGTTCGGAATTGATTCTATCAGAAAGTTCTAAAGTAGACAAAGGTAGAAGTTCTATGGACTGTCTTAGATCCTGAGTCATCACAAGTTTTTGGGTTTGTTTTTGAACCAGTGACTGACTTAGATTCACAGAGTAAAATCCTCGCCTAGATAGATTCTTCTTGTTTCTGGATCATTTACAAGATCGTGAGTAGAACCGGAAATTAAAATTCTACCGCTATACATAATATAAGCACGATCCGTAATCTTTAAAGTCTCTCTTACATTATGATCCGTGATCAAAATTCCAAGTCCTCTTTCTTTCAAAGAACCAATTACGGTCTGAATATCTTTCACAGCAATCGGATCTACACCGGCAAAAGGTTCGTCTAACAATATAAAGTCGGGATTGGTAACAAGTGCCCTCGCTATTTCACAACGTCTTCTTTCCCCACCAGAAAGAGTATAACCTTTTTGATTGGCAACTCTCATAATCTGAAGTTCAATCAGTAGATCATCTCTTCGTTTGATAATTTCAGTTCTGGAAAGATTCATCGTTTCTAAAATCGCTTCTAAATTTTCGGCAACGGTCAACTTACGAAAAATAGACGCCTCTTGGGCGAGATAACCAACTCCTAACCTTGCACGTATATGCATGGGAGAATCGGTAACGTCCTGTCCGTCTATAAAAACTTTTCCGGAATCCGGTCTTACAAAACCTACGGACATATAAAAAGAAGTAGTCTTACCGGCTCCGTTGGGACCTAAGAGTCCTACAACTTCTCCTTTCTTGATATTAAAGCTAGCTCCATCTACTACCTTTCTTTTGTTATATACCTTGATCAGGTTATCCATTCGGAAGGTTTTGCTCATATTCTTATTTGTTTACTTTCCAGGAAGAATTCCATCAGTCAAAAGAGCTCTACCTTCTCTCGGAAAGAATATTATCTTTCCTGCATGAATGTCTCTCCCATTTTTTCTCAGAGTAGGATTCCCCTCAAGATACACTTTTTCCTCTTTTTCAAAATAGGTAGCGTATTCTCCCGTTGCGGAAGAATCCTTACCTTCCATAAAAACGTTTCCTCGAATGACGGTTTCATTTTTATCCATAAACCGTTCAAACTCTACAGCGGTCATTGTACTTGTAACCGCCTCCGTTTTTTTATCTAAAAAATCAATTTTTCCTGAATCAGTCAAATGAATGTACTCATCGTTTTTAAAGTAGTCAAGGACATTCCCAGAAAGTATAAGTGCGTTTTCACGATCGTGAACCGTAATTTGATTTCTGGCTTCAATCTTAGAAGAATTTTTTCCGTAACTTATCAACTTTTCAGCGTTCATCTTTAGTTTGTGTCTGTAAATGGTTGCGTTTCCATACAGACCCACTCTAGTCTCTCCGTTTTCATCCTTGTCGCTTACTACCTTGTCTCCTTTAAAAATTGCAACCCTAGTAACTTCCTTTTTAATTGTTTCCTGAGTTTTTTGAGAATCTTTTTTATCTTTATTTTCTACCGCTTCCTTATCGGTATAATTTTGAAAGAGGATACTCTCTCCGACTAACTCTACTTTGTTGATATTTGTATAAAATGTAAGTTGTTTTCCTGTAAGATAACGATCTTTTGCAATTAAGATAGGATCTGGATCGGTGGTGATTTTGTCAGAATCTTCTTCAAAAACTGCTTCTTTACAAAGAATTGTAATTTGAGGATGTGCAATAATTACGTTTTCTTTTAAAAGAGTAATTTTATTAGAAAGATTTCTTTCGATAAATTTTGCTGATATGACTGTTTTTAACCCGCTTTTATCTGTATGAAAAAGTCTAGGACGATCTTTGATAGTTACTTTTTCTTCAAACTTATCGTATTCACCTACTCCTGCTCGTAAGGTAACTCCGTTATCTCCGTCCTGAATAAAAACTCCACCCCGTAAAAATCCTTTAAACGCGTCTTTTCCGTAGACTTCGATTTGATTTGCCGAAAGTTTTACCTTTTTGTGTTGAATCCAAGCCCCCCCCTCCAAAGTAAAAGAAGTGATTTTCAAACCGGAAACCGTTTTATCTTCTTGAGTTAAAGAAGATCCTCCCCAAAAAGTTGGAAAGTTTGGAGTCGAATTTTTCTTTTCTGTATTTTCGGGTATTACGTTTACAAACTTTCTGTCTGCAGTTTCACTTCCTACAAGAAGTGGAGGTTTTACATTTCCATAATATGCAACCAATGGAATACATATAAAAATAAATATTAAAACTCTGCGGATCATGGGGAACCTGCCGCCTTCAAAGGATTGGTCCCACCCTGAGTAATGGCAGTAGGTTTTAAAATCGTAAATTTATTTAAATCTTTATCCGCCCTAAGTCCAATTCCTCTAATCGTAGTTCCATCCGCGCTTACGCTGACTTCCGAATCAGATACTAACTTTTTAGTATCCATGTTGTATTCCATTGTTTTAGCAGTTAGAATTTTATGATCATCTGTCTTTAGTAAAATTTTACCTTCCAAAAGCATCAATCTTGTCTTATGATTGATTTCACCTTTTTCAGCCAAAAGTTTGGATTTGAATTTCCCTGCCTCATACTGATCAAAATCGATGTCATAGAAAGTAGTTTTATTTTCGTTTACGTAAACAAAGGATTCATTGGCTCGTAGTTCCCACTGCAACTGCCCACTTGAATCGTAAGCCTCTCTCTTAAAGTTTCGAATCGAAATCGAAGATCCACTTTCCCTTTCTTTCTCTACTCTTTCATAATTTACTTTTTTACAATTTTCGAATATGATTAGAAAAAATCCGCAAACAACCGAAATCAAAAAAACTAAAATCCGATTGTTGTTTTTATTTTTCATAAAAAAACCGATTATAAGCTGCTTCTAGAAATTAGAATTTCTTTTTTAATATAACGATCTAGACCGATCATCTCTTTCAAAAGGCTCTTAATCTGAGAAAGTGGATACTGAGTCGTGGCATCCGAAAGTGCGTTTGGTGGATCTGGATGTACTTCCATAAAAATACCTTCAATACCAAAAGAAACGGCAGAACGAAGAATACTCGGAATAAATTCTCTTTGTCCACCAGTACTGTTTCCAGCAGCTCCGGGAAGTTGTGCAGAATGTGTCGCATCAAATACAAGAGGAATATCAAATCCGTGAATGATCGGAATTGCTCTTCCATCGAATATTAAATTTCCGTAACCAAACGAAGTTCCTCTTTCGGTTACGAGTAGCTTATTATTTCCGGATTCGTTCATCTTAACCGCGATATGACGCGTATCCGCAGGTGCAAGAAATTGGCCTTTTTTTACGTTTACCCATTTACCTGTTTGAGCGGATTGTGAAATTAGATCTGTTTGTCTACACAAGAACGCAGGGATCTGATATACGTCTATCACGTCTTTCAAAGGAGAAATCTGAGAGGTTTCGTGAATATCCGTCAAAACAGGAACGTTGTACTTATTTTTAATATATTCTAAATTTTTAATACCTTCTGCAAGCCCTGGTCCACGATAGGAATTTACGGAAGAACGATTGGCCTTATCAAAACTACTTTTAAAAATATAAGGAATTTTTAATTCTCCACAAACTTCTATCATCTCGGCGCAGACCCGATCCAATAGATCCCTATTTTCCATAACACAAGGACCGGAAATTAGAAAAAAAGGTTCGTCTCCTCCTATTTTAGTTCCGTTTAAAAAATCTCTTTTTGTACAAGTATTGTCTTTCATGTTCATCCTTTTTTAGAGTATTTCACAGAGGCGCGGATAAATCCAGCGAATAAGGGATGAGGTAAAGTAGGTTTAGACTGAAATTCAGGATGAAACTGAACTCCTATAAACCAATTGTGTTTTGGAATTTCCACAATTTCGACGAGGTTATCGTCAGGAGAAGTGCCCGCAATGATCATTCCATTTTCTTCATATTGTTTTCTATAACGATTTGTAAATTCAAATCTATGTCTATGACGTTCGTGTATGAGAATAGACTTATATTCGGAATAAGAGAGAGTATTTTCTTTAACCTTACAAGGATAAGAACCTAACCTCATCGTCCCACCCATTTGTTCGATGTCGTTTTGTTCTTCTAAAAGAGAAATCACCGGATGTTCTGTGTCAGGTCTAATTTCCGTAGAATTTGCATCTTTAAGTCCCAAAACGTTTCTTCCGTATTCCACAACCGCACATTGCATCCCTAGACAAATTCCTAAAAAAGGAATTCCATTCGTTCTTGCATATTGGATCGCAAGAATCTTTCCTTCGATTCCTCTATCACCAAAACCGCCTGGAACTAAAATACCGTGTACTTTTTTTAGAATCTCTACATAAGAATCTTTGTTTAAATTCTCCGGGTCCACTTTGATAAACTCTACTTTTGTATCATGTGCAATACCACCGTGAGAAAGACTTTCATAAATGGAACGATATGCATCTTGTAGAGAAATATACTTTCCAACAACGGCGATTTGAACGGTTTGTTTAGTGGTCAACAAACCTTTCACCATTTTATCCCATTCGGAAAAATTAGATTCTCTAAGTTCCATTCCCATGGTTTTCAAAACTACTTCGTCTAATTTTTCTTCTTTATACATTTTAGGAATTTCGTATATAGAAGTGGAAATATCACTTGCTGAGATTACGTTCTCTTCTTTCACATTACAAAAAAGAGAAAGTTTGTTTTTCATCTCTTTTGTCATCGGTTGAGAAACTCTACAAACGAGTATATCCGGTTGAATTCCAAGTCCGAGTAATTCTTTGACGGAATGTTGGGTTGGTTTTGTCTTTGCTTCTCCTGCAGCGGTAATCGTTGGAACCAGTGTTAGGTGAACAAACAATACGTTAGAACTTCCATGTTCATAACGCATTTGACGAATCGCCTCTAAAAACGGAATCGATTCAATGTCGCCTACCGTTCCTCCAATTTCAACGATGATAAAATCTGGATTTTCTTCTCTGGCGACAATATACATCCGATTTCGGATTTCGTTTGTGATATGAGGGACAACTTGGACTGTACGACCTAGGTAATCTCCCTTTCTTTCTCTTTGAATGACAGTATTATAAATCTGACCGGTAGATACTGAATTTTTTCGAGTCAATTTAGAATGAGTAAAACGTTCGTAATAACCTAAATCGAGGTCGGTTTCGGCTCCGTCTGCGGTTACATAAACTTCTCCATGCTGATAAGGGCTCATGGTTCCAGGATCTATATTGATGTAAGGATCCATTTTTTGGAGAGAGACAGTATATCCCCTACTTTCCAACAAACAACCTAGAGCCGCGACGGTGACTCCTTTTCCAAGCGAGGAACTCACCCCTCCGGTTACAAAGATAAACTTAGTTCTCGACAACGTATATTCCACCTTCTAAAGAACAGAGTTTCGGGTGTTTCTTAGAAATTCAAACCGGAATTTCCAGGAATTCTGTTTCTAAAAAGTAGAATATTGGTTTCTATTTGTAAATCAGGTCTCGTAACATTTTCTTACAAAACGAGGATATATGTAATTCCCATATCAAAGCACAATTACAAAGATGAGGGAGATTTAATTTTAGAGTTTTAAAATTTTTTCGATGATGGAAGAGGTGGATTTTCCAGGGACAAAGGGTAAAATTTGAACATCCCCTCCTAATTCTCTGATTATTTTCGTTTCAGGCAATTCTTCTACTTTGTAATCTCCTCCCTTTACGTGAATCTTAGGTTTGATCAAACGAATTAGATCCAAAGGAGTATCCTGAGAAAAAATCGTAACCGCATCCACAAATCTCAAATTAGAAAGAAGAATCGCTCGATCTTCTTCGCAAATTAAAGGTCTTTGTTCCCCTTTCAGACGTTTTACAGAAGAATCCGAATTGAGTCCTATCCAGAGAAAATCACCTAACTCTCTTGCCTGAGAAAGATACGTTATGTGACCTTTATGTACTAAATCGAAACAACCGTTCGTAAAAACAATTTTTTTATTTTTTCGAACCTGATCCGCAAAAGCCGCGACGTTTTGCCAGGAAACGACGTGATTTTTTAAGTCCATTTAATTTTCAAAACTCCCCATAGATTGTAAAGAAAGTTCTAATTCCCCCGGGGTTACAGTTTCTGCGCCTAACTTTCCAACTACGACTCCAGCGGCCGCATTGGAAACGATACTTGCTTCTAATTCGTTCAACCCAGCGGCGTGATAGGCTGTGTAAGTACTGATAACAGTATCACCGGCACCGGTAACATCGAATACTTCTTTTGCAACCGTCGGAATATGAAATATTTCTTTATTAGAAGAAAGGTATAAACTCATCCCCTTTTCTCCTCTTGTAATCATAAGAGAAGGACAAGAAAGTTTTTCGGAAATTTCTTCCACCGCATTTAAAATTTCAGAATCGTTTTCTAATTTTCTTCCGATGGCCTTACCTGCTTCGTGATGATTTGGAGTCAGAATACTCACTCTTTTATATAGAAAAAAATGACTCACCTGTGGATCAACTGTTACGATCTTTTTTTTATCCACGCAGATTTTAGAAACTTCGCTGATAATCCTAGGAGTTAAAGTTCCCTTATCGTAGTCAGAAAGAATCACCGCGTCCGCAGAATCGATTCTTTCTAAAAAAGCTCTGAGAAGTTCGTCTTCTTCGTTTGAATTGATTGGTTTTAATTCTTCTTTATCAATCCTACAAACCTGTTGATGCCCTGCTATCACTCTTGTTTTTACAATCGTTGGCACACCTTCGGATGCAATCAAAAAGTTCTGATCCTTATCTGTGTTTTCATGGTGTAGAAGACCGGCAAGATTTTTCGCCCTTTCGTCTTTTCCAGTTCTTCCAAGAACAACTGACTTTACCCCTAAACTTGATAAATTTTTGACCACATTTCCCGCCCCACCTAAAGTAATCTTTTCTGTACGAACCCAGACTACTGGAACTGGAGCTTCTGGAGAAATTCGACTTACTTCTCCGATAAGATATTCATCCAAGATGAAATCTCCAATCACAATCACTTTTAAATTTTTAAGATTAGCTGTTGAAGTTTGAAAGCGATTTCTATTTAGATAATACAAATTCTACTGATCCTTGGGATTTTGATTTACGGTTTCTATATAAGCAGTTATAGTATGCTTCCTGTGTCAATCACTACTGTCCCAATCTTTCCGTTACCGGAAATCATTTTGTTTCCAGGGACATATTTACCTCTTCATATTTTCGAACCTAGATATAGATTGATGTTAGACTATTGTATGGAATCCAGCGAAGAATTAGCAATCGCCCCCTTAGTCAACAAATCAAAAATGTTATCTCTACACCCTGAAATTGAAACCGTATTTGGTTGGGGTAAAATCGTAAGAAGAGATCCTCTACCAGATGGAAGATCCAATATTCTTTTAGAAGGAAAGGGAATCGCCAAATTAATCGATTACGAAACGATGGAACCATTTCGAGTAGGAAAAGTCGAAAAGATTGAACCCGATTTCGAATATCTAAAACATGAAAATTTTAAAAAGGGCTTCGAAAGACTTTTGTTTTTTACAAAAAGAATACTACTTTCAGAAGGTGCTGGAGAAGATTTGATTCTTAGGATGAATGAACTCATAACACATCCCTTTCCTATTGATTTTATTGCTTCTATTCTCAATTTTGAATTTTCTAAAAAACAAGAAATCTTAGTAGATCCAAATCCAATGGAAAAGATGAAAATTTTAATGCGAATTGCAGAAGAACTCAACTTAAGAGAATAAAAGTTAAATGTTTAGAATGTCAGAAATGGAAATTCGATTATAAAATAGAGTTGTTGAAAAATAAATTCTCCATCCGTTTCTGTTGCATTGAAATGGACAATTGAAGTAATTTTGTTGATCCCCTTTCAACAACTCTAATAAAATTCCGAAAATACCCGTAATTTGCACCTAAACAAGGATGAGCGATAAAATTTAAGTACAGATTTATAAAGATCTTAAATTCAAATTTCCGAATACGATCGCCGCTCCGCAAACAATAACAAATTAAAAACCCATTTTATAAAGTTTTTCTTATAATACTTTTTTAAATAATCGTCGCGATGTCACATAACGATCGATCCACCACTTCATAGAAATTTTATCGACAACCACCCCACGCGTGGAAGAAGCATGCGCAAATTCTTTTTCGTTGATTACAAGACCAACGTGAGTGATTTTACTTTGATTGGGAGACGCTGAGAAAAAAATCAAATCTCCCGCTCTTAAACTCTGATGAGAAACCTTACTTCCAGAATTAGCCTGTTCCCTTCCAAGACGGGGAAGTATTTTTACGGGAACTCCTACACGTTTATCCGTCAAAGAACTAAACGTAAATCCCGAACAATCCACACCTTTTTTAGAAGTTCCTCCCCAATAATAAGGAGTTCCTAACCATTCCTTAACAACTGAAACTAAATTAGAAGAATTTAATATTTCCCATTCCACTTTACCAGGTTGAACTGGCGCTTCCGGTTCAACTTCCGGAACCAGAGGAGGTTCTGGAATATTTTCTTCAAATCCAAATTTCGGTCTATCTCCGATTACTATTTCACCGGCAGAATCTAAACTTCTATCCAAGGTCCGAGCCTGAGAGATTGTTCCGGTCCAAGAATCCAAAGACCTACTTTTAGTTCCTTCGTGTAATGACTTAAGTTGAGATAAAAGATCCGACGCCAACGTATAACGATCGTTTGTCGGATTGAAAAAAATTGCTTGTCTAAAAGCGGAATCAGTTTTTTCAAAGGGAACTATTGCTCCTCTGTTTGGAAAAGAACCCAATATTCTAGATGCGAGCCTATTTTCAGGAATCCCTACAAATTTTCCAGCGATGAGTGCCCTTCCGCCCGCTAAAATCGCAAATCCATCCCAACGAGATTTCAACGCAGTAGATAAAAAAACGTTTCTGATTTCTTCTCGAATCCCAGCCTGAGATGTTTCTTTTACAAATAAAGAAACTAAAACAAAATCTTTTTCAGAAAGTTTTTGTTTAGAAAGAATCGGAATTGCGTCTTCCGCCTCCGTAAAACGTAAACCGGAAAGAGACACGTAGTATTGATTTACGATCAAATCCGCAATCGTGTCCGGAGCCAAACCCTCCATGATGGCCCAAGGGATCGTATTCTTTGTTATTTCGATCACTTTCGGATCCTTAGACTTACCACCTAACTTTTGAAAGACGGAATTTCGAATCAGAAGAGTTTGCCCTGCTTCGAAATCTTCCTTAAGAAGATCTGAAAATGGATCCGCAAAAATGGAAATGGGCATCCAAACCAAAACAAAAAAGATTTGAATAATTCTAAACATAAAAATTCCCTAATATATAAATTTTAGAATCTATAAAAAATTGAATATTTCACTGGTCCGCTCCGTGCATCCAGTTTTGAAGTTTTTTTCTTGTAATATAGAGAATCATTCCACCTACAAATGCAAGTATTGCAAACATCCCAAAAAAAGTAGGAAAACTATCTGTTTTCATAAACCCAGCCAATTCTCCGGCGAGAATGTTACCAAAAAAACTAGAAAGAAGCCAAACCCCCATCATAAAACCACCTAGTTGTTTAGGAGACAACTTAGTAACTAGAGCCAAACCTCCAGGAGATGTAAATAACTCTCCTACAGTAATACAAAGAACCATTAACAAAAGCCAAACCGCCGAAATTTTATGACCAGGTCTAAAGTCAAGAGTGACTAATGTTAAAACTGAAAAACCCAAAGCTAAAATGAAAAAACCGGTTGCAAATCTTGTAGAAGTATCTGGCTTCCAATTATTTTTTGCAAGTGTAGTCCAAAAAGAAGCAATTATAGGAGCAAAAATCAAAATCAAAAGCGGATTTAAAGATTGAAAAAAAGGAGTAGGAATATCGTATCCGAACAAATTTCGGTTAACGTGACGATCTATAAAAAGATTTATAGAAGAACCGATTTGTTCAAAAGCAGCCCAAAAAATGATTACAAATAAGGTAAAAATAAAAATTACTGCGAGTTTTTGTTTTTCTTCTTTTTTTAAAGTAGAATGTTTTTGTCCTTCGACGGTATGATATTTTTTACCTGGTTCAAAAACTTTTTCCGGAAATTGTTTTTGACCCAAAAGAAGAATTAAAATTCCGAATAACACTCCAAAGGCGGCCACTCCAAATCCGTATCCCCAGCCCCAAGATTTACTAAAATAACCACAAAATAGAGGTCCTAAAAAACCTCCTAAATTAATTCCCATATAAAAAATCGTAAAACCAGAATCTTTCATTCGAGTTTTATTATCTTCATCATAGATTCTTCCTAAAACTGTAGCGATATTTGGTTTAAAAAAACCAACTCCTAAAATGAGCAATCCCAAACCTAAAAAGAAAAATGGTTTTGTTTCAAAGGCAAGACTCAAATGCCCAAACATCATCAACGTGGCTCCTAGAAAAATGCATTTTTTAAAACCTAAATAACGATCTGCAAGATAACCTCCTAGGAGAGGAGTTAAATAAACGAGACCTGTATAAATTCCATAGATTCGATTTGCGTCCACATCAGAAAAATGAAAAACCTTAGTAAGAAATAACACGAGTAAGGCACGCATTCCATAAAAGCTGAACCTTTCCCAAGTTTCTGTAAAAAATAAAATCGTAAGACCCTTGGGATGAGAATTTACGTCTTTGTTCTGGACGTCCATAATGGTTCCTGAATATTCTCTTCTAAATTTGCAAAACGAGCGGCCACAAAAAAATAATCCGAAAGACGATTTATAAAAATCATAGGAGAAGAAAGTATTTCAAGACCTTCTTCTTTAAACTTTACCATTTCTCTTTCTAATCTTCTAGAAACCGTTCTAGAAATATGTAAAAATGCAGCCGCCTTAGTCCCGCCAGGAAGGATGAATTTTTTCAGCGGTTCTAATTTTTCCTGCATTTGATCAATTTGATTTTCTAAAAACGTAATATCTTCTTCTAAGATGCAGGATTCTTGTTTAGGCCTAAAACCAGCCAGCTCAGCGCCTAACTCAAAAAGAAGATTTTGGATTGTTTCCAATGAAGAATGAAGTATGGATTCCTTTCGTAAAAATGATTTCACAACTCCAATGGTAGAATTGAGTTCGTCAGCGGTTCCATACAACTCTACTCTACGATCCGATTTAGGCACCTTTACGCCAGTCGCTAAAGACGTTTGCCCAAAATCACCTTTTTTTGTATAGATCTTCATAATTTCCTAACTCACAAATCGCTGCTTTTTCACTTTTTGAAAAAAAGAGACAAAATAAGATCAAAACAATGAGAATGAAGTACGGAAAGAAAGGACTTTTTTTATAAACTGAAGGAAAAGAGTTGCTTTCAAAAACGATTTTAGTTAATATTTTGACAAAAGTTTCCCAAACTAAGTGTCGGCTCCCTCCGCATGATACTTTAGGAAAAAAATATAAAACTTTCACCCTCGTCCTAAAAACAGAGTGAAAGTTCGCAGTGGAAAACAAAGGCAGTTTCTGCCCCAAAAAACTTCGACTCGGACGGATCCGGGTAACATAAACAGGGAGGTTGTGACAATGATCATCAATCACAACATTAGCGCTCTCAGAACGAATAACGTACTGAAAAGTGTAAATAAAGAATTAGACAAGACCATGGAAAAACTTTCCACCGGTTTACGAATCAATCGGGCCGGGGATGATGCTCTAGGTTTTGCAATGTCGGAAAAAATGCGGACTCAGATCCGGGGACTTGCTCAAGCGGAACGAAACGTAATGGATGGAGTTTCTTTTATTCAAGTCACGGAAGGTACTCTCGAACAGGTAAACAACATATTACAAAGATTGAGAGAACTTTCTATCCAGACTTCCAATGGAATTTATTCCAACGAAGACCGTAAGCTGGTTCAACTCGAAGTGGACCAACTGATAGAGGAAGTAGATCGAATCGGAAAATCTGCAGAGTTCAATCATATCAAACCTCTTTCGGGAGATCACTCTAAACAATCGAACAAACCAATCCAACTTCAAGTAGGACCAAATCAAAACGAGAAGTTAGATATCTTTATAGATTCCATGAACGCTACTGGTTTACAATTAGTTGCCAATGGAAAGAAACAAGCCCTCTCTTCTCCCGCAAGCGCAAACGCTATGATCGGGATTTTAGATACGGCCATTTCCAAAGTAAATCAACAAAGAGCCGACTTAGGAGCCTATTACAATCGTTTAGAAATCACTTCTCAAGGATTACAGTCGAGCTACGTAAACATGGTCGCCGCAGAAAGCCGTGTGAGGGATGCGGATATGGCGGAACAGATCGTGGATTATACTAGAAATCAAATTCTGACAAAAAGTGGTTCGGCGATGCTCGCACAAGCAAATATGAGACCGGATCAAGTAGTGAAATTGTTAAGCGACAGATTTGGTTAAATTTTTTAATCTAAGATCCAAATTTTTTACAAAGCCGTTTTCGAAAACTTCGTGACGGCTTTTTTGTTTTATTCTAAACAAAATGTCATTTGTGCTATATTCAAAAAAGTTTATACTTCAAAATTACCTTTCATTTTTCCATAAAAAACATAAGAATATTATAAATATTAATTTAAAAACAAGCTCAATTTTGAAGACTATAAAACCTTTATTTAATAAAATTTTTTAAAAATTAATTCTCCATCTATTTTGTTTTATAGAAACGGTGCATTTAAAAAATTCAATTCATCTGAACTATGAAATTTTTCAATAACTCTAATGAGATATCACAAATTTTAAAGTAAATCGATGATTTCAATTTAAAATATCAGATCTATTTCTTAAGTCAACTGACTCGTAATTAAATTTTCAGTGGATAAAATAAAAAAAATAAGCCCGAAGATTCTATTAAGAATACTCGGGCTTCAGAGTCGTACGGCGATTTATAACGGGAATTATAAATCCATTTTAGGTATCGTCGTTTCCGGCATTTGCTTAACTCTTCTAGCTGAAATTAGATTCTTTCAACCAGAAGAAACGGTTACTTCAGCAACTGTAGAACCGTTTGCGGTTTCATATTGGCCTGAGCTAACATCGCGGTCGCAGCCTGAGTTAGGATTTGATAACGCGTAAAGCTAGTCATTTGTTCTGCCATATCGGTATCGCGAATTCTAGATTCAGCCGCTTGAATGTTCTCATATGCATTCATGAGACCTTTTGCAGCGTGTTCCAGACGATTATAATACGCTCCTAAATCAGCTCTCTGTTTAGAGATACTACGAAGCGCATCATCCGCTAATCCGATCACAGAGTTTGCCTTGCCAGCTGTAGAAAGAGAAATAAACGTCAAAACGGTTGGGTTTCTTAATCCCAGTGCCGCAGTGTTCATCGTTTCAATATAAACTCTTTCTCTCTGGTGCATATTTGCACCTATGTGAAACCACATACTCGCAGTTGGATTCAATCTTGCAAAAGCCCCGGTAAGGAGTTTCATTTTATTGAATTCCGCCTGAGAAGCGATTCGGTCGATCTCGTCAACTAACTGAGAAACTTCTACTTGGATCTGTTGTCTGTCTTCCTCGGTATAAATACCATTGGCAGCTTGGACGGCCAAAACCCGGATTCTCTGAACGATTTCATGAGTTTCCTGTAAATAGCCCTCTGTCGTTTGAATCAGAGACATACCATCTTCAGTGTTCATTTCCGCTCTTCTGAGACCCAGAATCTGAGTTCTCATTTTTTCGGACACTGCAAGACCGGAAGCGTCATCACCTGCGCGGTTGATTCTCATCCCGGAGGACAATTTTTCGATGTCCTTTCCCATACTTTCGCTATTGAACTTCAAAGTTCTATGTGCGAAAATGGCACTGATATTATGGTTGATAATCATTCGGTTCCTCCTTGAATCCGATTCCCTGAAATTAGGGGATTATGATTTTTCAAAGGTCTTCCTTGACCTTTTCAGTGAATGCATCGACGATTGCATAAATTCCGATAATGAACTTTTTTAGAATCTCAAAGATAAAAATTCTCTTCTCAAATGAGAATATCTATGTCCCTTCTTTAGTCTGAACTTGATATAAGGAACCATCGTTTCATTTTTCTGTAAAAAATTGGAATCTGAACTTTACAGATCAATTCCTAAAATGTGGGAACTACCACAAATCAGGATTTTATGAATAGATTCTAAAATTGTAGGAACCCATACTTTTAAAAAATTCTTTCCGATTTTCTTACGCTGAACTCACGTTTTTTTAAAAAATTAGAATATTTACCTGACTACGATCATTGAGTTCTTGAATTTTTATCTTAAAACACTGTTTCAGTGTGAGATACTTGTTCTATAATTGTTAGGATTTTATAGCGATTTTCTTCAAAAATTTTTTCTACAAATCGTTCCGTTTGGAAAGTTCGAAAAACCGTTTTCTAATATGGACATTCTTTTGTTGGATGACGGTCAAAGAATCGAGTCTGCTCTGGTAGAAGATTCTGTTGGAACGGATTCTCTTTTGGTTCCAGATGTTTATTGGAATCGTTTGAATGCTCAAGAAAGAAAAGCTCTTCGGAGTAAACTTCCTTTTTTATTGAGAAAATATTCCAAGCAGATCGCTTCTATGAAACGTCTGCATGATCGGGCGGGTAAAATCAAATACAATCGAGGCGTTGGTAAGATGAAGAAGTTTAGTGTTCGGGTTCATACCGGGGTTTGGGCGACCTTGGGTGTGTTGGCTGCGGCTCATGGTGTTTCGAGGTGTTATCTTTTTAATTATATGCTCTGGCTGGAGGAGCTTAGTGGAAAAGAGGATTTTTTTGTGAAAACTTTGAACCCAGGAGTTCCTAGCTTTCACTGGACTTACAAAATGACTTGGAAGATTGACAGGAGACAAAATCTAATTTCGAGAGAATTACAATTTGAACCAAACCCAATGACAAATAAATACCCATACTATCTAAAAGAATAAAAAACGCCTAGATTCAATATCAAAAAACTCTAATTCACCAAAAAAACCGGGGAAAATTCTAAAACAAAAATGAAATATCAAAATTTTAAGAAAAGAAAAGCCTAGGAAAACAAATAATTTTTTGATTCTTTACCCAAAGCAAAGAATTAGAATGGTATCGAAAATGGAGCCCAAAATGTTAGAAAAGATCTATTTAGCCAACCCAAGAGGGTTTTGCGCTGGCGTAAAATACGCAATTTCTTACGTAGAACAGGTACAGGCAAATTCCGAAGAACAAATTTATGTCCGTAAAGAGATAGTACACAATCGTCGCGTTGTGGAAGACATGAAAAAAAATGGAATCCGTTTTATCAACGATCTGGACGAGGCGCCCAACGGGGCCACGGTCATTTTTTCAGCACACGGAGTTTCACCTTCTGTTGTGGAAGCGGCTAAACAGAGGGGTATGAAAATTGGAGACGCAACCTGCCCTCTCGTAACGAGAGTTCATCGTAAAGCGAGAAAAATTAAAGATACACATCAAATCATCTATATAGGGCACGAAGGACACGACGAAGCGATTGGTACTATGGGAGAAGCGGAAATGTTTCTTGTAGAATCTCTGGAGGACATAATTTCGCTTAAAGATAAAATTGATCCAAATAAACCACTTACATATTTAATGCAAACCACACTTTCAGTAGCAGATACTAAAAATATAATAGATCAAATATCAAAAACGTTTCCGTTCGTAGAACACCCCTCTAAGGACGATATTTGTTACGCTACAACGGAAAGACAAGAAGCGGTTTCTTTGATGATGGATAAAATCGATGCTATGCTTGTAATTGGAGCTGACAACAGCTCTAATTCATTGCGACTTTTACAACTTGCGCAAAAATCTAAGCCTCATTCATTTAAAGTTTCTACAGCGGATGATCTTTCCAAAGAATACATTCAAAATAACGAAATTAAAATCCTAGGTTTGACCGCAGGTGCGTCAACTCCTCAGGTTCTCGTTGACGAAATTATTTCTAAGTTAAAGATATTTTATCCAAATGCTAATGTTGAATTATTTCCGGGTTCTAGAGATGATTCTATGAATTTTAAACTTCCCGGAGTTTTACTCAGTTAAAAAAGTTTATTTGTATGAACTCCCACATTTTACTTTTTCCGGAAAAATAAACCTATAAAAATAACGTGAGTTCGATTTAAAAAAAAATTTTCTAAAAGTATGAGTTCCTACAATTTAAGAATTTGTTCGTAAAATCATGATTTGCACTAGTTCCCGCATCATTTTACAGACAAACCTAACTTGAACACGACAAATTCAATTGTTATAAACTTCTATTTTATAAATTGTGAGAGTTCCCACATTTAAAGAGTCGGTCTGTAAAGTTCAGATTCCAGTTTTTTCAGAATCATGAGTTTCTTACGCCAAATTTACATTAAAATTGATTCAGTTTTATAGGGTCAGTAAGAAAACTAAAACAAATTTTCTAAATGTAAGAGTTTCATCTTTAGAATTTATCTGTAAAATCGTAGTTCGTGGTAGTTCCTACATTCAACTAAACCTATAAAAACAGACATTTCTCATTTCTATAAAATAAATTCGATTGAATTACTTAGTATCATTTTATAATTTTTTACTTTTTTAATATTTAAAACCTTCCGAAATAATAAAATTATTGATCTTTTTATAGAATTCAGGATTTTACATTCGCTGTGGAACCGAACCGAACCGAACCAATTTCGAACATTCACAAGAAATTTATGAAATTCTGGTAAATCAAATTTCGGATTCCATGTTAGTCACAGACACACAACTGGAACCCCCTGGACCTAAGATACTTTTCGTAAATCCAGCTTTTTGTAAAATGACAGGTTATACAAAAGAAGATTTAATCGGCAAAACTCCTAGAATGCTACAAGGCCCCTTGACAAATCGAAAAATTATGAGGGATTTAAAACGCTCCCTAACTCAAGGAAAGGATTTTTCCGGAGAAACGATCAACTATAAAAAAGACGGAAGCCCCTATCATGTAGAATGGCGTATATCAGCAATTCGGGACCTTTCCGGAAATATACTATGTTTTATCTCCATACAAAGAGATATCACTGAAAAAGTAAAAAAAGGAGAATCCGTTACGAGACACCTCCGTCTAGAAATGGGAATCACCTCGGCCACTCAGATCCTTCTCTCTACTTCGGTAGAACTTAAAATTCTAAAATACGCAATGGAACAATTTTTAGTCTTTTTAGATTCTGAAAGACTTTATCTTTTTAAAAATTCTGAAAATGCAGAGTCAGCAGAACTTTATCTGGAAGTAAAAGACCCGTCTCTGGAAACCTCTGAAATTCCGGTTCTACAATCCATCGTTTACAATCAAGATTACTCCCGCTGGAAAAAAATTTTTTCATCCGGAGGTTATCTGCAGGGAAATTTATCTGAGTTCTCCGAAAACGAAAAAAAATTTTTCGATCAAAGAGAAATCTGTTCGGTAACTTTAATCCCCCTATTTGTTTCAGACGAATGGTTTGGATTTGCAGGATTTGAGAATTTTAAAACTACAAACATAGTAAAAGAAGAAATATTTACAATTCGAACCTTCGTAGATTTGATCAGCGTTTTTTTAGAAAGAAAAAATATATTAGAAGAATTGAAAGTCCATAGAGAAAAATTAGAAGTCCTAGTAAGTCAAAGAACGGAAGAATTAAATCTTCAAAAAGAAATGGCGGAAAAAGCAAACAAAGCCAAATCGGAGTTTTTGGCAAATATGAGCCACGAACTCAGAACCCCTCTCAATTCTATCATTGGGTTTTCCAGATTGATGCAATTTCCCGAAGGAATGGAAAGAGAAAACCGATATTTAGATCTGATCTTTCATTCTGGGGTTCATTTACTAAATATCATAAACGACATACTGGACCTTTCCCGTATCGAAGCGGACAAACTAGTACTCAACGAATCCGATTTCGATCTCAAGGAATTGATTTCGACTTCAGTCGAAATGATTTTAGGAGAAGCGATTACAAAAAAACTCGAAATGACTTTCGAGTTTTTTCCTAAAAACGCCAACTTTGAAATTAGAGCGGATCCAAAACGGATTCGACAAGTAATTCTCAATCTTCTTGGAAACGCGATCAAGTTTACAGATTCTACTGGTAAAATTTTAATCACTCTAAATAAACTCGAAAATAATTTCCAACTTGCAGTTCAGGATTCTGGAATCGGAATTCCTACAGAAGAAATCTCTAAAATTTTTGAAACATTTTACCAAGTAAAAGGAGAGGATCGAGCCGCCTATGAAGGAAGCGGACTCGGCCTACCCATCGTTAAAAAAATCGTGGAAGCACATCATGGTTCCATCCAAGTGGAAAGTGCACTTGGCAAAGGTAGTAAGTTTGTTGTTATTTTTCCGTCTTTCACTCGTTTAGAACATTTAAATGTTTCTAATTCTTTTTCTCAAGAAGCAGAAGAATCTCCCTACCCTTTCCATCTTAAATCCGTTCCCATTTTGTTATCTATTCAAGATAGAATTTATGATAGAGCGATTGAAAAATATTTCATACATAACTCACAAGAATTCATTTCTTTCCGTACCGTGAAAGATTCTTCCAAAATACCACAAAAAAGCCTCGATCTCCATAAAATATTGTTATATGATACACGTTTGCTTTTGGAAGAAACGGAAGTTGTAAAATTCTTAAGATCACTTCTAAACGAGGATTCCAATTTTAAACATTTGATTCTTTTGGAAACTGCGGATATTCCGCTTCCTTTTCAAGAAGATCTACTTCCTTTCTTCCCAAACTACACGATCCAAAACCCGTTTTCTTTAGATAAATTGAAATCGATTTTAATCGAAATTGAAAAGGAGATATATCTTGGAAATCGAACTGAAAAAGAAGAATATTCTTCGTAAAATTCCGAATGATCCTATTTTGATCATCGAAGACAAAAAAGAAAATTGTATTCTTTTAGAAAGTTTATGTGACGAACTTAGTGTTAAACACGAGGTGGCACCTAACGGAGCTGAAGCTTTAAAACAAATCGAAAATAAGAAATATTCCATTTTTATTTTGGACTTGATGATGCCCGTAATGGACGGAGGTTCCTTTTTAGTTAAACTTAAAGAAATTTATCCTAACGCGATTGTACTTGTTCAAACGGCCATCGATAGCAATGAGAAAATCATAGAAATTATGAAACTAGGAGTTTTCGATTATATTCTAAAACCGATTTATCCAGAAATTTTTCTCAAGATTCTACAAAAGGCACTGAACTATTATTTTCTAAAAAATATGGAGGAAAATTTAGCCGAGATAGAAAATCAAAAATTAAGAAATCAACTTGAATGGCTTACTTATAAAGAGACGATTCGCAAATCGGATAGCGAATCTTTTGAAAAGAATTCGATTCATAGTTTAAAAACTTCCCTTTCCCAAGGTAGTGGTATCGGTTCCATGATCAGTCTTTTAGATATGATTGATTCCGTTAAAATCCAAGAAGGAAACTTTTATAAAGTTGATAAGGAAATTTTAGATCTTCTTCTTACGAACAATCGAGTAACTAAGAATATGCTTCTTGGTCTTGAAAAACTATTGAATCTAATCGATCAAAATTTCGAATTCAATACAACTTCCACTAAAGAAATTCTAGAAAAAACTAAAGACCTTCCCGAAAACCTAAATTCATTTCTTTTATCTAAAAAGGTTTCGGTCAAACTTCCAGTTTTTAAAAAAGAACATAAGATAAACGTAAACCTTTCTCTTTTATATCTTGCAATGGAAGAATTATTTCTAAACGCGTTAAAATATTGTTCTTTCAATTCAACAATCGATGTTTTTACAAATATCAATCAGAATTATTTTTGTATTACTTTTAAAAATCGAGTAGATGAAAAACCGTATGGAGGGATTCCAGAAAAGTTTGAACAACTAGTAATCCAACCTTTTTTTAGAATTTATCCTCCCGTTGAAAACGTGAGTCATTTAGAAAAATTCGGTTTAGGTTTAGGTCTAACTGCGGTAGATCATATCGTCCGTAAACATCACGGTTTATTTTTTATCCATAACGCAAACGATCATACTTCCGAAGACGTAAGCCTCTGTGTTCTCGCTGAAATTTTTATACCTTTGGTTTCTTAAGGAGATAGTTTACATGAAACGAATTCTAATCGTAGATGATTCGGCAGTTTTTAGAAAAATTCTCAGCCTACACCTAAGCAATTCCAGTTTCGACATTTTAGAAGCAGTAGACGGTCAGGATGGCTTGGATAAATTACAAAATGATAAAGTAGATCTGATCGTAAGTGACATGAACATGCCTAACATGGACGGAATTACATTCGTAAAAGAAATTAAAAAAGATCCTAAAAATAAATTCACTCCAATCATCATGCTTACCACTGAATCTCAATCAGAGGTTAAAAACGAAGGAATCGCCGCAGGCGCTAGAGCCTGGCTGACTAAACCATTCTCCCCAGAAGAACTGGTTCAAACGATCCATAAATTACTACCTTGAGCTATTATATGTCATTTTCTTTATATACAGATTTTCAAGAATCAGAGGTTCCGGTATTAAAAGTTAAAATAGAAGATGAACTTACAATTTACGAAGCGTCCCAATTTAAAGAAAAAATAGATCTCATCCTTCAAAATTCCGCCACAGTTTTAGAGATCGATATTTTCAAAATTCAAAAAATAGATACTTCCTGTCTACAGATTCTCCTCTCTTTTAAAAAAGTAGCTCTGACAAAATACGAACAAGTACGGTTTGTAAATTTTAGTAATAACGTTTTAAGTCTGATCGATCTCTATAACCTCTCCGATTTTTTTAGAGATTCAATCCGGCCTTCCAAAGAAGAAGTTCCAGAGAAAGAGGTTAAGTACTAAACTATGGATCTTTCAGAAGTTAGAGACACGTTTATATCTGAATCAGAAGAACTACTTTCTTCTATGGAATCTAATCTTTTAATTTTGGAAAAAGATTCTAAAAACAACGAAGGGATTCATTCCGTATTTCGTGCAATCCATACGATCAAAGGAACTTCGGGAATGTTCGGTTACGAACCCATCGAAAAATTTACTCACGAAGTAGAATCTTTTTTAGATAGAATTCGTTCCAATAAACAAAGTCTTACAAAAGAAGGAATTGAATTTTTATTTTTAGCCTGTGATCATATTCGTAATCTTTTGCAAGGTGTTGGAGAAACTTTGATTGTAGATTCTCAAACCTCGCGCAATCAAGTTAATTTACTTTCTTTAGCTAAAAAACTGACCTTAGACGATACTTCTAATCCACAAAAGGACGAAGCGCTAGTACAAAACCAATCTACATCTTCAAATCTACTTGACTTTCATTCTAGTTCTACTTTTTGGCAAATTACATTGATTCCTAATATTCATCTTTTTGAATCTGGACTGGATCCTTCTACGTTTATCAAATATCTATCTCAATCCGGAAAGGTAAAACATATTTTTGTTTATCCAGAATCAATCCCCAATTGGTCTGAATTCAATCCAGAACATTCCCATTTGGGTTTTGAAATTTCATATGAATCCCCTTCCAAAGGTGAAGAGATCTATTCTACATTCCAATTTTTGAAAGAAGGAAGTTATCTTAAAATTCTTTCTCCAGGATGTAGCCTGAATCTTTTTATGGAAAACTGCAATGATTTTCCCTTAGGAAAAAAAGCATATTTAAATGCTTTAGAAATTCAAAAAGTTCTCACACCAGAAGAGATTCAAAAACTATCATATACTTCTGAAAACCTAAATGTTCTATCTACTACTCAAACGGAACAAACTACTACTTCCATCGAAAACCAAAAAGAATCCGATTCTATCAAAATACAAACAAAAACGCTGAGAGTAGATTCTTCCAAAATAGACACGTTAATCGCACTTGTTGGTGAGTTGATTACACAAGAAGCAAATCTAAGTCGAAAAATATCAGATTCTGAAAACCTACAATTGATCGAAAGTTCAGAGTCTCTTTACAGACTCGTAACAGAAATTCGTGAATTTGCTCTCAGTCTTAGAATGATTCCTATCTCAGATTTATTCGAGAAGTATAAACGTGTAGTACGAGATCTTTCTAAAGAACTGAATAAACAAGTAGAATTAGAAATTATTGGCGGCGAAACAGAATTGGATCGTTCCGTGATAGAAAAGATCTCGGATCCGATCGTTCACATTCTGAGAAACGCTTTAGATCACGGTATAGAAACATCAGAAGAAAGAATTAAAAAAGGAAAACACGCAACCGGACAATTGAAAATACAAGCAAGTCATGGTACTGGTAGTATTCTAATCGAAATCAAAGATGATGGCAAAGGCCTAGACTGTGATAAAATTTTAGAAAAAGCAATTTCAAAGGGATTAATTACACGAGATCAAAACTTATCCGAATCTGAAATTTATTCTCTGATCTTTCAACCCGGTTTTTCTACTGCGGACCAAGTCACCAATCTTTCCGGAAGAGGTGTAGGAATGGACGTTGTCTTAAGAAACATCGAATCTCTCCGTGGAACCGTTCAGATTCAAACTCTAAAAGATCAAGGAAGTTCATTTCAAATTCGTCTACCTCTGACTCTCGCAATCATTGATGGTTTTTTAGTAAAAGCGTCCAGTCTTTACTTTATCGTACCAATGCAGATGGTTCGTGAAACCGTAGAATCTAAGGTAATCTTAAACGGCTCGTCTTCTGGCACAATGAATCTTCGAGGAGAACTTCTTCCTGTGCTTCATCTTTCCGAGTTTCTTTGTTTAGAATCCACTTATTTTGAAAAAGAGAATATTCTAGTTTTAGAATATGAGGACAAATCTTTCGGAATTATAGTTAACGACCTTCACGGAGAAGTTCAATCCGTAATCCGTCCTATGGCAGAAATCTTTAAGAACATCAAATGTTTCAGTGGTACTTCAATTTTAGGAAGCGGAGAAATCGCTTTTATACTAGACGTTCCCGGTTTATACAATTCCATCCGGGATCAAGAACTAAATAAAAACAAGGATCTGGTGACTAAAACGGGTTAATATTTCAGGAATTATTTTAGAGATTTTGAATATGGAGCAATCAGATGTTTAGAAAAAACTTAGGTATTTGGATCGGGTTAGCTATTACAATAAACGGATTTGTTTTTTTATCCATTCAAAACTTTCGAGGTCCCAATCCTTCAACGGAAACGAACTTCGAAGAACAACTACAATCCGTTCAACATTCCAGCGAATCCTTTTTAAAAACGGAAGAATCCATTTCTGAATTTTTACTCTATTTGTCCCTTGGTAAAGAAAAAGAAACCTTAGTTTCCAGTTTAGAAGAAATCGAAAAGAATCTAAAAAATTTACGTTCTTCTTTTTCCGAGTCCGATCGCAAAAAAAATCCAGCGATCCTAAAATTCGATAAAAAGATAGGAACTCTTTTTTCTTCAATCGAAGAACTAAAAGAAAAGATCTACCGTTCTAAAGATATTAAAAAAGATACGTCTTTATTTTTAAAGTCCGACTTTTTTACAGATCTTTCTTCTTTTAGACGAACAAGATTGGAAGCAGTAAAGGAACTTTCAAATTCTGTAGAAACCGCATCGGTTACAGTTGTTTCATCCACTCCAACGGAAATTCAATTTTTAGTTACAATTTTAGAATATTCTGGAATATCAATTTTACTTATCTCTTTTTTATGGTGGTCCAATCGTTCTAATCAAAGAACAATTCTCAACTTAGAAATGGAATTTTTAAGAATGAGAACCGCAGTAGATAATGTGACCACGAATATCATGATGGCGGATAGAAATTTCAACATAGTTTATATGAATAAGGCCATCCAGATGATGTTTAACAAAGCGGAATCGGATATTAAAAAACAACTCTCTAATTTCAATCTATCTAATTTGATGGGAACCAACATTGATTCGTTCCATAAAAACCCGGCTCATCAAAGAGGTCTTTTAGATAAACTTTCAGATACATTCCGCTCCTCGATTACAATCGGAGGTAGAGAATTTGATCTGATTGCAAATCCAATCGCAGACGTAAATGGGAACAAACTCGGAACCGTTGTAGAATGGAGCGATGTTACCGAACAAAACAAAATCCAAAAACAAAGAAAATTAGAAAATGAGGAGCTAACACGCGTTAAAGTAGCTTTAGACAATGTGACTACGAATATTATGATGGCGGACCGAAATTTAAATGTTGTCTACATGAACAAATCCATCCGTGCTATGTTTCACTCAGCAGAAGACGACATTAAAAAACAGTTTAACAATTTCGATCCGTCTCGTTTAATCGGAACCAATATTGATATATTTCACAAAAATCCTGCCTATCAACGAGGACTTCTCGACAAACTAACGGACACATTTCGTTCTTCTATCAACATTGGAGGTAGAACCTTTAATCTGATTGCAAATCCAATCATAGATGAAACAGGAGATCGCTTAGGTTCCGTTGTAGAATGGAGCGACGTTACAGAACAAAATAAAATCGCAGAACAAAGAAAAATCGAAAACGAAGAACTAATTCGAGTAAAAGTGGCTTTGGATAATACTTCTACAAACATCATGATCGCGGATAACGAATTCAATATTCGTTATATGAATCAGGCGGTGGTTAAGATGTTCGAAATAGGAGAAGGAGATATTAAAAAACAATTCGCTCATTTTAATCTCAAAAGTTTAGTAGGATCAAACATAGATCAATTCCATAAAAACCCGGCACATCAAAGAGGAGTCTTGAGTAGTTTCACCGGAATTCATAAAGCTACGATTAAAATCGGTGGAAGAACTTTTGACCTTATCGCCAATCCGATTTTAGATTCAAACGGCAAACGACTCGGTTCGGTAGTTGAATGGTCAGACGTTACAAATGAACTTGCGGTTCAAGAGGAAGTAGAGGGAATTGTAAGCGCCGCAGCAAAAGGAAATTTTACAACTCGAATTTCTCTGGATTCTAAAACCGGTTTTTTTCTAAATTTAAGTCGATCTCTAAATCAATTGTTGGAAGTGAGCAATCGAGGTTTGAACGAAGTAGTAGAAGCTTTGGAAAGAATTTCTTCTGGAGACCTAACTCAAAAAATTACAAACGAATATCACGGTACCTTCGGAAAGTTAAAAGAATATTCTAATATTACAATGGACAAGCTGAGCGAGATCATCGGAGATATTATCGTTCGTTCCTCTAGTTTAGTTACTTCTGCGAGCGAAGTTTCTTCTACGGCCAATTCCTTGAGCCAAGGCGCGTCTGAACAAGCAGCGAGCGTTGAAGAAACTACTTCTTCTTTGGAAGAAATGACTGCGTCCATCGATCAGAACGCTCAGAATTCCCGTCAGACGGAACAGATCTCTTCTAAATCTTCTCAAGACGCAGAAGAAGGTGGCGCGTCTGTAATTGAAACCGTCAAGGCGATGAAACAGATCGCGGAAAAAATCAGTATCATCGAAGACATAGCCTACCAGACCAACTTACTCGCGTTAAACGCCGCGATAGAAGCGGCAAGAGCTGGTGACCACGGAAAAGGTTTTGCGGTAGTGGCTTCTGAAGTTCGTAAACTCGCAGAAAGAAGTCAAAAATCTGCAAATGAAATTAGTAGTTTAGCGGGAAACAGCGTTGCCATTGCGGAAAAAGCCGGAAATTTAATTTCTCAGATTGTTCCTTCTATACGAAAAACTGCGGATCTTGTTCAGGAAATCACGGCTGCAAGCGACGAACAATCCTCAGGCGTTTCCGAAATCAACAAGGCAATGGGGCAACTCGATCAGGTTTCTCAACAAAATGCTTCCGCATCCGAAGAATTAGCCGCAATCTCGGAAGAGATGAACGCACAAGCAGAACAACTCAAAGAGTCGGTTCTATTCTTTAAGATTTCGGACGGGGATAAACGTTTAACCAACGGCGGCGGATTGCTTCATCGAGATTTTTCTGGAACCGGTATTATCAAAGCGACTCCCACGACTAGAAAAGATCTTCCCAAGGGAATATCTCCCATTACCGAAAAATTCGAAAGGTATTAAGAGGGTTTAAAGATGAGTGTTTTAGAAGATAATCAGTTTCTTACGTTTTATCTTGGAGAAGAATATTATGGAATTGGAATATTAAATATCAAAGAAATTATCGAATATTCTGGTTTGACAAATGTTCCTTTAATGCCGGAATTTATTCCGGGAGTGATCAACCTTCGAGGTAATGTAGTTCCGGTCATAGATTTAAAACATAAATTTTTTAGAAGTAAAATAAAACCAGACCGTAAAACTTGCGTGATCATAGTGGAATTACATTCTCAAAAAGAAGGTGATCGAAAAGAAAAAACTGACTTGGGCATTCTTGTCGAATCTGTAGACGAGGTAGTTTCCATTCCGAACGGTGATATAGAACCTCCTCCCACCTTTGGTTCTAAAATCAAAGTAGATTTTATTTTAGGAATGGCGAGACAGGAAAACGGTTTTATTATCATTCTGAATACTGAAAAAATTCTAAATCTGGAAGAACTAACCTCTTTAGAAGAAAATCAGCCTTCTGAAATTGTTTTAGAAACTACATGATATTAGAACCAGATACGGTCATAGACTTGTTTTTACAACCCGGCGGTTTTTATTGGGGAAAAGGAAATATCAGAATTAGAACTCTACTCGGTTCCTGTGTTTCAATTTGTTTTTGGCACCCATCCCTTCTCTACGGAGGAATGGCTCACGTTATGCTCCCTTTTAGACCTTCTTCAATCCATTCCGATGATAGTCTAAATGCGAAGTATGCGGAAGATGCCTTCCAGCTTTTTTTTGAAAAGTTAGAAGGTTTTAAAAAACAATATCAGATCAAATTATTCGGAGGTGCCTCTATGTTTTCTACAGAAGAGGAAAAACTTCTAGAACTCAAATCGGTCCGAGATATTGGAATGAAAAACATTCTTTCTATCAAGGAACACTTAATTAGAAATCAACTTCTGATTTCCTCCGAAGACTTAGGGGGATTTTCTCATCGAAGAATTTTTTTTTCTCTTTGGGACGGTGAAATTTATGTAGAACGGCCCGAACATACATGATTCAAGTTTTTATCGTCGATGATTCTGCGGTAGTTCGCCAGGTTCTTACTCAAATCCTGAACAAAGATCCTGAAATCGAAATTATTGGTTTTGCTTCTGATCCTATTTTTGCTTCTGAAAAACTTTCCTCAGTTTGGCCGGACGTATTTATACTCGATATAGAAATGCCTCGTATGGACGGAATTTCTTTTTTAAAAAAAATCATGTCAGAAAAACCAACTCCAGTCATCATCTGCTCTTCGTTAGCTGAAAAAGAATCTGAAACAGCGGTTCTTGCGATGAAACTAGGAGCGGTGGATATTATTGAAAAACCTAAAGTGGGCTTAAAAAATTTTTTGGAAGAATCGGAAATTCTTTTTATAGATTCTGTCAGAGCCGCATCAAACGCTCGAGTCAAAACTCATTCTTTTCAAAATGACGATTCTAAATTTTTAGAAAATCATAAACAACCTAAAACAGACTTCTCTAAGATTGATACGACTGATAAACTCATTGCAATCGGTACTTCTACGGGAGGAACCCAGGCTTTAGAGTTTATTCTTACACAATTAAATATTCATTGTCCCGGAATCGTGATCGTACAACACATGCCCGAAAAATTTACGGAAGCGTTTGCAAATCGACTCAATCAAGTTTGTAAGATTCAAGTAAAAGAAGCAAAAGACGGTGACCGTGTCCAGTTGGGTTCTGCGTACATCGCCCCCGGAAATAAACACATGGAAATTTATCTAAGTGGAGCTCAGTTTCATATTCGAGTGTTAGACGGCCCTTTAGTAAATAGACATAGACCTTCCGTAGATACTCTTTTTCATTCTGTGGCAAAGGCAGCGGGTAAAAACGCAAAAGGAATCATCATGACCGGAATGGGAAACGACGGAGCCAATGGGCTTTTAAAAATGAAACAGTCCGGAGCACATACGATCGCTCAAGACGAAGCAAGTTGTGTGGTTTTTGGAATGCCTAAAGAAGCGATTTTAAAAGGAGCAGTAAACACAATATTACCTTTATCTAAAATTGTAGGAGAGGTTCAGTATTTTTAGACGATTTGATACATCTGCGATTCTACTTACAGCCTGATAGATTCCGTAAAATTCAAGTGGGTTACTTTGAACTTGTCCTAAAATTTTAAAAAATTTATAGGATCGTATTTTAGAAATATTGAATCCATCTGAGAATTTCTGCAAAAACCGTTCCTTTCAAGAATTTATTTACAATCGAACGGATTCTAATTTTATTCCAACATTGCGAGATTTTAAGACAAACTTTTAGATAAGAGACAAATATTTCGACAACTTATAATTTTCTTAATAAACTTTCAAAGAATATAAAATCTTAAATTAGATATTGTACATGATATACCAGTTAAATTCATCAATGAATATCCTTCGCATAACAAAAATACTTTATGGTCGGCAAGATCTTATTTCCATGGACTCCATTGGAGTTAAGCCTTGCGTATCAAACCTTTTTTTCTGATACTAACAGTTTTACAAATTAGTATTTTTCTTAATTGTGGAACAATCTTCGGTATTTTTCAGACTTATAGCTATGAAAAGAGAATGGAAAATAGGAAAAGTTCTATGATTCTCGGAATGCCCACAGATCATTCACCGATTTTTGCAGGAGTAAATTTTGAATATTCGATGATGAAATTTTTAAAAGCAGAAAATATTTATTTCTATTTGTTGATTTTAGATTTCCCACTGACCATCCTAATGGATACTGTATTTCTCCCAATATCGGTTCCACTTTCCATTCATCATTATTATAAGGATAAGCAGCAGCTATAACCTTACCCACAAATTCTTGATTTTTAAAAATCAAGAATTTGGAATTCCCGTATTTTGCGTTTTGAGCGAACTCTTAAATCAAACTTAATGTGATTTTCTTTTTTCTTTCTGTAATTTCCGCTTCAGTTTCAATATGAATCACTTCATCCGGAACAATTTTGAAAATAGTCTGACCTTTAGAAATGATCTTTCCGTCGCTGTCGTTTAACAAAATTTCCTTTACAGTTCCACTAAATGGCGCAGAAATTTTATTGAACATCTTCATTACTTCCACGATGAACAAAGGTTGTCCCGCTTTAAAATGATCCCCTACTTTTATCATAGGAGGAAGATCCGGAGCTTCTTTCGAATAGAACATCCCTCCCATAGGAGCTACGATTTCGTCCGAACTAGCCTTAGGTGGAGGAGCTAAAAACTTAATCAAAGAATCTCTAGTTTCTGTTTTCCTAAATTCTTCCGGAATGACGGCTTCTAATTTTTCATCCACTTCCAATTTATAAAACCCTGAATTTAATCCAGCGTATGGAAGAAGTTTCAATAATTCAAGCCCCGACTGATAACCGTTATGCGAAGCCAGAACCGAAGATAACAATCCGGCTTCGATTCCATTTAAAGATTTTCCTACATTCAAACTTGCGACGAGTTCTATAGAATCCGGATTGGAACCTGTTCTTTTTGCAAGTTCCTGATAAAAAGAAAGCGCTTTTTGAAGAACTTCGTCATCGTGATCCCATATTTGTTCCGATGGAGGAAGACTCGGATCTGCTTCCATATTTAGATAATGATAAAGATCTGCGAGTATAAAGATCGGGTTTCTAAGCCATTCAATTTTGGAACCGGAAATTTTCCAGGAACGATTTAGATGAAAACCAATAAATCCAGCAGACAAGTGAGCGTCTTTAATCAACTCCCCGATTGGTCTTGTGATCAAAGTTAATTTTCTACTTAGAACTTTTTTTAAATCTGCAGAAGCTTCCGAAATGATTTTTTTCCAAGCTATTTCTAGATCCACGTCCTTGATAATTTTTTCCAAAGCGCCCACTCCAGCAAGATACGAAATCATAAACGAAGTGGAGGGTTTAAACATCGCGTCCTTTCCCAGAATCCAATGAATCAAACCATAATGAACCAAAAGATTTGTTTGAAGATCATAACCTCTTAATTCAGTTTTTCTTAATATATTTCCGAGACGAATTAAATTGTCCTTACGATTTTCTCCGTGAGAAATAAGTAGAGCAATGTTAGAATCATACGCTCCAGCTACTTTATAATGTACGAATAAACCCATGTCCGGATTTCGGATACTGATCCCTTGATCGTCTCTGATTTCGTCCGCAAGAGGTTTAGACCAATTCATGATTACACCACCAGCGTGTGGTTGAATGGCCTTGTTCGTAGCGTTGATACGCACTTCCGCTCCAGATGGAAACCTAAAAATTCTTTCCGGTTTTTGAAGTCTTTTTCCATGAAGAGAAAGAAGAGCCATCGCTTCGATCAAACTATCTACAATAAAAAACTCATTTTGATTTTCCGGATTTTTAAACTTCAGAGAATACACCATCTCAGTGACTCTGTGTTCCACCTGAATCCGGGTATTTACTTCCATAAAAAAATGATTGGTTCCTTCTACAATGGATTCAAATGTAGAAACGCTATTTAATTTTACTGCGGCTCCGAAACGTTCTGACTGCTCTTCCATTTCTCGAAGAACTTTAAGATCTCCTTTGAGAACTTCCGCTTTTTTAGGATGTGTGGCTGCACAAGCGGCAATTTCTTTTTCAAGAAGTTCCTGAGTCAAAGAAAGTTCTAAAAGTTTTTGTTCGTGCATCTGTACCGAACAATCCCTGCCTCCAAGCGCCAGACACCATTCTCCGTTTCCGATGAGCTGAATTTCGTTGTGTCTTGTATTTTCTATATTTAATTCTATTAAAAAGTTCTTATTGGTTCCAGGAGCCGTGACCTTAGACTCAGAAAGAATTTCCTGAACCGCACCTTTTACTTCTTCCGGCTTGGAAACCACCCTTTGTCCTTTTCCGCCACCGCCCCCAATGTATTTAAAACGGATTCTATTTTTGGAATATTTCTCCCAAATTTTTTTACATTCTTTTTCGGCTTCAACTTGAAGATCCGCTATGGATACAAATTCTATAATTTTAGAATATCCTAATTCTAGCAAGTTCTCCGCGTTTACTTCCAAAGACAAAGAAGGATCAAAAGCAAAATCGATTCCTTTTTCTTTTGCGATTTTTTCGAGAGACTTAGCATCCGGAGCCTTTGCTAACAATGCAAGAGAAGAAATATTATCCACACCCGGTGTCACGGAAACTTCCAACTTTCTCGCAATTTTTTTTGCCGCGTCTTTAGAACCAGCCTGATCGGCTACATACGAAGCGGGCCCCATAAAAACGACACCGCTTTTTTCGATCGCGGAAATGAATTCAGAATCTTCCGCCATAAATCCGTAACCGGCAAAGATATGAGTGTATTTGTTATCCTTTGCGATGGAAATGATCTGTTCGATCCTTTCCATTTTTTCTTCCTTACCCGCGCCCATATAATCAGGAACACGATGAATATTATTAGGAAAACGAAATCCTCTCAGCTCCGGAGCCAAAGCCATCGGATATACGACCGAATCTTTTTCGGAAAGTAAAATTCCATATTCTCTGATTCCGATCGAATCAAAAATTTCCATAGCTTCTTTTCGAACCGGCCCTCTACAAACGATCAGACATTTGATCGATTCCAAAGAAAAAGAACGGATCCAAGGAGAACTGGACTGATGAAATTGAATACGATTGTTCTGAAAGTCGATCATGTTAGATTACTCAAACTCCCTTTGAGGTCCGGACAACGGAGCCGGTTTATAATGTCGGATTAAATAATCCAGATTTTGGAAAAGAATATTTCTGGTCGTTCCAGGAAGGACAATTCTAGAAACGGAACCGAGAGAAAGAGCTTCTTTAGGATTCATCAGTTCTTTTTCGTATTGAGTAGAAAGTGTCTGAAGTTTTTTATCTCGAATTACGATGGCTTCTTTTTCAGACATTCCCTTCTTTACATTTTCCTGATATTCTTTTTGAATAGAAGAAACCTCGTCCTTATAAACGTAGTCTTTTCCGGCCGGACCCATCACCGCAATTCTAGCAGTCGGAAGCGCAAACACCATATCCGCCCCGGTGTGATAAGAATTAAAACAAGCGTAAGCACCTCCGAAAGCATTTCGAATAATCAATGTTAAACGAGGTGTACGAATGTCTATGATAGAATCTAAAAGTTTTCTTCCTTCGAGTACAATTCCGTTTTGTTCCTGCTCTTTTCCGGGTAAAAACCCAGTCGTGTCTTCTAAAAAAACGATTGGAATATTATAAAGGTTGCAGAATCGAATAAATCTAGTTCCTTTTCTCGCCGCACCAATGTCTATCTGTCCGGAAGAAACCGCAGAGTTATTGGCAACAAAAGCGACAACGTGTCCTCCAATTCTTCCGAAAGCAGTCACCAAGTTTCTAGAACGTTGTCCTTGGATTTCGAAATATTGACCATGATCGCAAATATTTTGCAGATACAAAGTGATGTCAAAAGGAGTATTCATTCCAGTAGGAGAATTGAATGTTTTCTTAAATAAAATTTCTTCTTCGTAGATAAATCTATTGGTAGGATCGGAAGTAGCATGAAAAGGAGCAAAGGAATGATTGTTATCTGGAAGATAAGAAAGTAAACGAAGAGCGGTTCTCAAAGAACCCAACTCGTCCCCGGTAACAATATCCACTACGCCGCTCTGTCCGTGAACCTTGGGACCTCCTAAATCATCTGCGGAAATATCTTCACCTAATACCGATTTAACGACTCCGGGACCAGTTAAACCAAAGAAGGTATTGTCACACTGAATCATAAAAGATCCCTGACGCGGAAGATAAGCTCCCCCACCCGCATTGAACCCAAACATAAGCATCAAACTAGGAACTACTCCGCTGATCTTACGAAGTGCGGTAAACGCCTCGCTATATCCGTCCAGTCCTCCCACTCCGGCGGGAACATAAGCTCCTGCGGAATCGTTCATACCAATCAGAGGAATACCGTGTTCTCCTGCCATATAAATCAGTCTTGCAAGTTTACTTCCGTTGGTAGCATCCATCGAACCCGCGCGAAGAGTAAAATCGTGACCGTAGACGGCCACGTCTCTACCATTGATGTTTAGAATCCCTGTAACTAAAGAAGCTCCGTCTAAACTTTTTCCCCAGTTTTGATAGAGAATATTGGGTTCTTGATCCGTAAGCACCTTAATCCTTTCCCAGACGGTCATCCTATCTTTGGAATGTTGAACTAAAATCCTATCGACTCCACCGCCTAAAAGAGGTTTGTTGAGTAGTTCTTTTCCCAACTCATTTGCTTCTTCATAAAGACCACGGGGCTTAAGAACTTCAGGTTCGGAAGTGGATTGAAATGGATTTTCCAGGGAATACTTTGCTTCGGACATGAGAGAACCTTTCAATGGAATAAAATAAATCCAGTTTTTAAAGAAAGGATTCTCGGGAAAGTTAAATTCGAGTCGAATGTGAGAAGAGAAACTATTTTATAGCGGATTCTAGAGTTTCAAAAATGCTAAACATGGAATTCATATCTATGATTTCGAATACCTTTTTTACTGCGGGTTTGATTCCAGCCAATCTGAATTCCACGTCTTTTTCTCTACAAATTCTGAGAGCAGCTACAATAATTCTGAGCCCTGCAGACGAAATGAATTCAACAGAAGAAAGATCCAAAACGATCACACGAGAATTTCCCGTCTTGATCTGTTCCATAAAAGCAGATTCTATTTTATGAGTATTGTGTACGTCTAAGTTCCCAATCAAATGAATGATTTTGGAATGATTTTTAATTTCAGACGTTATTTCCATTGGAAGCCTTGTTTCGAAAATTCTTTTTGAGAACTAAAAAATTCTTTCCGTCTTCACTAGAATAATCGACCGAATCCATGAGCTTTTCGATCAGATACACTCCAAAACCACCCTTTCTTTTACCGCTTAGATTATCTTCGATGGATGGATCTTGAACTTCTTCTCTATGAAAGACTTTCCCAGAATCAATTAATACAATGGTAATCCAATCCCCTGTAAAGCGTATTTTACATTCGAATTTCGGATTTTTCAAATCTGTATTTTCATAACCATGCATCACTATATTCGTACCAGCCTCATCACAGGCTAAAAGAATATCGTCTCTTTGAGAATCTTCTAAATTTCGAACCTTAATCGTTTGATAGACAAACTCTCTGAACAAAGGAATCGCAGAGGTTTTTGCCTCGAAAATTCGAGAGAACTGATAATTATCGTTAAACTTTAAAATCATCACCGTAAAGTCATCAAATAATTCCGGAGTTCCTGAAAATTTCCGCACAAGTCCAAAAAGTTCTTCTACAATCTCTTGAGAAGTAAGATGTTTTCTTGCAATCACTTCTCGGATCATTCTTTCTAATCCAAATTCTTCATCCTTAGAATTTTTTTCTTCAATTGCACCATCAGTATAAAGAATGAGCATATCTCCCGGTTCTACGGTAAGACTTCCTCCTTTATAACTCGCAGAAGGAAGCACTCCTAAAGGAGGGCCCGAACCCTTGATAATCTCCCAAGAATCGTCTTTTCGAATCAGAACCTGATCGTTATGACCAGCGGATGCATAATCTAAAGTGAATATTGCAGGATTATAATGAATGAAAAACGTAGTTACAAACATTCCATTATGCGAATCCTCGTATATGAGAGCGTTTCCCTGTTTCAAAATTTCTTCTGGATCTAAATCGTGATCTCTGGCAAGAGTACGTATAATGGATGAGCTCATAGCCATAAAAATCGCGGCGGGAAGACTTTTTCCAGAAACGTCAGATATGAGAAAAGAATACTGTCCATCTTGATACTGATAGTAATCGTAAAAATCTCCCGAAACCTCTTTAGCCGGCACAGATTTAACTCCCAGATCAAAGTTAGAATGAAACACTTTAGATTCTGGTAATATATTTTTTTGAATTTCCCTCGTAATCTCGATCTCTCTTTCCAAGGAACGTTGCATCGCTTTTCTAGAAATCATCTCATTCTGAAGTTTTAAGGTTTCGTGTCCTCTTGCAATCAAGGACGCAAAGGTTTGTAAAAGTCTAAGATGAGAATAATTATAGGAAAGTTTATCCACACGATCAGAAACAGTAATCACTCCAAAAGCGTTTCTTTCAGGATTTGTCAAAGGAAGAACGATATAAGAACCTTTTAAAAATTCCAAATCCAACTCGTGATTAAATTCAAAATTTTGAATATCTTCTTTGATCGTAGTTTTTTCTTCCTCAACCGAACGATAAATAAAACTTCCCTGATAATCCTTAGTTCTAAAAATTTCCACGATCTTTTCAGACGTATAAGAAATACAAGTAAGAAGACCCATCCTACGATTGATCAGAAAAATTCCAGTTTTACCAGCATCCATCTCGTTGTGAATTACAGGAATTGAATGTTTCATTAAGTCCGCTTGACTTTTAGCGGAGGAAACTACTTGCGAAAGTTCGAATAGGCTTTCCAGCTCCGATACTTTTTTTCGAAGATCCTTGTTTGCATCTTCTAAATTCTGTAAAAGCCCAGTCTTTTGAATTGCAAGTGCAGAAGTTCCGGAAAAACTTAAAAAAAGTTCCAGATCTTCTTCCGTAAAAGAATTCCGATCAATCGTGTTGATCGTTTCGATAACTCCGATTACCTGACCTTCCACTAAAAGAGGTGCGGCCATAATATTTCTAGTTACAAAATGGGAAGCCTTATCCACTTCTCTGTAAACACGGGGATCGTTCATCGCGTCATTGATAATCATTGGTTTTTTATCTTGAACGACCATCCCAGCGATACCTTTTCCAACCGGAACTTTGACCTTAGTGACCTCGTCTCTTTTTTCTCCTAAAACCGTATGAAAATACAGGTATTCCTTTGTATCGTCCAAAAGAAGTACACTACACGCTTCTGTTCTAAATACGGATTTGGAAGAAAGCATAATCGCTTCTAAAAGTTGAGAAAGATCCAGAGATTTATTGATCAGTCCTGAAACCCGAATGATTTCGGTTAACAAAAAATCGAAACGATCCGTTTGTTTTCGAATTTGTACGGATTCAAGTGCTACCCTGGATATGGTCATCAAAGAAAGAACGACTAAAGAAGATTCTCCCGAAATAAAAGACTTTTCCAAAAGATCAGATATGATCCGAACCGTCGCCTTTAGATGTATAAAATCAGATTCCCTAAACTCTCCCCCTTCCTGATCAGATCTTCCAAGTAAGATGGTTCCGAATATCTTCTTTTGATCTTCCAAGGAAGAGTCCCCTAGTTCTCCTACGTGTAAAACGCAACAAACGGAATTTTGTTCCAATTGGGGAATGAGTTTATTGGGACTTTCCCCTTTTTTGAGATTGAGATCTTGACCAGTTTTAAAACAAAACTCAGACACAAGTTTTGCCTCTTCAATCTTATTGGAGGGATGATTTCCGTAAATGGATTTTAAAGTTCCATCTTCTAAACGAAAACTGAATATTCCAAATTTCGCAGATGTTATATGAATAATTTCAGTAAGAAGAGATTCGAAAACTACGGTTAGCCCCGGATTGTCTTCTAAATAGAGACTTCCATCAGAGCCTTGCCTAAGAAGGGAATCTTGTTTTTTATTCGGAATCAAAACAAAAACTTAGTTTAGCCGGTTTGAAACTTTAAAGCTTCTTCTCTGAGTTTTTTATTTACATTTTCCAACTCTTTAATACGAGACAAAGCACTCATCAATTCTTCACGGGAAAGATTAGTAACCACGTTTGTAGCATCAAAAGCCTCCTTAACGTCCTTAAGTTCTTTTCCGGAATACTGAATGATTCCCTCATACATACGGATAATCTCGTCCGCATTTTCTAACTCCTGTTCGTTAAGTCTTAAAACTTTTTCATAACCTTTGATGATGTCGTTTTGGATCTTTAGTTTTTTCTGTAAATCTTCGATCGACTCACTCATCCTAAGACACTCCTGTATTTGTATTGACTTCGAAGAAATCGGTAAAAACCTGCTTCTCAAGCGGGGACGTAGCTCAGTTGGGAGAGCATTTGAATGGCATTCAAAAGGTCGGGGGTTCGATTCCCCTCGTCTCCAAGTTCGACTTGCCGCCATTTGAGTTTTTAGACTTTTGACTCAGTGTCAAACTATTTTATAATCAATTCTTAAATCCAAAGATTGAACTTTATTTTTTTATGGTTATTCTTACTTAACTAAAAATGTTCTGTAAAGAAATGGAAATTCCTATTTTATGTCCGACCTAATCCAAATACGTCGATGGAATATCGATAACAAGAACGTTCTAATACTTATACCGGATCTTGAATCTAAAGAGAGGCAATTGTATGCAAAAAATTTTTATTCTCACTTTTCTATACGAGAAGTAGAACTTTCCACAAAATTGGTACGTTTCGATTTTCCAAAAACAGAAGAATGGATCGATCGATTGTCTCGTGAAATTTTAGATTCTAAACGAAAAGTGAAATTAATAGGAGAAGGTTTATGGGGTGGAATCGTATTTGAACTTTTGAAAAAATATCCTCAAATGATAGAAGCCGCTTGTATTCTCAATCCTCCTTTAAATCGAAAAGAAGAGAACTGGTTTCCTAAAAACGTGGAATGGATTTTAGAACGGTTTCCCTGGAATTTATTTTCGGAAGGGATTTATACTTTTTATCAAACCTTGGAAACTAAACTTCAATTCGGTTTAACAAATTCCAAACTTTTACCGACGATCGTTTTTACCAAAACTCCGGAAAAAATCACAAAACAAATTCAAACTCTTCAAAAATTTCCGGTCTTTAGAATCGAATCTTCAAATTTAAAATCGATACACAACCTTTTAGAAAATTTGATTTTGAAAATTCTTACGGAAGTACCAATTTCTTCTGTCCAAAAAAAGTCAAAATTTAAGATAGATCCTGGTTTTTAAAAATGTCAGTCAGAAAAATTTTAAGAATGGGAGATCCAATTCTCCGTAAAATCTCAGAGCCAGTTACAGAAGACGAAATTCAAACTAAAGAATTCAAAAAGTTAATCCGAGATATGTTCGATACAATGCGACACGCGGAAGGAGTGGGACTTGCGGCTCCTCAGATCGGAATTTTGAAACAAATCGTAGTCGTTGGTTCCGAAGATAATGAACGTTACCCAGGAACCCCAGACGTTCCAGAGAGAATCATTTTAAATCCAGTAATTACACCTCTTACAAAAGATACTTCCGGTTTTTGGGAAGGTTGCCTTTCCGTCCCAGGAATGCGCGGTTATGTGGAAAGACCCAACCAAATCAGAATGCAATGGATGGACGAAAAAGGAAACCAATTTGACGAAACCATAGACGGCTATAAAGCAATCGTCTATCAACATGAATGTGATCACCTACAGGGAATTTTATACGTAGATAGACTAAAAGACACTAAGTTATTCGGTTTTAACGAAACCCTAGACTCTTCTCACAACGTCCTAGACTAAAATTAAAAAAACATAAAATATGAAATCACTGGTTGAATTTTTTCTTTCTAAAAGTATATTTGTAAACCTTCTCACTTTTTTAGTCATCCTGATCGGCGGTTTTACCGCAGTGAAAATGAATCGGGAAGCATTTCCCAATATTAACTTTGATATAGTCAGCGTAGTAACTGTTTTTCCAGGGGCGTCTCCTTCGGAGATGGAAAAACTAGTCACAAAACCTTTAGAAGAAGCCATCCAAGAAGTGGACGGAATCAAAGAGTTTAGATCCGCTTCAATTGAAAACCGCTCCGGTATCGTAATCACTTTGGATCCGGATTCTAAAAATACTCAGAAAGTTGTGGATGATATTAAGTCCGCAATCGATCGAGTAGAAGATCTGCCGGAAGAAGCCGAGGATCCTATCGTTACGGAAATCACTACTTCCAGACAACCAGTTATTGAAATCAACATCAGCCTAAAATTAAACGATTCTAGTATCGAAGCAGAAAAACACCTTAAGGCTCAGGCAAAAATCGTAGAACAGGCATTAGAAGATATTCCAGGTGTAGCAAGAATTTCTAAACGAGGTTGGAGAGATACAGAGATGCAAGTGGATATAGATCCGGTTGCAATGTTTTCTAAATACCTTACAAGTCAAGACATCATCTTTGCATTAAAAAATCGTAATATAAATTTCCCCGGAGGAAATATAGCGGGAAATCAGAAAGAAGTCATTTTAAGAACAATAGGAGAATTCAATTCCCCCAAAGAAATAGAAACGGTTCATGTACGTTCCAACGAAGTCGGAAATTCAATCCGGATCGATAATGTCGCAAGAGTTACCGAAGGTCTAAAAGAAGCAGAATACTTAGATAAGGTAAATGGAAAAAAAACGATCGCTTTGACGGTAATCAAACGAGAAAAAGCGGACGCAATTCTTGTAGTAGACGAAGCTAAAAAAATTATAGAAGAGTTCAAAAAAAATTCTAAAAACGAATTTGAATACGCATTCGTCAACGACCTTTCCAAATATATCCGCAGAAGACTAGGAGTTCTACTTTCTAACGCAATTGGTGGATTAATCTTAGTAACCGCCTCCTTATTTTTATTTTTAGGATGGAGAGTCGCTCTGATGACGGCGCTTGGGATTCCGGTTTCTTTCGGGGCCACGTTTGTGATCATGGATTACTTAGGACTTACCCTAAATTTAATTTCCATGTTCGGACTGATTATTGTAGTGGGGATCTTAGTCGATGACGCAATCATCATCTGTGAAAACGTCTATCGTTATATGGAAGAAGGGATGCCCGCTTACGAAGCTGCGTTAAAAGGAACTAGCGAAGTGATCGATCCGGTTACAGCCACGGTAACTACCACCGTGGCGGCATTCGCTCCGATGCTTTTTATGACAGGAATTTTCGGAAAATTCATCTATAGCATTCCGTTAGTAGTTATTATTGCGTTACTTGCTTCTCTTTCAGAAGCATTTTTTATCTTACCTTCTCATTTATACGATATTAATAAACACAAGTTTCATTCAGGTGAAATCAAAGAAGAAAGCGGATGGTTTTATAAACTCAAAGTCAATTATTACCTTCCTTTATTAAAATTTGCGCTTAAACATAGGCTTCAAATTTTTATCTATTTATTTGCTATGCTCGTGGGAAGTTTTGCTCTTTTCGCAGTATTTGGAAGGTTCAAACTTTTTCCTGGTTCAGTTGACGTGTTCCAGATAAAACTTACAGGCCAAACAGGGATATCACTTCAAGAGATGGAAAAATTCACTCACGCTTTGGAAACCGAGCTGGCAAAAATTTCCAAAGAAGAAATAGAAAATTACGTAACTAGAGTAGGAATCATTCAAAAAGATCCGAACGATCCTTTCACTAAACGCGGAAAACACTACGCGCAAGTTCTGGTATATATGACACCAGAAGAAAATAGAAAGAGAGGAACCGATACAATCATCTCGGAAATAAGAGAAAAGACAATTTGGCTTTTAAATGAAAAGTCGGTAAAAACTTTAGAAGAGACCCGTAAAAAAGAAGCGGAAAAGAAAAAAGAAGAATATAAACCATTCAATCTGAATGAGTACCCTGCTGAGTTTTCCCGATTTAAAGGACAACTTCTCGCTTTAGACTTTGAAAAATTAGCCGGTGGTCCTCCAGTTGGTAAACCTGTAGCGATTGAAATTCGAGGAGACGACTACGACACTCTCATTCGAATCGGGGAAGAATATAAATCGGTTATGGCAAAAGTTCCCGGGGTTACGGATATAGGAGATGATTTTAACGAAGGAAAAGACGAAATCAGAATTAAGGTAAATGAATCTCTTGCATCCACTGCGGGAGTTTCTGTTTTTAAAGTAGCACAGGCAATCAATACAGCATTTCAAGGAACCGTAGCCACAAAAATAAAACGAGCCGACGAAGAAGTAGAAGTTAAGGTACGTTTTCCGGAAGAAGTCAGAAAGTCCATCGGATCTTTGAATAATATTTTTGTGAGTAATCAACTAGGAAAACTCATTCCAGTTTCCAGATTGATCAATTACGTAAGGGAACCTGGCTTTGCAAACATCAATCACCTGGATGGGAAACGTCTACTTACAGTTACGGCTAACTTAGATGAAATCAAAACAGATACAAGAAGAGCTAACGCAGAAATTGCAAAACTTTCCAAAGGAATCATCGATAAATATCCAGGTTATCGGATGCGCTTCGGTGGAGAAAATAAAGATACTGAAGAATCCCTCGCTAGTTTAGGAAGAGCCTTTTTAGTTGCGTTTATCATCATCTTTATGATTCTCGCCTCCCTATTTCGTTCTTTAATTCAACCAGTAATTGTAGTGAGTTCAATTCCATTTTCTTTAATCGGAGTCATTTTAGCGTTTGTTCTTCACGGAGAATACTTTGGCTTTCTAGCCTTTTTAGGAATCGTTGGACTCGCCGGAGTTGTAGTGAACGACTCGATTGTTCTGGTAGACTTTGCAAATCAACTCAAGTTGGAAAAACCTGGAGAAGACATAGATTCTATTTTAGTGGAAACAGGATTATTACGACTCAGACCCGTAGTTTTGACGACCGTGACCACTGTGCTCGGTTTACTTCCAACTGCTTATGGAATCGGAGGGAAAGATCCTTTTTTAGTTCCAATGGCTCTTGCTTTCGGTTGGGGACTTGCTTTTTCGTCCTTCTTAACTCTAGTCGCGGTTCCAGTTTTATATAAAACGGTTCATAACGTTCAGTTAAAGATAAATCGAGTGTTCTTAAAATCCAAAAGATAAAAACTTTAGATTAGTGGTAGTTCTCACATTTTAGTGTAAATCTTTGACTTAGTGGTAGTTCCCACATTTTAGAGAAATCAGTTTTTTCTTTTTTCTTGTAAGTTCCGTTTGGAAATCAAAATTCCAATTCCGGAAATATATAAAATACCAGGGCTGAGGCCTAAAATTACCCAGAGAATCTTAGTGATAATTCCCCCAAAAGTACCATAATGAATTGGTCGAAACGAATCTATAATTGTATAAAACAAATTTTCGTTGGAAAGATTAAAAATTTCTAACAACTTCCCGGATTCTGAATCAAAACGAAAATAAGAACCAAACCTACTTCGAAACGGATTGGTTAGTCTTTCAGTTCCATAAAATTGAATCGGATCCTTTTCATGATGATGAGGAAAAGAAACAAACCCAGTCTGAAATTCGGGAAGTTGCATTTTAATTTCTTTCAAAAGTGAATCCACAGAAATGGATTCTTTGAAAAACTTTTCGACTTTTCTTTCTTCTTGCGCAGACAACAGACCTACTATAGCCTGAACATTCCACCAAGCACCCGTAAATCCCAAAGAGATATTAAACACCAAAGAAAACACCCCTACCAATTTATGAAGATCCGAAAAAAAAGTTCTTAGCGATTGTCTCGTTCTCAATCGAAATAAATTTTGCCAGATACTTCGATAAAGAATCATTCCACTGAACCCTTGAAAAATGAATATAACTCCAAACAATGTGGTCAAAAGATATCCGAAACTACCCATAAGCAAACTATAATGTAGTTTTAACATCCAACTGTAAAAGGAGTCGGATCGATTTTCTGAAAGTATCCCTAAAATTTTTCCAGTATAAGGATTTAACAAAATTATAGATTCTTTTCTATCTTTAGAATCTAAAAAATGAAGCCAAACTTGATCCGGTTGATTTTGTTTTTCTGATAATAACCAACCAGCCAACGCATGGGAAGGAAGCTCTTGTTTTAACTTTGCTCGAAGAACATCTATAGATAAACGTTCTTTGCTTGCAGATATATACCACAGATTTGGATTTAATAGTTGATCGATTTCCTTTCCAAAAACTAATAAAGAACCACTAAGACCAACTATAACTAAAAATACTCCAGTAGAAATTCCTAATATAGAATGTAATTTATATAATTTCTTTCGATTCATATAAAATTTTACTTAATGGATTTAAATCAAGACTTCATTTCAAAAATAATTCAAATGCACCAAAAATCATTTATTGAAAACTATATATTTCTAAGAACTAAATAGAATTCTTGAAAAATTAGGAGTCCTTATTACAAGTCAAATTATGATTTTAGGTCTCAACATCAATAAAAAATCGAAAGATTAAATTTCTTCAAGAAACCCGTTTATCCTAGATCAATTTTTTCGTAAAAAAATAGATGTGGGAACTCTCACAAATCATGGATTTACCCAGTTAAACTTTGAAAATTGTAGGAAATACAAAAAGAATTCATCACCCAATCAGATTTCTGCACAAAACCGCTGTTTTGTGACCATGATCAAAATTTAAATCCTATTTTAACGCGAGTTTGGTTGAGAAAAAATTTTCTAAAAGTAGTGTTCCTACAATTTCAGAAATTGTTTATAAAATCGTGATTTGTAGTAGTCCAGGTCCCCACACACATTTTACAGACAAATCTAAGTTTTGTAATAGTTCCCGCAGTTGAATATGATAGATTCAATTGTTATAAGCTTTTATCTTATCAATTGTGGTAGTTCCCACATTTAAGAAATCAATCAGTAAAGTTCAGATTCCAATTTTTTAAAAAGAATGAATCTTAAATTCCATATATCGATTCACACTATTTACCGTAAAAAACAAAATCAATGAAAAGAAATATATGGTAGTAACTTCGTCCAGAAACAAATAAGCCCGCACTAAAAGCGGGCTTAATATTCAGAAGGGATGAATATTGAAAACAGAAAAAGTAGCGTGACTTACACCCTCGGGACTTCCTTTACGAAAGCCCCGAGTTTTTGTCGTGGCTCCTAAGAGCCTTTGATTCTCCTTAAAAAGGAGGTGATCCAGCCGCACCTTCCGATACGGCTACCTTGTTACGACTTCACCCCCTTCACGAGTTTCACCTTAGTAGTCTGCTTCCTTGCGGTTGGCAAAGACCACTTCGGGTGCTCCCCACTCAGGTGGTGTGACGGGCGGTGTGTACAAGGTCCGGGAACGTATTCACCGCGGCATGCTGATCCGCGATTACTAGCGATTCCGA
>NZ_FTNA01000021.1 GCF_900156205.1 Leptospira interrogans
TTTAGTTTTTCATTCGGATCGAGGATCCAATTATTGTTCGTACGAAACTCGAAGGTATCTGTTAAATAATAAACTCAGAAGGAGTAATAGTAGAAAGGGAAATTGTTGGGACAACGCAGTCGCTGAGTCCTTCTTTGGTTCTCTGAAAAGAGAAATGGAATATAATTACTTTTATAAAATTCAAGAAGCCGAAGAATTACTTTTTGATCATATAGAGGTTTATTATAATAGACACAGATCTCATTCGTCATTAGACTTTGTGAGTCCTGTGCAATTTGAAGTAAATGCTGCGTAAAAATGTGTCCAATAATTCGTCACTAGGTTAGGATTTGCGAGTGAAAAGCTAAGTATGACTGATCTTGAGACTTTTACTGCAATTGCACTTACTAATGAGCCTTTTAATTTAATAGAAGATATTGTCAAAATAAAGCTATTCGGTAAAGATCAAGAAGGCGCTTCAGAAGAAGATTATTATGAATCATATTTCAATGTAGATCTTAAAAATCAATGTGTTTGGTGGAATGAGAAAGATCCCAGTTATAGAGGTTCTTTAATTAGGGGATTGGCAAAATCCTAGGTCATAACAGCTACCAATACAACTACGCCTAACTGTCGGCTCTGACGCGGCGCTTCGAGATTGCTCCGCAACGCTCGCTCGGCTTGTAAGACGTTTGCTAAGACTCACTCAAACGTAGAGGAGACTTTTTCGTTAGACTACCATGCAAAAACTTTTCAGTATTAAAGATTACATACTAAATCATGAGATTCAAAAGTTAATTATTGAGTATAACCTAAAATTAAAAGAGGAAATTATCACAGAAATATTCCTTTTTATTAGTAAATTTTCAGAAGATCTAGACAACGAGCATCCAATTTCCCGGCATATCAAAGCAAATGGAATATATAACATACTCAATTTATTTCACCAAGGGTTAGTGATAAAAAGTTGTAAAGAAACAATTGGCTTAGGTCGTGAAATAGAAGGAAAACTTCGATTAAAGGACAAATTTTACTCAACCTTTAATGAGTTACTAATTTCTTACTACTTTATACAAAATAATCAGTCTGTTCGATTATTGCCAACGGGAACCAATAAGACTCCCGATATAGAAGTTAATTATCACGATTTCAAAAAAATAACGTTAGAGATCAAAACACTTGGGGCGAGCAGTATCAATAAAAATAGGAGAGATCTCTCTGATTTACTATCGCAAGTCATTTCAAGATTTGCATTAAAAAATAAGATTTCAAATATCAGATTCTTACCTTCTGATTTTATCGATGACATTGTTAACGGAAAAGTAATTGAAGACATTATTGCAAAATATGATTCATATTGTGACTGGCTATATGATTTATTGAATAGACAATTTAAAAAAGACAACTTATTTATTAAAATCCCATTGATAGGACATATCGATTATTTTTCATCAAGAGAAAAATTTGAAGGAATGAATGGGGAGATTATTGGCTTTTCGCGAAACTCTGAAAGTGACTTCATAAAAATTATTAAAAATGGTATTCAAGAAGCTGTAGCTCAATTATTTAATTATGAATCTCCCAATTGTATAATTTTTTGCGATTATCTTCCTCACCCTCATTTGATTCGCTCCATTCCATTGGATCTGAAGAATCAATTAGAGGGTCTTTGTTTTATTACATTTATATTTGATCGATATCCGAAAATTATTGCAAAGTATTTTCCTTTTCAAAGAAAGGAATCCACAAAGTATTTAAGAAATTTTTTTGCAAATTTACAGTCATTCAACGAAAAAATATTTTTGCACGTCGACTAATTGCGGCTTCCCGCGTCACCGAGGTATCTAGAAATGCATGTTCACGTCCGCAAAGCTCGCTCCGACGACCAGATACAGCTATTCCCGCTCGTTTCGGATTTTGCCACGTCTTTCCTACCAGATCCTTCTGCCTTCGCAAAAGCATTTGTCCAAATACTTCAACAAGACGATGCTGCGTTACTCGTAGCCGTTCACGATTCTCATCTGGTTGGCTACTGTCTGGCCTTCGATCATTTCACCTTCTACGCCAATGGTCGTGTGACCTGGATTGAGGAAATTATGGTTCAACCTGCGCTACGAAGAAAGGGCATCGGTCACATGCTGATGAAGGAAGCTGAAGCATGGGCTACGACTCGCAGTTCTAAGCTTGTCGCCTTAGCAACACGCAGGGCGAGTGAATTCTATGCCAGGATTAGCTACGCGGAGTCGGCTATCTACTTTCGCAAGATTTTAGAGTGACCCAGGAACTGCAACCCTTCGCTCGCCGAAATAGTTCTTCTACAAAAGCTTCGGGGCTGCGAGATAAGAAAAATATTCGTCAAGACCGGCGTGGTAATCTTTCGCCTCGACGATTGTTTTTAAAGATTCCAAATACCCGTTCATTCATTCGCTCGGGAGTGAACGTCGTATTACGACCACACTCGGAGACTACAACTTTTCTTTTGGATCGTTTTTTTACCGGAATGTTTCAATTTTCCAGTCGGCTTCCCGAATGGAACCTTCTCCCTCCGAAGTAGCATAGATATCTCCATCGAAAACGAACCTTGAAATCGATTTATCCTCTAAGACAAATCGATCCTTGTAAATTTCAAAGTATCGGAAATTCGTACCCCGATAGGATTCTGCCAAAAGATATCGATTCTTTCCCAAAGGAAGAAAATCAAAATCCGAATTGGAAACAAAAAAACAATCTACAATCTTCGATTCTCGAACCAAACACAATTCTCTAACATCCACGGTAGTCTCGTTCGAAAAAGCGGAATAAAGAATCACCTTCGTGCGAACATCGACAAAATGATCCATAAGCAATCGGATGGAAAATTCAGGATAGGCGACTGTTCTTAGTCTGATTTGTTTTTTCAATTCGGAATTCAAATCGGATCGTGTTATTTGCGATTCCGGTCGAATCAACTTCCGCCCTTCATTCGGGAAACAATCCTCCCAAGCGTCGCTCCTTCTAACTTCGTATAACGTGCGTTTGGTTAGAATGGGTCTACTCTTTAGCAAAATTTCCGCTTCCGCAACCCGAATCCATTGCCTACACGCCTCACAAGTGAAAAACGGATCCCGATACCAAATCGGATATCGAATCCTTAGAATCTGTTTTTCCGGATGATACGAATAGTCTCGGCCCTCGATCTCTATGGCAAAGGGAAGATTCTTATTTCCAGAAGCGGTAAATATTTTTCTAGAATCGAGATCAATTTTTTGGCAAGAATAAACGAATAACCCGAACGAAATCATCAACAAAAATGACTTTTTTACCATCCGAATATTGTGGAATTTCTCGTATCTGAATATGAGATTGTGTTTCATAAACTAAATCATTCCTAATTCTTCTTTAACAGCATAGTGATTTTTTCGCTCTTAAAAATTTCTTTCTGCGGAACTTCTATTCCAATGTCTTCGTACTATAAACCGTCTAATTTCTCAATGGGTAAAATAAAATTTCAGACTTTCATATAGTTTAGAATTACATTATACGAATTCCAATCACGAAAAATGAATATTTAAAAATTCATAATATGACTTAATCTGTGGATACTCTCACAAATCTAGATTTACGATAAAACTTTGAAACTCACACTTTTAGAAAAAATTCCCCAATTTCTCTTACGACCCTGCTCACGTTAAAAAAGAAAATTGGCAATAAACTCTTCCTAAGCTTGATAAATTTTTCATTAGCAACAGCGCATAACTTCATCTACACGCCACGTCCCCGCAGCTCTCGCGAAATTATTTCATTCTTTAATTTCAAAAAAACATTTAGTATTTATAATATACTCAATCTAATACGTTCACTGCTTTACTCATTCTCCAAACAAACCGCTCCAAGCTCATTCGTGTTTAATTCTTTTATTGCCTTACACAGACTAGTTTTCTAGAAATACTACAATCCAAAGTAAATCCTGATGCGATAGAAGCATTAGAAATTGTATTTCCGCTACCAAACTGCCCATTACTAATGACAGTTCCATCCGTCCAGTTGGCACAGTGATCCGGACTGGAAATCCAATTATCCTCTATTCCGGTCCACCAAGTAGTAGCCGCGTTAGAATCAATTGAACTGAGAGAAGGAAAAACTACAATCCCCGCAGAATTAGTGGTAAACACTTTTACGGGAGAAGTAACCGTTCCCTTATAATAATCCTGATTGGGCAATAGAACCCAATTCACATTTTCTGCAGAGTTTGTACAATTGGGAGTAGCATTACAAGCTCTTCGTATAGGAGCCAACGTCGAAGCAATCAAAGCCTTATAGTCAGTTCCATTTCCGGGCAAAGAAGTAAAGTTTGTATTTTTTTCGTTCGTACAAATAGTATCGGCTCCCGTCACAGTACCCGCGCCTATCTGCCCAGTTGTTCCTGTAACGGCAACAAAAATATATTTCAATTCAAGATTAGGATCGGAAACGTTATTTGTATTGTTTGCATTTAACAAAGGCAATAACAAAAGGTTCGAATTAAAATTTGGAAACGGAACCGAACAACGAGATACAAAACAAAACACAATTAAAAAAGAATATATTATTTTTTGAATATTTTTAATACAATTACCAAAAACATAAATCCAATTCCATAAAAAAGGAATCTTTCTAAAGAAACCAATTTTTTGCACGATCATTATAGCTCCTTTCGAAAACTAATTTCGAACCTTCCCAAAGAAAACAAAACGTTTGATTGCTGATAAGAATCATTTCCTCTGGACATACTTTCCGGTTTGGATTCTATCAAAACGGTAGTAGAATGAAAAGAACGTTTTTCCAACCATACGTTTAAGCCGTAGCTCAAAATAGCTAAAAGACCTATACTCACCTGATTATTTTGATGCCTTTCGTATTCTTTTTTATCTCCATCTCTTTGCTGAAGAAAATAGATCGATACCGGTAAAGGCGCATAAAAAGAAACTAATGTTAAAAACGCAGGATCATTTGTGGCGGATTGTGCAAAAGAATTACCCGCAACTCTTTCCGCGTTACCCGCAACTGCAAGCGCACCAAACCACAAAAAAATCAAAGAAGCCTTGATATATTCTTTTCTTTCTATCGGTAACAAACCAGGAACCCATATCTTCCAAGTAGAAACTCCCGCTGCAGTCAACTTTTTTTCCGCTTCCACCACACTTTTAGGTTTATCTTGTTCCACTTGAAAAGAAGACCACTGACTCCAAGAGGATGGTTTTCCAAAACGATTCAGAGCGGAAATTCTAAATTCGTATTCACCCGCAGGAATTAAAAATTCTAAACTACTAGTGACCGTTTTTTCTTCGGCTACAAGAATTTCAGGATTGGAAATTTTTCTAACTTCCACCTTATAACCGTTATTTCCCTTTACTTCGTTCCATTCTATATAATAGGTATACTTTCTTTCTTCTGAATATGCAGAATAACTAATAAATAAACAAAAAAGAACCGAAATTTTTAAGACTATAGATTTCAATCCGTCACTCCCCTTTTTTACCAGTTGTTTTCGTTTCGGGAGCGGCTAAGTCCTCTCTCAAAACAATCGTAAATTCAGACTTAGTTTGATTGGATTCGTTTCCTTCTTGAATCAAAGCCCACCTAAACTTTCCAACGTCCAAAATACCAAGATCTGTTAAACGAAAGGATTCTCCGTTTACAGATCGTTTGAATATAGACTTCCCGTTTTTTCCATAAAGATTTAGATTCCATTTTTCCATCTTAGAATTAGAGTTATGTTTCCATTTAAATACGATCGAATTACGCCCTGTCATATCCACAATCCCACCATGAATAGGATATACCAATTTAGGAATTCTCTCTATCTTATTTCCGTTGAGATCAACTTTAGAAACATTTTCTTTTTGAACCGTTTTTTCTATAGAAATAGTTTCAGAGCTTATCATAGACTTTATATTTTCTACAGAAAAAGATCTAACTTCCGATACAGAAGACGTACCTGATAAATTAGAAAAAGTTTTTACTCTCCAATGATACTTACCTACAGACAAAGGAATCGAAATTGAAGTTTTAAAAACCGTAATTTGTTTGAGTTCAGATTTAAAATCAGAGGATTGCGAAATTTCTAAAATATAACCGGTAGCCAACTGAGAAGGTTTCCAACGAAAAGATTGTAACGTATTTCCTTCCAGAGTTGTATTTTTCAAAGGAAACAACAAGGCCACAGGAGGATTGGGTAAAATTCTGAATTTACGAACTTCTGAAAATTTTTTTCTATCGGAAGAAATGAGTCTCCAATAATAAATCCCCTCCGGAAAACTCTCTTCTGTAAAATCTCCCTTAATTTCCTTTTTAAAAATCAAAGAATTAAAATTTCGATTTAACGAAATTTCTAATAAACCGACAAAGTGAGAATCAGACTTCCAACGAAACTTGATTTTGGCCTCTCCGCTTTCGGGAAAGATCCGATCATTATCTACAGGCTCCAGTAACTTCCATTCTAGCCGGATTGGTATAAGCGTATCTTTTCCTACTCTAACATTTTCTCCTTCCTGGATCAAACTTACATTTCCTTCTGGACCAATCCATTTTAGGTTTCCTTTAGTAGATTCCACCACGTATTCCGCGCTACTTTCGTTTCGCGTTATGCGAAATATACCGTGTTCATCACCGGACTTTAAAACGTTTTTTCCGGAAATCAAACTCATAGAATGATCTGTTTGTATTTTTACAGAACCTTCTTCCAATTTTAAAAGTTCATCTCCTTCCTTAAGATGAATTACGATCATAGATCTAGGATCTAACTCAAACTTAGTTCCAGATTTTAGAGTAACGATCGCTTCTGAAAGCTCGTCGGTTCTGACAGAATCTTGATTAAAAATAGGAAAGTTCTGTTCCACATCTTGCCAAATCATATGATCCGAAAATTTTCTCTGAGCGGTTCTGTATTTAAAAGTGATGTTTCCGACAGCCTCTCTTTTTCCAAAATCCACGGCTCCTTCTTTCCAAAAAAGAAACAAAGAAGCTCCTAAAACAAGCAGAGACAAAATTCCTACAAAAATCTCCTTGTTGAATTTAGAATATAAATTCATGCCAAAGACCGAGAAGGGTTTTCAGGATCCGGAATTCCGCATAACGTTCGTAATTCTTCCAAGGACTTAGGACAATCCTGATCGTCTTTCCAACCTAACACTGCATAGACGACTTGTGGTTTTTCCTTACCTCGAATCCAAACGGGTGGGAGCTCCACAAAATTAAAATGATCCTTTGCTTGTTGATACGTACTTTCTGAAATTAAGATGTCCGTACCGAATTCCTTATTTAAATATTCAATTCTAGAAGCAAGATTGACCGTATCTCCGATGACCGTAAATTCTAACTTCTTTTCAGAGCCGATCTGCCCAACGATCACCGGTCCAGAATTGATCCCACAACCGAAACGAGTAAAAGGACGACCGATTTCTTTTCCTTTTAAATTAAACTCTATCAACGCTCTTCTCATCAACAAAGCGGCGTTAATCGAATTTTTAGCTTCATTTCCATCGTAAACCAAAGCTCCCCAGTGGGCCATCACGGCGTCACCTATAAATTTATCCACAATTCCCTGAGTCAGATAAATACATTCCACCATTTCGGTGAAATATTGATTTAAGAATTCAACCACCTCTTCCGGTTTCATCTTTTCGGACATTCCCGTAAAATTTCTAAGGTCAGAAAAAAATACCGTGACCTCCCTATTTTCTCCGCCCAACTTTAAATCGGAAGATAACGCGCGTTCGGCGATCTCTTTATTCACAAACTTTCCGAATGTATTTTTAATTTTTTCTCTTTCTTCCAATCCCCTCGCCATTCTTAAAAACGAATTTGTTAGAACTCCTACTTCGTCGTGTGTAGTAGCACGAATATCCACCGCGTAGTTTCCTTGTTCCACTTTTTTAGTTGCAGAAAGAAGTTGAATGATCGGAATCGTAAGGGTTCTTGAAAAAACGAACACTACAAAAAACGCAACTGACAAAACAGAAATCATAATCCAAAAATTTTGTCTTCTGATCTTATACACCGCTTCAAAGGCAATATCAGCGTCTAACGTAGAAATAATTCCAAGACCACCCACTTCCAATTGTTGATAAGAACCTAATACTTCTCTACCTTCGAAATCGAATCGTTGAGAACCATTGTCCGAAGGACTACGTAACATATTTTCCACAAGAGGATGTTTTTTATAATCCTTTCCGGAAACCGCCTCTTTATCGTTAGAATGAGCGATCAAGTTTCCAGAAGAATCCACCACGATCATTTGAAAAAAATCGGTTTGTCTAACACTAAGAAAAGAACCTAAAAATTCGGAAGCGGAAAAAACCAAACCTGAAATTTCGACTCCAACCGGAAGCAAAACTGCAACCGCAGGGAAACCAAACTCATTAGAAACATTCAATATTTCTAATGTACCTGACAAACGGGAAAAAGATTTTTCCAACGCATTTTTTAGATTTGTAGGATCAGGTACAACCGAATTAGACTTTAAGAATTTTGAATTCCAAAAAAGGGAATCTATTTCCAAAGCGGAATTTACCGTCTTGTTTTTAAAACGTACGTATGCAACCGCGTTTGAATTGGTTCTAAAAAATTTTTCAGAATCTTCAGAACGAAAATCCTGAATTTTACGAGTGGTTTCTTTCAATTGTCCGCTCAATTGAATGCCTGTCATTCTAGCAAGAGATAGATTATATTCTTGAATTAGAATTTCGCTGTATTTCCTAAAAAAGTACGTAGCCATAGTAATCATCAGGCCCATACTAAGAGTGATAATCGCAGAAACGATAGAAAGTAGTTTTACACGAATTGTAAACCTGGACGGACGAAATGATTCAAATTTGTAACCGTGGAAATGATTAAGAAAATCATAATATTTTGATTCGATCTGAGAAAGTGCTAAATCCTCTGTCCAAACCAAACAATTTACATTTCTAGAACGGTTTTCTAAATAACGAAAGAATTTAGAAGAAGATTCTACGTTTGTGGAAAGTATTTTATCCTTGTCCGCAGATGAAATAGTAAAACCAGCTCTTTTAAGATCTTTTATAAGTTTTAAAAAATCCCTGGATTTTTTTAGAGATAGAGCTTGTTCTGCAGAAAGACAAAAAATGATTTCTCGAATTCCAAGAGAAAGTTTTTCCGAAATCAAACTTCGTATGATCAGATCCAAATCCTGCAAATCAGAATGAAGATTTGGTAGCTCTTCCCAACGAACCGATTTGTCATTTTTATCCTTCCATCGATCCAACATCCCACCTTCCTTAAGTCTGGAGCAGAATAAGAACGTTTTATCTTCTGTCATTCTAAAATCTAAAATTTGAATGAAGACCTAGGGAAGAATTTGAACGAAATAGACACGATATAGACTTGAAATCCTTAAACCTTACATCAAAATGAAATCAAACGATTTGATCTTGCACGATTAATATTTTAAATAAAAAATGTTCTCATGAATTGGAACGAAGTTCAAGACTGGTTCTCTAAAGACTTTCTTTGGGAATTAGGAAAAGCGACCGGAGTTTTTCTTTTTGTATTGTTTTTTGGCTATCTATTAAGCGACAGAATCAGTCCCAAATTGTTTGGAGTTTTTTTCGGAAATAAAATTCCAACTTCCCATCCGATTTACAAAGCGGGAAGAAAAATCATCCGTTTATTTTTTTTACTACTTTCTTCTTTTTTATTTCTTAAATTTTTAAAACTCACTTCGGTAGAATCCGTTTTTTTAGGTTTTAAAATTCTTTCGATCGTACTTTGTACAATTTCACTCTCTCATCTTTTTTCGGCAGTATTCGAAACCAAAACAGAAGGAATGGTTTCTTCTGCTTCTATCATAGGTAATGCGATCCGGATCATATTATTTACAGTTTGTATTCTATTGATTCTTCAATCTTTAGGAATTTCAATCGTTCCCATATTAGGAGCATTGGGAGTAGGAGGTCTTGCAGTCGCTCTCGGTTTACAACCTACACTTTCAAATTTATTTTCCGGTTTAGGAATCCTTCTCGGAAAACAACTTAAAAGAGGAGACTACGTTCGAATGCAGGGAGAAGGATTAGAAGGTTACGTTCAAGACATCACTTGGAGAAGTACTACAATTCGAAAACGTAACGATAGTGTAATCGTAGTTCCAAACTCTGTGATGGCTTCCTCTGTAGTCACTACTTTAGAATTATCTAAAAAATGTTTTTCGATTCCAATCGAAGCAAGTATAAATTCTCAAACCGATTTGGAAAAAGTAGAGTCACTCGCCATAAACATAGGAAATGAAGTCTTAAAAAAGTTTTATCCATCCGATTCAATCCGAGAAATTTCTTTCTCTTATCAAAAATTTGGACCTAATTCGGTAGGATTCCAAATGGATTTACCTTGTTTAGAATTTTCAGATCAATTTTTGATTCGACACGAATTTATCAAACAACTACATTCTAATTTTCAAAAAGAAGGAATCGAGTTTAAGTGATGATATACTTTATTCTCTGGCTGGTTTTGAAAAGAAAGGAACTACTCTATGTTTTACAGAATATTCTACTATTGGAATGTATTAAGTATTGATATAGTATGCGGAGCGGTTTCTTCAGCCTGGTTTGCTTCTTATGTTTTAAATTCGGATCTAAAAATGGAATTTTGGATATTACTTCCCACCACAGTTTGGGTAATTTACAGCGCTGATCATTGGATAGATGGTTGGAAACTTAGAGATAAAAGCACAAATCCAAGACATGAATTTTATTATAAAAACAGAATATTCTTAATTGTGATCACTGGTTTAGTCGCAATTTTTTCTTTTGTATCCGGAATAGCTTTTCTAAAAGAACAAATACTAATGGCGGCCTTAGTCATAGGAATTTTTACAGTGTTACACTTTGTGTTTTCTTATTTACAGGTTTCTTTTTTTTGGAAAGAATGTTCCGTTTCTATCCTTTATACCGCTGGAATTTGGTTTGGCCCAATTTTATATACTTCTAAAACGAGATGGGAAGTTTGGTGTGGTTTATTTTTTTTGACCACAATTTGTAATTCATTCGTAAATTCTTATATGGAAGTAGAGATAGATAAAAAAGAAAATGCTGAATCGATCCTAAGATGGATTTCGCAGAAGACATTGAAAAAATCAGTTATTACGTTATCCGGAATTGGAACGATACTCAATCTGATTTGGTTCTGGAAAAATCAGTGGGTAATTTTACCGGAATTCTTTTACCTCAGTATAGGTTACTTAATTCCGGTAAATATTCTATTTTTTGAATCTTTTTTTCAAAAAAGACAACTTTATAGAATTTTAGGAGAAGGTTATTTCATCCTTGCCTGTATCCCAGTTATTTTTCGGAAATTGTATCCTATCTGACAGCGGGAGGAATTCTTAATATCCAACGAAGAATTTCATAGAACTTTAAGTATTTTAAAATCGGATTTAACCAACCCGTAGTGATACAAAAATACGTATCGTGAGGTGCGGTATGATGAACTCCGTGGTGTTTTGGCCCCAAAATTAATTTATATTTTTGTAATATTTTTATAAATACCGCAGGAGAATCTTGATGCGCCCATTTATGAATTTGATTGGTGGCAAAAATCCCCAAAAGAAGAAAAAACCAAAAAGAAGCGAGCAAATAACTAAACGCTCCCGCAGACTCCCAAAAGAAAACATAATATACTAAAATAGGTAAAGAAACCAAACAATTATTTCCGTTAGTTTCGATAAAATCGTGTCTGGTAATTCCTTTAGGGTCCACATGATGATCTCTAAATGGAAATATAAATGCAGGCCCAAAAATTGGAGTGTTTTCCGAACCTACACTATCTCCTAAAAAATGAACGAGTCCCGAAAGAAAATCGGCTCCAAGCCAAGAAAGTAAAACTACAAGTGGGATCGCCCAAGCCAAATAAGAATGAACGATAAAGTAATCTAAAAATAAGAGAGTAAGTTGATAACCGAAATAAATCGAAAGTAAAATAAAAGCTACAACGCTTAATGTCTCGAAAATTCTGTGAATCGTTAAATTCGGTTTTTGAAGCTGAGTTGGTTCTGTTTTCATAGGACTGCCTGGTGTAGTCTTATTATAGACAAGAATTCAGGCGAGATTTTTTCAGGAAAGAGAGTATGGTTTTGAAAAAAAATGAAACTTTACGAAAAGATGATCTGTTTGATTCTTCGTCGCTTATGAATCCTCTTTCCTTCAATACACCCGGTTTATTGTTTCCAGCAATTTCTCTCTTGATGCTTGCTTATACAAATCGTTTTTTAGGTCTTGCGAGTCTTTCAAGACAACTCATCGGAAAGTTTCAAGAAAATCAAAATCCAGACTTACTTCCTCAAATCCGCAACCTTCGTTTTCGTCTTTCCCTCATTCGTCATACTCAGAGTAGCGGAATTTTGAGTTTACTTGCTTGCACTTCCTGTCTGACCGCGTTAGCCTTCGATTTTCAAGGAATCGCTTGGAGCCTTTTCGGAACTGCTCTATTTTTTTTAGTGATTTCTCTTTGTATCTGTCTCTTAGAAATCCATCTTTCTGTGCAAGCTTTGGATATAGAAATGCATGCGCTGTATAAACCGAACTCAAAGTAATTTATAAAATCTGAATATAAATCGTTAAAAACTTTTTATATAGTCAAGATATGAACTACGCCGTCAATTTCCGTTGAGAAAGGGCTTTTAAAGAAATAGATAAAATTGCAAAGCGAGACTCATTCTGACATGTATATATTCAGCTATTTTATTCGGCGGAAAACCAAAAATTTTTTTAGAGAAATTAATTTCCGGAAAAGTATCTCAGATTCTATTCTAACTGAAATAGAAAAAACACTTAAAGAACCGAAATTAAAACTCAATAAAGATTTTTTTTCGATAGTAATATCCGAAATAGAATCGATCGATCGCTCAGAGAACAGTCAATATTTCTCTAAAAGATGATTACCATATACTTGAAAGTGCAATCTCTGCAAAAGTTGATTATTTGATCACAGGGATAAAAATTTACTTGTTTTAAATAAGTTGAATTCTTTGAATATTGTTTCTGTCAAACAACACTTAGGTTTGGAGTTTAAACGGACAACGGATCAATAGCTGTTATGTTCACTAGTGGCAATTTCTTCTTTATAAATCGGGTAAAATTTCTACATCAAGAATAGAATTGTTGAAAAATTAATTCTCCATCTGTTTCTATTTTATGGAAACGGGCAATTGAAGCAGTTTTGTTAATCGGAACTAAGGAATTTTTCAACAACTCTAATATAGAAAAAGAATCTTATTGAAATAAAATAGCCATCCACTGCAATAGCTCCTCGTTAATCCGAAAAAAGAATCCTACAATGAATCAAATCAGACTGATACAAAAACACAACGTTACAGAGTGTATAGAATTGAATTTGGAAAAAGAACAAATTACGATACAACAATATGAGAATAACAATCGGATTCTTTCCCAAACATACGAATATGAAAATTCAAACGTAGCCAGCAAAGAACTTGAGGTTTTTATAAAGTGGAAAGCCTGGGAAGGTTATTACCCGGAAGAAGAAGGTCCCGATTATGCAGATCGATGGCGTAATTATTGGCTGAACAATTTTCCGGAAAAAAATATTTCTCCGAAACGTCCTACTTATCAACTTTTGATCGAAGCAGTAAATAATAGAGACATCGAATTTTTTATCGCAAATGAGGACACACCGGGAATAGAGTTAAAAACGAATTCAGCAAAATTCGGAGATCCAATCCTAATCTACGCAATTAAAACGAAATCGATTGCAATTGTAGATTATCTTTTACATACGATGTGGTTAGAACCTTCGGTAAAAGATCAAAACGGACTTTCTGCATGGGATCATATTTTCCAGGCAAAAGATTCTTTTTTAGGAAATTTATTTCTAGAAAACATTGTGCTCCTTGGAACCGAAGAAGAAATAAAAAAATACAGAATAGAACTGGGACTTCCCGCAGAAGAGGAAACTAGTTCTTTTGAAACCAAAGTAAAAGATAATCATAAACATGGATTTGACGTTGACGTTTTGACAAACTTCGCAATTCAAAAAATCAAATCCTTTGCAAAAGATCATGTCGATGAAACTTTTTACGGCTTTGCAATCGATGCCTCTTATATCAAGATGAATAGTATCGAAACCTTTGAAAAAACTTTAGAAGAATACCAATCCAAATGGCCAAACGACTATAACACTCCCGAAAAAATTCAAACATTAAAAAATAACATAGGAGACTGGAAATACACTCTAGCTGATTTTATAGAAACGTGTAACGAAAATGAAGACGGTTTTATGGAAGGCCCCTTTGACGAGGAACTCTATGATAAACATTATAACGCTAGCGACCTAGAACAAAAAGACAGCGAATATACAAAAGCAATGGATTCAATTTTAAATAATCTAATACAACAAGAGACTTTTCGAAATTTAAAAACCTCAATCGATTTTAGCTGTTTGAAAGCAGAACACAATTATTGAATCTTTAACTTGGACAAAATTAACCCTGGATCTATTGGGAAAATATAGAACTTCCCACAGACTGGTATTACTCCAATATCTATGTCTTTTTTGAGAAAAATAAACCCTAATATTTTGGAGTAAATTCAAAAGATCTTAGTAAGAATTACTTACTTAAAAAACGAAAAAAATACTGCCCTTAAAAATTTAGAACAGATTTTATAGAAAATCTTACTTACAATCGTTTTATACTGCAAAGTTTGTCTCAAAAAAAAACGACAGAAGATATAAGTATATAGATTCAACCGATTTTTCTAAATACCTTGGAAAAAGAATCAGACTTAAACCAAAGATATATTCATTAAATAGAATATACTAAATCAATTCTGGATAAAAATATGAACCATCAACTTACATTCAAAGACGATAAATCAGACAAATTCTGGAACATAGAAGTTTCCGGAAATTCTTTTACGGTTACTTACGGTAAAACCGGCACTTCGGGAACTTCTCAAACCAAAACTTTTGAAACCGAAGAAACTTGTATCAAAGAAGCTCAAAAACTCCTTTCGGAAAAATTAAAAAAAGGTTATATAGAAGGAAACATACAAACTTCTTCCCAAAAAGAAAAAACTTCCGTACAAACACCTAATGATTTCCATAAAGAATGGGAAAAAATTGTAAACTCAAAAGATCTACAGAACGATTTAACAAAACACTTTTCTTATCTGGCAGATTCTTCCGGATTTGAACCGGTCATACGTAAAATTTTTGAACATACAAATGTAGTAAAAATAAACGGAAATACTTTGATCGTAGAATTTAAAAACGGAAACACTCTTACAGCAGAATCTCCTGGTAACCCAAGCTCCTATAAAAAATTTCCAAAGTCTTTTTTAAAGCTAATTGAAAAACACAATACTCTAAAAACAAATCGATTAGAATTAGGAAAATGTTATTTCGATTTTGATATTTTCGACGAAGGAGATCGAGTGTATGAGATCTTCGATGGCAAAGAAAGTAACGTGCTCTGCCCTCTCAAGTTTATGGACAATTCCGATTGGATTTATCACCCAACTGAAAAAAATAAAGAAGGGGAACCCGCCATTTTTCCGATTATTCATGAATTAGAAGATGAAATCAATCCAGTATATTATAATATAGGCTCACTCTTTCTAAAACAACTTTGTGACGAATTTGAAATAAAGATTGAAATTCCAGTTGACGAACGCCCTGTAGACCCTTCTGCGGATTTAAAAACAAACTGGTGGAGTAATCTTAGCGATGCTTGGAAACAAGCTTTTCGGAATCAATTTGAAAACAAAGACAAGGAACCTACATTCGAAACGATATTAACTTTAGAAAGATTAAACTTAAACGATTCTACAATTTCAGATCTAAAACCTTTAGAAGCACTTCTGGCTGAAAAAAAATTCAAACTAGAAATCATCCGTTTAGCCAACACTTCCGTTTCCGATATTGCAGTTTTAGCTATGGCTAAAAAAAAGCTATTTAGCGTGGATATTTCTGGAACCCCGGTGAAAGACGTTTCTGCGCTAAAAGAAATTAACTTCTTAATCGCAAACAGATGTACCGAGCTAGATTTCTCCACCGTAGCCAAATTGAAAAAGCTGCGTCAACTTTCTCTACAAGACACAAAGTTGAATGACCTCGAGTTTCTACACGATTTTACAGAATTAGAACAACTGAATATCAATGGCACTCCACTTACCGACGAACAGATCCTAAAATTTCAGATACGTTTTCAGAAAGATCGATTGGAAAAGAACAAAACGGTTTCTTATGGACGTGATCCGTTAAAGTTGGATATTCATCCAGAAATTAAAGATCCATTGTTACGAGCGCTTGCGGACAATAGAGACTATAAACCAGAACTTGCTTTGGAAACCGGAGAAAAACTTCTAGCGCAAAGAGCAGAAAGAAAAGATATAAAACAGATTCTCAAGGATCTGATTTCTATCTGCGACCAACAATGGCGCAAGTATCTATACATAAAAACCCCAGAAGGTGAAAAAAAATACGAGTTCTTTAACCAAAAAGAAAAACGATTCCAATATATACTTGATACGGACGATTTTAGTATTCCTATTTCCATCACGAGTCTCTCCGATCCAATTTCAGAAATCATCACTTTGATTCCATTGATTTACGAAAACAAAAAGAAATACAAAGCCTTCTCCACTATCGAGAATAACTCATTTTACCACGTTAACGCCATTTTGAACATCATCTCTAAAACCAAATACTACGATGTAACTCTTGCCCAAATCGAAGAGGCTGTGAAAAAATCGGACTATGTGGAATATAAGATCAAAGAAAACGGAGATATGTATATCAAAGTAAAACAATAAAGACAATTCAAAACACAAAGGACATATCTTAATTAATTATAAAAATTATTAAATTCAAATATACTAATAAATCCCGATTTCAAAAAAACCAGGATTAAAAATATGAACCACAAACTTATATTCAGAGACGACAAATCGGACAAATTCTGGAACATAGAAACTTCCGGAAATTCTTTTACGGTTACTTATGGTAAAACTGGCACGGCGGGGACTTCTCAAACCAAAACTTTTGAAACCGAAGAAACTTGTATCAAAGAAGCACGAAAGCTACTTTCGGAAAAATTAAAAAAAGGTTATATAGAAGGAAACGATAGAACCGAAAAGTTGACTTCTAACAATGATAAAAAACACAAATCCAATCAACAAGAAGCGGATAAAATTGTAATTTCTAAATCTGAAGAGAAAACAAAATCTGCTCCACAAAAAGTTATCGAAGAATCAGAAAACGAAATCAAACAATCGTCCCAAACATCCGCAAATAAAAAAGAAAACTTAAAACAAAACTCGCAAACTCAAGAACAAAATTCAAATCCCCTTCCTTCAGAAAATTCTACAGAATTAAATAAAATTAGTCTCTATTATCAAGGAGACGGCAGCGATAAAGTTTATCATGTAAATATAGATCCGGAAGGAGACGGTTACGTGGTTCATTTTGCATTCGGAAGAAGAGGAAGCTCTCTTCAAACCGGAACCAAAACCTCAAAACCAGTATCTTACGAAGCCGCACAAAAAATTATGCGCCAACTTGTAAATTCCAAGATGGCGAAAGGATACACAGAAATAGAATCCGGTACTCCTTATTTACATTCTACAAAAGAAGAACGAGTAAGCGGTGTTCATTGTCAACTACTCAACCCTATCGACGAAGAAGAACTTTCCACGTATGTAGAAGACGACCAATACGGAGCCCAAGAAAAATTAGACGGCAATCGTATGATGATTCGTAAAATTGGAGACAACGTAGAAGGAATCAATCGTAAAGGTTTGATCATCGCAATTTCGCAAATTTTACATGACCACTCTCTGAGTTTTTCAGAAGATTTTATTTTAGACGGAGAAGTGATTGGAGACGTTTTTTTTCCTTTCGACATTTTTTCAAAAGACGGTAAAGACATTCAACACCTTCCCTATCAAGAACGTTATGCTATACTGGAATCTATTTTAAAAGATCAAGATGAGATCTTTCATATCGTAAAACTAGTCAAGTCTACAAAAGGTAAAAAAGTTCTGCTCGAAGAATTACGCGAAAAACAAAAAGAAGGAATCGTATTCAAAGATTTGAATGCTCCTTATAAAGCGGGACGTCCTTCTAGCAAAGGTTCTCAGATTAAATTTAAATTTTACGAAACCGCAACCGTAAGCGTAGAAACGGTAAATCTAAAACGTAGCGTTAGTATGCGTCTCTACAACGGAAACGAATGGGTTTCCGTCGGCAACGTCACCATTCCGGTTAATTTTGCAATCCCAAAGGAAAACGACATCATAGAAGTACGTTATTTATACGCCTACAAAGGAGGCTCCTTGTATCAACCTACTTATCTTGGAGCCCGTACCGATGCGGACGAAAACGACTGTGATCTAAAACAGCTTAAGTATAAAAATGCTTAAGGAAAATATAATAAAACTCGTTCTTGATTTTTATTAGGTGATAACTTTTAGAACCTATTTGATCTATACAAGAAAATTCTACATAAATCAATTTATAATTTATTTCATACTGAATAGGTTAAAAGTCCATGAAAAATCAATCTTTATTTCTTGCTCGTAGTTGGTCCAATGACAGAAAAAACTATAAATTAGGATATATTAATGCACTTGGCCAATGGGCAATCGAACCAGAATACGAAAAGGCAAATGAATTCCATGATGGATTTGCCAAAGTTGAAAAAGACAATAAAACTTTTATAATTAATAAACAAAATGAAAAGATATTCGAAATTCCAACCACAACACATTTAGGACAATTCCACGAAGGTCTTGCAATTGCTTATATCGAAGAAAAACGAGGTAAGTACAAACACGGCTACATGAACCCAAAGGGGGAACTTATAATTCCCTTTCAATACGAAAGAGCCGAAAATTTCAAAGAAGGACTCGGTTGTATCCAATCCAGCGAAAACAAAAACTGGGGGGCCGTAGACAAATCGGGACAATTAATCATCACTTGCAAATTTCATAATTCACTCTATTTCGAAGATCGGATAGCGGTAGCCAACGAAGACTATAATCTATATGGAGTGATTGATTTAAAGGGCGAATACATTATCCTGCCTAAGTTTGAATCGATTGACAAATTTTCAGACGGTTTAGCCAACGTAAGAGATAAAAAAACTAGAAAACATGGTTTTATCGATTTAACCGGCAATTATGTGATTAATCCTATATTCGAATATGCTAATGGATTTTCGGATGGTTTTGCGGCTATTCACGACGCCAAAAGTAAATGGGGACATATTGATAAATCCGGAAGAATAGCGATTCCGACAAAGTTCAGATCTACCGGAAATTTTTCAGAAGGTTTAGCCTACGCACTCACAAATAAATGGGGTTATATAGATCAAACGGGCGCTTGGATAATACAACCCGCTTTTACTTGGACCGATCGATTTTCAAATGGTGTCGCCGTTGTAGAAATCAAAAAGAAATACGGATTGATCAATACCTCAGGAGAATATATTCTCCCTCCGGTATATAATCATATTGATAATTCCTTACCGGAGTTGATCAAAGTCAGTTTTTCTCCGGATTCAAAAACGCCTAACTTTACTCAGTTTTTTACAAGAGATGGAAAGTTAGTTTGGACCGAATTCGAACCGATACAAATTTCAAATTCACAAATTGAAAGTAGTCCGAAAAAAAATGACATCGTCACTCCGGAAGATTTGATTACCAATTTGAAAACACATACACAACAAATCGTCACCGAACTTGGAAAAGGAAGTGAACCGGCGCGAAAAGCTGCCAGCGCACTGACAAATATTTCATGGGAAGAAGTTTTTATCGAAACCGTGAGTCAACTTGACGCTCATTGGAAAGATTTTAAAACCCAAACCGAAGAAGAGTTAAGCGGCGTACTCTTTTTTTGGAATGATTTAGAAGGTGACGTAGGTCTCTCATCTTGTTTTGTTACCGGCAATAATGATCCTAAAGATCTGCTCAACGAATTCGAAGGAGGTGAACCTGCGGTAGATTTTGATTTTGTATTTTCTAAAGTAGTTCCCACAGAAGCTTGTGAAGAAGATATACATTCTCGTGTCAGAAACGATTTGCTCGACGTCGTTTTTGAAAAAGCATTGTCTTTATCTTTGTCGCGTTCCGAGTTTTTAAAAATAAAAAAAACAAACCCTCTTTATATTTATCGATCCTACTCACACGATGATCATTCTCCAAAGCTCTTGTTCAAAGTAGGAAAAGATAAACCTAAAATTCTAAACGCGGAAAAATTTATTTTGCAGAGAGTTTTAAAAGACCATCCCTATTTTTCCCAAATTTTCGGACAAAAAGAATGGCTCGAAGTTTATGAAGACGAATTCAACGAAATATCTCAAGATGATCTTTCTGAAACTCTGAATCTTTTTTTATTCACATATCTCAAAGAAAGCTCTAAATCAGAATACATCCAAGCTATTGCCGAACGTTTACCTCGTTCACCAGAAACAGTAAACTCGAATCGTTTAACTCTGGCTTTAGCAGGATATTTCTGTTTGATACAAGAAACACAACTAGCATTACAACATTTGCATATACTTAAAAAAACGGAACATTTGAAAACTCATTTTTTGTGGGCAAGAGAATACTTTACCTTCTTGGAAGAAAACTCAGAGTTTCAAAAAATTGTACAGTGGATTAGTAATTCTGCGTAAGAAAACCGGGACAAATAAAAAATTCAATGCGACGACTCTCTAAACGTCGATTCTTAGGAGAGCATTCGCTTTAGTTTTCCGGATCGTCGTTGTAGCTCACGAATTTTATAGCAGACTAACTTGCGAACTGAAACGTTTTCGTAAAAAGCGTTTCATTAAGTTCTTTTTGTTCCAATGGCTTCGGAATTTTTCAAACTCAATGCTGTTATCTACGGAACGTATAATAATCGCTTTCACGTTATACCGAATTCACATTATTTAAAAACTTAGAATGTAGGATCTACTTTAAAAAAGTCGATAATTCTGTGTTAGACGCAATTTTTGAAAACTTGCATATTCTTGTAAAATCGACAATTCATTTCGGGTATTATTTTCATACGTCTGGAGCAGTAAAAAATTCAAAGAAGCAAAAGAAATGGCTGAAAAAATTTAGAATATCATCTTTATAATAAACGTGAATTCAATGTAAGACATTTATTTTATAAAACCTGATTTTTCCGCAAAAAATAAAATGTGGGAACTACCACCAAAAATTCAATGGCAAAGGTCTGCTCAAAGACGATAAGAGACGTAACCTGTAGGAACTTCTTCCCACAAATCTAAATTTCACAAGGAGACTTTCAAAACTCAGGCATTTTCCGAGTAAAGTAATCTGAACAACGTTTTTTCTGAATAGGTTCTAGTATGAGTTCCTACACTTTCAGAATTTGTCCGCAAAATCGTGCATTGTGGTAGTTCCCACATTTTAAAAATAAATCTGCAAAATTCAAACTCCAACTTTTTATAAGAAAATGAATCATGGATTCCTTACGCCTAATTCGTGTTATTTAGAACTTGTCCCAAAACATCAGAATGTAAGAACTCCTAGGTAAGTTTAAAACAATAAAGTCTATTTGAAACTGCCAAAATCGTGGGAACTCCTTCGATTTGTGAAAAATGGACGATACTATTTCATCAAGGTTTTGGGATAAATTCTTAACAGAAAAAATTAGGACATTCATAAAAACTTTTTTGACTTGTCTTAAAATATCTAAGAACAAAATATTTACTTGGACGTTGGGGGTGGGATTCACTGCGTGAATCTCTGAGAGAGTCCCCGGAACCTGATCAGGATAAGACCTGCGTAGGAAAACGGACCTGTAAAATTTATATATTCAAATTTTTGAATAGATTTTCAAATTTTGTCTATATAGAATTTTTGCAAAACCTTGTTTTTAAGGTTTTCTTTCCGCTTCGGTTCCAACTCCAAACCAACTCCAGGAGAATCTATGGAACCTGTTCAAAAATTACAAATTCCTTATAAATCGATCCGACTAAGCGACGGAACCGAATACCAATCCTATCACACCGAAGGTGCCCTCTCTGGAAAACAACCTGCGGATTATAAAAACGGAATTCCAGCTTTTAGAAAAGAATGGATTCAAAAACGTTTCAATCACTCAAACCATTCCCAAATGTATTTTGCTAAAAAAGGAATCATCACGGAAGAAATGCGTTATGCCGCATTTAGGGAGAATATGGAACCAGAATTCGTTCGTTCGGAAATCGCCTGTGGTAGAGCCATCTTACCTTCCAATCGGAATCATCCTGAGCTCGAACCGATGGTTATCGGTAAAAATTTTCTAGTAAAAATCAACGCAAATATAGGCAACTCCACATTTAGTTCTTCGATCGAAGAAGAAGTCGAAAAACTACATTGGGCGATCAAATGGGGTGCAGACACAGTTATGGATCTTTCTACGGGAAAAAATATACACGAAACCAGAGAATGGATTTTGAGAAATTCACCCGTTCCAATCGGCACCGTTCCTATATATCAAGCCCTAGAAAAAGTAAAAGGAAAAACAGAAAATTTGAATATTCAAATTTTCTTAGAAACGTTAGAAGAGCAAGCAGAACAAGGGGTAGATTATTTTACAATTCACGCGGGAGTACTTCTAAGATATATTCCGCTTACTACAAATCGAATAACCGGAATTGTTTCTAGAGGAGGTTCTATACTTGCAAAATGGTGCCAGGCACATCACAAAGAGAATTTTTTATATACTCATTTTGACGAAATTCTAAAGGTAATGAAAAAATATGGTGTTTCCATTTCATTAGGAGATGGCCTTAGACCTGGTTCGATCGCAGATGCAAATGACAAGGCCCAATTTTCAGAATTAGAAACCTTGGGAGAACTAACCCAACTTGCTTGGAAAGAAGACATCCAAGTTATGATAGAAGGCCCCGGACATGTTCCTATGAATTTAATCAAGGAAAACGCAGATCTTCAAACGAAAATTTGTCAAGAAGCTCCGTTTTATACGTTAGGCCCCATCGTAACAGACATAGCTCCCGGTTACGATCATATCACTTCTGCGATCGGTGCTGCTATGATAGGTTGGTACGGAACAGCTATGCTCTGTTATGTGACTCCCAAAGAACATCTTGGTCTTCCAAATAAAGAAGATGTCAAACAAGGAGTAATCGCATATAAGATCGCCGCCCACGCTGCCGATTTAGCAAAAGGACATCCCGGAGCAATTGATAGAGATAATCTTTTAAGCAAAGCTCGTTTTGAATTTCGTTGGGAAGATCAGTTCTCACTTTCCCTGGATCCCGAAACCGCAAAAACATTTCACGACGAAATGCTTCCACAAGATCGAATGAAAACGGCTCATTTCTGTTCGATGTGTGGCCCTCATTTCTGCTCTATGAATTTAACTCAAGAACTCAGAAAATTCGCGCAGGAAAAAGAAATCCAAGAATCCTAAGCGATCCAAGTAGGAATTGGAGGAAAAGTCGAAAGAATTTTTGGAACGAAGAACGGAGATCTACGAAAATTCTGAAAGAGTTTATTTTTAGGATCGGTGTATATCACTGGAAGAATTCGTTCCAACAAAATTAATCCACCACCGAAACCTATTTCAATTTAGGAATCGTATATTCCCGCACCGGAAATAAAAAGCAGGCGATCGAAAGTTAATCAGAAGCCAAAAGCCGCTCCCACGAATCGCAACAAGACGCAAGAGCGAAAACAGAAGAGCGGAAGAAAATATTACTGATAGGGAAAAATATTGAGTTAGAAATCGGTCCCGGCTCAGCTTTTTTGTAAGAAAAAACCGGCCGGGGCCTTAGATTAGAATCTGTCGTTTTTCGGTTTTGTTACGTTTACTTTTAGGTTACGAGTGAGGACATTTTTACCGTCCAAATCCTTGATCGCCTTTTTTTGGTTCGGCATTTCTATAAAGCCGAAACCCTCGAACTTTCCGGAAAAATAACGGTTCCGACCAAGTTTAAATCTATCGGAAATTTTTCTGGAGGTTTATCCAACGCACTCACAAATAAATAATGAAATTTTAACCGGAAAAATTACTCAAGGACCATCACTGACACAGCGTAAATAAGTTTGGGTGCTCAAAGTGGTGGTGCTGATTGTAGCATCTTTAAAGTTAACTTTAAACACTTGTGCATGTGGAATGGAATTGCTCGTAATATATTGTGATACGGCTGGAGTATTCGGAAAAGCAACCGGATCAATTTTCGCGCCTGTCGAAGAAGAAGAAAAATCCAATAAACTCCTCAACTCGTGAACGTTAGGAAGCCTCCAAGCACGATCCGCTAAATTCAAACTTTGGCATGTATATAAAGCCGAAACAAAATTATGAATAGTCGCACTTCCTAAAGTACAATCGGGAGAATTAGGCGACCAGATCTGTCCAACGGAACACTTCTGCCAAACTAAATTGGTTCTATCGTCTCGAACCGCTCCATTATTTAAATCGGAGTAAATTTGATCAGGCATTCTACCACCAGAAACACAACGAACATTCATATTTGAAGAAACCGACTTATCCGTAGAAGTGTTAAGTCCAAAATCAAAACGAAATCCCCAAGCTTCGTTCGTATTGAATGCGTTTGTTGTATTTGACCAAAGTTGTACATCTCCTAGAGGAAACTCACTTAAATTGATATACGCTGCGGTGGGAGTTTTATAAGTACTGAGAGTCATCAACTCTTCAATTTCAGGAAGTCTCCAACCTTGAATACCAGCATATCCCAGCCCCGCATTCATCTGATTTAGATTGGTACAATAAGAAACTGCAAATGATTGAGTATAATTATAAGGCATGGAACAAACAGTGCTACTTCCACCAACAGGGCAATATCTCCAAATCAAACCAGTTTGCCGATCAAAAGTCACAGGCTGTGGAGTATAACCTGGCATAATTACATTGGATTGAAAATTGGCAGGAACCCCCGTAGAATAATCCGCATCCTGACCAGGATCATCAAAACAAGATGAATAACAACTAGTCTGTCCCGAATCCGTTAGACGAAATATAGGAAGAGCTTGAACCGTATAATCTCGAAAACTTTCATCACTTGCAATTACTCTATAAATCAACGGAGAAGAGAAATCATTTATTGTCTGTCCACTGGATTGAGGAACACCGTTTACCTCTACTCTTACTCCCGTGGTTACGAAAGTAGCTTTTAAACGAGACACCGCCCCAAATGGAACCAAAATCGCAATTCTATTTTCGGAGACTTCTCCTACAAAATCGGTGACAAAAAAATGATCTGTGGCTTGAAAACTAAAAGAAGTAATTTCCTTTGGTTCTCCGGAAATAACTGGAGAATCGTTCTGGTTTTGATTTTCCGTTAACAAGGCCTCCATACTACCTTGAAAAAGAAGACCAGCCGCTGAAGAAGAGTCTATACTGATCCGATCGGCTTGAGAACAATATACAAAGAACGATGTTACTGCGAACATCAAAGATAAGCAGAGACGCCGATTCATAAAAAGATCATTTTCCTTTAATAAGAAAACTATAATTGGTATTCCAAAATAAATCCTATCAAGTTATAAGCTAATCAATGAAAGAATTCGAATCTATAAGAATCAAATAGGCATTTTTTTACAGAAAACGAACACAAATTTAGATCCGAGATTTTTAAATTTCCGAAACTACCGCCTGGTCCATTTTCCAATTCGTTTTTGATAAAAATCCGTAAAAAACTCAAAAACATTCAACCGTCTTTAAAGTTATGTTTCATCATAAAATTGTATCTTTCCTGTTTTATTTTGTAAGTCTTGCGAAAAGAAACTTTCCCAAAAAAGTTTTAGATTCTTTTTAAAATTTATTTTCGATCCATGGAGTAAATATGTCACAGTTTGAAAACGTAACGATTATAAAAAAAGCGAATGTATATTACGATGGTAAGGTGACAAGTAGAAGCATCTTGTTCCAAGACGGTAGTAAAAAGACCCTTGGAATTTTAATGCCAGGTCAATACGACTTTGGAACAGACGAAAAAGAGATTATGGAAATTTTAGACGGTGAGCTTTTAGTGAAACTACCAGGACAAGAAGTTTGGTCAGAAATCAAAGGTGGTCAAAGTTTTGAAGTTCCCGCAAAATCCAGATTTCAAATGGATGTTAAAAAAATTAGCGACTATTGTTGTTCCTACATTCAAAATTCCTAATTCTGAAAACAAAAACGTTTCCATTCTAATTTAGTAGTTAACTCAAATTCGATGTAATAAAATCTTGAAGAATAAAAACTCAATGTTGCTCTCAGAACTCAAACGCATCACTCTTACTACTCGGACGCATGAATAGAATACTTGAGTTAGATTGTTTCAAAAATTTGAATATTTTGGCCCTGCTTTTAAATGCCATAATCTCGAATTTGCGGCATTCTTTAAGTACCGCTATTTTTTTCGTAAATTCGGCCGTTAATAACTTGGTACTATTTTCATGCGTCCGCGTAGTAAATGCCAAATCTACTACCCGTATTTGTTGAGTTCAAAGTGTAATCCGCTGAACTTCATGATCCTTTAATTCGATAAAACTCTCTCTATGGATCGATCGCTCATGAAGTGTATTTTTACATTGTTATATCGAGTTTGCGTGAGTTCAGGGTAAAGAACCCATGATTCTGAAAAAAGTTGGAATCCGAACTTTACAGTTCAATTCCTGAAATGTGGGAACTACTACTCATTTCTATTTAAAGCTTGTCCCAAAACCGTCCAATGTGGGAACTACTACGAAAATTTGATGATATTAGAATTGCTCGAAAGTTCGCAAAATGCGACTTAATTTGTAGGAACTACTACATTTTATTAAAAATTTCTAAAGGGTCATCACGTAAAATTTTTTGAGGTTTTGAGACAAACTCTTAGAATTTATACAATTCCCGCCTGCCTGAGTTTGAGAAATCACATGAATGATCCTAAATAATCTTAGAACGTGGGAACTATACAAAAATCAAATTCTAAAAAGATAATTACAAAATGATAAACGGTTTCTAAGCGACAGTTTCTGTGGGAACTCTCACAAAACTTAGATTTGTCTATAAAATGATGTGGGAACTCTCACCAATTACGGCTTTACAAACAAATTCTTAAATTGTAGGAACTACTACTTTTAGAAAATTTTTTCTTAGGTCGAACTCATATTAAAATGGAATTTAAGTTTTGATGATGGTCGCAAAACTGCAAAAATTTAATTGGACGATGATTCTTTTTATATATCCTAATAGTTCCAACAATTTTCAAAGCTTAACTGTAAACCCACGATCTGTGAGAGTTCCCACATCTATTTTTTACGAAAAAATTGCCTAGGAATCAAACGGATTTCTCCACGAATTCACGTTAGTTAGAAAAAAGATTTATAAATAAAAATCATATTCTAAAACACTCAAATAATCTCCCGCCAAGTCCTTCAATATTAGTTTCCACAGATTCGATCTCTTTGCATCTACGAAATAGTTTTATTCATTCGTTTAAATGAAGAAATTCATTTTTTAAAAATTCTTTCTAAGGAGATTGAGATCGATTCTTTTAAATATAAAATTAAAAATACTTTATTATACAGAAATCAGTAATTATTTTTTTGTTCTAATCTTTTTTGTGCGGCCCTAAGTTCAGCATCTGCAATCCTTAAAGTCCATTCGGGAAAATGTCTCGCTAAAAAATATTGAAGCCAAGAATCCCAGGTAGCGTAACCTAAAAATTTCTTTTTAGGAAACCAATTCATAAATGAGTTCACTACTTTTCCTACGGAATGAACCGAATTGATCGCTGAACCCATTTCCATTTCTTTTACGAGTTCTGGTTTATCCCGATTTTCTTTTTCTAAACCGGGAGTATCCGTAGTAGGAGGAAGAAAAACTTTTACTCTAACTCCGTGAAACATCATTTCTTGTCGCAAAGATTGTGCAAAACCAATAATCGCAAACTTACTAGCAGAATACGCTCCGTAACCGTAAATAGAAAACGTAGCAAGCATGGAAGAAACAAGAACAATATCTCCAAAACCTTGTTTAAGAAAATGAGCGTGAAAGGCACGAACGAAGTTCACATGTCCAAAAAAATTCACCTCCATCAGTGTTCTAAAATCCGATTCGCTTAAATCCTCAACCTTACCCACTTTCGCATAACCACTGTTACATATTAGAAGGTCTAGACCTCTTAAAATTTTGAGAACCTTCTTTGCGACCTTTTGAATTTGCAAAACGTTAGAAACATCCGCGACTACAAAATCAAAAATCGCGTTTTTAAAACCGATCGTTCTTAATTCGGTAACAGTTGTTTCCAAAGCTTTTTTATTTCTAGCAGCAATAACTACGTTTGCCCCTTGTTTTGCAAACTCCAGTGCAAGTCCTTTTCCAATTCCAGCCGAACCGCCAATAATAAAAACGTTTCTACCTTCAAATCTCAAATGATTTGATTTCATATTCAAAATTTATTTTTTAATTTTGTAACCGGTTTTAAAAATCATCCAAACCAGACACAAACAAATCGAAAGAAAAACAAAAACCATCGTAAGACTTACTCCCACGCTTACGTCAGAAATCTCGTAAAAACTCCAACGAAATCCGCTCACTAAATAAAGAAACGGATTAAAAAAAGTTACCTTTTGCCAAAAAGGAGGAAGCATATTCGCAGAATAAAAACTTCCACCTAAAAATACTAAAGGAGTTATGATGAGTAAAGGAATCACTTGCAATTTTTCGAAACTATCCGCCCAAATCCCTATGATAAATCCGAACAAACTAAAAGAAATTGAAGTTAAAAGAAGAAAAAGAATCATCACAAACGGATGTGCAATTTTAATCGGAACAAATAAAGAAGCAGTGGCAAGCATAATCGTTCCCAAGATCACTGATTTTGTAGCCGCAGCGCCCACAAAACCAATTACTATCTCTATCATAGAAATCGGCGCCGCTAAAATTTCATAAATTGTCCCTGTAAACTTAGGAAAATAAATTCCAAAAGAAGAATTAGAAATACTCTCTGTCAATAAAGACAACATAATTAAACCAGGAACGATAAACGAACCATAACCTACTCCATCCACTTCTTGGATTCTAGAACCAATTGCAGAACCGAAAACAACGAAGTACAAGGAAGTAGAAATAACGGGAGAAGCAATACTTTGAAAAAGTGTTCTCCACGTTCTGGACATTTCAAAAATATAAATGGATTTGATCGCGTATAGATTCATTTTGATACCAACTGAACGAATATTTCTTCCAAAGAACTTTGAGTAGTATTTAAATCTTTGAAATCAATTTTAGCTTTTTTTAAATCTTGAAGAAGAGTGGAAATTCCGGTCTGTGCTCCGTGAGAATCATATGTATAAAGAAGTTGTTTACCATTTCCAATAATCTCCAGTCCCTTTGATTTTAAGGTCGCTGGAATTTTTTTTAAGGTTCGACTTAAATCGATCGTGAGCTGTTTTTTTCCCAGCTTTTGCATAAGTTCTTTTTTATCTTCTACGAGAATCAACTCTCCCTTGTTAATCACTCCAATACGATCTGCAATCTCTTCTGCCTCTTCTATATAGTGTGTAGTCAGAATGATAGTGACTCCGTTTTCCCGTAGATTACGAACTATATTCCACATATCTTTTCTAAGTTCTACGTCCACTCCCGCGGTTGGCTCATCTAAAAATAAAATTCTAGGCTCATGAGAAAGTGCCTTTGCAATCAAAACTCTACGTTTCATCCCTCCAGAAAGTGTAAGTATCATCTGATCTTTCTTATCCCAAAGAGAAAGTGATTTTAAAAGTTTCTCAATATAATCAGGATTAGGTGATTTTCCATACAAACCTCTCGTAAAACTTACAGTAGCCCATACAGATTCGAACGCGTGAACACTGAGTTCCTGAGGAACAAGACCGATTTGAGATCTGGTAAATCTAAAATCTTGTAAAATGTCTTTTCCAGAAACATGAACAAAACCTTGGCTTGGATTTACAATTCCACAAATGATCGAAATTAAAGTCGTTTTACCCGCTCCGTTTGGACCAAGTAGAGCTATAATTTCTCCTTCTTGGATTTCCAAAGAAACGTCTTTTAACGCTTGAAATCCGTTTGCATAATATTTGGAAAGACGATTTACGGATACAATAGGCGATTTCATTTTCGGTTTCATATTCTTCCTTATATACGAACGTCTTCGAATCGAATCGATAGAAAGTCCAAAATACACAAAACATTTTCTTCGTACAGCATGATTTTGTTTTTTTGAATCGATTTTTATACTCTACTTGAAACTTAAAATTGATTTATAGCGCCTTGGCGAATTTGAACACAATTCGTAAAACAAACAATAAAAATCTACGCATAAAAGTCGCCAAGAGTTTGAACTTTCAGAAAATTGAAGTTTTTTAAAAAATAGAAATCAATTATATTCTAATTTACTCACAACCCATCTCAAAAAACCTAATTGTACTTTACCAAAAAGCTCAAACCTAGTAATTAACGTCTTGCTTCTATTGGCATTACACTCAATTCATTTTAATTTAAATTCTAAACCCAGTATTTCTATTTTGAAAATTGGCGATTCCAATTTCCCAGGTTTGCGGATTTCCAGCCAAGATCACTTGTTTTTTAGCTCTTGTAATTGCTGTATAAAGAACTTGACGATTGAGTAACCCATTAGATTTTTCCTCTTCTATAGAATCTGGAAGATAAATTAGGATTGTATCATATTCTGATCCCTGACTTTTATGTACACTCATTACAAACGCAGGTTCATGCTCTGGAAGAGTGTCTAACGCAAACTGAAAAAGTTTTCCTTCAATCGGAAACACCGCCCTAAGTTCTCCGGTAGATTCCGTTTTTAATACGATTCCAATATCTCCGTTAAAAAGTTTTCTACTTTTATCGTTTCGAGTAATTAAAATGGGAAGACCTACAAAATAAATTCCCTTGGAAAGTCGTTTGGCAAAAAAGTTCCCGCCCTTTCCAAAAAAAAGATTTTGAGCAGCCAAATTCATGATCTTTGTTTGAATCGCATCCACTCCCCAATAGCCACTCCTAAAAATCGTAAGACAACGAAATCGTTTTAGTTCCTCTTGAAATTTTTGAATAAAATCTGGTTTATCAAAACAAAAAGAATCCTGAATTTTCCAAGAAGAGATTCTATCAATTTGAGGATAAAAAATTTCTTTCCAAAGTTTTTCAACTAACTCATCTCTAGAAAAATAATCGGAAGTGCTACTTTCAATATTTTGCAACCATACAACTTCACTTTTGTATAAAATATTCTCTTTAATTTGATTCGTTTTTGGAAAACTTTCATCTATCTTAGTTCCTAAGTTTAGATTTTCAGGAGAATATTTTAAAATTTCTTCTGCGAGTGTGACTATCTTTGAAACTTCTCCGTTTGTATTTGGTTGCTGACGATTACTTTCTTCTAATTTAGAAACAAAATGAAATCGTTTAGATTCTAACACGGATAAAAAATCGCTTAACACGGCACCTTTTTCTACAGAAGGAAGTTGATGTGGATCTCCAATCAATATAAACCGAAACGGAATGGTTCCTTCTTGAATCGTCTCATTTTTAGGAATTGAATTCCAAAGAGAAAGCATCAGATCTAAATCTACCATAGAAACTTCGTCCACGATAATTAGTCTATGTGGAAGGTATCTTTCTCGATTATAATAAAACCCACCTAACGACTGTTTGTAGTTTAAAAGTCCGTGAATCGTTTGTCCTCTTAGAAATCCATTTTCGAGAGACGTGGAGATTTTTTTTAAATTTTCTTGAACCGATTCCGTTAACCTCTGAGCCGCCCTTCCAGTCGGTGCAACAAGTGCAATTTTTTCTGGAGAAGGAAGTTGCTTTAGTTCATTCAAAATTTGTAATAAAAACGCTACTATGGTTGTTTTTCCAGTACCAGGTCCTCCACTTATAATTTGGAAAGAGGAGTTTAAACAAGAAAAGATTGTTTTTTTTTGATTTTTTTTCAGTGAAAAACTTTTCGATTCCAGATCCTTTAGAATTTTTTCAACTCGATCCGTATCCACATTAACCGAAACATCATTTTCGATTCTTTCTTTTAAAAGACGTTCCAATTCAATTTTAGAACGATACGTTTTTTCAAAATACACCCATTCCGTATTTTCAAACCGATCTACGACAAGACCGGGGAGCTTTATTTTTAAAATTTTCTTCCATTCTTGTTTTACAGGAACACATAAACTTCCTTCCTGAGTAGCCTCCCAAATTGAATTCAATATTTCTAATATATAATTAGAGTCCTCTTCTGATACTTTTATTAATTTTTTCTTTTCGAATTCCGATGACTGAATCAGTTCTAAAATATCCGTCCTTAGTTTTTCAATAAAAATCAATTCGATTTCTCCCATCGAAAAGTCGTGGATTCTAAAACAGTTTTACGGATAGATTCGATTCTTTCCAAACTCCAAAAAAAATCTGAATAAATTCCAGAACTTTCTCCATAGATCATTCCTCTTAGAAAAAAATAATATACTCCACCGATTTTTTGTAATGCTTCCTTTGGACCAAATAAATTCTTTAAATATTCATAAAGTACTAATGCGTAAATATCTCTTTGAAGATCATATCTACTTTCTAAATTTTCCACATTTCTTTTTAAAGAGATGGTAGAATAATCTTCAAGCAAATTAGACTTATAATCCGCTAAATAAAATTTATCATCAATCTGAAATACTAAATCGATGGAACCTCTTAAAAAATTTCCAGGATTAGTATCTAGATCCAAATAAAAATCCATTTCAGAAACCCTATTTTCTTTGGGAAGGTCCACAAGGCGAAATAAAGCCCCTTTCTGATCTAGAATATTTGCGTTCAGTAGATTCCATAAAATTTCTACCGTCCTTTTTTGAACCGTTTCCTTTTCTAAAATAAAACGGCCCTCTTCTCTTTTTAAAATTCGAAAGTAGTCCAAATGAAAATCCATTCTGGAAATAATTTTTTCGTTTTTTAAAAGTTCTTTAGATGTTGTAGTTTTAAAAATGGAAAAATCTAATTCTTCTAAAAGAGAATGTAAAAAAGAACCAATAGAAGCAGAAGAAGGAAGTGCGTCTTTGATTACCGTTTCGGAGTTTTCCACATCGTCTGACTGTATACGGGTTTTTTCTTCTAGTACGGAAAGAGATACTTCTTCCGAAAAATTCATACTAGTTCTCAAAGAAGAATAACTATTAAGACGAATCGTTTTAGAAGTTTCCGGTTCTTCATAGAGTAAAGGAGTAAAACATATTTCTGAATCAAGATTCCAATCAATTCGTTTAGGATCGGTAGAATCAAAAGGTGTAGGGGCCCAAGAAACCACGTGAAATAAATCCGTATCAATTTCATTTTCCAATATACTTTGAAGTCTAGGGTAAAGAATTTTATAATATGCCGAATCTCTTGTTTTCCAATTGTTCAATGGAGTATAAAATGGAAGATAAATCCTTACCTTGGACCGAGTGATTCCCACGTATAGAAGCCTTTTATTTTCGTTCAAGGATTGATTAGAATATATTTCTTTACTAATTTTCTTTTCTTCTTCGTTATCCCAAAGACTCAATTTCCAAGACAGTTTTCCGTCCTTATCCACAAAAGGATAGTCGTAGACTTCTGGAATATAATCTCCAGAAAGATTAAACAAAAAAACGACAGGCCATTCCAAACCTTTGGAAGCGTGTAAAGTTAGTATCTGAACCGCATCTTTTTCGGTTTCTTTTTCGAATAAAGGAAGTTCCTCTTCGTTTTTAAAACTTTTTTGTAGTAGTTTCAATTCTTCTAATATTTCTTCTAGATCGGCTTGATTTGCAATTTGAAACTGAAGAAGCCTTCTAAAAATCTGTCTGTAATTGGTTCTTTTTCTTTCCCAGTCTATATCCGTTGCGTCTTCGGTCAAAAAAATCCTACTGTCTTCTTCGATAGAACGGAATAACTCAGAAAATTTACGATCCATAGAAAGAGTTTTCCAACGATCTAATATACTTTTCTCATACGAATCGATCGAATGTTCATCAAAATAAGGAAGATGCGCCGGATGAATTTGAAACAAATCTCCCAGCAAAAGTTTTCTATAGGAGGAAGGTTTATTTGGATCTAAAAGACATTCAAATATATTAGAAATCTGATAGGATTCCGCCGATTGATAAATCCCTTCTTGTTTATAAAAAGAACAAGGAATCCCTCTAAGTTTTAAAAATTGTTCCGCAAGTTTTCCTTCGGACTTACTTTTTACTAAAACGGCAATTTCACGAAGTTTCAGTTTTTTTTCTACATAATACAAATCACCTTCAGCAACTTGATAAGTAAATGGGTCCTCTTTGTGAATGAGTTTTAAAATTTCCTCCGAGATAAATTGTCCCCAAGCATTTTTTGCGTCTTGAGTGTTCCAAAAATCTTTTCCTGTAAACCGTACAATCTGAATCGGACCTTGTTTCTGTTTATCGCTTAATAAAACTTTAATATTCTCTTTAGGAGCAAATACAGGCTCATATTGAATCGGAATCGATTGTTCTAAAATCGGGAAAAAACTCTGTTTCCCAGATTTACCACCAAAGATCTCATTATAAGCTCGGATCAACTCAGGAACCGATCTATAATTGACGTTCAATGAAATTTCTTCTGCTTTATGTTTTTTTAATTCTTCTTTTGCTTGAAGATAAATTCCTATGTCCGCTCCTCTAAATCCGTAGATAGATTGTTTCGGATCTCCGATTAGATACAACGCTCTGTCATCGTTAGATTCTAAAAAAAGTCGTTTGAAAATTTCATACTGTGCTCCATCCGTATCTTGAAACTCGTCCAAGATCCCTACTCTGTATCTACTTTGAAGCGCTTTTCTAAGACGAGAATTTTCCAAAGAATCTCTAGTTTTTAAAATCATCTGGTCGTAACTCATCCACTCCGAAGTTTTAAACTCCTTTAAAACCATATCCGCAATGATCAATGCAGTCTTTTGAAGAAAAGTCTCCGAGGTCATAGTAGTTGTCTCGTTAGAATACTCATACTTTTTTCCGCTTAAAAGCTTAGATGCAGAAATTAGAATATTTTCTTTTTTGAATCTATATTTCGAAGATAAAATAAAATCTTCTAATTTTTCTGGATCTACCCAAGAATTCCATTCCTCGTGTTGAAGTTTATATAAGGCAATATTCAACCTTTCCAGAGCATCCGTTAAGATCCAGTTTGTATGAGTTTCCGTTTCCACCGGATATTCTTTTAAAATCGCATTACAAAATCCGTGTATTGTAGAAATCGTTACCTGATCCAGTTCCCTGGCCTCTTTGGTAAGTCCGGAACTGATCAGTTTTTTTCTAAGCCTTTCTTTGAGTTCTCCCGCCGCCTTTTCTGTATAGGTCAAAATTAAAATCTGAGTCAAAGGGATCTTATGTTCTAAAATCAGGTCTATTACGATTTCCATAATCGTATAAGTTTTTCCAGTTCCAGCGGATGCTTCTATAAAACTGGATTTGAATTTATAAGTACGACTAACGTTCATAAATCTTTTTCCAATTCAAGAGAGGTTTGTAAAAATATTTGGCCCATCGGATTCGGGATTGTAAAATTAATTCAGGTGTTTTGGGATACAGTTTTACCAGTGGAGATAAGTTTTCCTTAATTCCGTTCAATTCTTCTTTAAGAAAACGAATCCAAACGCTTTCGTCTTCAAATTTTGACAAGTCTTCGACAGTTTTATTTTTACCAGAACTTACTTGTATATTTTTAACGTAATAACTTAGAAATGCTCTACGAGGAAAAAAGATAGGTTCTTCTTTTAAATATTCCGTCACTATTTTAGTAAGATATTCCATTCCCAAAGAAGAGCTTTTTATATCATATTCAAATTCTAGAATATTCTTTTTTTTAGATTCTTCGGAAGGCCTAGGCTTAAAAGAATAGATCTTAAAATTTTCGTTAGAAGATGCAAATGCGACTCCGGTTAAAAAGGGAAAACTCATCACCTTCCAATAATCCTTATAACCAAAATAATCCTCGCTAGGTTTTTCTTCTAAACTTTTAGAAAACAACCAGTATAAATTCCCTTCTTTTTCGATAACGTGTTCCCATTCTCCTTGAAGAAAAAAATCACCAGATTCTAAAGGAACCTTTAGGGCAGGAAGTTTTTTACAGATCGCATCCGGCAATCCTGTATCTCCTAAACTTAAATACGGATAATACTTCCCTCCTTGAAAAAGAGGTTTCCATTCCGAAAGGTGTTCACTAGTTTTTACTAAATATTGAACCAAATCAGCTTCTTGTATTTTTCCAAATACGGACGCAGGGAACTTTGCAGAAAACTTTTCCTTTTCTAAAATCGGAGTAACTGCTTGAACGATTTTTTCTTGATCCCAAACCCAAGGCTTTTCTAAAACTAGATCTGGAATCATCAGTGCATGCACTTTTTTTAATATATGAGTTTCTTCAATCGCATCCAAATAAAAAGGTTCTTTTTCGTTTTCCTCGGCATATTCTTCTTCTAAATACATCGCCAGTTTTCTTTTGAGATACGTGTCCAAAGGGTCGCTTAAAAATTGAGAAAGTTCTTTTACGTCAATTGTAGAACGAGAAAGATCAGAATGATTTTTTATCAGTTCGTCTGGATTCTGAAATCGATCCAAAACAGGATGATCCTTTCGTTTTCCGTTAACCCAAACTCTTGCAAAATCATAACTCACCAAACCTTGTTTTAACTCTCGAAGAGTATGTTCGTATTTTATACTATACGAATGTAATGGAAGACGAACAACATCCTTAACTTCCAAAAATTCCATGATTTCAAGAAAGTGAGAACAAGGTTCGAACGTTTTATCCTCTTGCAAATTTTTACCTACATAACTGAAAGTGATCGACTCCTTTGCAGAATGAATCGTTTCCCATAAAAGGAATTCTTGAATTTCTCTTTTGGAAATATCCCATTCTTCTCGAAAATGTTTTCTTAAATTTAATTGTGAAATATCGTCAGAACCTGGAAACTTTCCTTCTCCCAATCCTAAAACGTAAATATGTTTAAAAGGAATGGGACGCATTGGTTGTAAAAGAGAAATCGTAACTCCTCCAGTAAGATAAGCTCCTTTACGATAAGGTATTTGATTGAAAACTTGTTCCGTGAGAAATTTCAAAAGAGAAATTCCTTGTTCTGGATTTTGTAATTGGATTCCTTCCCATTCAGAAAGCGATTGTAACCAACTGTGAAAAAGTTTGGCTTCTTGTTCATATTCTTCTGAGAACTCAAAAAGTTCTTCGATAGAAGTTTGTACTACTTTTAGATATTCGGAAGTCCATCGAATCGTTTCGTTTGCAAAAAAAGAAAGAATATCTTTTTTTACTTTGAGAACCGTTTCCCAGAAAAGAGTTAGGTGCAAAGAATATTCTTCAGATTCCAAAGGAATCTGAGAAATTTTATATTTTGTCCAAGCGGCCTCTTGAGAAAGAATTGAAGACAATCGAATCCTTTTAAGTCCATTCGAAATTTGGAATGTATCATTTTCTCTTCCGGATTCTTCGTATCTGACTCCAGAAGTTTCGATCAGCTTTTCCAGTTCCTGTACATCTTCAGAATGAATACGAATCTTTTTCTGCAAAAGAGGATTTCTAAGAAGTTTTAAGAGATCGTTTTTACGAACGAAATTTCCAGAACAAATTTCCCAAAAGTTCATCAAACCTCGATACAAAAGAGAAGCTTCGTTCGCGTTGATGTCCGTCAAAGAATATGGAATTTTTTTTCGAATCGGGTCTGCGTCCACTTTAGTTTGTAGAAGAATTCCTCCATCAAACACCCATTCTACGGCGGGACGATAAACCTTCATATCCGTGACCAAAACTGCAAAATCTAGATACGTTAGTGTCCGATCCTGATTCATCTTATAGAGAATATCATTTGCGACCGATTCTATTTCTCGATAGGAAGAAGGAGCATTCCAAAAACGGACCGAAAAGTCCCCTGAAAAATTTTCTACGTTATGCCCTCTTATCTCTCCTTTGAGCAAATTTTTAAGTGCGGAAAGTTTTTCGGGATATATACGAGTATCTTCTAGATTTTTAGAAATAGTTCCTGGAATAGAAACTATTTTAGAAGAGATATGAATCTGAGGATTGGACCATCTTTGTGGCCCTAAAGATTCCGTCTTAGTAGAAGCGCCAGTATGAAATTGATAGAGATAAATAGGAAGTTTATCCTTTTTAGAAATGGATTCTAAAATTCCTAAATATGTATCTGCAAGATTAGAAAGACAAAAAAGATGTAAAGAATCTTGAGGGGAACGCCTAGGGTTTTTAAAAACTTCTTTGAGAAAAAATTGAATGAGTGTACTCGGTTGATTCGAATTCAAAAAAACTTTTTGATATAACTTCTTTTGAAAAAGATAATATTCGTCTTCTTTTGGGAACGGTGTCGGTCTATGAGAAATAGAAGGAATATCTAAACCCTTTTCGTTTGCCCAACTCTGAATCCAAGAAGATCGATTTAATTCGTAATCTTTATAAAGCGAAGTTAGTTTTGCACTTAAAGAAAACGCGCGCGGAATACTTTCTAAAAAAGAACCTAAAAATTTAGTTTCTTCAGAATTTAAATTTTCGATTAGAAAGGTTAAAATTTTTCTCTGAATCGCATCTTGACTTGGAAACGTTCTTTGAAACGGATCATAATCTAAACCCGCTCTAAAATGAAAATACTCTTCAAGCGCTTTTTCTAAAAACAAAAATCTAAGATTAGCACAAAGTCCGGAAATACGAGCAAGGTTCAGATTTAACCAAGACCTCATGTTCACGCTCGGAACTACGATCGTAATAGAACGAAGTGGGAAATTTTTTCTTTCCTTAAGTATATTCTGAGAAAGTTCCGAAGTTATATCTTCAAGAGATAGACTTGTAATATGAGTGATCGACAAACAATTTTCTCCGGTTGAAATACGAACATCCTAAGAATTCGACCTTGTGGCAAGTAATTACATTTTATCTTGCACTCGACGATCATTGACAAATCCTGATCGTAATGACCTCTCTTTCCGAACTCAAAACCCTTTTCGGAATTTCTTCTTTTAGAACCTCTCAAGAGAAAATCATTACGGATGTTCTCTCTGGAAAAAATTGTATGGTGATCATGCCTACCGGAATGGGAAAATCGATCTGTTATCAAATTCCAGCGCTTATTTTAGAAGGATTGACAATCGTAATTTCTCCTTTGATTGCGCTTATGCAAGATCAAGTGTTAAAACTGAAACAACTCGGAATCGAAGCGGGCTATATCAATTCTTCTCTTTCCAAACAAGATAGACTTCAAAGTTATCAATACCTAAAAGAAGGTAAATACAAAATCATATATGTTTCTCCGGAACGTTTTCGTAAAAATGAATTTTTAGATTGTCTTAAAAACAGAAAAATTTCTCTTCTTGCAATCGACGAAGCCCATTGTATCAGTCAGTGGGGACACGACTTTAGACCAGATTACACTAAGATTTCTGAGTTTCGTGAAATTTTAGGTAAACCAATCACGATTGCGTTAACCGCAACTGCTACAACCGAAATTCAAAAAGACATGATCCTTCAGATGGGGTTAGAAAATTCGGAAATCATAATATACAACGAAGGAATCTGTAGACCAAATCTATTTTTAGACGTAAGGACATTTGTAGACGAACCTTCTAAATCAAACGCAATTCTAGAACTTTTAAAAAAACAAAATGGAAGTACTATCGTTTATTTTAATCTCATTCAGAATTTGGAAAAATTCTGTGAAAAGTTAGACATTCAAAAAATCGAATATCAAGTTTATCACGGAAAATTAACTACCGACCAAAGAAAAAAAGTACAGAACCAATTTTTAAAATCGAATGATAAAATTCTGCTCGCTACAAATGCGTTTGGAATGGGAGTAGATAAACCAAATATTAGAACGATCATCCACGCGGAACTACCCTCTTCTTTAGAAAGTTATTATCAGGAAATTGGAAGAGCGGGAAGAGACGGTAAACCTTCTGATTGTCATGTTTTCTATAACCAAGACGATCTTTCTGTATTAATGGATTTTATAGAATGGCAAAATCCAGACGCGGCGTTTATATCTCGCACATTTCAAACCTTGAAACGTTTGGGAGAAGAATTATCTTCGATTGATTACGAAGATTTACAATCTAAAATTGTTTTTAAAAATAGAGGAGACCACAGACTCCAAACCGTTCTCAATCTATTTGATAGATACGGAGTTACTTCTGGGGAATTAGAAAAAAATTCTTTAAAATTAATTTCTACTTTGCCCGAAGCGTTGTGTTCTGCGGAGTTATTAGAACTTAAAAAGAAAACCAGCCTAAAACGTCTATATCAAATGCTTCTTTACTTAAAATCAGAAAAATGCAGAAGAGAATTCGTCTACGAATACTTTGACGCCAAGTTTTCGGAATGTGGGAACTGCGATATTTGTAAAAATTCTAGTGAGTCAAAATAGAACTTTTTATATATGGAGAGAAATTCTTAGTTCGTTAACCTAAGTTCATTCAAAAGACAGAATGCGATTTTACTCTTTAGAGCGTGTCTAATTGTTCCTTGATTAAACTTTTAAATTTTCTTTTTCGCACTTATCGCGTCGTTAGACTTCTATAACAAATCTTTAACTAAGGCTTGTTTCAAAAGTTAAAATAACCGACAATTTCGGATTAGAAATAATTTTTGAGAACTTCATCATCTCTGTAAAATCGCCCGTCTATTTTTGTATCATCTTCATACGTCCGAGTAGCAATTAATAGAGTTGTTGAAAAATTTCTTATCTACTATTACAACTCATTTCAAAAATATTTTATTTCTGCTTAAAATGCCAATTCTAATCATTCTAAAATATTTTGAGACGGTTTATAGTAAAATAGAATTTTCCGTTCGTTCCGATGAAAAAGAAACCAAGGAGGATTAATTTTTCAACAACTTTAATATTTAAGAATAGCATTATATAGTTTAAACTATCTATCACCCGAACATCGATCAGAGCAAGATATCATCGTTCTTTTTATTACATTTCCCTCAAGACGGATAAAACCATTTTTTCATTTTATTTAGGAACCAAATAACCGACCGATTTTTGAAAAAATCGGCAAATTCTTAAAGTTGAAATGTTAGTAAAATTCAATTAGAAAATTTAAAAATTCTAATTTAGGAGAATGAAATGAACTATATACTTGTATGTATTATGACCGTATATCTAGTGTTAGGTTGTAATACAAAATCTCAAAACAACCCTTTTTTCTTTTCTAACTTCGCGGACTCAATTTTAAATCTGGTCCATAATCCGTCTAACACACATCTTTCGAGCTTTGACTGCGCCCCTTCTTACGATTCCTCCAAAGGATACGTTTATATCCTAAATTCTTACGGACTTTCCTGCGAACGTCTTTCCGTTCCTTCCGGTGAACAACTCAGCGTTTTGGCCTACCCACCGGCTAACGCAAGATTTGCGGACTATTTACTAATCTGGAAAGATCTTACGCCCCAAGAACTTTCTAACTATCAAAACGGTATCCTTCCTCCTCAAACCAAACACATGGACTCAAAAGACATTACGGAAATTTCCGATCTAAGACCTACGGGATCCGCCTATCAGATGAGTATTTCCACTCTCAATTGGTCTCCAGGAACTTATACTCTTGCGATGCAAGGGGATCCACAAACTCAGTACCCGACCGTCACGGAAAACGTCACCATCTCTTCCGTTGTAGATTCTACGTTTAACAACATTATCAACGATATGATCACCAACAATCGAGACGCATATATTTATTCAAACGGTAATCCGGTTTCAAGCTCTTCAAAACTTTACCGTGGAAATACTTATATTTTTGCTTTAAACCTAAATAAAATCAAAACCGTAAAGAACGAGGTCTCGGTGGATTATATTAAGCTGTTAGGTGAATTCACGCTTAATTCTGGAATGCTTAAGTTACATTTGGTTCCCACTAATAAAAAATCAAGAATCAGCACGGAATGTTCAACCACTTCCGATTTCCCGGTTTCCATTTCCAATTATCCTCAGGGAATTCTTACAGTCCGTTTTCAAACTCCTCCTTCTATTAAATTCTACCATGCAGATGAAAATATCTTTAGTTTCAAGATTTATCATAACGCACCTTCGGACTGTTCTTCTGGCAGTAATAAAACTACGGAATTTTCAAGAAACATCATAGACCTTCATACTGCCGAAACTCCCATACCCGTAAACGCGGCGGGACCTCTGGATACGATCAAAATCCGTATCGTTCGATTCGGAGATACTCAATTTACTACAAACGATTCCTTAACTTCTTGGGGAAATATTCTCACTTCTGAATTTTACGAAGCCACTAAAAAATATTTCAAATTGGAAATCCAAGGGATCCAAAATTTTTCTATGATTCAACCGGATCTCAATCAGGCCTTAGTTGAAAACTGGTATAACACAAGACCCAAAACTCCTGGAAAAACTCCTCTCAATTTGAACAACCCGGATGAACGCCTTCTGGCTACGATGTTGTATTACGAATTCAATCAAACAAAATTGCTCACGGATTTAGAGATCCTTTATCCCATTCGCCAAAATGGAGAAGACGTTACCCTATATATATCAGACTTTTCTAAAATCCAAGGAGGGGCTTACGCAACTTCCAACGCTCAATTGGGACAATCAATTGTTCCTATTACGAATGTTTATTTAGCGACGTATTCGGATGCAAACATTATAGATACGAGAGTTTTCCATACTATAACAAACGGAACGACTACCTTCCACTTCGATCCTACTTTCTATCAGCCTTGTTTAGGTTGTCCTCCAAGCGTTGCAAACGCAACGGAATACGTAGAAGTGATGAGACAAAGAAATCTACAATACACGTCCCAAAATATTTCAATTCACGAGTTAGGTCATACTTCTTGGCATCATAAGATGGGAGGAATCCGAGTGGGTGACTTCCCAGAACCGGGTAGACCGTTTGACCAACATTACGAAGGTGCAAGACTGATGGGCTCCGTTTACGATGACAATTCGATCGACTTTTTTAGAAATATGGAATATATGTCCTCGAAAAGGTTGAGGGAAATACTCAATCAAACATACGGAGATATTTTAATCGAAAGATTACTTTCTAGGTATGGAGTAAACTTTCGAAGCCATAAATATACTTTCGTACCGACAAACCCGCATAACGCAAACTTTGGAGGAATCACACAAGCAGATGGTTATTGCAATCTGGATTCCAATAAACCCTCTAAACTACTTTCTTTAGGAGGTGGGTATAAGGCGATGCTCGTCGGAGATACTCGTAGAGCTTCCCTAAGTCCAAACGCGGGAGACGGACAAATAGACTGGGTACTCAAACCTCTCCAAGAATATAGACGTTCGGATGATACAATCATCGGAACGACAAATTCTGTAGGACTTTTTTCATTTCCATTCCAAAATTCTTTTGCAGGAAACTATGCGATTTGGACCGGACTAGATCAAACTTGGAAAAATAAAGTTATTTCCGTAAACCAATTGAATTGTCTCAATTGGACTTCTTCTAGTACCAATGAATTAGGAGCGTTCGGGTTAGCAAATTGGAAATATGGAAACTCCATTTTTGTCGGTCAAGGAATTTGCTCAAAGACTTCTTTACCCGATCATACAGATCCATACAACTGGAAAGATGTTCCTGCTAGCATTCTTTGTGTGGAACAATAGTTTTATCAATTGAAATCAGGTAAGTGTTTTCATTGTGAACTATGACGCTTGAACGAGACGGGACATTTGGGTTGTGCTGACTCGTGTAGTAATTTACTCCCCGAATACAATGGGCTCCTAGGAAACTCAAAAAATTGTTTCCTAGGAGTCACAATTCAAAGAATTTTATGAAAGTATTTCATTCACACTTTCGTGATTACTCTAGACTTCGACAAAACTTCTTACGCGGAACTTACCTTAAATGTGGAAAAATTAAACGGAAACATAAAAACTATTTCTGTTTTTTCATTTACAAGATTGTATTTTAAGCGTTTCTATCTTATAACAATAGGAGAATTGAATATGAAAATTTTATCATATATTCTAGGTGGATTTGTGGCATTGATAATAATCCTTGCGATCATTTCTCCCAAGGAATTTAAATTAGAAAGAGAAGTTATCATCAATCAACCCAAAAACGTAGTTTTTACAGAACTTAGATTTCTGAAAAATCACGAACAGTGGAACGCATGGTCTAAAAAAGATCCTCAGATGAAAAAACAATTTAAAGGAACAGATGGCAAAGTCGGATTTATTTCTTCTTGGGAAAGTGAACATCCAGAAGTAGGAACGGCAGAACAAGAAATTACAAACATCGTAGATGGGGAAAGACTCGATACTCAAATCCGTTTTCAAAAACCTTTTGAAGGAAGTTTTAATTCCTATATTACGACTCAATCTGTAAATGAAAAACAAACAAAAGTTTTGATCGGCATGTCAGATAAGATGTCCTTTCCTATGACAGTGATTAGTTTTATAGTTAATGTTTGTTTTGATCAGCAACAGAAAATCATTCAGAACTTGGATGATAGTCTAAATAATCTGAAAGTTCTTCTGGAAAAATAACGACCTATCTAAAACACTTGCGCGCTGGGATTACACAAGGTTCAAGCAAGCGATTTGCCATTAGAAAAACAGAAATCAGAGCAAATAAAATAAGTTAGACAATTTTATAAAAAAGGTTAATTAGGTAATCTTTATATTTTAATTTTATAAAGTTTTCTTAAAGAAAATCTCTTTTTATTTTTTTAAGCAAACTTTATATATTTCGGATAACGTAATAAAATTTCTGACATTCGTAGTTCTGATGCGCTTGTACACAACGAGATAAAAGGTTTGTTTGTCTTTAAACATCAAAGGTTATGTATAAAGACCGTAATAATTTTCAAGCGGGACGCAAATGGAAAACGAAGTAAAGAAAAAAAGCATCCGTTACTCCACCATTGTTTTAATAGGGAAAAATTCTTGTAAAAATACATTTCTCTTCAATAAGCTCAAATAAATTATTTTTATTTTTCATTTGATTTTTTAAAACTCCAGCAATTAGATCGGCAACTTGTATAAAAGGATGATCGCTACTTTGAAACATTTCTAATTGTTCAACCTTTTTGAAATAATATTCAGTATTCTTTTTCGTAATGTAATCTTTGAATTCTTTTTGAAATTGAGAATTTTTACCTGAATACTCATCGAAATAAAGATTTATACTACCTCCTAAATATTTCACAAGCTCTTTGAACGCCTTCCAAAATCTAGACTATAATTCTTTAGAAATTTCTAATAATTGCGTGAGTTCCAACAAGAACCGTCACATCCAGACATTTTACGAACTTTCCAGTAATTCTTTATCATCCAATCTCTGCAATCTTTAAGGTTTTAGAGGTTCTATGTAAAAAACGTGAGTCCGAGGTAAGAAATCCTCTTTATGAAAGTCAATCTTTATGCAAGAAATAAAATGAGGAACTACTACAAATCTAAATTTTGCAGATGAATTTCTAAAATGTAGGAACTACCGCAAATCACGGCTTTACAAACAAATTCTATATTTGTGAGAATTCCCATTTTCAATTTTTTTACGGAAAAATTTCCTCACCCGCCCACGTTAACCAAATTAAAATTTTACTAAATTAACGTAAATTCGGCATAACGCGAAAGGGATCGATGAATGAACTCAGCACAACGCTTCCTATGAGGCGCGTTGTAAGGTTAAGTTATTGGTACTTTATAAAAATTGAATCTAGTTCTAAAATTTTACAATAACTTGACCAGAGCTGAGAGCCCGGTCCGGCTGCCTATGACAGCCGGATTCGCCCAGATTTTTAACCATCGAACTTGCGTTAAATTAAGAAAGTCGCATACATTTTTCAAGATCAGAAACGTTATCAACTGGAAGTTTACAAGAAAAATTCTCACAAACATAAACGAGAGCATTTCCACCGCTATCCCTGGAATCAAAAAGAGAAGAAAGTTTTCTTGCCTCCTCTAACTCGTCTTCGTTGACCACCGCAAGAAACGAGTCAGGTAAAAACCGAGACTGAATCCAGGCGAGCATATCTTTACCCTCTTCTGAATTTTTGCGAATCAAAACGATTTCCCTAAAATGATGTTTATAGGACCAATAAGCAGAAAGCAAAAACGGATAGCTAAGAGCATAAGAATATAATTCTTTTCTAAAATATAAGAAGATCGATTCTGCAATTTCACGATAATAGTTCGAATTTACTCCCAAAAAAGATAACCTTACCAAAGAATGAGCAAGAGAGCTATTCGCAGACGGTTCCACACCGTCATAACCGTCCACACTCCTTCTTAATAAAACCTCGCCGTCGATTCCGGTATCAAAGAACACACCCACAGGAGAACGAAACAAACGAATCGCTTCTTCCATCCAAAGAACCGCGTTTTGCAAATAACGAACTCCTCTACCCGCCTCGAACAATACAATCGAAGAAGCAATCATCTCTGCATAATCATTCGAATATCCTAATATTCCAGATTCTCCTTCCCGAAATCTTCTCAAGATTCTACCGTTAGAATCGATTAGATTTTTTTCGATAAAAGAATACGTTTCCTCAGCAAGTTTTAAAAAGTCTTCTCTCTGAAATGCGATTCCAGTTTTTACAAGCGCTTTGATATAGAGACCATTCCAAGAAGTCAAAATTTTATCGTCTCTAAGTGGACGAATTCTTTTACTCCTTCTTTCCAAAAGTTTAACCTTTCCTTTTGCCAAAGCTTTATCTAACTGTTTTAATTCTTCTTCTGTAAAATTGGAGCCACGAAAATTTTCATGCAGTATATTTTTACCCTCAAAATTACCTTCTTTCGTAACGTTCCAAAATTTTTCCAAAAGGAAAGAATCCTCTCCACAAACTTCTCTAAATTCTTCTAAATCCCAGATATAAAAAAGTCCTTCTTCTCCTTCAGAGTCCGCGTCCTCTGCGCTACAAATTCCACCTTCGTCCATTCTCATGTCCCGATGTAGATAAGAAACTATATCAAGTGCAAAAGATTCGGCAGAAATTTTTTTCGAAACCAAAGAATACTCCGCCAGAATTTCTAAAAAAAGAGAATTATCATAAAGCATCTTTTCAAAATGAGGAACCAACCATCTTGGATCGGTAGAATAACGACAAAGTCCCCCGCCGATTTGATCATAGATTCCACCTCGTTTCATAGCGAGAAGAGTGTTTTCTACCATTTCCAAAGCATTTGGATTTCCAGAAGAATGATAATATCGAAGTAAAAATCCAAGTCCCATACTAGGAGGAAACTTATTAACTTGATTAGTTTTAAAACCTCCGAACTGAGAATCATAATAATTTTCATAGAGTAAAAATCCGGAATCAAAACAATTCTCCGGTGGAAAATCGGCTTCTTGTTTTTCTTTTGCCCTACTTTCTCCAGAATCTTTTAGATATTGGGAAAGTTCCGAAGCCGCAGCAATTAATTCCGATCGTTTTTCTGTCCAAACTTTTTGAATGATATTCAAAACTTCTAAAAAACCTTTTCTTCCGTATCTGGATTCCGGAGGAAAATAGGTTCCACCTGTAATTGGTTGTCCTTCAGGCGTCAAAAACATATTCAGCGGCCAACCTCCTTGCTGTTCCATTGCGTGTAACGCGTCCATATAAATCCGATCTATATCCGGTCTTTCTTCTCGATCCACTTTGATCGATACAAAATGAAAATTGAGATAATCTGCGATACTTTGGTTCTCAAATGATTCTTTTTCCATTACGTGACACCAATGACAAGTAGCATAGCCAATAGATAAAAAAATAAGCTTATCTTGATCTTTTGCTTTGGTTAAGGCTTCTTCACCCCAAGGAAACCAATCCACCGGGTTATAAGAATGTTGTTGTAAATAAGGACTTTTCTCTTTTGAAAGTCGGTTGGGATTACGGGAATTGGATTCCATTGAATTGTTCTCTTTTAGACTCATAAAATCTATTTTTCGATTTCTAAAAAACTTCCTACATTCAACCATGTCCATTCAGTAGGCACTTGTATGTATTACAAAAAGAAAAGGACATTAGAAAAATTTCTCGTTTTCGGAACCATTCTACTCACGATGATTCAGCCTACTTGGAGTGAGGACATACTTCCGGAAGAAACTGTTTTAGAAGAGAATAAAAAATCTCCCGTTGAAAATTTAGGTGACTCCAAAAAAATATTGAGACTGACTTTAAAAGACGCAGTCAATTATGTTCTTGAAAAGAATATTACAATCCAAAACGCTAAAATGGAATATGTAAAAGCGGACGGTGGAGAACTTAAAAACGAATCCCAATTTACTTGGAATCTAATCGGTGGAATTACCGTTTTCAGGACAACTCTCCCTGCCAATAGAAATAACATCTTTGCCGGAACCAAACAAAGCCAAGATAAATTAAGCGTCGGAATTGAGAAAAATTTTAGAACTGGAACGTATGCAAAATTAGAAGCAAGTACTACTCGTTTTGATACGAGCGCTTTCGAAAACCCGTCCACAACTCCTTCCAACTTAGCGGCGCTTGCAATTCCTCCTTTATATACAGGCGCTTTGACCATCACTTTAAGCCAGGAAATCTTAAAGTATAGTTTTGGAAAAACTCAGAAAGAAAGAGAAGCCATTTTAAGACAAAATACTGTAATCAAAAGAGAAGAATTGATTTATGTACTTTCGCAGCTTGTAGCACAAACATTGATTCAATATTGGAGTTTAAATATCTACGACTCGAACGTAAAAACGCTGCAAGATTTAGAATCCAATACTAGAAACATCAGAGATTTGACCGTTAGAAAACGAAACTTAGGGCTTTCGGAAGGTTTTGAAGTCAATCTATGGAATTCTATTCTTTCTCAAACAGCAGGTAATTTAGAAAAAGCTAAAGTGTCTCGTAAAGAAGCAGAAAGAAATTTAATTCGGATTTTAAACGCGGATCCTTCTTCTAAAATCGAAGGTGTTACTGATCTTCAAGAAAACGTTCCTTTAGATTTTAACGTGGAAAAGGATTATATCTACGCACTTGATCATAGAACCGATCTAAAAAATCTTCGCAAACAAAGGGAAATCGCAGAATTAAATCTTAAGATCAAAGAAGCAGAAGACATGCCTTCTTTAAAACTTTCAGGGGCCTATTCTACAAGAGGACAAAATATTGTTTCTCCTCAACAAAATCTCACGGATGGAAATAGAGGAGTCGCCTCTTTTAAATATCCGGAAGCATACGCGGCTTTTCAATTTTCTTATCCTCTTTGGGATAAAGGGATCAAGGCAGATATTCGAAACGCAAAATTAGACGTACAGAATCTAGAAAAAAAAGAAGCTGAGTTAAAACTTTCCATCAAAGAAGAATTAGAAAATCGTTATGCTGCCATCGTTGCCGATAAAGATATTTTCGAAGGTGCTAAAAAAAGAAAGGAAGAAGCAAATAAATTCTACAAAGGTCTTTCCGAACGTTTTCGTCAGGGAAGATTTACCGCGGTCGCGGTTAAAAACGCCTTAGACAACGTAATTCAATCTGAATTACAAGTTACCCAGGCAAAAATTCAACTGAACATAGACATTCTTCGCTATGAATTGGCAAAAAATCATATCTTCGAAAGGTTCGGCGTGAACGTAAATGACATCATCGATCGACTGATGAAGATGGTGGATATTGCACAATCCAAATCTTCTACGGAAACTTCCGAAAAATAAATCTTCCGGTTCTACTTCTTTTTTAAGTTGATAGTTGATCCAAGTTCATTGATCTCAAAAGTTCTTTTTTATTTAACGTGAGTTCGGCGGATTCATTATGTCGAACTCAAGTTACTTGGAACTTGTTCCAAAATCTCAAAGAATTTTATGCGATAATTTTTTAGAAATTCTTAATAAAATGTAGTAGTTTCTACAAATTAAGTCGCATTTAGCAATTTGCGAACTTTCAAACAGTTTTACTCATAACTATATAATAAAATACCTAATATTTTGCATGGAATCAGTGTTTTGTGATAAAATTAACGGTACTCAATTTTATGGAGATCAGTAATATTATTAAGTTTTCGTAATAGTTCCTACATTGATTTGATGTATTGAATATTCGATTTCCCAAAACTACGATTCTGATTTCCCAAATGGTTTTAGTTATTTCATAAATTTGTAACCAACACTTTAAAGTTGTATTCAATAAAACTCTACAATGAAGTTCTTTCCAATTTTATAACGTTATAACTAAATTAACGTGAGTTCGGCGAAATCCAATACGAAAGTGATTGAAGCCGTCGGGAGACTTTTAGCAAAACGCTCTTTAAAACCAACGTCTCGCTTCTTGAACTCAATAAAACGCTTCCTAAATTGAATGCCGATTTTTAGAGGTATTCGCTGAGTTTTCTGAGTCGCTCATCCGCGTTTTATAATCAATTGTAATTCAAGACAATATATTGCATTATGTTTCTTTCATACAATTTAATTGACTGGAGCTGAAAGCGCGGTCCCCGGATTCATCCTCTATTTCCTTACTCTGAATCACGTTAAATTATAGCAGTGCACTATCTGCAAAAAACGAAAGAATTTAAACTATCCGATTTTCAACGAAGTTAAATACTCAAAAGATTATTAAAATGTCGTAACTATTATAAAAAAGAGGTGTGAGTTTTAAAACTCACACCTCTTAACTTGAAAAACAAAACCAACTTTAAAGTTTTTATTTCGGAACAACTTTTACGAAATAATTTTTGTTCGCTTCGAAATCCTTTAAAATTCCTTCAGAAAGGTCAGAACTGGTCAATTTAGAATGTTCAGAGATTAGATTTTTGATGATCTCGTAATCTACGTTTTCTAAATCTACGGTCCTCACATATTCTTTGTTGAGAAGAGGTTGAATGTCCCATCCCTTCTGAAAGAAATACGCAGTTCCCCCAGTCATACCAGCTCCCATGTTTTTACCGACACTTCCAAGACAAACAATAGTTCCGCTGGTCATATATTCAAGGAAGTGATCTCCGGCTCCGCCTACAACCGCTTCGGCTCCAGAATTACGAACTCCAAAACGTTCTCCGGCTCTTCCGGAACAAAAAAGTTTTCCGGAAGTTGCACCATAAAGACAAGTGTTCCCTATAATTGTATTTTCATAGGCTTTGAACTTAGACTTACGATGTTTTTTGATTACGATCACACCACCACAAAGACCTTTACCAACGTAATCATTTGCATCTCCGTGTAAGGTGATCTGAACTCCCTTAACAAGCCAAGCTCCCAAAGATTGTCCTGCGGTTCCTTCCAAAATGATTTCTAACTTTCCTGGTAGCCCCTTAGAACCATATTTTCTAGCGATCAAACCGGAAATCTTAGCTCCTACGGTTCTGTTCGTATTGCGCACCAAGTACGAAAGAGCCATAGAAGATTTTCCTTCGAGCGCTTTTTCTGCGTCCTTGATAATGCGATCATCCAAAACTTCTCCGACTGGCTCCTTGCGAATCGATCTGTCTTTTTTCTGTTTTGTAGGATCGTAAAACAAAGGCAAACGAACCAAAATCGGATTGAGATCGAGAGAATCCAAACGATCCCTTTCATAACGTGTAATTTGTTTTAATAAATCGGTTCTTCCAATGATCTCGTCGATAGATCTAAATCCGAGCTCCGCAAGATACTCTCTTACTTCCAAAGCAAGACAAGTGAACAGATTCACAAGTTGATCCGGAGATCCTTTGTATTTTGCACGAAATTTAATATCCTGGGTCGCAATCCCCGTAGGGCAATTGTTCAAATGACACTTTCTAGCCATGATACAACCGAGTGCGACAAGGGACGCAGTTCCGACCCCGTATTCTTCCGCACCTAAACAAGCCGCAATGATCACATCTCTTCCAGAAACGATTCCACCGTCGGTTCGGAGAACAACTCTATCCCTTAGACCGTTCATTACTAAAACTTGATGTGTTTCAGAAAGCCCCAGTTCCCAAGGAGAACCAGCATACTTAATCGAGGTAATCGGAGCCGCACCCGTTCCTCCAACATGACCAGAAATAAGAATTACATCCGCGTTTGCTTTAGCAACACCGGCTGCGATCGTTCCCACTCCCGCTTCGGACACGAGTTTTACGGAAACTTGCGCCTTGTGGTTTGCCATCTTCAAATCGTAGATGAGCTGAGACAAATCCTCGATCGAATAAATATCATGATGAGGAGGAGGAGAAATCAAATCGATTCCCATCGGAGTATGACGATTCGTTGCAATCTCTTCGTTATTTTTCTTACCTGGAAGCTGACCACCTTCTCCCGGTTTTGCGCCTTGAGCGATTTTGATTTCTATCTCAGTCGCAGAATTTAAATATTCGGAAGTGACTCCAAATCTACCTGAAGCAATCTGTTTGATGGAAGAATTAGCAAGATCCCCTTTTTCGTTCACAACATAACGAGAGGGATTTTCTCCACCTTCTCCCGAAGAAGACTTAGCACCTAACCGGTTCATAGCGATCGCAAGATCCGTATGAGCTTCAATCGAAAGCGCACCATGAGACATCCCCGGAGTTAAAAAACGTTTTTGAATTTCAGTGACGGTCTCCACTTCCTCAATCGGAATCGGTTTTTTAGCAACGAAGTCGAATAAATCCCTTATGTTAATCGGATCACTTTCTTTCAAAATTTTGGTGGCTTCTTTAAAAGCTTCGTAGTCGTTATCGACAGCAGCTTTTCTTAAAAACTTAACAACTCTAGGAGACCAACGGTGAGGCTGATCGTCCTTCTCAGAAATAAAGTCTTCCGGATTGATTTCCTTATAAAAAGCTTGTTCGTGGTTTCGGAGAATATTTTGTTCGATTCCACCGATTCCAATTCCAGAAATTCTGGAATACGTTCCGGGAAAATATTTAGAAACAAGGGTTCTAGAAAGACCAATTGCTTCAAAAACCTGACCACCTACATAAGAAGATAGAATGGAAATTCCCATTTTAGACATGATTTTAAGAAGTCCATCGTCTACACCGTAGCGATAATTTCCACAGATCTTATAAAATTCCGGACGAGCTCCATCTTCTCCGTCAAATTCTCCTTTTTCCCAAAGATCAAATAACGTGTCCCAAATTAAATAACTGTTAACTCCGGAAGCTCCATAACCTAACAACACTGCTACATTATGAATTTCGAATGCAGATCCTGTCTCTACTAAAATAGAAACTGCAGAACGAGTTTTGCTTCTAATTAAATGATTATGAACCGCCGCCAATGCAAGTTCCATCGGAATAGGAGCTCTTTCCTTTGAAAGTTTCTTATCAGAAAGAATTAAAATATTCGTTCCGGAAGTAGCGGCCTTAAGAGCCTGATCCAAAAGTGCATCCAAAGCGGTTTCAAGATAATTTCTGCTTTGACTTGCCTCCGTTTCCAGATGCGCTTCAAAGGTTGCGTCTAACGTTAAAATTTTATAAGGCTTTCCTTCCATTTCTCGGATTCTTTTTAAATCCAAATTGGTAAGATATGGATGAGAAAGCACCAAACAGTTCTGAGGTTTTTCGTCTCCAAATAAATTCATCTTTTTAACAAGACGAGTGTAAAGAGAAGTTACACCTTTTTCCCTCATATAATCGATTGGAGGATTGGTTACTTGAGCAAATCTCTGACGAAAATAAGTATAAAGACCAATTCTAGAAAGCATCAAAATCGAAAGAGGAGTATCGTCTCCCATAGAACTAATCGCTTCTTTTCCCTGATGTGCCTGTGGTTTGATCACTGACTTTTGTTTAAAAGGAGAATAAGCAAATAAGATCTGCCTTCTTCTTAGATCATCCCCCTTGTAAGTGATCGTTTCATTGATAGAAGAATCTAAATCTTGATTGAGATAGGATACGTTCTCTTTAGACCATTCTCTGTAATCATATTTCTTTTCAAAAAGAGAGTTAATATCTTCGTTATAATAGAGTTTTTTCTCTTTTAAATTGATTCCTATCATTTCTCCGGGACCAAGACGTCCTTTTTTAATCACGAGTTCCTCTTCCACTTGAACAAGTCCAGCTTCTGAACCCATGACCAAAAGACCGTCTTCCGTAACCGCATAACGTGCGGGACGAAGTCCGTTTCTATCTAAAGCACCCCCAATCCAATCCCCTTCTGCAAACGCAAGCGCTGCGGGTCCGTCCCATGGCTCTATTAGAGTATTATTATATTCGTAAAAACTTTTCAACTCTTCCGACATAGTCAGGTTTTTAGACCAAGCATTGGGGACGAGCATCGCTTTTGCTTGTAGAACATCCTTACCAGAGCGGACAATTGCTTCCATCGCATTGTCTAAACTTGCAGAATCGCTCATATGAGGACGAATAATCGGATGAATTTCTTTTTGGTATTCACCCCATTTTTTACATTCTAGTTCTTCTTCCCGAGCAAGCATCCAGATTCTATTTCCAGCGATCGTATTGATTTCACCGTTGTGGGCTAAAATTCTAAACGGTTGTGCTAAAGCCCAAGAAGGAAACGTATTTGTAGAATATCTTTGGTGAAAGATACAATAAGGAGAAACCATCTCTTCCGAATTTAAATCATCGTAAAACTGGGAAACCTGATTTCCGTTGAATAATCCTTTAAAAACGATTCTTTCAGACGAAAGAGAACAAATATAAAGATCTCCCGCAAGAGAGTGACGATCCGCGTCTCTCATCAATTTTTTCTGAATCAAAAATAGTTTAGTCTCGAAGTCTTCGTTCGACATCCCTTCCGGTTTGCCGATAAGAACCTGCTCAATCTGAGGTCTGGACTGGTTTGCCTTAGGTCCGAGTACTTCCGGATTTACTGGAACGTATCTCCATGCATAAAGTTTAAAATTGAATTCCATGAGCGCGGACTCTACGAGACTACGACACATGTCTTGTTTATCTATATCTTCTCGAGGAAGAAAAATCATTCCTACTCCGATGGAATCTTCATCAGGTCTTCTGTGACCCATCTCTTCTATGTAGGTGGCAAATAACTTTTTAGGAATCTGGATCATGATACCGGCTCCGTCTCCGGTAACCATATCTGCATCTACCGCACCTCTATGTGTCAGGCAAGCTACAGCCTTAAGCCCCATAGACACAATTCTGTGACTGTTTTCTCCCTGATAGGAAGCAACAAATCCCACTCCACAGTTATCATGTTCAAACGACTTTTCATAGAGTCCATTTTCTTCCAGATACTTTTGAAGTTGTAATTGTTCTTTTAGATCGTTCATCTGCCAGATCCCTCTTCATCCAATTTCCCTGGTTTCCATATTACGTCGGGTTCGTCTATGGTCGAAATTTCAGCAAAATTCCCCAGTTACAGCCAATAAATTGAGAGTTGAGTAAATTGAAAACATTCTTTTAAAAGACTGGATTGAAATAAGAATCTTTCGGGACTCTACCATACAAACAGGACTATCGTTCTTCGTTGGATCCTTCTTTTTCAAAAAATTTTCTCACTCCTGAGTATAACACAATTGAAAACACCGTTCCAGATCTAAAAAGGAAATTTCCCTTCTCTAAAATGTGGGAACTATTACAAATTGTGGATTTACCAGTTAAACTTTGAAAAATGTGGGAACTCTCACAAAGTTAAAATCAGATTCTATTTTGAATGTATTCTAATAGTTATAACTGAAATAAAAAACTAAATCAGAGTTTTTGAAGAAGAGGAAGAAATAGATCGGAAAATTTTTTTCTCAGAGTTGCATCCGGAATTTTACTAAAAAGTTGATCTAACTTTTGGTGCAAAGAAGAAGTATTTGGGTATTCTTCGAAGATTTTGAGAATATGAGGCCAGGCTTTTTTTACAAGTTCTTCCATTCCTGGACCAGCAGTTTTAGAAGATACAAAAGCCTTCTCCAAACCTGCCCTGAGTTCGGCAAAAATACGGGTCAAATCTAAAACCTTCCAAAGTCTTTTCTCCGTTAATCCCATTCGGGAAGAAATCGAGGAAAGAGTAGAATTCCAATCCAAAGGTTCGTTTTTCATTTCCTTTAAAACAAAAGAATGAAGTTGAACAAGTGCACTGAGTTCCGGAGGAAGAGCCATCACCCATTTTTTATATGCGTCCGGTTGACCGTCTTTTTGAAACTGTCGAACACGGTTTATACTTTCCATATATTTAGAAAACGGAATATTCACAGGTGGCTCTTCCGGTTCAAACGAAGTATCTTCTAAAAAAGTAGGCTCTTCGAAACCTTCAAATTGAAGATCCTCTACTTCGGTTAACAATTCTTCGTTACCACCAACTGCAATTTGATTGGTTATTTCCGCTTCCTCAAACTCTTCCTTTTTTAATTCTAAAACCTTTCCGGAAAATTCAGAACCAAATTTTTCCAAGATCTCAGTAAGAATCAATTTCTCAGTCTGCTTTTTCAAAGGCACGGCGGGGGTAGAAGCTTGTGGTGCTGTTTTTTTAACGACACCCGGCGTATTTTCCTCGTTCGTTTGTTTAGGTGTTTCGCCGAAAGAAGAAATAGAAGGTTCAAGATCTTTTCCAGTCGCATCGTCCCTAAGGACTACATAACCTTCCATTCCGATAAACCTTTTACCTGGAGGAACCAATTCTCCGATCGTTTCCAAAATTTCTTCCGAAATGCGGGAATATCTTTTCTTTTTAGGTTTACCTATGTTTGCCTTTTCCTGTTCGATGAGTTTGTTTTTGATCCCAGCGTGCGTGTTCATGAAGTTTTTCGTCATAAACGCGGAAAGATCAGATTGGGACATTCCTAGAAATTCTGCGAACTTAGGCAGGTGATCAAAAAATTGTTCCGTCTTTTGGATATTACTTACAATATAAGAACGTACTTTTTGTTTAAGAACTTCCTGGTCTGTGGGAGAAATTTTCTTACCAGAGATAAGACCGTTAAAAAGTTGAATATGAGTATGGAAATAACTTAAGAATTCTCCGTAAGCTGTTAGTTCAAATTCCCCGTGAGAATTTTGTTCTAGAATCTTTTTATCATTTCCGGACATAGGATCAATTTGCGTTTGTTAAGTTCAACAAGACGAACTTACGCTTTGATTGGACAGTTTTCACTCACTTTTCAGGAATTCAAGACATTTCGAGCGACTCGTAAAGAACAAGAAAAGCCAAAAGATGGAATTTGTGAAACGATCACCTTACAATAGCAACGTGCGAAGTTTTTTGATTTTAGCAACAAACGACAAATTCTGAGTTTAAAAAACCAACCAAACAGATGCCAAATACGTAAATTGAATCCTATTTTTTAAAAGCTGTTTTTGTACTCATGACTATATAACAAAATACACTATATTTTGCTTTAGAATAGGGTCTTGTGATAAAAATTAAGATTCTCAATTTTATTAGTAATCTAATTCCAAAAATAGAAAATACTTTTTAAAGGAATAAGTTTTTAAAATTATTTTGTAGCAAGAATTTTTATAGAACACAATCATTCAAACGTTTCAAAAAATAATAATAGATTGTAAATTGTTATAAAATCCAAAGGTAGAGAATTTCAAATCAAATCTGTATATAAAATTTTTGTTTTAAAAACCGTAATTAGATTAAAAATTCATTTTATATAAACAACTGATAAATCTTACAAAATCTTTCCTACCCATAAAGACAGGTCGTTTAAAATTAAAAGTATGAATTTATATAGATTTAGAAGATTAAAATATTCTATATAATTAATTAATAAATAACTTAGCCTACTTTTACTTAAAATGGATAGATTTAATTCCTAAATTTAAGAAAACTTATAATCTAAACACAACAATTGTCTTATCTATCTTTACGTAAAATCACTTAAAGGACATTCAATTTATTCAAAAAAAAAAACGATGGATCCGTAAACAACATAAATTTAACAAAACCATCATCCACATTTCTTTAATCCTTTTTGCCAAATTGAAATAAAATGATTCCAGAAAGAGTTCCACTTACAAGCCCTCCTATATGAGCAGCGTTATCAATTCCACCAAACAATCCCCAAAGCAAACCAGTTAGTATAAACGTTACTATCATGATCAAAACATTTTTTTTATCATCTCTGGGAAATGCATCCATTAGCACAAGTCCTAAGATCGCACCGTAAAGTCCAAAAATTGCACCGGAAGCCCCTACACTAATTGTATTCGGATACCATACAATACTAGCAAGACTTCCACAAAGTCCAGAGAAAATATAAAGAATTAAAAATCGAATTCGTCCAAGAATAGGCTCTACGAAAATTGCTGAAATGATAAGACCAAATCCATTAAAAAATAAATGTGGGAAACCAGCATGAACAAATACATTGGTTAAAAGCCTCCACCATTGGCCGGCTAACGTTTCAATTCTTCGATTTGCCCCCCATTCCAACAAACTAGGTCCATCCGGATAAAAAAAATGAACTCCTGAAAAAATCATTATTAAGAAAATTAAAATATTTAAATTTAATAAAATTGAAGTAATCATGTGATTGCCTCGAGGAAGCAAATACTCCAACATATCTCTCAAAGAATCTTTTTCCGTTTCATCTTCTTGTGATAATATTTCAGAATCATTTACTTTATAACTCGGAAATATCATTAAAACCAACAAAATTCCAACCCCAATCCCGAAAGCCAAAAAAAACCAAGCGATTTTATTTTCATTCTTGTTTTCAAATTTTTCCTGTACCGGCTCTAAAACAATGTAACTTTCGTCTGGTTTTGTTTTATCGATGATTCAACGGCTTGTAAAAAATATTTTCTATCATCAGATGTAGGCGTACGCTCAAAATGATCCAAAGAATGGTAATCGTATTTTTCCATAATCGCCATAGATTCTTCGTAAAAATCTGTATATAACTTTTCTTTTTCTTCATCGTTCAAGTTATTACTGATTTGTTTTTTAAATTTAACTCCATACCAATATTTGTATTCTTCTTCGTTAAAACTTTTAGCTTCTGGTAAAAAGGGAACCCCAATAAATAATTCTAAGTTTAAGTTTTCATTATATTTTCCTGTAACTGTAACATTAGCAGAAACACCAGCAAAGGAGGGATCGACAGAAAAATTGATAAGTTTATAATAACGAGCCTTAGAAACACTTTCAATTTGTTGAATATTATAAATAACTTTGAGAAATCATAAGAGAAACAGTAATTGTAAACGCAGAAATAAGTTGAAGGTAAAAAGGTCCTTTGCTGTACTCATTTTTAAAACGTAAAATTCCAATTCGAGGTCTTAACCATATCAATATAGGTATCCAAGGTAAAATTATAGGTAGTGCAAAGTCCCAAATTTCCTCGTTAATATCTAAAATTTCATATCGAATGGTAAACAACCAACGTGCACCCAAAAATAAAATCAGATTCAAAACATAGATTAATAAAAAAATGGGAAGTATATGTTTTAATTTTTTGATATAAGTATTCATAGAATGTTTTTTAACTCAATTTCGCTGATACTGATATGAGTCGCACCTTTCATCAATTCAATTTTTTATAAAATAGGGTTATTAAAAAATTAATTCTACATCCGTTTTCGTTACATCGAAATAGACAACTGAAGTAATTTTGAAAATTCCATTATGGAATTTTCAACAACTCTAATATAATTTTTCTACTACCGATTTGGCAAAAAAATGTATAGCACCATGACCAGATTCAAAATCAGTCACTTCAATCAGTTTGCCTTCCCATTGTCTTTCTGATATGTCCAAAATGCATAAACCGCCAGTGGGAGAAGGAAATCCGTCTTCAATTCGAATCCCAGACGGTTGCAAAAATTTTAATATCTTAATATCAGATTTTTTTTGCAGAGTTAACTCAATAAATGAATTTTGAAAATCATTTAAATCATCCTGAAAATTAAATCCTACAATTTTATATTCGTAAGGTCTTTCTAGGATTGAATGATATTTATTACTTAGATGCATAGTATCCAAAGTCGTTAGCTTTTTTGAAGGGAATTCTAAATTTTAAAACAAACTTATCATAACATTATTTTTATGTATCCGAATTAGCAACTTAGCCAAAGTTTTTATTCATAAAAACCTTTATAAACTAAATTTTTTCATATCAGAATCTATTCCAAAACCTAAAAATTACTAATAAAAACTACCGGAAAGCCTGCAATAAATATCTAGATTGACGGTTCCAGCAGCACTCCAAAATTTCATTAGAAACTTCTAAAGAGCTATCATTTAAAAACTTCGAAGTATTACCGATCGATACTTATAGTAATTATTACAAAACCTGTTTCAACACAAAATACTAGATACTTGATCAATATGAGTTCGACGTAAGAAAAAAATTTCTAAAAGTATGAGTTCCTACATCATTTTACAAACAAACCTAAGTTTTGTGGTAGTTCCCACATTTAAAGAATCAATCTGTAAAGTTCAGATTCCAACTTTTTTCAGAATCATGAGTTCCTTACACCGAACTCACTTTTATTATATAGTTTTGAGTAGAACAAACTCAAAATAAATACAGGAACTACTGCAACTTTCTAACTGTAAAAAGAGGCTTCAACCAAGTCAGTAAACGGATCAATGTAACGTATTTTTTAGGAACTTGATTGCGTCGGGTGATCTGCCAAATATGGGAAGTATTGTTTTTAGAAAAAAAATTTGTGAATCCGTTCTCTTAAATTTCGAATCAGCTTACTCTCATTAGGCGCCAATAGTAGTTTGGTATCTATATAGAATAATTAAATGGAAAAAATTCTTTGAACTGCTTTTTCTTCTTTCAGACTCAAATTTCCAAGCGCAGAAAGGTGTAATTTAGGAATTCCAAAAACGGACTTGGCAAACATATTCAAATCCTCTAAAGTAATAGAATAAATTTCCTTCACTCTTTCTTCATAAGAAAAATTACGGCCGTAGTATAACTCCATTAGGGCAATTGTATTCATACGAGATTCGGTTTGTTCATAACTAATCGAAAGAGTGCCTTCGTGATTAGTCTGAGCGTCTAAAAGTTCTTTCTCCGAAATACCGTGATCTAAAACCGATTTAATTTCGTCCGAAATAATCTCCAAACAAGTAATAAACTTTTCTTTAGAAGTAGAACAAACAATACTATTGATGCCAACATCAGCATAAGAAGAAGGATAAGCAGTGATATGATAACAAAGTCCTTTCTCTTCTCTCACCTTTTGAAAGAGCATAGAAGAGGTTCCTCCGCCCAAGATATGAGTAAATAAACTCGCAGAGGAAGCGTTATGAAATTCTCTGGCAAATCCTTCTCCACCTAAAATAAAATAAACCTGTTCCAATTTTTTCTTTTTCGGGAAATAACCCCATTTTTTCTTAGGTAAGGAAAGTGAATTCCCTTCCCTTTTCTTAACTCTGGTTCGGTTGAAATATTTGGCGGCAATCGTAAAAATTTCATCTGGTTCAAAGTTGCCAGAAATAGAAAGAAACATATTTTCCGTATGATAATACGTATCATAAAAATCTAATATACTTTTATGAGTAACACCGGAAACGGATTCTCTCGTACCTATAATATCGCGTCCTAAAGAATTTTTAGGAAAAAAATTCTGATAGTAAAAATCGTGAATATAATCTTCAGGAGAATCCTCATAACCTTGAAGTTCCTCCAAAATAACTCCTGCTTCATTGTCTATATCAGACTGCTTAAGCAAAGGTTCATAAATCATTTCGGCTAACAATTCTAAGCCTATGCCAATATGTTTTCCTGCGACGGTAACGTGAAAGTAAGTATATTCTCTCGAAGTGGCTGCATTTGTAAAACCACCTACTCTTTCTATATCTTCTGCTTGTTGTTTTGCGGAACGTTTAGCGGTATCCTTAAAGAGCATATGCTCTAAAAAATGACAGTAACCTGCATTTTTAGAAGATTCATGCCTGGAACCAACTCGAACAAAAACTCCGGCAGACGCGCTGACTGTATGAGGAGCTTTTTGAAAAAGAACCGTTATTCCGCCAGGTAGAACTTTTCTATGAACTATCTGTGAAGGTTCCTGCATCAATGGAATATTAAAAAAATCTTATACTTGTTCTTCTTCGAGAGCGTCTTTTCTGGAAAGATCAATTTTTCCGGTTTTATCTACGTTTAAAACTTTCACTCGAATAATATCGCCTTCTTTAACTATATCTTTGACCGAATTTACTCTTTTAAAATCGATCTTGGAAATATGGCAAAGGCCTTCTTTACCTGGAAGAATTTCCACAAATGCACCGAAATCGGCGATTCGTTTTACTTTTCCTTCGTAAATTTTTCCTACTTCTACCTCTGCAAAAAACCCATCTACCATTTTGGCCGCTTTTTCTGCGGACTCTTGGTTGGAACCAGAGATAGTCACTTTTCCATCGTCTTCTATATAAAGTTCAGCTCCGGTAAGTTCGCTAATCCCTCTAACGTTTTTGCCACCAGGCCCGATCAATTCCCCGATTCTATCTTTAGGAATATTTCTAACGATGATACGAGGCGCAGTTCCGGCTAACGTCGAGGAAGCCTTGGATATATGTTTCTCCATAATATCCAAAATATGAAATCTACCTCTCTGTGCTTGTTCGAAAACGCTTTCCAAAACATCGAAGCTGACACCAGTCACTTTCAAATCCATTTGAAACGCGGTAATTCCTTTTCTGGTTCCGGCGATTTTACAATCCATATCACCAAAATGGTCTTCCAGACCCGCAATATCGGATAAAACTGCATACTTACCGGAAGAATCAGAAAAAAGCCCCATTGCAATTCCAGAAACACTTCCCTGAATCGGAACACCCGCAGCCATAAGCGCCAAAGAACCGGAACAAACAGAAGCCATAGAACTGGAGCCGTTGGATTCTAAAATTTCAGATACAACCCGGATTACATAAGGAAACTCATCCGGTTTAGGAAGAACAAGTTTTAACGCACGTTCTGCGAGATTTCCATGACCGATTTCCCTTCTACCTGGACCGGAAGATCTACGAACTTCCCCCACAGAAAACGCGGGAAAATTATAATGTAGCATGAAAGATTTTTCTTTCTGACCTTCTAAAGTTTCGTATCTTTGATTATCAGAACCGGTCCCTAAAGTCACAACTCCCAAAGACTGAGTCTGCCCTCTCGTAAAAACTGCAGAACCATGAGGACCGGGAAGAGGATTGATTTCCACGGAAATAGAACGGATTTCGTCTAACTTTCTACCATCAAAACGAGTTCCTTTTGTAAGAACTTGTTCTCTTACAATTTCATATTCCAATTCGTGAAGATATGCTTTTATATCCTTAATCTTGTCAGAGTCTTCAATCGTATCTTTGAAAAATTCTACTACTTCCTTATTTACATTAGAAATTTCTTTATTACGTGCAGTTTTATCTGGAGTTTGATTAGCCGTAGTTAGTTTTGCAAACGCATATTCTTTTACCTTAGAAAGAAGTTCTTCATCCCGAACTTTCAATTTAACTTCGCGTTTGACGACTCCGATTTTTTTCGCATATTCTTCTTGAAGAGTTACAAATTCTGCAATATGTTTTTGAGCAAAACGAAGAGCAGCAATCATTTCTTCATTACTAAGTTCTTTTGCTTCTCCCTCAATCATTACAATGTGAGTTTTAGTTCCGGCAACGACCAAATCTAAATCGGAATTTAAGATTTCTTTAGTAGTAGGATTTAGAATCAATTCTCCGTTGACTCTACCAATTCTTGCGCCTGCAATTGGGCCATTAAAGGGAATATCAGAAACTGCTAATGCAGCGCTTGCAGCATTTAAAGCATGTCCTGCAACAGAAACGTCCCCATCTGCAGAAAGTACTTGAACTTGAAGTTGCACTTCGCAGAAATAACCTTCTGGAAATAAGGGACGAATTGGCCTGTCTATAATTCTAGAAATTAAAATTTCATGTTCCGGGGGTTTGGCTTCTCTTTTAAAATAACCACCAGGAAAACGACCAACTGAATAAAGTTTTTCGGTATATTCACAAGTAAGTGGAAAAAAGTCCTGCCCTTCTTTTGCTTCATCAGCAGCGCATACGGTAGCAAGTAAAACTAAATTTCCAGATTTATAAACAACGGCTCCGTGTGCTTGTTTTGCCCAGCTTCCGGTTTCTAAAACGATCGTATCTCGGCCATACTGGCCGGAAATTGTGTGTGTCATGAACGACTCTCTTACTTACGAAGTCCGAGAGTTTCGATTAGTTTTTTATAACGTTCTAATTCAGTTCTTTTAAGATAATCTAAAAGTTTTTTTCTTTTGCCTACAAGCCTTAAAAGACCAGTTTTAGAATGAAAATCTTTTTTATGAGTCTTAAAATGTTCGTTCAATTCTTTGATTCTAGCATCGATCAAAGCGATTTGTACTTCAGTGGAACCCGTATCTCCCGCCTTGCGGGCAAAATTACTGATAATTTGTTTTTTCTGTTCAGTAGCTATCATAGAGTGAATATACCTTTTTACCATTTTCCAGGCAATAGCGTCACTTTAAAGCTAATTTTTAGGAAAGACCCTTAAATATTTATAATCTAATTCATGGATTCCATGTTCTTCTTTTTTACACCAAGCAAGAATCTCCTCTTCGGGAGAAACCAAAAGAAACTCATTCACTGGAATCCATTCCAACTTAATTTTTCTACCATTCAGTACATTCCTAACTTCCGTGTCTGGAACTTCTACCGTCGGAAAATCCAAAATCGTTTCTGGAGGATGAATTTTAATCTTTCCATCTAATAGACTTTCGTATGAATCGGCCTGATTTAAGTTTAACTTACCAATACTTGTACGAACCAATTTCTCCAAACGAAGTGGAAAACCGATTCGATCGGAAATATCCATTACAATTTTACGAATATAAGTTCCTGCAGAAACTCGAATTTGAAAAGAAATAGATTCGGGAGAAAATTCTCCAAGTTCATACCGATATATTTTGATCTTTCGAACCGCTGGAACAAGAGCTACACCTTCTCGAAATAGATCCGATCTTCGCCTACCGTTTACCTTGAGAGCAGAAACTTCAGGAGCTTCTTGGGTTTCCCAAGTAGGCACTTGTTCAAATAAATCCCTTAATTTTTCTTGGTGCTCTTGGAACCAAGTTTCAGTTTGTTCTTTGGAAAGAGATTCTAAAATCTCACCTTCTTTATCTCCGGAATCAGTAGATTCTCCTGGCCTTACCCATGCTTCATAGGATTTTTCTTTTTCTAAAAATACGCTGGAAAAACTAGTACAACTTCCAATAGGAAGAATCATTAAGCCACTTGCGGCTCGGTCCAAGGTTCCAGTATGACCTACTTTCTTAAATCCTAGTTTTTTACGAACGGTAACCACTAAATCCGAAGAAGTCATACCTACCGGTTTATGGATCAGTAAAAATCCAGATTCAGTCTGTGTTCGTGGGTTTTCTAGTAAGTCTGAGCGATTCATCCAAACTCTGAATATATTCCTCATCCCAGAGAAAATGCATTTTAGGTGTAATTCTAAGTCCTAACTTTCCGGACAACGTCGCCTGGAATAAACCTGAGGCGCTATTGAGTCCGGATAATACTTTTATTTTTTTTTTGTCAGTGCAAATTGCAGTCACGAACACTTTCATATTCTTTCCGTCTTCGGATATTTCCGCACGATGTACGGAAACCATATGCACCCTCGGGTCTTTTACCTTACCCGATAGAATCATCATTGCAACGGTTCGAACCGCTTCCGCTTCAATTTTTCTTCTTCGGATCGGATTCATCCGATTTTCCTATTCGAGTTTCCGCTTAATTACAGTTACGTTATAAGCCTCGATCGTATCTCCGACTTTAAAGTCATTGTATCCATCTACTTGAATTCCACACTCGAAACCTGCAACCACATCATTTACGTCGTCTTTGACCCGCTTGAGAGATTTAAGTTTCCCTTCAAACTTAGTCACTCCATCACCAATAACGCGTATGTTTGCAGACTTTTGAATTTTGCCGGAGAGAACCATACAACCTGCAATGTTTCCTATCTTAGATACTTTAAAAATTTCTCGGATTTCTGCAGTTCCGATCACTTCTTCAATCTTTTCAGGCTCAAGAAGTCCTTCCATTGCAAGTTTAATTTCATCTACTACTTGATAGATGATATTGTAATACTTGATCTGAACTCCTTCTTTTTCTGCAAGCGCAATGGTCTTAGGATTTGCACGCACATGAAAACCGATAATCAGAGCATTCGATGCAGATGCGAGCATAACGTCCATATCCACAATTGCACCCGCGCCAGACTGAATTACGTTCAACTTCACTTCGGGGGTAGAAAGTTTTTCCAAAGATTCTTTGATCGCTTCTGCAGAACCTCTTACGTCAGCTTTGATGATCACCTTGAGTTCTTTTAAAGCTCCTTGTTTAATGAACTCGTTCATGTTTTCAAGAGTTACTTTAGAAGAAGTTCCAGTTGCCGCACCTGCGTTTCCGATTCTTTCAAACTCAATTCTATGTTGAGAAATATTTCGAGCTTCTTTTTCATCCGCCATCGCATCAAACGGAGCGCCTGCGTCTGGAACCCCATCGATACCTGTCACCTGTGCCGGGAAGGCTGGACCAGCTTCCTGAATCAGTTGACCTAAATCATTATACATTGCTCTTACACGACCAGAAAAAACTCCTGCGACAAATGGATCCCCTACTCGGAGAGTTCCATTTTGGATGAGCACTGTAGCAACTGACCCACGACCCGGATCTAGTTTTGCTTCTATGATGGTCCCTTTCGCTCTTCGTTTCGGATTGGCTTTGAGATCCATTACTTCAGCCTGAAGCAGAATCATTTCTAAAAGTTTATCGATTCCTATATTTTCCCGAGCAGAGATTTTGGCATACATAGTCTCGCCACCCCACTCTTCGGATTGAAGACCGTGATTGGCAAGTTCCTGCATAATTTTTTCCGGATTTGCAGCAGGAAGATCGATTTTGTTGATGGCTACAAGAATCGGAACTTCAGCAGCTTTTGCGTGACTGATCGCCTCTAAGGTTTGGGGCATGACTCCATCATCCGCCGCAACTACAAGAACTACAATATCCGTTACTTTGGCCCCTCTCGCTCTCATCGAAGTAAATGCTTCGTGACCCGGGGTATCTAAAAATGTAATGAGACCACGCGCTGTTCTAACTTGATACGCTCCGATATGTTGGGTAATCCCTCCAGACTCAGTATCAATCACGGAACTTCTACGAATCGTATCTAACAATTTCGTTTTACCATGGTCTACGTGACCCATGATAGTAACTACAGGAGGACGATTGATATAATCTTCTTGGTTATCTTTTTCTTCTTCTATGATAGTTTCTTCATACAAAGAAACTACTTTTACCTTACAACCATATTCATCTGCAAGAAGAGCCGCGGTTTCCGCGTCTATGATATTGTTGATCGTCACCATCATTCCCATTTTCATGAGTTTACCGATGACGTCTCCAGGCTTTAAGTTCATTTTTTTGGCGAGTTCGCCTACTTGCACATTTTCTAATAGTGTAATTTCTTTCGGAACAGAAACTCCAGATACACCAACTACTTTAGTCTTTTTGAATTTTTGTTTAAAAAATTTTGTGTTTTCCGCGCCAGAAAAATCCCTATCGGAAGTAGATTTTTCTTTATCGTGTCCCTTTTTCTTACTGGTAACGGAGGAACCTCTCGACTGAGAAAGTTCCACTTCCGCAGAAGTAATAGGCATCGGGCGAGTTCCAGTTCCGCCAGAACGAGGACCTCGATTGCCTTGATAACCGCCTCCACCTTGTCCAGGTCCACGATTTCCCTGATAACCGCCTCCACCTTGTCCAGGTCCACGATTTCCCTGATAACCACCGCCGCCTTGTCCAGGTCCACGATTTCCCTGATAACCACCACCGCCTTGTCCAGGTCCACGATTTCCCTGATAACCGCCGCCGCCCTGTCCAGGACCGCGATTTCCCTGATAACCACCGCCTGAATTAGGTCTAGAGGGTCCAGTTCTTTGGATCGGTCTAGAGACGATAATATTAGAATCTTCTTTTTGAAAAGGAGAACGAGAAGGAGGATAAGAAGAACCTCCACCTTGTCGGGTGTCTTTATCTCTAGGAGGTCGGCCAGCATCTTGTTTGCCCGGAGATTCCTCGCGTTTTGCAGGAGAATGAGAAGAAGGAGCCGGACGAACGATTGGCGATTGACCGGAATCACCCGGCAATGGCAATGGCATTACAGGCGGCTTTGAGGAAGGAGCAGATTCTGCAACCGTTTCCTTCTTTGGAGACGCAGCCGGAGAAGGAGTAGATGGGTCGTCTCCTTTCTTTTTTATAATCAGCTTTTTGCGCTTTCCCGCGTCCGCCGAACCCTGAAGCGTTTCCTTGATCGTCTTATTTTTATCTTCCATAAATGATTCCCTGGCTTTCCGAAGTCCTAAAAACCCCAGATCTGAATCCACCGTTCCGGCTTTTTCAGTTATCCTCCACCCATTCTACGGACTCTCGGAGCAATTTGAGAATCTGTCCGGCTGTAGTATGTCCGATTCCTTGTAATTTTGCCAGATCGTCTTGGCTATACTCAATTAGAGTTTCCAAATCTTTAATTCCCTCGCTCTTCAAAATTCCTACGATACGAGCAGAGAGACCAGGAAGATCTTCCAAAGGCGTAAGTTCTTCCTCCTCTTCTTGTTCCATCGAAACTTTGGTTTCTTCCACAGGAGAGTAAAAAAGTCTTTCCAGCCTTTCTCTTGCTTCTGGTGAAGCAAGTTCGGCGTTATATTGTGTCACGGTTTTAATATCAATTTTGTAACCAGCCAACTGAGAAGCGAGTTTTACATTAGATCCATTGATTCCGATCGCAAGAGAAAGTTGATCATCAGGCACGACTACCATTGCTTCTCTACCAGAACCGTCCACTTTTACTTCCACCGGTTTTGCAGGAGAAATTGCATTTGCTATAAATTCGGAAGCGTCATCGGAGGATTCTACAATATCAATCCTTTCGTTTCCAAGTTCTCTTACGATTGATTGAATCCGAACCCCTTTCATACCTACACAAGCCCCTACTGGGTCTATGTCTCCGCGGGTAGCGCGTACTACAACTTTTGTACGAATAGAAGGTTGTCTAGCTACATTGATAATTTCGACTAAACCATCGTAGATTTCTGGAATTTCCATTTCGAACAATTTGCGAACAAAATCCGCAGATGCCCTAGAAAGTGTAATGACCGGAATTGGTTCTCTAGGACGTAATTCTACCCTTTGAATAATTGCTTTGAGTCTATCTCCGCTATGATACTTTTCACCCGGATTTTGTTCTCGGCGGGGCATAATCCCTTCCACCTTTCCGAGATCGATGCTCATGGCATCTTTTTTCCATCTCTGAAAATATCCGTGAGTCAGCTCTCCTTCCTTCGCCTTATACTCGTTAAAGAGAAGTTCTTTCTCCATATCTTTGAGTCTTTGAAACACCATTTGTTTCGCTTGGCTAGAAATGATTCTGGAAAGTTCTACTGGTTTTTCTCGAAAAGAAATTACGGATCCAATTTCCGCTGATGCATCAATTGCTTTAGCATCCTCTAAACTGATTTCCAATGCGGAAGAAGGATTTCCAGAAACTACCTTTTTTGCAATTGCGATGACTACGCTATCTTTTCCAGAAGCAAACTCTACGGTAACTGGAGAAGGTTTTTCCAATTCTGAAGATTCCTCCAGTCCGGATTTTTTTTTATATGCGGTTATCAAAGAATCTCGAATGACTCCCATAACTGCTTCCCTATCCAGGGATTTATCCGCACAAAATTGTTGGATCGCTTCCAACAGATTTCCTTCCGATTGTATCTTCTTAACTGCCATATCAAATATTTACGTAAAGATTCCCTTTCAGTATATCCTTGAGGTTCAGTGTCGTCTGCTTTTTTACGACAGATTTTTTTCCCTTTTGGAATTTTTCCAAAACTATCTGATCCCCGTCACGATTCACGACTCGAAAAATTCCTTCCTGTTCTTTTTCCGATTCTTCCGATCGAAAGACCAAACGAATCGGTATCCCCCGGAAACGATCCAGGTCCCCCGGAAGATTCAGTTTCCTTTCTGCTCCTGCAGAAGAAACTTTCAGAGTATAATCCAGATCCGGTGAGATCCGTTCTAACTCTTCTTTCAGTTTTCTGGAAACTTGCTCACATTCCAGAAGGCTGACTGAACCATACGGATGTTCGAGATTGTCCAAGACTACTTCGATCAACGAATGGTTAGGCCTTTGGTTGACCTTTAATGAGTACAGTTTGACAGGCAAAGACAGAACGCCATCTAGAATACCACTGATTTCTTCACTGCTTACTGTCAAACCCCGGCCTTAGAGAGAAAACTCAAAAATGAATGAATTTTTCCTGATAACCTAATCAAACTATTCAGATTTAGCTATAGTGTAAAGTAAAAAAACCCGCACAAACGATTCGGTAGGATTATTGCTTGTTTTCCAATCCATCTGTGAGAATGGTATCGTTAGACTGAATCAAACTCATGAGAAATTTCCATTCTAATCTTAGCAATCATTCCGACATGAAAAAGCAGACTCTAATCTTTTATTTTAGATTTGTTTTATTCTGCATTATAACTCTAACGGCTCTTAGTTGCACTCGTTTCAAAGTGGATAATTACAATTCTTATCTTTATGGTAGAATCAAACTCGGAAACACTCTTTCGGATGTTCAGGCTAAAGTTTTAAACGGTGTTCCAACCAATCTTCCACAGACAATCCCTGTCGTTTCCAGTAAACTTTACATTCCAGACTTTGAACAATCTATTTTAAAAGTGTTTTCCACAGACGGAGAATTAAAATTTATCTTAGGAACTCTCAAAGAAAAAGTAGGAGATAAATACAAATTAATTACTGCAAAGATCGGAAAGATTGGACTTGTTAGCGTCAACGGTGACGAAGAAATTTTTATTCAGTCTAGAATCGGAAAAGAAGAACAGCCGAAAGTAGATCCTATGTCGGAAGATATTTTTTTAAAAAAAAGCGGTTCTTTTGATACAGAATCTAAGGAAACGATTCCATCTACTATTCTTCATTTTTCGGATTCCGGAAAACTTTTAAATACAATCTATGTAGAAGGGATTTCCGGAAACACTCCTTTTGGTTATATAGAAAGAATGGAAGCGGGTAAAGACGATCTTCTTTTTGTATTTCATAAATCAAACGGGGATATGAAACTTTCCGTATATGACAACGGCGTTTTACTTAGATCCGTAAACGCGTCTAACTTTGCAGAAACGATTTCGGATACGGAAACCACTCAAGCTAGATTAGAAACCATTCTTCCTCATTTTGAAGGGAAATACGTAGTCTCCTCTTTTAGCATTTTTGATAAGAAAAATTCCAGATTTAAATCTCGTAGAATTTTTAAATACGATTTCGAAACAAAAACAGCCACACTTCTAAAAGAGATCCAAGATCCTTCTGAGTCTTTATACTGGATATTAAAAGATAATGATTTTTTTATATGGGAAACTGAAACAGAAGAAGAAAGTTCTATTCGTCTTCAAGTCCATAGCGACGATGGCACACACGTCAACAATATTCGACTCAACTACCTTCCTCCCAGAGGTCTTTGGAGAGAGACCTGGATGGACTTAAACGACGAAATCTATTCCGCTAGAATCAAGTCAGGTTACCTGGAAATTCATAAATGGAAATAAAGTTTTTCGAATATTCAGATTCTCTGTTTAATGATCAAGAAAGCAGAGATCTGGATCGAAATACTATTTCTTCTTCTGGTATCTCTGGCTCCCATTTTATGGGTTTTGCAGCCCTTTCCGTTTATCAAAAATTTAGAAAACAAATTCTTTCTTTTGATCGTATTGAAATTTTATGCGGAAATGGAAACAACGGTGGAGACGGCCTTGCACTTTCCTTCTTTTTAATTCAAGAAGGTATAAAACCTACGGTTTATCTAAAAGATGGTTCTTTGTCGGAAGAATCTAAATTTTATAAAGATGCGTTTTTGAATTCCGGAGGTATCATCCTTCCTTTAGAAGATTTTCAGTTTTTTTCCGGAAATGAAAGTCTATTTTTAATAGACGCTCTTTTAGGTACCGGTTTTCGTTTTCCTCTAAAAAGTCCTTTTGATTTAGTGATTTCTAAAATTCAAAAAAGCAAACAAAACAATTCTAAGAATGTTTTTATCCTCAGTATCGATTCCATTTCCGGTTTTCAAGTTGACTTTCCTCTTCCTTTTGAAGTAGACGCGTTAGCCGAAATTGGTATTAAAAAATGGAAAAATCGTTTTTTACCCAAAAAGGTTCGCAAAACGTTTCATAGAATTGGTTTTCCGATCGGTAAAAATTTTTACCTTCAACACAAAGACGGTTCTTTTCAATCTACGATTTTAGATCCTGTCAATCCTAATTTCCAATCTACACAAATTGAAACGCCGAATTTACAGGTTCCTAAAAACAAAACCATCTCCGAAAACCAAAAGTACATTTTAAGTCCTCCTGAAATTAGTTTTAAACCCTCGCAGTACGAAAAACTAAAAGTCGGAACTCCCGTTCATAATTTAGAATCAGAAATTCAAAAGACCGAGCCCCAAACTTCATCATTCGATCCGATTTCAAATAAAACTTTTAACTCAATTCAAACCGGTAAAATCCTTTGGAATCCGATTCCGTTTAAAATTCTTAAAAAATCTCTCAAAAGAAACGAAGATTCCCATAAGTATAAAAACGGCTCCTTAGTTGTGGTCGGCGGTTCTAAAGGTATGTCTGGAGCGGCGCTTTCCTCTTTACTCGCCTTTCACGAGTTAGGTGGTGGAATTTCTCTTCTTTTAACTCCTTCCGTTAAAACGATAAAGGAAATTTTAAAAAAAGATCCCTCTTTGATGGTGGATTCGATTCCTGATAACGACAAAATTCTTTCTCATTCTTTTGTTCATAAAACCTCCGTTTTTCTTTTAGGTCCCGGTTTAAAATCGGACGAATGTCCCAAGTTCGTTTTACCCGAAGAAAAATTTTGTGTGTTAGACGCTGGCGCGATCCAGGCGTTCGCAAATGTTGTGTTACACGATAAGGCCCTGATGACTCCTCATACGGGTGAATTGGAAATCCTTCTCAATTCTAAAATCAAATCGATCGACCAAGGCATCTCTCTTGCAAAAGAATACACACAAAATTATAATGTAAATATTCTATGGAAAAGACATTCTTCTTTTCTAATAGACGTTAAAGGTATTGTTTATCTTTGGGAAAAACCAGAACCTAAACTCGCGGTAATGGGAACGGGGGATCTTCTCGCTGGGATTCTTGCGTTTTATTTTTCAAGAGGGTTTGAAGTGTGTAATTCTGTACACCTTGCTTTTTCCTTACTTACGAGAGCCGCTCAAAAATCTAAGGGGTTTCCTACCGCTTCTGAAATTCGTAAACTATTAATTCAAGGAGGAAGCTAATATGGGCGGTGGTTATCATTCTCGTTCTCCGGAAGAATTTAAAAAATTTTTGGAAGAAAATAGAAAACGATCCAGTAACAGCGGTAAATTTTCAAGGATTCGTTTGATCTTTATTTTAAATTTGGTTTTAGTCGTTTTAGTGATCGGTATGGTTGCAAGAACTACCTTGCCAGGTGCGTTTACGGTTCAATCCTCTTCTTCTAAAGTAAATTTTGGGTCGATCACTTTCTACGTCAAATCCAGTCGAGAAGGTAAAGATGGTTTTCCTACCTTTTTCCTTTTTATAAAAAATGAATATAATTCTGGCGAAATTCGTTTTCCAGATCCTACTTGGAAGTTTAGAATTCTATTAAGTAATAAAGAAGGATTGAATTGTCTAGATACTTCTTGGAAAGTTTCGGAAAGATCTATTTTGCCGGGTAAAATTGAATTTGAAAGATTTCGTTTGAATGACGATGCGATCGATTCCCTTCCTCCCGATTGTAAAGTTAAAACCTCCGAAGGCTTTATCGAAAGAATTTTCAGAAGGACGAGTGGTAAGAGCGGGTTAAAATTGGAAGTGACGATTTCTCACGAGGAAGAACGCGAAGTTTTGACGATTGAGAATCTTTAATTGTGAGAATTAAATTGAATAACATAAACTATACTCCCGCTTCAGAAATTGACGAGCTATTCATTAAATCTTTACTTATAAGGTGTAACCTTCCATATAAAGATATAATGCCGAGAAGTTTAAAAAATTTTATTATAGCAAAATATCAAAATAATATTATAGGAAATATTGGTCTCGAAATTTTTGATGAATTTGCTTTGATACGTTCATTATGCGTCGAGGAAGCGTATCGCAAGGAAGGTATAGGTATTTCACTATATGAAAATATATTAACTTATGCTCAATCTAAGGGAATTAAAGAATTATATTTGCTAACTACAACTGCAGAAAGTTTTTTTAGTCACCTTGGTTTTGAAATTGTAGACCGATCAATTGTTCCAGAGGCAATAAGAATGTCTTCTGACTTTGCCCAAGCTCCGCAGTTTGTATAAAAATAGTTTTAAAAAACGTTATTTGATATATTCTATTTTTATTATATAAAAATTCTTAGGTAGAATAATCAAAAACTATATAGATGGCGACTACGCCTAACCGTAGCTTAATGCTCCCTGCTAAAATAACGATTTTGATGTTTTAGTTTGAGTTATGGCAATTCATTAATATTTGACAAGTAGACAAGAATAAATATAATTTCAAATATGAAATCGTATCCGGTTGGCGAGCTTAAATCGCATTTCTCTGAAGTCTTAGAATCGGTTAAAAACGGTGAAAGTGTAGGAATACTATATGGAAAGGGCAAGAAGCCGATTGCCATGATTATTCCTATGAAAAGTAAAAAGGAAGGGAAAAGAAAAATAGGATTATTGGATGGAAAGGTAAAAATTTCTTTCTCTAAAGGTTTTAAAATTTCCGAAGAAGAGTTTTTAAGTTAACATGAAGTATTTGCTTGATACTCATGTAATTCTTTGGATAATCGGTTCATCTAACTTATTAAGTAAAAAAGCTAAAGCAACTATCGAAAATTCGGAAAATAAAATCTACGTTAGCTCAGTTTCTCTTTGGGAGATTTCACTGAAATTTAGATTAGGAAAACTTAGTCTTTCCGGAATGAAACCATCGCAAATCCCAGAAATTCTCTCTAAATCCAATATTGAGACTATAAATCTTGAATCAGCCGATGCAAGCACATACGATCAATTAAAGGTTATACATCATAGAGATCCATTCGATAGGATGCTAATTTGGCAATGTATTTTAAGAAAGTTTACATTGATAAGTAAAGATTCAAAAATGAAAAAATATAGATCACATGGATTAAAAACACTTTGGTGATGCTTGCACACTTCGGCTTCTCGCGGCGTTTCGAGACGCAACGTCGAGAGTCTCTTTCGTTATGCGAAGATCGTATATTTTAATGTCATATATAATTTGAAAACAAAGAGATCCTATGATCGTGATAAATCCAAAAGAACGAAAGTATAAAGTTCACAAACGGCTATTCTATTTACTCATTTCAATTTTCATCCTAAGTCGTACAACGTACTCCGATGTACCCAAGACATCGGATCGGCAAAGTTCAACCTTCCACAAAACGAATGATGCTCCCGAAGATTTAATCATCTATGAGATGCATTTACGTGAAAGACAAAGTGTAGGATTCATATCTCTTTCTGATAATTACCGTTTACACAATCATCCCGATTGGTTCGCAATGCCTAATATTCGACACAAAAAAAAGAAAGATGCAGAATACTTGATCCTAGGACTGCAATATAGAAATCGACTTCTTTCCAATACTAAAATTTCAGAAACCGATCGGGTATTTATCTATGATTATTCCAAGGATCATCTAGTTTCTTTTTTGGTCAAAAATTTGAAAGCGGTTGCCTGTCTTGATTCTTATTATATAGATATAAATAATTATAAAAAGAAGGGACCCATTGATCAGAATAGCTATCAAATTGGATTCGCAATTGATAAAAATCTACTCAAAGGTTTTGGAAGTAAAGACTTCTCTGGGACCCTAGTTTTTATAGGTAAAAAGAATCCATTTAACAAAGGTAAGGTTAAACCGATTCGTTGGAAAAAAATGGACCTTAAAGAATTTCCTAATATAAAGATGAAACCAGAATATGTTTCAATGTTTAAAGGATATACATTTGGACAAACCTATCAATTTGAGTCGGAAGGTTTAAAGTATTACCTTCAAGATATTTTTAAAAATGAGAATCAACCGTTTGAGTTTACCCCAAAACCTCATTCCAGTGACAATCAACCATTTCAGTTTACCCTAAAACCTCATTTCAGGCGGTTATTAGTCATAAAATCCAAAACAAAAGATTTGGTTTTTGAGACTTTTTATTCCATAGGTGAAGGATCTTTTCTTATCGATCTTGACTCTATAGGATGGCGGAGGCAATGGACCGGAAGAATGTTTAAGGATAGACCTTCGGTTATTTTTGGGTTTTTGTATGAATCATACAAATGTGAAGATATAGACTTTCTAAAACTTCCCTACAGCAAAATCACAATCAGTTGTGATAACAGAGGTTGAAGAATTAGATTTATCTCAAAAATAATTTATCTTTACTTAAAATGTAGACTCTGATTCTTCTAAGATATTTTTGAGATAGCTTGTATTGTAAGCTCCATACTTAACTTAAGAAATGTATGATTTTCTAAGTTAGAACCGCGATACTATTTTTTGTCTTCTAAAAGTATTATTCATAAGCTTAAATTTGAATAATACTTTTATAAAAGTTTGGAAATTATTACTCGGATGTATGAAAAGAATACTATGCTGCACTTGTTTCAAAACTTAGAATATGAGATTCTTTCAAAAAAACCAACAATTCTAGGTTTGATACAATTTCGAGAAGGCTTTATATCTTTAAAAAATTACCCTTAATTTTTGGTACTATTTTCATGTGCCCGAATAGTAATTGTAGGAATTTCTATAAAATGAATTTTAACATGAGCAGACTCATGATTCTGAAAAAAGTTGAAATCTGAACTTTACAATTCAATTCTTTAAATGTGTGAATTACCACAATAGAATTGTTGAAAAATTAATTCTCCATCTGTTTCTATTTTATGGAAACGGGCAATTGAAGCAGTTTTGTGAATCGGAACTAGGGAATTTTTCAACAACTCTAATTTATAAAATAGAAGTTTATAATAATTGAATTTGCAGTATTCAAGTGTGAGGAACTACTACAAAACTTAGATTTGTCTGTAAAATGATGTAGGAACTACTGCAAATCAAAATTTTACGAACAAATTCTTAAATTGTAAGAATTTATACGTTTAGAAAATTTTTTCTTACGTTTCTGCTCACATTTTTTTAAGTTTTTAGATAAATTGATTTTTGATTTAGAAAAATTGATTCGAACAATTCGTTTGGTTTCTCTGATTTTACAACAGAGTTCTTTCGCGTTAGGGATCGACGCGAGGTCAAGTTATTTTTATTTTATAATAAAATAATATACTTAAGTGTATTTGAAATAACTTGACCAAAGCAGAGAGCCCGGGCCGCGTTAGCGGCAACGCCCTGGATTAGTTTTTTTGTGCGGATCTTTTTCTAAACTCTGATAGTAGATTCTAAACTGATTATTGATCTCTATAAAATTGAGTACCGTTGATTTTATCACAAAACACTGATTCCATACAAAATATTAGGTATTTTATTATATAGTTACGAGTAGTAATCTTGTATAGTCACAATGACTTTCACGTCAATGGGTTGTTCAACTTTGATACTTTAGTGGATCGGAGATAACACACATCTACCATCTCCTCCTAAACACTGATTTACGGATGCGCTACTAGGATATTCTCCTGTACCTCTTCTATCTTCTCCTTCTCCAGTGCAATTTCTGTTAGAGATCATGGCATCCAAAGGATTGTGGTAGACCTGTCCTAACTGCATAGTTATAAGTAGAAGCAAAGTTCGATCCGGTCTTTCCAGGTTTGCAATTACCTGATTTGGATCCATTGTAGGTGTCAAAGTTTGTCTATATTGATCCAGTGACACCGAACGCCAGTTTGTTGACATTACCACCAATCCCTGAGAGGTCCTAAGAATTGGAACTGCATGTCCCACTATAGTTCCATCAGGACGTTGTCGATCCATCATAGCCAACCAAAAACTTCCGGGGGGAGAATTGATGAGTGAGTTTATGTGAGTTATCATCTCAGGTCGAGTCTCAATCTCAGGAGAGACAATCCATTCATACTGAGGCAACATATACGCAGCAGTTGCCAATACCAACAACCTGAGTCCGATTAAGTCGACATTAAACATGATAGGCAAATTTTCGATTATTAGATTTAAATCCGGATAACGTTGTCTAAACGAAATAAAAGGATCCGTATTAGGAGCCGTATCGAAGAAATAACCTCCTGCCGAAAGAGGTCCTTGAGAATGATACTCTTGTAGCTCCGCTAACATTTGAAAAGTCTGAAGTAAACAAACGCCACATACCCCACTTCTCTGAGCTGTAGGCGAAGCTGAAGTAGCTATTGCATAAAGTCTTTGAATCCATTCCTCAGTTAATTGAAAGTCAGGTGGTAAGGTTCTTTTGACTCTTCTATGTAGAATATTTTCTTTATTACCAGCTGGGCAATACTGATCTGTCTTTCCAAGATTAGAATACGTATAACGTGTCCAATCCAGTAAACTTTTATCAACTACAAACAAAGAAGTGGGACTATTCTTAGTATCCTTTTTGACAAAATCAGGCTTAGCTGCATAAGCAACTCCCCAATTGCTTCCATATCTGGTTACTCTGAGTAGGTTGCCTTTATAATCTGTGATGATTCCTCCTTCATCCGTTTCAAAAAAGACATTCCAAAAAGCAGGATTATCTTTACTGATCGCTGCGTCACTACATAGTGCCCATGTCACCCAATTCCATTGATTACCACCTACTTGAGAATACATACAGTAGAGAGAACCACTGATTGGATCATACTGAGCAAGATGCCCACTTTCAGGATTGTAGTAGAGAGGAGTTGTATTTTTATCTGAACCACCCCAGCGAATAAAATAACGTTCCTGTCCCTCAGTAGTTTGCAAATTCCAGGCTATAGAAGTTTGAATGCTAATATTTCCGGGAGTGGCTACTGTTTTAATCCAATCATTCATGGAAGGATCTAAAGTATGATTGTATCTATCACCAGAATTTCTAGAGATATAGCCGTACCAATTATAATTCTTCAATCGATAAACCCCATCCGCAGTCCAAAAAGAATTGTCCTTTATGGTCCATCTCTGCAGAGGATCGTTGATCGTACAAGGTCTGAGGTGAACATAGTCCCAGTTTTTCTCTGCCTTAATTACTTTCTCTGGAGCAGTAATACATAACCACGTATTATTGATGTTATACGAAATTCTTTGAAACACGTCGTATCTTGCATTCATAACGTGCATTTGCCAACACTGTTCAATTATAATGTAACTTTCACCTCCGCTAAAATCAGGACCGTAACAAAACTTTCCTTCACCGCTTACAATTACTTTGATTGGTTGGTCTTTTGGTGGATCGGTAGGTTTTTGAATAACCAAGTATTCAATTTTTGATGAAGCATCTACTGGAGTAGGATT
>NZ_FTNA01000001.1 GCF_900156205.1 Leptospira interrogans
TGAGTTTTTCCTATTTTTGGGTGGGGGTGGTAAGGTTCGGAAAATTTTTCTCTATCAGAAAAACATACTTTTTGCAAGTAAAAAGACTCATTCTTGTCGGAACACTTGAAAAATGTGCCTTTTTGAGCCCAGAACGGCGATCCATAGAAAGCCCGTTCTGCTTTAGTTCATTTTGATTCTAAAATCCTATTCAACTTGTGGGGTTGGTTATGATAGAGAGCGTTCTGCTGAGTTCAAACGCGATCTGTCGAGCGCTCGCGAGACGCTGAGTTACTTCGAGCGCCCATAGAAGCGTTCTGCTTTAGCTTCCTTGCATCAATTTCTTTCGCGTTATACCAAATTCACGTTAAGTTAAAAATTTAACTCAAAATTTAAAACGAAATCATCTTGAATCTTAAATGGGGCACTTACCATAAAACAGCGGTTATATGCAGATTTGATTTTAGGATCTGAGTATTAGAATTGTTGAAAAATTAATTCTCCATTTGTTTCTATTTTATGGAAATGGGCAATTGAAGCAGTTTTGTTAAACTCCACTATAGAATTTTTCAACAACTCTATTATAGATTTGTTTAAGAAATCAGCCGTGTACATACTACTGAATTTAAATTATAACCTCCTAACTTTTTACAGAGACATTCCTTTTTTGAGGTTTGAGAAGATTCCAAGGCTATTTTTGCCATCGCTTTTATAAATTTGGGATAAATTCCGGGAGCTGGAATTCGGTAGTATTCTAAAATTCCATTTTGATAAGCTACTTTTTTGAGTTGTTCTCCGATTTCTTCTAAGGTTTCTAGGTGATCGCTTACAAAACTGATCGGATAAACGGCTACTCTTTTGACTCCTTTTTTTCCGAGGTCTTCTAACATTTGTATTGTATTTGGTTCGGTCCACTTAGAAGGCCCTACCCTACTCTGAAAAGAGGTATGGCATTCTCCTGAAAATCCATTTTTGTAGAGTAATTTTTTAAGATTTGTTATGTTGGAATCTATTTCTTCCTTGTAGTGATCACCTTTTTGAATTAGGCGGATCGGAATTCCATGTGCGCTAAATACTAAGTCGATCGTTTTCCAGTCAGGAATTTCTTGAAAGGAATTGGAATGTAAAAAGTTTTCCCGATTCAGTTTACCTTGGAAAAAATCCAGAATCAAATCTCGAATCGATTCCAAATAAATTTGAGAAGAATGGAAGGGTGTAATCCAACCTTTAGCACCTACCGGACAAAATCCAACAATTTGTTCTATAAGTTTAGCGGTACTTAAAACGGTGGATCTGGAAAAATGAGGATATAATGGAAATATAATATTTTTATTACTCGGAATCAGAAATTCCGCAGGTATATCTCTAATATTCGGATAACCACAAGTCATAGTAACACTACTTTCCCAAATTTCTCCCGTAATTTTTTTGAGGATTTGGGTGATAGCAGCCGCTTGTTTGTTGGTTTCAGAAACCAAAGGAGAACCTCCTCCAAATCCCATGGACTCATAGGTTTTTGCGATTTTGGGAGCTCTTTTTTTTGCGATCCATCTTCCCAGAGGTTTTCGGATCCATTCTGGAAGTGGAAGATCAAAAACAAAAGGGTCTTCAAAAAGATCGATTAGAAATTTTTCGATTTCAAATTTGTTTCGTGGGCCGCCTAAATTGATAAATAGAATTCTATTTTTCAGATTGTCTTCCTTTAAAAATTAGTTTTAAATTTTACCGATTTTGTCGGAAAACTTAAAACTGAATAATTTCTTAATACAAAAATCCGGTTAGGGATAGTTCTACGTTCCATTCTTTTAGATTCATATAATTTTTATAATGGCCTAAGTGTTGGGATAAAATGTCGCTTTCACTGAGCCCACCTTTGGTAACAAAATGTCCGTCTCCGAAAAGTCTGTGTTCGTTAAGTTTGAGGAACATTAGATAGTTTCCAAAAATTTTTCCTGCTCCTATGTTGAAGTCGATTCCAAAACCGGAAACGTCTCCAATAAAATTGAGAGCCCTCTGATAGTGAAAGTCTCGAAAATGTCCTGTCCAAAAAATTCCAGAAAAAGAAGTTTCAAAAACCCATTCTCCATTTGAATATCTATAACCTAAACCCAAGGGAAATTCGTAAGTAGAATATGAAAAACTTAAACCCAGTCCTATTCTATTTAAAAAAACCGGACTAGAATCGAAAAATTGAAACACGTCATAAAGAATGTATTTCATAAACGTATATTGAAATCCGCCGGTAAGATAAAATCCTTTTCCTTCTTTTCTATAGTCCGCTTCTCCGTCTCCAAAGTATCTTCTTAGGATGAGGGATTGACTATTGTTTTTCATGGATAAACGACCTTTTCCGTCAGCAAAATTTCGAGAACCTATAAAAGTATAAGGAGTGTCATAATAGGAAAATTCCCTCGTCGAAATTTTAGTTCCTCTTTCTACCGTTGGATCTCCTAAAAAGAAATCTTCATCCCTACCCTCTCCTGCGTTTACATAACGTCCGGTGGTTTTTAGATTTAGATCGGCTTCCCATTTTTCCCAACGAAGAGTAAAACCCAATCCGGCGTAGTTAAAGTCTCTTGCATATGTGATTCTAGAGCCTCCTTTAAGTCCGGAAAGATTTGGATATTTGGTGCCGGTTTCAAAGATGTTATCACCTCCGTTTCTTCCGGCGAGTATGGTAAAAGAAGACTGTTGTATCAGTTTTTTAAAAAAAGTTTCTTCGGCTGGAACAGGTTTTTCTTTTGTAGAAAAAGGTTTGGTTTCCTCCGGGTTCGTAACGGCGGCCTGGGAGTAAATCGATACAAACGAAAAAAAGTGTAAGACTAAAATTAGAAAGGAAGTTTGTTTTATTTTCATAGGTTTATTGTCTAAATTTAAATTGCCGACGATTCTGGGGTGCAATCATTTCACCCCGAAAGATTGAATTGACGGATCAAGACAGATTAACCCGCCCTACCCTACTCATGCAATACAGTTTTTAGTGTTTTTGAAATCGATGCGACATAGTTTGATTTGACAGTGTGTGTGCGTCTGGATGAAATTGACTCGGGGACTAAAGATTCATGAATTCTAAAAATCTAACAGTCAGACAGATTTTAGATGAGTTTGAAATTTCCTCGGAAGATGAATTTTTATCCAAGGTAAAGGAATGGAAAATTCCAACTTCCGGAAAAGGAAAATTTGATCGTGAAGTAATAGAAAAATATTTTCAAAAAACCGAAAAACAAACCTATGATTCCTTTATTATCGCAGTCTCTAATCAAAAAGGAGGAGAAGGTAAAACTACGGTTTCGGTATGTTTGGCGGAGGCGCTTTCTAAGTTGGCGCCCGTGCTTCTCGTGGACTGGGACGCTCAGGCCAATATCACTCAACTTTTTTTTGGTGCCGTGGAGCATTCCGTGTTCCATTCTTTGGGTTATAAAGAAGAAAATCAGATTCCGGTAAAAGAGTTGTTAATTAGACTTGCTCCGGATTTGGATTTATTACCTTCTTCCATTCATCTTGCCAATTTTACGACCCCGTATGAAAGGGACGATTTTGAACTTTTGAAAGATGCACTTAAACCGGTTCGTTCCAGTTATAAATATATTATTATAGATTGTCCACCTTCTCTAGGTTTAATTTTAGAAAATGCTTTGATCGCCGCCGATCACGTATTGATACCGATCCAAACACGAGCTTTTAGCGTTCAAGGCCTAAAGGATTTACATTCTACAATTTTAAAAATTAAAAAGAAAGCAAATCCGTCACTTAATCTTTTAGGGGCTGTTCTCAATCAGTATGAAGACGCGCGTGCTCTCGCGGGGCTCGCGGACGCCATCCGAAAATATTTTGAAGTTTTTAATACTGTTATTTATAGAAGAGAATCGATTCCACAGGCGCAGGCTAAGAAAAAACTTTTGGGAGAATACGATAACAAAGCTATGCAGATGTTTTCTTCTTTGGCGGAGGAATTAATGGAGAGGATTTCAAATGGCTAAACGGTCGGATTTTGCGGGAATGGATCTTCTTACCGCGTTTGGAGAAAAAGAATCTTCTAAATTGGAAATACAACTTTCTGATATAGTTCCAAATCCATCCCAACCAAGGGTTTTTGGAAAAGAAGAAGTTTCCGATCTTGTGGAATCTATGAAACGATTGGGATTGATTGAGCCGATTGTAGTACGAAAATCTGGAAAAAAGTATCAGATTGTTGCAGGAGAAAGACGGTATCAGGCCGCAAAAATTCTTAAATGGAATACGATTCCTGCCATTGAAACCTCGGCGTCCGAGGACAAATGTTTTGAGATGGCTCTCGCAGAAAATGAAAAAAGAAAAAGTCTAAACCCTTGGGAAGTAGGACGTGCCATTCAATTTTTAAGAAAAGAAAAAAAGAAAACTGCAGAAGAAGTTTCTAAAATTTTAGGTTTTACCGAAAGATACGTAAAACAATTGAGTTCTATTGCAAGACTCGATCAGAAATCGGTGGGAGACCTAATTAAATCTGGAAAGGATACTTCTGTAAAAAACCTGGAAGCACTTTTAAAACAAAAAGAGGGTAGGGGGGGTGAAATCATTTCATCCCGAAAATTGATTCAATCTAAGATCGTTTTACAGATCGGAAAACTTTCGTTACAACAAAGGGAAAAATTTTTAAAAGAACTTTCTTCTTTAAAAAAGAAATATGGAATCAAAGACTAAAAAAAGAGGTAACCTCAAGGTCAGCCGTGTTTTTAGAAAGAACGATAAACAACTATTTTTAAAATAATTTTTTAATTAAATTCTTTAAACGGAGAAAACATGAAAATCGCTATTATAGCCGGTCCTCATAGAAAAATTTCACAGTCGGCCAAGGTCGCAAATTGGATAGGAAATAGACTTGGATCTTTAGGTCATCAGAGTTGGATTCTTGATTTAGGAAATCATAAACTTCCGGTCTGGGATGATTCCTTTTGGGAAGGTGGAGAGTCTTGGGATAAGATTTGGAAGCCGATAGAAGCTGAACTTAAAAATGCGGAAGCTTTTGTTTTTGTAACTCCGGAATATTCCGGTATGGCCTCTCCCGGACTAAAAAACTTTCTTCTTTACTGTAATTCTACTTTACTTGGTCACAAACCGGTTTTGATAAGCGCTGTTTCTGCGAGTAGGGGAGGGGCTTATCCTATCGCCGAACTTAGGATGAGTAGTTATAAAAATACCAAATTCTGTTACATTCCCGAACATATCATAGTAAGAGACGCAGAACACGTTCTCAACGGACCCGAATCGGCAAGTAAGGAAGATTCTTACATCCGAGATAGGATCGATTTTGCCCTTAAAATTTTAGTAAGTTATGGAGAGGCTCTAAAACAAGTTCGGGATTCTGGAGTGACCATTAAAAAAGAATTCCCAAATGGGATGTAAGAATTTTCAAAAAATATACTTAAGATATTTATAATGTTCTAATGGTTCTATATTAAGGAAATTCCTTTGAAAATCCAGCCGCACTCGTTCTCATTTCTAAATTTGAATGATAGTAATCAATATTAGAGTTGTCGAAAAATTTAATAGTGAAGTTTAACAAAATCACTTCAATTTCTCATTTCAATCAAATGAAAATTTATTTCCAATAACTCTATCGACTTGAGTGTTAATTTTAGAAATGCGTTTGCTGCTGGAGTCTATGAAAAGAACACTATGATGAGCTTGTTTTACTACTCGGACACATGAATAGAATACTTGTGTTAGATTGTTTCAAAAATTTGAATATTTTGGTTTTGCTTTAAAATGCCGTAAATCCCGAATTTGCGATATTTTTTAAATACCACTATTTGTTCGTAAATTAGGCCGTTAATAACTTGGTACTATTTTCATGCGTCCGAGTAGTATTAATTTAGCGCATTACACATAACTCTCAATCACCGAATTTTGGAACCGGATAACAATAGATAGTTGAGTATTATAAAAACGTATCTTTCTGACAATTCTAATTTAGAGGAATACATTCTTAAATACTTATAAGAGTATTAGAATGTTCTGATTTTTTGAAGAACCCAATGGACCGTTTTAGTAAAAAGTAACCAAGTAACAAGAGGGACGATTACATTCAAAAAACCGACGATAAAAATCAACGGCCAGGCAAAACCAGAACCCCAAGCAAAAGGATTTAAGGCGTGCATCAGATGAATCAGTATGGGATGTAGAAAAAAGATCCCCATACTATTTTTGCCGATAAAGGCAAAAGTGGAAATGAACCTTTTATGTTTGTTTTGTTTTTGAGAATCTTCTGCCCAGAAAAATAAAAATAAAAACATAACAAGGGGATAAAAGATCAAATGATTGGAAGAATCAAATTTCCAAAAATAACCTGCAATACCCACTACAGCTAAATAGAATAATATTCCACAAAAAAGAATTTTACTAAAAGAGTAGGGTAGGGGACCGGACTTTTTGAAAAGTAGTAAAAAATTTCTAGGTTCTTTAAACCACTTTTCGGCAAACATAGCAAAGACGAAAAAGAAAAAAAATCCGGTGGGTAAAATCGGCTCTATGGTTTTTAAAACCGGGTCGTCCACGTAATGAAAAAAGTGATTTGATAAAAAATTCGTCACAAGAGCAGTCAAAAGAAAGATCAAAACTGCTTTTGAAGATTTTAAATTAGATACAAATAGTTTCAAAAAAGGGAATATTCCATAAAAGGAAACTAATAGAGGAACAAAATAATAAGGAGCGCACCAGGTTCCGAGTAAAACTCCTTTGAGAAATTCTATTAATTTAGGAAACGTTCCTAATTTTATATAAGAAGCCAAAAGGCTTATACCTAAGTAAGGGATCAAAAAAGAAATTAATTTTGGTTTCCAATAATCTTTCCAGTTTGTGAATTTTAAAAAAATCCCGGAAGAAATAATAAACGCCGGAACCCCAAATCTAGATAAGTTAGAAATAAAAAGAGTAAATGAAGAGGCGCTTTCGTTTGGACCAAAATACTGATAATAAGAGTTCACATGAATAAAAACGATTCCAGTGATGGCAAGTCCTCGGATGAAATCTACGGATTGGCTTCTATTATTTGAAGTTTCTTTTTTCGGAAAAGAAAGTAGAATTTGAGAAGGCGTTTCTGAGGTGATACATATTAGAACTAGTATACAAAGCCCTAATGTATCTATAAGTAATGAAAGATTAGAAATCATAAAAAGAGTGTGCTTTTTTTAAAGATAAAATTAATATTTAAACGTCAAGATGCGATTTTATGATAAGGAAGTAAATCTTTTAGGCGGTTTGAAAAATGAATACGTTGGAGATTCCTGCTGGTGGAATCGTTTTTAAAGAAGGAGATACAAATAACGCGATGTATGTAATTCTCTCCGGCTCCGTCGAAGTTTTTTTTACTCGGAAAAATACAATCCAACGTCTTGCTGTCATGAAAAAAGGAGATTTTTTTGGTGAAATGGCTTTGTTTCGTGCAATGCCCAGAACCGCTACCGCAAAAGCAATTTTAGATTGTAGACTTGCCGTGATAGAAAGTAGACAACAGCTAGAAAGATTTCTAGTTAAAAATCCAGATTTTTCTGCCAAAATGGTTCGGATTCTTGCGGATCGTTTGGCACACACGGACGAAATTCTAGGTTCAAAATTAGAAGAATAAGATTCTAACCTAACATAAATTAGGTGTAAGAATAGAGTGTATCTATTTGATTTATAATAGAAAAATCCAATAGAATTGTTGAAAAATTAATTCTCCATCTGTTTCTATTTTATGGAAACGAGCAATTAAAGCAGTTTTGTTAATTGGAACTAGGGAATTTTTCAACAACTCTAATTTAGTTTTTGACTCTATAGCTGGATTTTTTACATCGAACTTGTATTTCTCAAGCGGTTCCAAATAAAATTCAAAAAGTTGGAACATTTCAATAAAGCGGAATTAACTTTTTGTTATTTATGATCGTAAAACAATTCTTGAACTTTGTATTTACGGAAGATTTAAATAAATGGATTTTCCTTGAAATTAATGTTTGAAGCGAGTTACAATTCTAAGTTAAGTTGTCTTCTATGAAAAACGTAATCATCACAGGTGCAAGTTCTGGAATTGGAAAGGAATTGGCTAGGCTTTACGCACAAACTGGAGCAAACGTAGCCCTTACGGCGAGACGAAAGGACGTTCTCAAAAAAATTGTAGAAGAATTGAAATCTTCTGGAACGAAGGGTAAAATTCTTTTTGCTTCTTTGGATGTATCTGATGCAGACCAAAATTTTAAGGTCATTCCTAAATTGATTAAGGAGTTAGGTGGTTTAGATCTGATCGTTTTAAATGCGGGCATTTCTACTACTTCTTCATTTGGTGGAAGAAGTTTTGAAGCGGATCGTGCAGTGATTGAAACCAATTTGATCGGGGCTATGGCGGGTGTAGAAGCGGTTCTTCCGATTTTTCAAAAACAGAAATCGGGTCAAATTGTAGCGATCTCTTCCGTTGCATCGTTTAGAGGACTTCCTGGTTCTGCTAGCTATTCTTCTTCCAAGGCGGGATTATCTGTCTATATGGAAGCGCTTCGAGGAGAAGTAAAACGATATGGAATTTCTGTAAGCGTAATTCATCCTGGATTTATAGACACTCCGATCAATAATCGGATGAAGTCTCGCCCTTTTGTAATTTCCGTAGAACGAGGTGCGCAAAAAATATTTAAAAGAATTGAAAACAATGTTTTATCGGCTACAGTTCCTTGGTTCCCATGGGTTTTCCTGGGTTATCTTATGAAACGCATTCCAGAATTTTTATGGTCGAAGATCAGTCTGAAATAAACTTACCCTTTGAAAAGCAGAATCCGAAAAGTAAAAATTTGATTCGGGTTTTATTTGTCTGTCTTGGAAATATTTGCAGATCCCCTGCCGCAGAAGGAGCTTTTTTGGATTTGATTCAAAAGAGAAATTTAGAATCTTCCTTCTTAGTAGATTCTTGTGGAACTTCTAGATATCATATCGGAGAACTTCCTGATCCTAGAACCAGACAAGCCGCGCGAAAAAGAGGGATCGAACTAACTCATAGGGCGAGACAGTTTAGAAGAGAAGATTTTAGAGAATTCGACTACATTCTAACGATGGATAAATCCAATCAAAAGGACGTTTTATCTCTCGCGTCCTCGGATGAGGAAAGAAAAAAAGTACAATTGTTTCGATTTTTTCAAAAAGATTCAAAAAAAGATTCCGAGGTTCCAGATCCGTATTACGGAACTTTGAAAGACTTTGAAGAAGTGCAAAATATTGTCTCGGATGTCGCAGAAGACTTTCTTGAATTCCTGCTTTCTAGAAAATTGGATTTAAAAACCTAATCCAAGAAAGCGGGAGAGAATATTCACAAATGGGTGAATCCAATCAAAAGAAAGTAGTCGTTATAGGCGCGGGGTTTGGCGGTTTACAGGCCGTTAAAAAACTATCTCAAAATAACAATTTAGACATTACAGTAATCGATAAAAAGAATCACCACCTATTTCAGCCGCTTCTGTATCAAGTGGCTACTGCAGTTTTAAGTCCAGCGGATATAGCGATTCCTACTCGTTCTTTGGTAGGAGAAAGTAAAAATGTGACTGTGGTTTTAGGGGAAGCAACTAAAATCGATCTCAAAACAAAAACGGTTTATTATCAAAACACTTCAACGAATTATGATTATCTAATATTATCTGCGGGTGCTAGGTCCAGTTATTTCGGAAATGATCATTGGGAAAAATACACGATTGGTCTCAAAAATTTAAAGGACGCATTAAAGATTCGTCATAAACTTTTGATTTCGTTTGAAAAAGCCGAGTTGTCCGGTGATCCGGAAGTGGTTAAGTCTCTTTTAAATTACGTGATTATAGGTGGTGGTCCAACTGGAGTGGAACTCGCGGGTTCTATCGCAGAACTTTCCCATCAAATTATTCGGGATGAATTTCATACGATTGACCCCGCCTTATCTAAGATAACTTTGATCGAAGCTTCTCCTAGATTACTGATGACCTTTGATCCTTCTTTAGGAGAGTTTACAAAAAAACGTTTAGAAAGAAGGGGAGTGGAGGTTTTGACCGGCACCAGAGTGATTGATATTAACGAACGAGGAGTTCAACTCGAAGGAAAAATGATTCCTACTCAAACAGTTATCTGGGCGGCGGGAGTTCAGGCCAATAGCATTGCGGCTACGTTAGACGTCACATTGGACCGAGGAGGTAGGGTGATCGTGGACGAGTTTTGCAACATCGAAGGTCACTCCGAAGTTTTTGTAATCGGGGACATCGCCAGTTATTCTAAAGGTTTAGAACGTCCATTGCCGGGAGTTTCTCCCGTTGCGATGCAACAGGGAAGATATGTCGCTTCTCTCATTCAAAACGATCTAAAAAATAAAAAACGAAAACCTTTTCATTATATAGACAAAGGTTCTATGGCTACGATCGGTAGAACGGACGCGGTCGCTCAGGTGGGAATTCTGAAAATGAAAGGTCTATTTGGTTGGTTGGCTTGGCTTTTTGTCCATTTGTTTTATCAGGTAGGATTTAAGAATAAGATTACGATTTTAATCACCTGGGTTTGGTCGTATATTGCTTTTCGTGCAGAGGCAAGAGTAATTCAAGACGAGATCAGCGCGGATAACGATTGAATATGAAAATTAGATTCTTGGCGGCGATTGCTTTCTTGTGCGTTAGTCTTTTTTTGTCCTTTTATTTTTTGAAAAATACGGAATATATACCGAAAGATGCAATAGCCGTATCCAATCACTTTCTGCGATTGTTGATTACAAAAAAGCTTAAAGAGGCATACAGTTTAACGAACGAGAATGCGATTGTGGGAACTTCTTACGAAAGATTTCAAAAAAAAGTCGATCAAGAATTAGGGAATGGAGACGGGATGGGCAACTGTGACCTTTCAATTAAGTCTTATGGCCCGAAACAAACGTATGGAAACAGACTTAAGAGATATTGGAACCAAGATACTGTTGAGGTCGATCCACTCTATGTAGAATACTATCCTTGCGGACTTCCATTTCAAATTGTACTACATCTCAATCGAAATGGAGAATGGAAGATCGTTAATTTTCAGTCTCACGCTGATTAAAACTTTTGAATCAATAATAAAATCAAATTTTTTAATATTCTTTGTGAGGGGATTGGTCTGCTACGGTCGTCGATTCTTTATTTTGCGATTTCGATTGATCGATTGTGATATAGAAGTATTTTTGCTGGGAAAAGTGTTTTTGATTCAGGGATCGAATGTTTCTCAGAACTTCAATCCACTCTCCAGATAATTTTACGAACTGGGAATTCAACGGAAAAGGAATATGAACGATTCATTAACAAACGCGATCTTGAAAGGAGACGTTCCGGTGGTGGATTTGGTATCAAATGCTTTATTAAATTAATATGATACGATATTGTGGGATAAGATGTCTATATCCTATCGATCAAAGATTGGATCGAAATTAAGATGGAGTGTCTTCTCCGAAAATTCTTATGGTAAAATGTTTTGTTGAAACAAACATAAATTCGAAAAAAAAGATTTAAGGAATGCTTAAATACTCACAAAATCGTAATCCTTTTTTAGTTCGAATAAAAGTAAATTTCATCTGCGATCCCTCTTCTGAATTGAAAGTTGGTTTTTGAACCGTTACTAAAACAGCATAGACCTTTGTAGAATTAAACTCTTCTTTTGAGAGAATACAAGAACGATTGAATCGATCTGGAATTGGATCTTCCAAATCGATTTTATAGTTGTTTGGATTTAAGAGTTTTGTTTTTATCTCGGCATTTAAGAATAGGGGCTTGTCTTTTTCCAAAAAGGTATCAATTGATATATAGGAAAGATCGGAATACAATTTATCATAATTCGAATCCTGAAATTTCTCCAATCGGGATTCTTCTTCCGGAGTATTGGTCAAACATTCCGGACAATAAATGCAATTCGTAGAGAGCCTTTTTGTTTCTTTGAGATCGTCTGTAAGAATTGAATTTGCAAATTGGATCCATACTTTTTGTATCTCTGATTCGGTTTGATTTTTTGAATCGATAGAATCCGGAGTCTCATTCAGTTTTAGTTTATAAAATATCGAAAGACCTGCGATTGAAATCATCAGCAAAAATAGAAGAATTTGGATTTTATATTTTTTCATAGTTTTTAGAAATTATTACTCAGACGCATGAATAGAATACTTGTGTTAGATTGTTTCAAAAATTTGAATATTTTGATCCTGCTTTAAAATGCAAGTAAATCCCGAATTTGCGGTATTTTTAAATACCACTATTTTTTTCGTAAATTCAGCCGTTAATAACTTGGTACTATTTTCATGCGTCCGGGTAGTAAGAGCTAGGTTTTTTGAGTCGGTTAACGATTCTATAAAATAGATTTGTTTGAATTCCATCAAGCTTATATTTGATAAGTAGAATCTTTCCCATGATTCTGTTTTTCTTTTTTCAGTGAAAACAAGGGAAGTGTTTTATGCTTCTTTTCCCTTGAAAAAATTCTTGAATCCTTCTTTCTTATGTTGAAAATGCTCCGTGATATGAATCCTTCATTTTGGTTGGGCAAAACGATTGTATTAACTGGTGGTTCTTCTGGAATTGGAGAGGCGATTTTAGGGATTTTATCTAAATTAGATTGTACTTTGATCAATCTTTCTAGAACTGAACCGAAACTTTTAAAACAAAAGAAAGGTATCGTTGCTGATTGGATTCATATCTCTACTGATTTAAGTTCTGAGAAAGAAATAGACAAGGCGGTTAAAAAAATTTCTAAAGATTATCGAGGTATAGACGTTCTATTTGCAAACGCTGGTATTACAACTCATTCTCGTTTTGATTCTACTAGAATCGAAACTTTTCGTAAAACCTTTGATATTAATTTTTTCGGTCCTATTTATCTCATTCAAAGATTATTACCTCAGATCAAACTAAATCGAGGTTCCGTAATCGCTACGTCTACTGTGAGTGGACTCTACGGGATCCCAGGAAGAAGTGCTTATTCTTCTTCTAAGTCTGCCTTACACTCTGCTTTGGAAGCGGCAAGGATCGAACTTTCCGAAGATGGTTTGTCGTTTATCATTTTCTGTCCACCTTATACTAAAACGAAACTACGTTCTTCTGGTTTGGACGGAGACGGAAACGTTTTGAACGAATCTCAACATTCTAGTGACAAGATTAAATCTCCCGAAGAAGTCGCGTCTAAAATGATCGATTCGGTGGAAGATCCAGAATCTAGATTAGTTATCATGGACAGCTCTGGTTTTTTTCTAAAATGGTTAAGAAACTTTGCACCTGCATTTTTAGAAAAAACTCTATTCAAAAAACTTTATAAAGATTTTCACTAGAAGGAAAGCATGGAAACAAGAAGTATTGTTAAAGAATTTCAATTTGATTATCCTCTTATGAGGGTTTGGAATGCGGTTACTGTAAATGAAGAATTAATTCACTGGCTTGCGGATAAGGTGACGGGGCGTCCTAAAGAAGGAGCTAACTTTGCTTGGACTTGGAGGCTCGGGATGGAAGGAGATCTTACGACTAACGGTATTTATAAAAAGATAATTCCTTTTAAAGAATTGATACTACTTTGGCAAGATCATCCTGCAGGAGAAATAGAATTAAAATTGGAATTTCATTCTTTAGGCGAAGATTCCTCTAAATTGGTAGTTACAAATTCAGGGTATCCGGTTGGAGATAAGTATGACGTATGGATAGAAGCTGCTTCTGAAGGTTGGGAAGAAGAGGGAAAACATTTGAGGGAGTATTTGAAAAAGTCTTGAACGCCTAAGGCCTCTTAAAAGGATGGTAAAAAGAACCTATTAGGAAAGGTGATTTTTACCTGTGGAACTACCTGAATTAGAGACTTACTTTCAAACCCTCACTGATCTTACTGATGCGATTGCGGTTGTCAATTCTCCTTACGAATCAGACTTCGATTTTGATATAAGACAGTTAGAACAATATTTTGCGGACATCACTTCCAGACCTTGGGAGACTTCGGATAGAGATTACTTCAATCTTTTTTCCAGCCACTTTACGTTTCATACTAAGATCGTGGAAGAAATCATTCATGAGGCGAGAAGAGTTTTGATGCCTGAAAGAAGAACTTATGTAAAACGTTTGGTTGCTTATCATAAACACGCTGAAGAATGGTTTGCGGAGTTACAAAAGAAACGCAGACAGTTCTCTCAGAAAGATATGGTGACTGCCTGATTTCATTTGACAGTCTTTCACTTTCTTAAAATCTGAGCCGGTATTTCCCACCGGCTCTTTTTTTGTGATTTGTTTCAAATTCCAATTTATTTTTTGTCGGAACTGATCATGCGAAATCAAATGTCATCTTGCTTTGCAGAACACGCTGTTGTATGTTTGCTGGACTGAGAGAAAATGATTGAATAGGTTTGGGATTTTACAGTTGAATACAATTTTTATGTGAGTTCCCACGTTTTAAAAATAAAATCCTATGTAGTAGTTTCTATGATGAGTTTTAAAAAAGTTTTTAGTTGCAAAAAGTATAATCTTATAACCGGGAGAATTCCTTGAAATCAAAACCGTTTCTTTGGTACCCAGTTCTTTTGTTTTTTGCGATTTTTTTATTCGACAAACTTTTCTTTTTAGACCAAGTCCGGGATTACGTAAAACAAGAATTCACTTATATCTATTACGACGTCAAAAAAGAACTTCTCAAAGAGATCGTTTTCAAATACGGTCCCGACGGAGAATATACTAGAAACCCCGAAAAAAAGAAAAAGCTAATGATCCTTATGGGATCTTCTAGAATGCTCTACTTTCAAAATTCAGATCTTTTGGCGTTTTATCCGGATTGGGATATTTATAATCTTTCTTCTGCGGTTACTACCCCGGCTTATTATTTATACTTTTTGGAAAAACTGATAAAAAACGGTGGAGTTCACCCCGATCTGATCGTGATCGAAACGGATCCATTTCAGTTTAATAAAAACAGTACTACATTCAAAAAAGCGAATTTAGCAAATAGTTTTGATCCTATCTTCATTCTAAAATATGCATGGACTTTTGGAAAAGAAAACGTAAATTATTACTTTGCGAATTTTCTTTTCGGAGTGAGTTATAACAAACCCTATATCGGCAACGTAATCAAACGTTTTAAGAATGAAAATTCTGCGATGGGTGAATTGTTAAAAACGATGACGATTGCCACTCTAAAATCTGATAAGGGAAATGCAATTTCTCCGGCGGGCGCTTATGTGGAAAAAGACTTTGGTAAAATTCAAGAGTCTGCCCGTAAAACGATCGGTTGGATCTATCCTTCTTACACCCCTTCGGAGATGCAGTATGAATTCTATAAGAAAATTTTTATACTACAAAGAGAAGAAAATCTAAAAATCTTATTCGTAAGACCTGGAGTTTCTCCTCCTATGGAAAAAGTTTTGGACGAGTTAAAAATTCCAGAAACTTGGTCACAAAAAATAAAACCAATTCATGACGATTGGAAAATTCCTTTGATCGATATGAGTAAAGATCCTTATTATGCCTGTAATTCTTATGCGGATAGTGGACATATTTCTTTGGATTGTTATCGTCCTTTTATCCGATTTATTTTGCTTCATTATTATTTAGATCCAAAATAAAAATCAATTTTCTCAAAGTTTGAACCACGACGAATTCAATCTTGTTGTAATATAATTTTCTGCTCAATTGATTGAAAACTATAAAAATAAATTATGTTTTTCTTAAATACTTAACGTGAGTTCTGGATAAGGTGATGAGAAATTTTTTAAAAACATGAGTTCCTATTTGCAGAAATGAATTTGCCGAGCATAGTTGTTGCTGGATCGTGCTAAGTTAAAAGAGAAAAGTTTTGTTGAGTTCAGGAGTCAGTCGTTATATTAAATTTTGATTCTCCAAGATTCTCTTTCTCTAAATTCATATGATTAAAGTATAAACTATTAAATAACATGGGTTCTGCGTAAGGAATTCGTTTTATAAAAACCTGATTTTTCTATAAAAATAAATGTTTAAAAATTTGTAATATGACTTAATCTGTGGGAACTCTCACAAATTTATATTTTAACGTAATCAGGACGTGAAAACTCTGTTTTCTCTTAAAGTCAATTTTTTCGTAAAAAAATAGATGTGGGAACTACCACAAATCGTGGATTTGCAGTTGGACTTTGTAAATTGTGGGAACTACTATGAAATACAAAAGAATCATCGTCTAATCCGATTTTTGCACAAAACCGTTGTTTTAGGGTCATCATCAAAATTTAAATTCGTTTTAACGCGAGTTCAGTTGAGAAAAACTTTTTTAAAAGTATGAGTTCCCACAAATTTAGAAATTGTTTATAAAATCGTGGATTTGCAGTAGTTCCTACAGAAACAGTTGCTTGGAAACCGTTTATCATTTTGTAATTATTCTTTTTTTAGAATTTGATTTTGTAATACTCACATCCCACATCATTTTACAGACGAACCTAAATTTTGTAATAGTTCCCACGCTTGAATACGACAGATTCAATTATTATAAACTTCTATTTTATAAATTGTAATAGTTCCCACATTCTAAGATTGTTTTGGATAATCCATCTGATTTCTCAAATTCAGGCAGTATAAATTCTAAAGGAAATGGGTGGAGTTCCTACCTTTAAGGAATCGATCTGTAAAATTCAGATTTTTTTCAGAAAAATGAATCATAGGTTCCTTATGCCCTTGCCCATATTAGGATAGGTGGAATTCTACATTTTCGTAAAAATGTACGATTTTTTTTGTAAGTCGTTTATAGTTCTTATAGGCAAATCACTTTCATTTGTGATTTCGGATTTTCTTGACTTTTGAATTCTATTCTTTTACGTTTGTGGGAAGTTTTCAAACTTTTAAGGAATAATGATGAAACGATTTTGTTTGGCTATTGTTACGGTTGCGATTTCTTATTGTAACTCCACTCCTAATGTGGAGAATAAAGGTAAAGATTTAGAAGTTCAAATTCTTCCTCCAAATATCCGTGTGGAAAAGTATAAAGAAACTTTCAACATGAAAGCAGAAGGTCCGGTTGTTACCGATTGTAGTGGTAAACCTTGTTCTACTGAACAGTTAGATGGTTTAAAATCGGATCAAATCAAAAAGTTCAAAAAGAACGGAGCTTGGAAAGAATATCAGGAAAAAGAAGATTCTGCTACGAAAAAGAAAGTTTCTGTTCTAATTCGAACCGGTGAATATAAGGATGATAAAAGGGAAGGTTCTTGGAAGACTCTTTACGAAACCGGTGAGGTTCTGCGTGACACTCCTTACGTAGGTGGTGTAAAAGAAGGAGAAGAAAAGAAATTCAAAAGAGATGGTGTTCAAACAGAGAGTATTACTTATAAAGCCGATAAAAAGAACGGGCCTTATTGGAAAAAAAACAACGAAGGTTTGATGGACGAAGAAGGTTCCTATAAAGAAGATCAAAAAGATGGTCTTTGGACTGAATACTACGCGGACCCCGGTCAAAATGGTGCTAAGAAAAAAGTGTCCAACTATTCTAACGGTTTAAAACAAGGTCAGGAAACTTCTTTTCATAAGGACGGGAGTACGGTTCAAAGCGAAGGTTCTTACAAGGATGATCTGAAAACCGGTATCTGGAAAACCTATTATGATAACGGTTCGATTCAGATGGAAGGTGGTTACAAACCTAAGTTAGAACCTGGAACCGAAAAAGAAAAAGATCCAAAAGAAAAAAAGGCCCTTCGTTCCGGTTACTGGAAAGAATATTATAAAAATGGAAATATATTTGCAGAAGGTCAAAGAGAGCATACTCGAAAAGGAATTTGGAAATTTAATTGGAGTAATGGAAATCCCGCCTACAAAGGTGAGATGATGAACGAGTTTATGATGTCCTCTGCGGAAGCTTATAACAAAGAAGGACAGTTGATCGGAAAAGGAAAACTTCAGTTTTCCATCATGAACATAGACGAGGCTACAAACGAACTCAAAGCGAGTTATAAACCAGACATCCCATTTACATATTATAAGGACGGTAAAAAACAATTTGAAATTGTAAGCGATTCTAAAGCGATCGAATACGACGAAAATGGTTCTAAAACCGGAGAGGGCCCCATCATGGTCGGTACAAATAAGAAAAACGGCTGCTGGACGGTTGGTTCTGGAAAAGTGTATTACATAAACGGAAACGAAAACAAAAGAATGGGAGAAATGCAAGGTTGTAAATAATCTATACGTTAGCTTAGAAAACGTCTTATTTTTTTAGTTCAAAAAGCGTTTTCTAAGCGGCTGTTCTTGCTGTGTTTGATATTTGAGAGGATAATTGTTTTATTCGAGAGTTTGTATATTCATATTTGATTATATGATTTCGATTTTTATCAAAAAATAAAATTCAATCTAAAAGCTGGTCTCGAAACCTCAAAGAATTTATGAGATAATTCTTTAGAAATTTTGAATCAAGTGCAGTAGTTCCTACAAATTAGGTTTCATTTGGCAATTTGCAAACTTTCGAGCAGTTCTAATCTCGTTAAATTTTCGTAGTAGTTCCCACCCCACAACGCGATTCATAGAGAGCGTTGTGCTGAGTTTCCCTATTTTGGGTGGGGTGGTAAGGTTCGGAAAATTTTTCTCTATTAGAAAAACATACTTTTTGCAAATAAAAAGACTCATTCTTGTCGGAACACTTGAAAAATGTGCGTTTTTAATCCTTCTCATTCTAAAATTCTATTAACTTGTGGGTAAGGTGATCGCTCTCGACGGGTCGCGTTTTAGGGCCGCTCGGGTAACTTAACAACACCTCCCTAAACTCAATGCATCGTTTCTATGGTCACTCTGCAGGATTTTTGGGACAGATCTTAGCGTAAGACTTGAGCTTTATCGTAAAAAGTTGGTGTGGGAACTCACACGAAAATTATGCGGGTGCTCTAAATGTAGTAGTTTCTACTTTCTTAGATAATATGTTGAGCTTCTTTAATATTTTTAAATCAATTTTTATTTAAGCGTTCGTTTTACATTTATCGTTAAAATTTTCAATAAAAACTGTGGTAGTTCCCACAGAAATTCATCGCATGGTTTGACTTTTGAGTATTAAAGTTTCTGTATGAGTTCCCACATTTTCGTAAAACTAAAGAGTCTTGGAACTCGATGGGAAGGGCCCTTAGGAAGGGGTCGTAAAACCGCGATTTTATGTGAGAATCGAATGATGATTCTTTTTGGATTTAATAAAAAATGAGTTTGTATAAAAAAAGTAAAAATGTCGTTACGTGTTAAGAGTTACAATTTCTAAGTTTTGTAAAAGTGTCCACGCTACTCGTTTAAATAACATGAGTTCGGTGGTTGAAAAATTTTTCTAAAAGTATGAGTTCCTACAATTTTAGAATTTGTTCATAAAATCGTGATTTGAAGTAGTTCCTACATTATTTTACAGATAAACCTAAGTTTTGTAGTAGTTCCTACACTTGAATACTACAGATTCAATTGTTATAAACTTCTATTCTATAAATTGTGGTAGTTCCCACATTTAAAGAATTGATCTGTAAAATTCAGATTCTAACTTTTTTCAGAATCATGAGTTCCTTAGGCCGAACTCACATTAAACAAAAACCGGATTTAGGAGCGAACGTTTTTTTAAAACTTACCGATAATGTCGTATGAGCACTGAAAATTCTACTCGATCCTTTTGGAAACGAGACTTGGTGATTTTTATTCCCACGGCGATTTTGTTTTTTATTTTGGGTTTTTACTTAAAAAATTGTGGTTCAGGGATTCAAAGAACCGCAAAGGTGACGTATAACGGATCTTTTACGCAAGGTGTATTAGTTTCTATAGATTCTAAGATTTTAAAAATCACAGAACCCGATCAGGAAATTCAGACGGATCTAATCGAAAAAATAGAATTTATAGCCGAAGAAAAATCTTCTGATTCCACCGAACTTTCCGCAAACGATAAATTATTTGTAGGCACGTATCAATTGAACGTTGGCCCTCACAAAGGAACCCTTCAATTTTTTGGTGGAAAAAATGGAAGGCTCTACGGAGTTCTAAAATTCTCAAATTGGGGAAAGGGGAAATCAGAATTTTTGAGTGGGGTATTTACAAAAGGAAATCAAATCCAATTTGTCCGTTCTTGTGTAGGTATAAAATGTTCCGAGATAGGTAGCAACGTTCCATTTTCTCAAAAATACATAGGGGTTTTAGAAGGTAGATCGATTTCAGGCACCTACCGAGGTAATAATAGTTCCGGTAATTGGGATGCAAAAAGATAGGCAGAAGATAGTCTAACTATTTTCTGTTACATCTCATTTTTTATATGTAGTTTTCTTTGATTGTTTTTAAAAAAAAGGAAAGCGGTTTGTAAAGTTTTGTGTCCTTTGAATTCGCTTGAAGCGAATGATAGGTTGTCGAATTCTTACCTTATGGAAAAAGAAACACTGGAAGACTTAGAGTTTGCCAGGATCAAACTGGAAACTCTCAAACAAGAACTGGGAAAAGAAATTACAGGACAAGACGAAGTTATTCGAAACGTATTGGTTTGTCTGATCTGTCAAGGTCATGTACTTTTAGAAGGGATGCCCGGGCTTGCAAAAACACTACTTGCAAGGTCACTTGCAAGTGCGCTGGATTTAAACTTTAAAAGAATTCAATTTACACCTGATCTTTTACCAGCCGATCTCGTCGGAACAGTAGTATTTAATCCAAAAACCACAGAATTTGAAACTAGAAAGGGACCAGTGTTTACCGGAGTTTTACTCGCGGACGAAATTAATAGAGCTCCGGCTAAGGTTCAGTCTGCTCTTCTAGAAAGTATGGAAGAAAAGACCGTTACGATTGGAGACAAAACCTATAAACTAGACAAACCGTTTTTAGTAATCGCAACTCAAAATCCAATCGATCAGGACGGAACTTATCCTCTTCCCGAAGCTCAGATGGACCGATTTTTGATGAAGATCAACGTAGATTACCCAACTTTGGAAGAGGAAGTTTCCATTTTGGATCAACACGGAAAAATAAGTTCGGCAAACGGAAAGATTAAAAAAACCGTTTCTTCCTCTGAAATTTTACGACTATCTTCTATGCTCGACGAAGTATTTATCGAAGAAAAAATCAAATCCTATATTGTACGATTGGTTCGAAATACAAGACCAGAAGAAAGAACCATTCCGGAACTCATTCCGTATATCCGACACGGAGCTTCTCCGAGAGCTTCTTTAAGTATATTAAAAAGTTCTAAAGCAAATGCTCTTTTGAGTGGTAGGACATACGTAACTCCGGAAGACGTAAAAACGTCTCTTGTGGAAATATTAAGACATAGAATACTGCTTACCTTTGAGGCAATTTCGGAAGAATTGAACGTAGAATCTTTGATCCGAACTGTTGTGGAGGCAACTCCGGTTCCTTAGTTTTGTATGATCCGTAAAGAATTCTTATCAATTTTATCAAATCTGGAGTTGGAACGTAAATCCCGTTCTTTTAAAGTAAAGGCTGGAAATGCGGAAAGTTCCAAACGAGGAAGAGGGCTGGATTTTAAAGATGTAAGACTCTATGATTTTGGAGACGATACAAGGCTGATCGATTGGAACGTAACTTCTCGTTTTGGAGAATTGTATGTAAGGGAATTCTACGAAGAAAAAGAAAGGCAAGCCATCGTTTTTTACGATATATCTTCTTCTATGGAATGGGGCTCAGGAGAATTTTCTAGAGCAGAAAATGCCTTTCAGGTTTTAGCTCTTATCTCTTTACTTTATGTACAAAAAGGAAATCGAGTTAAGATCGTTCTCTATTGTGATCGGGTGGAATGGGAAACCGATTTTTTACGCTCCAGAAACGAACTGCTTCCGGTATTACGAAAAATCTCTTCTAAGGAATTGATTCCTAGAAAGTCAGAACCTCTTTTGCCATTTCGGTATTTAAAAAATAGAGTTCATAGATACGCGGACGTATTTTTGTTAAGTGATTTTATAGGAATCCGCGGTTTAAAAAAATATTCCAGTCTTAAAAAAAATTATTCTCTTCACGCAATTCGTTTTAGGGATCCTTTGGAAATAAATCCTCCTAAATCACTATTATCTTTTTTTTATATTAGAGATCCGGAAGAATCCAACGGTGGCCTTTTGGGAAAAAGTCTTTCTCCGGAATTTGAATTAAAATCGTTACATTCTTTTTTTCAAACTTCTCTCTTAAATCTGACAGAATACGAATTAAAAACTAAGGATTTGGTTCGGTATTTTTCGAAATGAAAAAACAGATTCGCATTATAGTATATTCTTGTATTTTAATGTTTTCTTTTCGTTTGGCTGCGGAGCCCGTAGAATCTGTTTTTCCGGAAAAAGGTTTGGTCGCAGAAAAGATTCGATACCAATTAAAATGGAATTTAGAAGAAGTAAAAAACGTTCAAATCCCGGAAATGGGAATCCATTTTTTAGAAGATTCTCCGGATATACCTTGGTTTGAAATTTTATATTCCGAAAAAAAAGACAATTCCCTCGTTGTAGATTTTGTTTTTTATGCTACTGGAAAATTTGCAGTTCCGATTTTTTGGACAGATGCTAACGGAAAAAAAGAGTTTTCTAAAAAGGAAATTCTGATCGAATCTTCGATCCCAGCTTCGGATACGGGACCTGCGGATATAATTCCACCTCTAACTTTTTCAGGATCATATTGGGGAAGGTTGTTTCTCCTTTTGGCTCTAATAGGATTTTTGATCGGTTTTGGTGTTTATGCCTATCGTATTTATAACCGTAAAAGTTTTCCCTTGGATGCAATTATTCAAGTAGAACCAACTTTGGAAAAAACTGAAATTTACGAGATTCGATTAAATGAACTTTTAAAACGGGAATCAATTTCAGCCCGAGAGTTTTCTAGATTATTATCTTCTTATATTCGAGAAAAATCATCTACTCTTTCTGGAAAGCAGACTTCTTCTTTTACGGAAACGGAGCTGTTCCGTTTTTTATACGATCAATTTCCTTTTGAAAAACAAGAACTTATGACTTGGAAGGAATTTTTAACAGAAAAAAAATTTAAACCCAAAGACGTTTTTTTATCCAAAGAAGAAGCACAAGAAAAGTTTTTATATTGGAAAGGAATCTGGGATCAAAAATGAATTTTCAATATCCTTACGCGCTTTTACTTTTGATTCCAGTTTGGATCTGGGCTTTTATATATTATAAAAACAAAATATACTTAAAAAAAATGGAAATTCGTTTTCCAGGAAGAAGAGAAAGTACTTTTTCCAAATTTGAAAACTTAGGGAAATTTTTACCGATACTTCGCCCGATTGCGATTAGTTTGATGATACTTTCTCTTTCCGGACCAGGTAAAAAAATTACCTTTCTACCCGACGAAAAAGAAGGAGTAGATATATTAATCGCCTTGGATGTCTCAGGTTCCATGTCTAGAAGTAGAGACTTTCTTCCGGAAACTAGATTAGGAGTTTCTAAAAAACTATTAAAAAGATTTATCGAAAAAAGAAATAATGATCGTCTTGGTTTAGTGGTTTTTGCAGGTGCGGCTTATTTACAAGCTCCTCTTACAGGTGATCGAGAATCTTTGAGCGAAATTTTAGAAACCATAGAAGAAGAAACAGTGACGGAACAAGGGACCGCAATCGGAGACGCGATCATTCTTTCTACGTATCGATTGAGGAATTCTAAGGCTCGTTCTAAAGTGATTGTACTCATCACCGATGGAGTTTCCAATACGGGTAAAATCGATCCAGTAACAGCGACTGATCTTGCAGAACAAATTGGAGCAAAAATTTATTCCGTCGGAATTGGAAAAGAAGACGGTTCTTATGAAATCAATTTCGAAATTTTGCAAGAACTTTCTGCCAATACTGGAGGCAGATTTTTTAGGGCAGAAGATCCGGAGGAAATGAAAGCGGTTCTTTCTTCGATCGATTCTCTTGAAAAAGATCCTCTGCAAAGTCCTCCCAAAGAAATAAGAGAAACTGAATATGAAATCTGGCTCTATAGAGCCTTAGCGGTTTTACTTTTAGATTTAATACTACGTGCGTTTTTTCTGAGATATTATGTATGAATCAAGAGTTTTCCGCTAATTTAAAAAACATTTTTTTCGCCCTTGTAATTGTATGGATTATATATTCAACTATTAGAATATTTTTGATTTCTAAAATAAGGGAATGGAAAATTTTTTATCCTGGTTTAGAACGTTCTTCTTCGTTTCCGGATGTTCGTTGGGTATTGGTAAGAATTTTATTAATTTTTGCGGTTTTAGTCTGTGTTTTTTTTGCAGGTCTAAAAACGGAAATGAAAGACGAAAAAAAGGAAGAATCTTTCAAAGGAGTGGATATACTCTTTTTAGTGGATGTAAGTCTTTCTATGCAGGCGATAGATAGTTCTCCAACTCGGTTGGCTAAATTTAAAGAAGTGTTACTTAGGATGTTGCCCTCTTTATCTGGAAACAGATTTGGAATGATTGTATTTGCCGGAAGTCCGTTTTTATATTGTCCGATGACTACGGATGTGTCCGCTTTTTCGGATTATGTTCGTGGATTGGATGTGGATATGGTAGGGGATCGCGGAACCGATTTGAGTCAGGCTTTTACAAAGGCGGAAGCGTTGCTTCGTTCCGAAAAAGTATTTCGAAATCGAATTTTGATTTTAGTAACCGATGGAGAAGATCAAAATGATCCACAAGCGATTTCCTTTCCGGCGAGTTTTCAAGTTTGGGCTGCCGGAACGGAAAGCGGGGGCCCGATAGTTTATAACGATGAAAATTCTGGTTTGAACGGTTTTCTTTTGAAGGATGGAACTCTAACTTCAAACTCTAATTCTCCTGGAATCATTCATTCTAAAATGAATCGAACTTTTTTAAAAAATCTAGCAGATAAAAACGACGGAAATTTTTATTCACTGGATTCAAATCCACCCGATTCTACAATTCTACAAAAGGAAATTTTTTCTTTAGAGGAAAATTTATATTCTAGAAAAAAAGATCTAAAACGCGCGGAAGGTTCTGGCAAATTTTTATTTGCGGCAGTTTTTCTACTATTATTGGATTGGATTTTAGTGGAATCTTTGTTATTTCCCAAACGGAAATCGGTTTCTGTAATATGAAACAAATTCGTATATTTAAATATTTTGTAATTCTAATTGGTTTAAGTTTAACTGCGTCTTTATACGCGATTGAATTGGACCCAGGTGGAAATCGGATCGAAGAAGGTTTAGAATATTACAATCAGGGAGAATACCTAGAATCTTTAAAAAAATATCAGGAAGCAGAGTCTTATTTCCCTGAAGATTCTAGATTAGAATTCAATCGTGGAACCGCAGAGTTCAAATCGGGTAACATCGATAAGGCGATTCGTCATTTTGAAAAGTCTGCAGATTCTACTTCTCCCGAAGTTCAATGGAAATCCAGGTTTAATTTAGGAAACAGTTATATGCGTGTCGGAGATCGTAAAAAAGCCGCAGAAGAATATATCAAGGCTTTAAAACTCAATCCGGATTTAAAAGAAGCTAGAAAAAATTTAGAATATCTTCGTAAGACCCCACCTCCTTCTCAAAATTCCGATCCACAAAATTCTAATTCTAAAAAAGAAGATCGTTCTAAAAATCAAACGAATTCCTTTTCAGGTAAAAAACAGAAAAACGGTCAGAACGAAAAGGAAAACGCAAATGGTTCGCCTAACAAAGAAGAACGCCTTACTAAAGAGGAAACGGAAAGGATTTTGGATTCTTTAGATTTAAATAAGATACGCAGAAAAAGCGGAAGAACCAAAGACAGAGAGGTTTTCTGGTGAACCGATTCTGGACCATCCTTTTTTTATTTTGGATTGGTTCTCTTTCTGCGGAAGAAACTAAATTCTACATTACGCGAAATACATTCCCCCTAGGAGAAGAATCCTATGCCGTTTTTGAATTGGATATGAACTCCAGATTTTTGATCCCTCAGAAATCTTATTCCAATTCAGATGTTTCCATATCCTATGCCGGTTCGGAAGAGAATACTACGATCGTCAATTTTCAAGTTTTTAGAAAAAGGCTTTTGAAGTTTAGAATCCAAGCTTCCAAACAAGGTGTGTTTACACTTCCAACTCTTAGCATCGAAGTGAACGGTAAAACGTTTTCTCCTCCTCCCTTAAAGATTCAAGTATTAGAAAAATCTAAAGTTGCAAAAAGAGGAAGGGGTACTTTTTTTGATCGTTTTTTTCGTTTTGAAGAAGAAACCGTACCCGAAAACGCAGATCTGAAAGTACTCTTCCAAACGAGTAAAAAAGAAGTTTGGGTTGGAGAACCTCTCATCGGTTATTTTACTTTGTATTATAAGGACGTACGCAAGCCTTACTTCGATCGCAATCCTGCCGATTCTATTCGTTTTCCGTATTTTCGGAGTGAAGTAATTTCCGGAGTTGCGGTAAAAGTTCCAGATCAGGTTTTATATGAAGGAAACGTATATGATATTGCTGTATATAACAAAGAAATTTATTCTTTAATTCCTCTGAGAGCTGGAGAATTTCAACTCGGTAAAACTACCTTCGCTTTAGAAGGTCAGCTTCAATCTTACTTCAACGTGAAAACGATTCCTACAACTCCCAATCAAATCCGTGTAAAAGAACTTCCTAAATTTGAAGGAAAGTTTAGTGGAGCGGTAGGCAAGTTTAAAACTCATGTAAAAATCGAAAATGATCGAAAAACCATTCAAGAAGGAGAGACCTTATATCTGAAACTGACGATCGAAGGTGAGGGGAATCTTTCTTCTGTGACGGAACCGATTTCCAATTGTAAAGAAGGAAAAAATTGTATTCCAGAAGTAACGTTGTATGACACTTCTCGTTCTTGGAAATTTACTGAGTTAGAGAATGGAGAATACGGTTTTTATTCCGTAGCTCGTTTTGAATACGGCATCCCGATGAGGACCGTCGGGGTTTGGAAACAAGAACCGAAAGATTTTATTTTTTTCGATCCGGGTACTAGAACGTATCGGACGATTTATTTTGAGATTCCTTCTGTAAATGTTTCTGTTCGAACGGACAAAAATTCTAAAAACCAAGAACCTTCCGAAGAAAATCAGATTTCGACTTTATTTTTTTATTTTCGACTTTTATCCTTCGCTTTTATATTTTTATCTTTTACGATTTGGTTTTATTTCCAAAAATCGGATTCTACTTTTCTAATATCTCTTCCAATTCTTTTTCCGATCTTCGGAGTTCCGATTTTAAAAGAACTTGACTTGCAAACGGGAACTAAAAGAGGCTTGGTATTGAGGCAGTCCTTACTTTCCAAAGGGATTTCTGAAGAGGACGTTTCCTTTTTATTGGAAATTTCAGAAGCCAAATCCGGTTTTGCGGAGATTGCGTTTCAATTGAATCGAAAGGACAAACGGACCCTGTTACATATCGCAAATTTTATTTTGAAAAATAAGATGGAGGAAAATTTATGAGCGAAGAAATTAAAGGAAGAATTTCCGTAGAAACGGAAAATATATTTCCGATCATTAAAAAATGGCTCTATTCCGAAAGGGACATTTTTATTAGGGAACTTGTATCTAACGCGAGTGATGCGATTACTAAGTTAAAAAAAATTGCATTCTCCGAAGAATTCGAAGGAGGCACCGATTATAGAATCGATTTAGATTTTGATCAAGAAAAAAGAATTCTAACAATAGAAGACAACGGAATCGGAATGAGTTCCGAGGAAGTTCAGAAATACATCAATCAAATTGCGTTTTCGAGTGCGGAAGAATTTGTAAAAAAATTTCAAGGAGAAGGTGCCAAACCGGAAATCATAGGGCATTTCGGATTGGGTTTTTACTCCTGTTTTATGGTTTCTACAAAAGTAATCTTAGAGACCAAATCGTATCAGAAAGATTCTACTGGAGTGGTCTGGGAAAGTGAATCTGGAACTGAATTTTATTTACGTTCTTCAGATAAAGCCACGAGAGGAACTAAAATTACTCTCCACTTAGATGGAGATTCCGGTGAATATCTAGATCAGTGGAAACTTAAAGAACTAATCCGAAGATACTGCGATTTTCTTCCGGTTCCAATCTACGTCAAAAACGAACAGGCAAATAAACAAACTCCTCTTTGGTCCGAAGCTCCTTCTTCCGTTACCAAGGAAAAGTATGAGGAATTTTATAACTATCTTTTCCCTTTTTCGGGAGAACCACTTTTTCACGTTCATCTAAACGTGGATTATCCGTTCCGTCTTCAGGGAATATTATATTTTCCTAAATTAAAACACGAGTTAGACGTAAATCAATCAGGAATCAAACTCTATTGTAATCACGTATTTGTAAGTGACGACGCAAACGACTTGGTTCCTAAGTTTTTGACTGTACTTAAGGGAACCATTGATATTCCGGATCTTCCTTTAAACGTTTCCCGTTCTTATTTACAAAGTGACCCTTTGGTAAAAAAGATTTCCGCTCATATCGTAAAAAAAATAGCGGATCGTTTAAACGAGGAGTTCAAAAAGAACGAGGAAGAGTTTAGAAAGAACTGGGATGAAGTTTCCATTTTTGTAAAATACGGAATGTTGACTGACGACAAATTTTACGAGGCGGCAAAGGATTTAATCTTTTTCAAAACTTCTAATGGTGAAATTGTTCGTCTCGAAGACTATTGGAACAAAAACAAGGAAAAGAACAACGGCAAAGTATTTTATGCTTCTGAAACTTCTTCCGTCTATATGGATTTGCTTAAATCTCAGGGACTCGAAGCGATTTTAGTAGATTCTAGAATTGATTCTCACTTTATTCAATTTTTAGAATCTAAAAATCCGGATATGAAATTTCAGAGAGCTGATTCTGAACTTGCCGAAGGAGTTGTGGATAAGGAACATTCTTCTCCGATTGTGGATTCGGATAACAAAACAGAGGCGGACCGAATCCGAGAACTTTTCGAAAAAATACTAAAACGGGACGGATTGGAAATTAAAGCAGAACCTCTCAAAGCAGAGACTGTGCCGGCGGTGGTTTTACTTCCGGAGCATCTGCGTAGACTAAACGAAATGAATATGTTAGGTGGCCAAAAACCTCTCGATCTTTTAAAGAATCATACTCTCGTAGTTAATACTCGTTCTTCTCTCGTGAAGAATATTTTAGGTTTATCTAAAGGACTTAGTTCGGCTAAGGCGGATAAGTTGGCTAGAACCGTATATGATATGGCTCTTCTTTCCTCTAAAATATTTGATGAATCTGAGTTTTCTGAATATCTAAAGAGGACCACGGAAACTTTAGAAGAGTTGAGCGGCACGTAAAAAGTCGGAAAAAAGACTTGGAATTTCGAAGTCGATCCGATACTTATACTGTGCGTTTTATGGATTGGCTTCGAATACAGGTTCTTATTATTATCTTTTTTTTCTACTGTGGACCATTACTCTCTCAAGGAACACAAAGTTCTGCTGGACCTGCACCAGAGGAAAACGTAGATATTCATAAAAAAGATGCAAGTACTCTAGATAAGGAATACTACGAATATTATTTCCGAACCATCCCAGACGTTGGCGCGCTTGAAAAAGCAAAATTGGAATACAATCTGATTCGTTCTTTTAAATTAGAACTTAGAAAAAGAGAACCTTCTATAACTCAGGATTATCTGAAACAAATCAAGGCTGCCAGTATCCGTTATGAAAGAGTAAATTCGGATTCTATTTGGATGCGTGGTATTAGAAATCAGATGCAACATATTCGATTTCAAGAATATATGTATATCGTGATATACGATAAGTATTTTTTATACATCTCCTACGAAATCAATCCTTCCCGTTACGTGATGGAACCGTATCAAGTGCAGCTGATCTTTCAAAAAGAAAATCCTTTTTTTATTAAACTGCCTGATCCTTGAAAATTCTATAATAAAATCCGGTGGCAAGTAAAATTACGGAAAAACAAAGACCTATTTTAGAAAACATTTCTAAAAAATCAAAATCGTTTATAGATAAAGAGTTCTTTTTGATTCTGGCCAACATACGGATTTTTCCGAAGGTTTTTAAAGTTTGTATTCGTACTTCTATACTGTCTCCTACCCGGAGTCTTTGGTATAAATTTTCATCCACTTGTTCTGTAATTTCGTATAATTTTCCGAATTCATCTGGGACCCTATAAGAAACTAGATAGGCTCTTCTTCCCGATTTTTCTATACGAACTGATTCCGTAAGAGTACCAAAGACGGTAGAACCTGGTTCTTTCAGTTTTTGATAGATCCAGTCTAATTGTTTGTTTTCTGTGTGAATGAATAGATAAAAAGGAAGGAAAAATAAAGTAGAACCAAAACCAATCGTAAATAGTATTTTATAAAATGGGGTGAAATACTTCATGAAAGAGTTCTAAACTGTTAGTTTTCAATTACTTCGGATTATTACAACCAAATAAAATGAATAAGAAAAAATGAACCTGATCGTATTTTTGCTTTGTATTGATAAATAAAAGAATATCTTTATTTTCAAAGAAAATGATGAAGAATTTAATTTTTAGATCTACGAAATCTTTTGAAAATTTTTAATCATATTTAATTTCGATGAAAGAGAGTTTTGAAAATTTAGACGTATGAATTTGTCCAGATCCCAATTCTTAAGATATTTAGGGAAGGGTGCAGCGGCTTTGGCTCTTGCAAGATCCGGCATTCTTTCCTCTTCTCCAAAACCTTTAAAGTCTAAACGGAACAAGTTTCCAAAGTTTCAAACAATTTCTCCGAGTGAACAAGATGCTTTGATCTTACCTTCTGGTTATCAATACAATACAATCGCTCTTTACGGAGATAAGATCAATCCACAAGGAGATACGTTCGGCTTTAATTCGGATTTCAATTGTTTTTTTCCTTTGGAAGGAAAGAAGAATGCTGGTCTTCTTTGGAACAATCACGAGACTTTAGGAACATTAGAATATTATGTAAACGGATACGATAGTCAAAAACAAGGACCGAATTTAAGAACGGATAAACAGATAGAACAATATCTGTATGCATTAGGAGGTTCTGTAATTCATATCTATAAAAAGAAAGGAGAATGGATTCTTAACCCCGATTCCAAATACGGAAGAAGGATTCACGGTCTTACGCAATTTCGCCTAACGGGTCCAGCTGCCGGAAGTGCTGCAGTAGGAAATACGAATCTGGTTTTTGGGACGTTTGCAAATTGTGCGGGAGGATTAACGTTTTGGAATACGGTTCTTTCTTGTGAAGAAAACGTAGAATGGATCATTGAACCTTGTAAACTTACCCACGAAACCCATTATGGTTGGGTGATCGAAGTGGACCCTTTTGATCCTAAATCCGTTCCTGTAAAACATACTGCCTTGGGAAGGTTTGCACATGAAAACGCGGCGCTTGTGTTGTCTCCTTCCGGAAAATTGGTGGTATATATGGGAGACGACGCGAGGGATGAATTTGTATATAAGTTTGTGTCTAAAAAATCCTATGATCCTTCTTTAGGTGCAAAAAATTCCACTTTACTGGAGGAAGGAATTTTATACGTCGCGGACTTCGATAAAGGAACTTGGATTCCATTGGATTTGGAAACTAATGAAACATTAAAGAATTATAAAACAGAAAACGGTAATAGACAGTTCGAAACCCAAGCAGACGTTTTAGTACATTGTAGAGCCGCTGCAAAAATTTGTGGCGCGACTCCAATGGATCGTCCCGAAGATATAGAAATTCATCCTTTGGACGGGACTATATTTATAGCAATGACAAACAACGATAGACATGGAAATTTATTTGGTCAGATTTTACGTATCCGAGAAAAATCAGGGGACCACGCTGGTTTAGAATTTGATTTTGAAGTGTTTATTGCGGGTGGTGCCAGATTTGCCGCTCCGGACAATCTTGCGTTTGATAAAGAAGGGAATCTTTGGGTTGTTACGGACATTTCTGCTAAGAACTTAAATAGATCTGTATATAAGAAATTTGGAAATAACGGACTATTTGTGATCCGGACCGATACGGGTCGGGCGTATCAATTTGCTTCTTCTCCGGTAGGAGCTGAGTTGACTGGACTTTGGTTTACTCCTGATCAAAAGGAATTATTTCTTTCTGTACAACATCCGGGGGAAACCACAAAAGACTATGGAAAACCAACCAGTCACTGGCCTCACGGAGGAGAGTCCGTGCCTAGGTCCGGAGTAGTTGCAATTTATCTAAAGTAATTTGATTCTATTTTGTAGCTGCTTCGAGTGCTTGGGTTTCCGTGTCAAAATGAGTAAAAGGTTTCCAAAGTCCTAAAAGGTTGAAGATCTGAATTACTTTTTCTGAAGCTTCCGTCAAAAAAAGTTTTTTACCATCGTTTGAAAGTTTGTGTTTTAGTTCGAAGATGGAACGTATTCCGGAACTGGAAACATACTTCAATTCGTTTAGATTGAGTATTACTACGTTCGGATGAGGAGGATCTATGATTTCGGTTTTAAATTCAGTAAAACTACTTTCATCTAATCTTCCATCCAGCACATAGATGAAAATTTCCGTCGAGATTTCTTTCTTTTTAATCTTTAGTTGACTCATGATTTACGAACCACTACGTGTAATTTTTTTTGAGAGAGGCTAAATTCAGCTTTTGCTCCGGGGGGAAAATCGTAAATCGTTTCCGCAAGAGAATCGATTGAAATTCCACCTTTCATTTCTGAAATTAGACTAAAACCGTCGGTAACCGTAAAATGGTCGAGAGTATACCGAGTATGTTCCTTTTTTCTAAGTTCTCTACAATAGACTTTAAAAAAGGGAGATTGTTTATCAAAACTTGTGTCTGTATTCTCGCAAGACATGACCCAACCAGTGGAACCTGCACCTGTATACACTAAAAGTCCGGAACATTTTTGTTCTTCCATTTGATTTTGGTGGCAGATTAAAAAACGGCTTGTTAGATCGGGGCTGTTGTTTCGGATCGAAATTTCACTGATTCCTCTTAAAGTGTTTATTTTTCTACCATCCGGATAATGAATTTTGACTTCGATCAAGGGCCATTCTTCTAAAATTGTATTTTCCCAATTTGTTTCCAGAGCTTTTTTAATGTCTTCTACGTGAAAAGAAAGAAGAGCCCCCACTGATGTAGGTGGGTCGGAATTACAGCCTAAAACGAGAGTGTCTATAGCGTGGTGAGCAACAAAGGTAAAATGATTATCTCCTCCTAACGCGATTACTAGATCGTAATCAGAGGGAGGTTTTTGTTCCAAATCTTTTCTAAAGATAAAGTCTCCGTTTGGAAAAAGACGTTTCAGAGTTTCACGATTGGAAATTTGTCTGATATGTGATTCGTGAATTCTTGTAAAAGAGTCGTTTTGAATTTTATAAATTTTTTGAATTTTTTCAAGAGACCCCCATTCTTCTAAATCCAGTTCAAATTTAGTTCGTTTGCCTAAAATCAGGATTCGTTGGGCCGTCTTTAATCTATTTAAGGACATCCTGATACAAGAAAACAGATTTGGTTTTAAATGATCGAGATTTTTTTGAAGGTTACAGAAAATGAAAGATACATTTTGTTTTTTCAATGTCACTATAATTATCACTTGAATCCATAACATCTAAAGTTAGTTTAGAAATCGGTCGGTTTACGATTGAAAATGTGAAATATAAAAACGAAATAAAGTGCTTTTATGTCCCAAGAAGAGAAACGAATTCGAGAATTAGAAGAAGAAAACAAAAAACTCAAACGGCAGATAGAAAATACGGCATATTCTCCTTATCTGAAAAAAGGAATGGCAAATGTTCGATATTACGTCAGAGTCTTTCGAGAAGAAATCGTAACCAATGAGATCCAAGGAAGAATTGACGAAAGTTTGGGGACACTATATGAAATCAAAAATTTTGTTCATCGTTATTCTTTATTAGCTGGATTGGATCCAGATACAATTCGGATTATTGCGACAGAAGCGATTCAAAACATCGTAGAACACGGTCATGGAAAATACGCCGAAATTGAATTAGAATTACATAATGAAGTTATAAATCCGTTTTTTAAGATGTCTTTCAAACACGAAATGCAACCAGGGATGAAATATACTCTTTCCCAAATCAATGAAAACGTCAAAAAGGGAGACATTTCCTCTGAACACTTTGACATAGATAATTCTAGGGGTAGGGGAGAATTTTTGATGAAGGAGTTGGCCGACGAAAGAAGGATATTAAACGGAATGGAAATTACACCCGAAGGAAATAAGATGCATTATTTCAAAAGGGTTCTGATCAATTATAAAGATCCAAAAGGTCCAAGAGACGTAACGAGTTTTGATGAAATTAAGGAAGAGATCGATCGTTTGGACCCGGAAGAAGCATTGTGTTATTTTCATATCGATCATAGAAAAAGTAAACTATCTTCGGTTACGATTGTGGTCGCTTCCTCCAGAGAAACCAAACTTAGGACTATGATGGAAACATCCGGTTTTTATCTTGTTCACAAAGATAAATACTATAGGGCTGTATTTTGTTCTTTTGAACCTACGAGAGAATTTACTTCTTTTGAACTTGAGAATCTTTTTGAAAAAATTCGTAAACAAGTTGAGATCGAAAAAGAATGAGTGGTGAATCGGGCAAATCTGGAGAGGATTTTCCGTTTTATCCTTTTCGAGATTTTTTACTGGGAGAAGTTATATTCAAAACTTTGCAAGAAGACGGGGTTTCACCCCAAGACGCCGAAGATGCGGTTCTTTCTCATCTACCTTCCGATAAAAAATGTTTCGTATTTACTCCCAACGCGAAAAAACAAACCTTACTTAATCTTTATCCTGAAAAAATTCGAGGTCTTTTAAAAACGGATCAGGAAGAAAAAATTAGACAAGAATTTTGTAATATGATTCAAACTGAAGGAAAAATGGATCTTGCTTTGGAGCTTTTAGAATGGTTATTTACCGGTTTTGAAGAAAGAAGAAAATTGTTAAACGAATTGTTCTCTTTGTTCTTAAATGATAAAATTCCTTTGCGGGACAACTTTTTAGATCGTTTGAAAATAAACTATGAAGAAGAAGTTTTGAAAGATCTCAAAAATTTAGAGTGAAGTAATTTTTACATAAGCGCATTTTGAAAATGGATTCTTTATAACGTTTGGGTCAATTTTAATTTCCAAATTCATTGAATTGAAAATTTTATATTTTTTTTGATCTTATAACTGTTGAAAAATTCCATAGCAGCGATTAACAAAACTGCTTCAATCGACTGTTTTTATGAAATGAAACGATGGAGAATTCATTTTTTAACAACCTTAAAGAATCAATCAATGAGATAGTTTCTGTAGTTTTTCAAATAAAAGATTAGGTTTTTGACTTTTTGAAAAACAAGTAGAAAAAAATTCTCTTTTTTCAAAATAATTCGCAACTTTTCCGCAACCTTCTCCCTATCAAATGCCTCTATTTATTCAATAGGAGTTAATACCAAATGGGGATCATTCTATCTTTTTTCATTGGGCACTGGTTTTTATCTGCTTTTGTTCAATCGTTTTTTCTTCATAGATATGCGGCACACGCAATGTTCAAAATGAACAAATTTTGGGAGAAGTTTTTTTATATTTTTACTTGTGTAGCCCAAGGCTCTTCTTTTTTAAATCCACGTGCTTATGCGATTATGCACAGACAACACCATGCTTATAGCGATACAGGTAAGGACCCGCATTCTCCCGTAGCTTCTAAAGGTTTTTTGGATATGATGTGGAAAACTGCTCTCAATTATGAAGCGATTTTAGAAGAAACAACAAACGTCGAAAAGGAGTTTAAAGGAAACTATCCTGAATGGCCTGCGATCGACGTTCTCAGTAATTCTTGGACTTTCAGACTTTTTTGTGGAACACTTTATACTTTATTTTATTTTTACTTTGTCCCTGAAGGGCAGTATGCTTGGTATCTACTTCTGCCGATCCATTGGCTTATGGGGCCGTTGCATGGAGCAATCGTAAACTGGTGCGGTCATATGTATGGATATAGAAATCATAAAAAAAATCCGGACAATTCTAAGAATACTTTATTTGTAGATTTTATGATCGCAGGAGAATTATATCAGAATAATCATCACGCTCATCCAAATTCTCCGAACTTCGCGTTTCGTTGGTTCGAACTGGATTTTACTTATCAAGTAATGAAAATTTTGCATTTTTTCAGAATTATCAAAATCCAAAGAGCAGTCTGGACCGAAAAAGGAAAAAAAATACTTCGCGGTTCGGAGGTACTTGTGGAACCTACGTCCACTTCTACGGTTGCCGCTTAATAGAGGTTAGGTGGTTGGTTTGCACAGTGTTTTTGACATGATAGACTAATCATGTATTTCTTATATTTTGAAATTATGATTTGTCTCTTTTTGATTGTATAAAGCTATAGTTTCTGGTTTGGTTTAAGAGAATTTTGGCAAATAAAAAATAATGATATCTCCTATGGATCGTAGTATGATGCCTTAATTTCTTTGGAATTTAAACTTTCCTATGGGTTTGCGCTCTTAACTTAGTAAAACGTTTCTTACAATCGTGTTTTTAGTTACACATAACAATTGCTTTCGTATTGCTTATATCGAACTCACGTTAATTTAGTGTGAGTTCGATATAGTACAAATTAGAAAAAAAATTTTCTAAAAACAACGAAATTTCCATATTCATTTTTATAGACTGGTTTAAGAAAATTTCGAATTCTTGAAAGTTTTACTGCGAGATTTTTAATTAAAATTTTACTGTAGAATCTAGATTTGTGAGAGTTCCCACAGATTCAGTCACATGAAAAATTCCATAGCGGCGATTAACAAAACTGTTTCAATCGGCGATTTCATGAAACAGAAATAAGGTCGAGAATTCATTTTTCGTGATTTGAGTTCGTAGTAGTTCCTACATTTTCAAAATGAGCTGTAAAACATAAACCGTAAGAGTTTCCATGTTATATTTTTTGTGGGAAAATTGGATTTATAGCGTGTTTCAAAACCGTCCAATGTGGGAACTACTACGAAAATTTAACGAGATTAGAGCTACTCGAAAGTTTGCAAATTGCCAAATACGACTTAATTTGTGGGAACTATAACATTTTATTAAAAATTTCTAAAGAATTATCACCTAAAATTTTTTGAGGTTTTGGGACAAGTTCTTAATAAAACAAGCCTCTTACGTCGAATCTAAGTCGATTTAAAATTTGGCACAAGAAACGATCGCAATCTAAAAATATTCAAAACGATAAGGAACAATTATGAATTCGGAAAAAATTCAATCTATCGAAATATTAAATTCCCTCAAAGATGGAATCGACGAGCCGGATATTCAAGCTTGTAAGGTCTCAAAGGACAGAAACTTTTTTATCGTTTTACACGGTGGGACACTTTAGTACCAAAGCGGTGTCTGTTTGGAGAATTGCTTTTGATCAGGTGCAAAAAGTTTCAACCATCCTTATTACGGAAAAAAATATCCGAAACCCACGTATTCATGTTTCTGAAAATTATAATATTCTAATTTATTATGAATCAGGTTATTTAAAATTTAAACTGTCTACAGAAGGGATTTTATCTCTCGAGAGCTCTTATCAAGGTGGAAAAGGGTGGCCTTGGCAGTTCTTAAGGAAAATGTTATATTTTATTATTCAAACTATTATGATAATACGGAATATAAGAGCAAAAAACAATTTCGCTTGCATGACGTTTCATCACACGAAGAAGATAAGTCTTTAGTTAACGATGGATTTAATAGCGCTTGGGTCGTGGATGCAGCGATTCATAACGATTCCGTAATTTTTACCGGAGACGAAGAACTATTCGTTTTTAACGTTTCGAATTTTAAGTCTCCTAAAGGTATATTCAAACAGAAGATTAAAAATTCAAAATGGAAATTTGTTTCTCATACTCCCTGGATTGTCTGTGAAACTGAATATCATGTATCTTCAGCTTTTCATTTGTTAAACGAAGTAGGAAAAAAATTCGAAATATCTAATTCTGTATTAAGGAATCGTTTTGTCAGAGCGTTTGACGTGGACGAGTCCAATCGAATTTGGGCGATCGTATCTAACGAAAGTTTTGAACAAAGTTTAGTGTCTGTATTTACGGAAAACGGAGAGTTAAAATCTGGTTCGGTTCTTTTATTGCCGGATACAGAAGGGCATCCTAATTTTTCGAATCAAACTGTACATCACGTTTTAGAAATGGTTGTTCAAAAAGATGTTATACTCATTATTTTTCGTTCGGGTATAATTGCCAAAATCACCTTGTCTAACAATTAACGATGGTTTTTAAAAATTATATTAGTAGTTTCTAAACTAAAAATTTATTGATTTATAAAAAATAAATTAATATTTTTCGTATTTGAGGAAACTTCAAAAAACTACTGATCTCTAGAAAATTGAGTACCGTTAACTTTATTACCAAACGCTGATTTTATGTAAAATATTAGGTACCTTATTATATAGTTATGAGTAAAGATTATTTTTCACTTCCGATTTTTAATTTTTGCCCAACGATAGATGTGTTTTTGACGATTTATGATCATTTATCCTTATATAAAATAACCTGAGTTCAATGTAAAGAACTCATGATTCTAAAAAAAGCTGGAATCTGAACTTTACAGATTGATTCCTTAAATGTGCAAACTACTACAATTTATAAAATAGAAGTTTATAACAATTGAATCTGTCGTATTCAAGTGCGGGAAGTACCACAAACCTAGGTTTGTCTGTAAAATGATGTAGGAACTATAATTTTAGAAAATTCTTTCTCAGTCGAACTCATGTAAAAATAGAATACTATGACCTTGAACATTCTATTTTATAAATCTAAATAACATAAGTTTGATATAATACTCATACCTATAAAATTGAGTACCTAGATGTTTGTTACAAAGTGTCGTTTAATTTAAGTTAGGTATAATCCAATGCAAAAGCGATTGAGATGTAGCGGCTCAACGTTTCCCTTTCTGAATACACCTCTCTTTAGAGAAGCATTTAGGAAGTTTTCTGGGTCGTTCGAAGTAACTCAGCGTTTCGCTTCTGCGGGCGCTCAACAGATTGTGTTCTATAATAAATTGAATTCATGAAAAGATTTTGTTTTCAAGCGAACCTTCAATTTGTTGATAGAAGCTGAAAACACGGTCCGGTCCGGCAAAGCTGAATTCGACCAGATTTTTTTATGTTGAACTCACGCTAAATAAAGGTTAGTAGAGTCTTCCATGTGATCGAAGATTACTGTTAGGAATCTCTATAAAATTTTAAAAGGATCTTTGTCCAATCAGATTTTTGTATAAAGTTTTTATTTTGCGAGTTTTGTAAAAATTTAAAATCAATTTTTATAGGTCCGAAACAAAAAAGAATTTGAAGTTTAAGAATATACGTTAATAACAATGAATTTTTATTATAGAGATAAATTTTGAGTTTTACTGGTTTTATAGAATTGAGTAATATAAATTTTTCGTTATGCACAGAATTTTGGACACTTTGTTATGCGATGTTAGTAATTAAGATCTATTAAAAAAATGAATCAAATTAGAATCAAAAAGGAGAGTTTATGAAAGGTAAAAAAATCGGAATTTTAGGTTCGGGGATTGTTGGTCAAACTCTTGCAAATGGATTTTTAAAATACGGGGCTGAAGTGAAAATTGGCACGAGAGATTTTGGAAAACTTAAAGATTGGCTTGCGAAGGCAGGAGCAGGGGCTTCGATCGGTTCGTTTTCGGAAGCGGCAAACTTTGGCGAAATTATAGTGTTGTGTTCTAAAGGTAGTGTAGCTTCCGAAGTACTAACGTTATCCGGAATAGATTCTCTTAACGGAAAGACGATTATAGATACAACCAATCCTATTTCAGAGATACCTCCTCAAAATGGTGTTCTGAATTTTTTCACATCGTATAATGAATCTCTAATGGAGAAATTACAAAAACAAGCTCCTAAGGCTAATTTTGTAAAATGTTTCAGTTCCGTAGGAAGTGGTCTTATGGTAAATCCTCAGTTGAAAGGTGAAAAACCTAGTATGTTTATCTGTGGAAACGATGATTCTTCTAAAAAACAAATAAAGGAAATTTTAGATACTTTTGGTTGGGATACAGAGGACATGGGAAAGGTAGAAGCGGCTAGGGCAATCGAACCACTTTGTATTCTTTGGTGTATTCCTGGATTTTTATCCCAATCTTGGACGCATGCGTTTAAACTTTTAAAATGACTCGAGAGGATAATTAACATTCGGTAAAAATAAGATCTTGTTTTGTTTGTGAACTTTACGCCGAACTTTTTATTCTAGATTCCTATAAAGTTGAGTATCATAAATTTTTTTGCAGCTATTTATTTCCTAAAAAATCGCAGCATAATAATCGCTTTCGCATTGCGATAAATATTTTAGATACTCAGTTTTATAGGGATGAGTAAGAGTTTGTCCTAAAACCTTAAAAGAAATCAGTTGTAATCGTTTTAATAAGTTCGTTATAAAATTTGAGTAGGTCCTATTGATGGCTTATGAGAGTTCTTACAGTCTTTGCAACGGCTCTTAGTCTATTTGCCTAAAAGTTTGTAGGCATTCTGCTTTGCTTCTGCGTAGGCTTTTGAATGTGCTTCACATTTTTCTTTCGCTTTGGGAGAGGTATTTTTAATCCTTCCTGCTTTTTTACCTAATAAATCGAACCATTCTCCGTTTGGATCAAGGCTCGACTTGGACTTTTCAAAAGGTGGAAAGACGGAACCTTTTGTTCCGGGTAAGCCTATTTCCAGTAAAGCGTAATCTAATAGTGTAAAAATGTTATCGGGTATGAAAATTTTTTTAAGATTTTTTAAACGTGCTAAGGCTTCTAAAGCCGGAGTTTTTGCAAGTGATCTTACAAATCCAAGATCGAAATATTCTAATTTCTTCAGTTCAGAAAGAAAATCAAAACTTTCAATTGGTTGGGCCCAATCAAGTGTACCGTAAATACTGAGATAACGAAGTCCTTGGGCATGACTGAGTCCGGAAAAGTCTGTGACTTTTCGTACATTTTCGATGTGTAAAGCCTTGAGATTTTTTAGTTCTCCAATTGGCTCTACACTTTCAAAACCGGAAACGTATTCTAAAACTAACTCTTCTACGTTTTGAAGCCTACTAATAAAATCAATCGTCTTAGGGCGAGCATGAGTAATTCTTAATCTTTTGAGTCTCCAAAGAGTGGATATAAAATCGAGCTGTTCTTTATTTGGTTGATGGAGCGTTAGTTCTTCTAGTTTAGATAAGGATCCAATTTTTTTCCAGTTTAAGTCGTTACCGTAGATGGTGGCAATTGAAACTGAACTTTGAACTTGAGCCCAATCATCTTGATGGTATTGATGCCTTTCTACGTTAGGCACGATGGTCCAATGTCCGTAAGTTCTGTCTAAGAGATCTCCAAAATGGTGTTTCATTTTTATGTTATTCGAAATTATGAATTTTTTCGGAAGTGATGATGTATCAATTACAGTTAATGTTGGGAACTATTACAAGTTTATATTTCACTGTAGAGCGTTGAAATTGTAGGAGCTCCTGTAAAGATTTTCAATTTACTGTAAATTTTGCTAAAATGCGGGAGCTATGTAAGGTGACGGTTTTTGTAGGAACTCACATATTTTATTAAGAGTGGAAACTAGAATTAGAAACGTGCTCAAAATTAAAATCTATGTTTGATTCAAAAAATTCTCCAAAAAACGCTCCACTGTGAAATTTGAAAGAACCGTTTCCTAATATGGATATTCTTTTATTGGATGACGATCAAAAAATTCAATCCACTTTGGTAGAGAGTTTTGTTGGAACGGACTCTCTTTTGGTTCCAGATGTTTATTGGAATCGTTTGAATTTTCAAGAAAGAAAAGCTCTTACGAAAAAACTTCCTCTTTTACTGAGAAAATATTCTAAACAGATCGCGTCTATGAAACGTCTTCATAATCGAGCGGGTAAAATCAAATATAATCGTAGTGTAGGTAAAATGAAAAAATTCAGTATTCGAGTCAATACCGGAGTTTGGGCGACTTTAGGTGTGTTGGCGGCGGCTCATGGTGTTTCACGATGTTATCTTTTTAATTATATGCTTTGGTTAGAAGACTTTGGAATAGGGGGTTCTACTGTGGAAACTTTAAACCAAGGAGTTCCTAGCTTGCATTGGACTTACAGTATGACTTGGACTTTAAATCGGAGACAAAATTTAATATCGAGGGAATTAAAATTCGAACCAAATCCAATGACCGACAAATATCCATATTATTTACAAAAACTAGATTTTTAGTCTTCTAGATTTTATATAAAAGAATTTTTAGCATTTCTATAACAAAAGAAGAGATGTCGGAACTATTACTTTCCAAGAGAAATTTAGAATACGTTAACATTACGTTCAAAGAAAAATCGAAACAATCAACTAAAGTAGTAGATTCTTTCGAATCTTTTGCAGGGCGATTTCTTCTAAGGTTTCAAAGTTTGAAGAATAGGGAAAGGAAACATCTTCAATAGTTTTCAAGCCGAAATTGCCGAATTCGTTTTTGATCCATTTTTTCAGTTGAAGAACGGTTTCTTGAGAACGATCGACGATAGGATTTGCGGAACAAATAAAATCCAAAAGATCTTGAATTCCTTGTTTTGTTTTAGTGGAAGTTTTAAAAACGGGAGGAAGTCGGTTACCGGGCATAACGTCTTTTAAAAATTCTAACGTAGAGATCAACATGTGATAACTGGAATTAGCGAGGGTCTTTTCGTCACATTTGTTAAGGATAAAAGAATCCGGAACTTCCATGATCCCACTTTTCATAAATTGAATCTGATCTCCACCTAACGGTTGTAAAACGAGAAAAGAAAGATCGGTAAGTTTAGAAACTTCGATCTCGTTTTGGCCGATCCCAACGGTTTCGATAAAAACGAAACGAAAAAAACAACGAAGAAGACGGATCACGTGATACGTATAAGGATTGACTCCACCTAGTTCCAACTGGCTGGGTTGCGAACGGAAGTAGATTCGTTTTTCGCGGGCGGGAAGGGAAAGGCGAGTGCGATCGCCTAACAAGGAACCACCGGAAATATAACTGGAAGGATCGATTGCGACGATCGCCATCGTTTCATTGTTATCCGATTTCAAAAATTGAGTCGCTAACTCTCCGAGCAAAGAAGATTTTCCCGCACCCGGAGTTCCGGTAAAACCAACGGTCAAAGAATGACTTCCATTTAACCCGAGAGAATCAAGAGCCTCGAAAAGATTTTTTCTAAACTCAAAAGAATCCGGTCTTTCTAAACCAGAGATGAGCTTTGCGAGAGGAAATTTTTCTCCCACCCGCGCTCCTTCGATAAGTTCTGCGAGATCTTCTTTGCGATATTTCACAACTATGTTTCGAAACAAAACCGCGTTATGCGGCTTTTACAGTTTTGGAAATGATGTCTATAATCCTTTCCATTACGTCCATAAGATCATAATCCTTGGGAGTAAAGATTGCTTTAACTCCTAGTTTTGTCAGAGTTTCAAAATCACTCGGAGGAATGATTCCTCCAAAAACCACAGGAATGTCTGCTTTGTAGTGTTTCAGTTCGTTAAAAATTTGTTCTGCCAATTCCAAATGAGAACCAGAAAGAATGGAAACACCGATCACGTCCGCGTTTTCTTCCACCGCAGTTTGAACGATTTCTTCCGGGGTTAAACGAATACCAGAATAAATTACGTCAAAGCCTGCGTGTTTTGCGGAAACTGCAATCATCTCGGCTCCATTGGAGTGACCGTCTAATCCTGGTTTACCGACAACGATTTTCGGTCTGGAACCGTTAGTTTTTAAAAATGCCTCTACCTTTCCCCTAACACGTGTTACCTTTTCAGATTCAAGATTGAGTTTTTGACCTTCTACACCGGTAGCAGGTCTATATTCACCGAACACGGACCTAAGAACGTCTGCCCATTCTCCAGTGGAAATACCGACTTTGGCACATTCAATAGAAGCATACATTAAATTTTTGCCGGCTTTTGCGTCTGTTTCTAATTGTGCGAGAGCGGCTTTCACTTGATTTGTGTCTCGGTTAGACTTTACTTTCGCAAGAACTTCTAAAGTTTCTTCCGCAGACTTAGAATCTACTTTAAAAACTCCTCCGTCTTGGTCTGTCATCAATGGAGAAGCAATACCTTCGGTCCATTTGTTCTTACCTACGATAACCATTTCGTTATTGTTAATTTTTGCAAGACGTTCTGCTTGAGATTTTACAAGTTGGGACTTCATGTAGCCGTTTTCAATCGCTTGAATTGCTCCACCCATATCTAAAATCTTTTGAATTTCCTTGTAGGCTTCTTCTTTAAGTTCTTTTACTTTGCTCTCTACAACTTTAGAACCTTCAAATAGATCTGGGTATTCTAGAAGATCCGTTTCATAAGCGAGAACCTGTTGTAGTCTCAAAGACCATTGTTGATCCCAAGGTCTTGGAAGAGAAAGAGCCTCGTTCCAAGCGGGAAGTTGAAGAGCCCTACAACGAGCGTCCCGACTCATAGTGACGCCTAACGCTTCGATTAGAATTCTCCATGCGTTATTTTCCGGTTGTTCTTCCGTAAGACCGAGGGAGTTTACCTGAACCCCGTAACGAAAGCGGCGGTATTTATCTTGTTTTACGCCGTAACGATCTTTTGTAATTTCGTCCCACATTTCCGTAAAAGCACGCATCTTACACATCTCTTCTACAAATCGAATTCCAGCGTTTACAAAGAAAGAAATTCTACCCACACATTGTTCAAACTCATCTGGGGTAAAACAGTTTCTTTCCTTGATTGCGTCTAAGATTGCCATTGCAGTCGCAAGAGCAAATGCAAGTTCCTGAACTGGAGTAGCACCAGCTTCTTGTAAGTGATACGAACAGATGTTAGACGGATTCCATTTCGGAATGTTTTTGAGACAGTATTCATACATATCTACTATAATTCGAATGGATTGAGCGGGAGGAAATATATACGTTCCTCTGGCGAGATATTCTTTGATAATGTCGTTTTGAGTGGTACCTTGAAGAAGCGAAACGTCTACCCCTCTTTCTTGGGCGAGCGCCACGTAAAGGGACAAAAGATACATGGAAGTGCCGTTGATAGTCATCGAAGTATTCATTTCTTCGATAGGGATCTGATTAAATAGGATTCTAAAATCTTCCAAAGTATTGATCGGAACTCCTACTTTACCGATTTCCGGTTTAGCAATTGGATGATCGGAACTATAACCACACTGAGTCGCAAGGTCAAAGGCGATCGAAAGACCGGTCTGACCTTTAGAAAGGTTTTTTCTAAAAAGTTCGTTGGATTCTCTTGCGTTCGTATGACCCGCGTAGGTTCTGAAAATCCAAGCCGGTTCTTTGGATGGTTTGCCGGATTTGTCATATAGGATATGATTTTTATTTTCCATAAATTCTGTCCCGATTCGAGGTTCTCATTGTTACTTCAAAATGTGTTGGTAGAATTTCACCCAAATTTTTATCCTTGCTCTGATTTCCGCAAAAACTACGGGCCCTATGGATTTAGAAAGAAGTAACAAAGCCAACCCCATCTTCCTTTTCCTATCTGCAATTGGTCTTGCAGTGATTCTCTCCGTACTTTACAACTGGTTTGGGGAACCTTTAAATCCGGAAGCGATGGAGGTGCTCGCCAATTTACGTTCTTTAACGGAAGAAGGAAAATTTTTTTCCGATCAACCTCCACTTCCTTTTTTAGTTTTAAATCTTTGGAAATCAATCACTGGGTTGAACTATACCACGTCTTTCTTTTCACTTTCTGCATTTATTTTTTCACTCGGGATCCATTGTATAGGTTTTACACTTCAAAAGGAAAAATGGAAACCGAATCATTATCTTCTCTGCTATTTATCTGCAATTACACCTTTGACGTATTCTATACCTTTAGCGTTTTATCCGGAACTTTTTAGTCTGTTTTTTTTATTGATACTTTTTCTAGCGTTTAGAATGGAAACGTTGGGGGACATATTTCTACTGATCGTTTGTGTACTTGGAAGTTTTTTTTCTCACTTTACGGTTTTTTTTGTAGGGATTACGATTTTCATAGTCAAGGCTGGAACAGTAGGAATTCGAGAGAGGAAAAAACACCAATCCGTTTTTTTTAAAAGAAGAAACATTCCTCAACTTGTGTTGCTTGTTTATTTAGGAATTTTTTTAACCATTTTGACCGTTTTGATTCTGGCTGGATTTTATGGAAAAAATTCTTTTGAGAACTTCTACAAACTTCTTTGGAAATATCTTTTAAATTTTGGACCTTTGTTTTTGATTTTGTATCTAGGGAATTTTCTTTTAAAGTCCGAAAAAGAACTGAACACAATCGCGGCGAGTACCGTTTTGATTATAGTCCTTCTTGTATCTGCATATTTTTCCGTTAAACCTATCACCGGAATTAATTCGGTAAAATTAGATACGTTTATAAAAGATTTGGTAAATTTAAAAAATAGAGAAGTAATCCGAAATGACGAAAAAATTTACGCAGACTTAGCAGTTTCGTCTTACGTGTATTTTCATTCCAAACAAAAACTTATGTTTGTCAGGCCGACGGAATGGAGAAATAGGGACTATTTGTTTTTAGAAGAGATCTGGCTTGCAGATAAAAGAGAAATGGTCAAACGTTATACCATGAAAAATTCTCTTTTTATTTTTTTATCTGGAGAACAAATTTTAATTAAAGCATTTCTAATGAAGGTTATTTCAGAACAAAAGGAAAATACTCAGGTAAAAATCAGGGTGGAAAAAGCGAAATCTAGTCTTCTGTCAAAGACGGGGGAACAAAATCTGAATCATTTTTTAATTGGAATTTTTTCTTCTACTTTAAGTCCGGAACAGGTTCTTTGAAAACAATTTAGATTTGGAATAACAAATTAAAATTTAAGTTTCTAAGATTTAGAACAAGACGTTTTTATTATATTCGGTTTTTGAAATTTTCTTTTTTAAAGAAAGACTGGCTCGTAAATGTTACTGGAACACATAAAAATGGAATAACAGATCAATTTTGTAAAGATGTGGAATTTATTATAACTCTTGTTTAATCTGGAATTGTTGGCTTTTTTAAATGAGATTCTACATCCTACTGATCTCTACAAAATTGAGTACCGTAATTTTTATTGTAAAACACTGTTTTAGTATAAAGGAATAGGTATTCTATCGATCTGAATAGTTTTTAGAGAAATCTAATCGTATTATTTTCATGTTCGAGTAGTAATGAACGTAAATTTGGTATAATGCAAAAAGGATCGATATGAGGGAGCTAAAACAGAACGCTCTGTATCATCACCTTACCCACAAGTTAATAGGATTTTAGAATGAGAAGGATTAAACGCACATTTTTCAAGTGTTCCAACAAGAATGAGTCTTTTTACTTGCAAAAAGTATGTTTTTCTGATAGAGAAAAATTTACCACCTCCGTCCCAAAAATAGGGAAACTCAACACAACCCTCTCTATAAATCGCGTTCTAGATTGAAACGAAAGAAGATTGTTGTATAATGTTTCCTATATGCAATTTATTGACCAGAGCTGGGAAACCGGTCCTGGGGCAGCTGGATTGGCTCAGATTTTTTACACCGAATTCACGATGTTTCTAAAACGACGATTTTATGAGAAATTTAAAAAATATGGTTTTGAAAAACTCAAATTTACAAATGATTTTTTGACAACTCTAATGGTTTATATTTTTATAATCGCTTTTCTAAAAGAGAGTCTAAAAAATGAAAACTCATATTTTAACTTTAGAGTTGTTGAAAAATTTCATAGTGACGATTAACAAAACTGCTTCAATTGCCGGTTTCCATAAAATAGAAACAGATGGAGAATTAATTTTTCAACAATTCTTTTTATGATTTGTGGAATGGAGTAAGATTTGTGATTAATTTCAAAACTGTAAATGGTTTTTATGTTTTAGAAAGTAATTTCTTTAAATCAGAATTTTGATAAATAATTTTAGTTATAGAGTAAGTTGTAAATAAAATTGAAGTTCGGAAAACTAAACAAAAAACAAGAATCCTCTGATGATTTGACCTTAGGGGCCAATGGTCTTCCATTTGAAATCGCATATTGGAGAGATATATACGGTTCCGGAACAGATGTGGATGCAACTTTTAATGCTAAAGAGCATGCACGTTATGCGAAATCAATTTTAAATTTAATGGAAATCAATGTAAATTCGATTGCCGATTTTGGATTCGGGAAAGCAATTTTACTGAAAGAAATGGTAAAAATTTTTAAACCACGAAGAATCATGGCGATTGATCCGTCCGAACAGATGCTTGATGAGTTACTCGCTCAAAAATGGATCAGAGCTTGGAATATTTCTGTTTTGAACACAACGGTTCAGGAATTAGATCTTTCTTATTTTGTTCATCTTCCTTTTGATTTAGGAATTTGTAATTCAGTTGTTCAATACATCCAAGGAGATCTGCGCCCAGTATTCGAAAAACTTCATAAAATCGTAAAATACTTATATTTCTCTGTTCCCACGAAAGACGATTATATTCGTATGAAAAAAGATATTTATTTTGAAGATCCTTATGCCTACGTAAGAACTAAAAAACAATATCTCAAAATGTTAAAACCTTATTTTAGAAGAGTCGGTTTTAATCTTTTGGAAAGTAGACTGATCTCTGAATCTAGATTTACGGATGAACTGTTTAAAGATGAATGAGTTAATTAATCTATCCCCTCTCACAAGAGTAGAGGAGCTGAAATTCTTAAGATTTTTTCTAGTTCATCTATTCCTCAAAAAATCGAGTCCTGAGTTGCGATCTGTAGATAGTACTCACTGAGTGATTTGCATTAGAGTTTTTGAAACATGAATTCTCGAACACATAAAGATAATATTTATACTGAACTTGTTTCAAAACTTAAACTGTAGGATCTACTTCAAAAAACTAACAAATCAGTCTTAAATATAATTTTTTGAAAAATTCTATGTCTTTGATAAAATTGATCGTCAACTTTTAGTGCTATTTTCATACGTCTGAGTAGTAACAAATTCAAATGAATTTCGTAAAAATAGAGTAGTTACCTATTTTAGAATTATTACTGATCTCTATAAAATTGAGTACCGTTAATTTTATCATAAAACACTGATTCCATGCAAAATATTAAGTACTTTATTATATAGTTATTAATAGTTTATCCTCATTTTAATTTTTGGAACAAAAGTATAGAAAACGGATATTTAGATATTTATTTTTATAAGGATGATAATTTCTGCAAAACTGTGAAAAAAATTCTTCTTGGTTAAAATAAAACAAAAATCATAAATGATATATAAAAAAAATCTAATTTAGGGAATCGATTCTCATTTGAAGATCTTGTTTCTCATCTGGATCAAGTGTAAGTTCTAAAACTTTTTTATAATCGGCTTTTGCCTCTTCTTTTAGATTTAGTTCTTCATATGCGTTTGCACGAAAGAAAAGAACCGAAACGAGGTCTCCGTTTGGATATTTAGAAAGGTATGAGTTAAAAGTTGAGATTGCTAATTTGAAGTTTCCAATTTCTAAATAAGAAATTCCTAAATTGAATAAAGCATCGTGTTTCTTTTCAAGATTTTTAGAATCATTGGAATCGATTGCTTTTTGAAAAAACTGAATCGCCTTAGAATATTCTTTTGCTTCAAAATAATAAACTCCAGCTTGAAAGTTAGTTTGGATGCCTTGCGGATCTTTGGTTAAATTTTCCAAATATTCATTTTCAAGATTTCTACGAACGTAAGCATTTTTCAAAGATTTGAGAATCATCTTAGAATCAGGCATACCGGTGATCTTATCGATCAAACTACCGTTTCGATCCAAAAAGAGAATTGAAGGATAACCTTTGATTCCATATTTGCGTTTTAAATTCGGAAACTTATCTCCGTCCAAAGAAAGAGCGACAAATTTAGAAAGTTCTAGCTGAACCTCTTTTTTAGGATAAATTTCTTTCTTAAGAGTTTTACAATAGCTGCACCAATCCGCGTAGACGTCTATAAAGATCGGTTTACCGCTACTCCTTGCTTTTTCAAATGCAATTTGAACTGATTTTTCCCATTGAATTTCGGCTGAAATTGGGAAAGAGAAGAAGGTACAGAATAAAACAAAACTCCAAAAAAATAAAATTTCTATCCAACGATTTATAATCAGAAATGAGGTTCTGAATTTAGAAAGTCGTGGCGCTAAATTGTTGCGACAATCCATAAAATCATACTTTTGCAAGTAAAAAGTTTTTTGGTCTTTTTGTGGGAACTCCTGCGAAAAAGCACCTTTACTGTAAAATCTGAATCTTTGGCTTTTATTACGGATCCACCTGTTTTTAAAATGTGGGAACTCCCATAAAAATTGCTCGGAAAGATTCAAAGTGTAGAGTAGTTTTTTCATTCTCTATCATCAGACATTTGAATCAACGTTTTAGCCAGCGTTTTCTTTAAAAAGAACTCTAAAAATACGGTTGTCGGAGAATCGAAGGCTTAGAAAACTAGAAGCAGATTTTAGAAAGGAAATGGTTCATGGAATTTTTGTTACAGTTGGAAAACATACTCAAAAAAAGAAAACAGGACCTTCCCGATAAATCTTATACCGCAGACTTGTTTCGAGGAGGGGTAGACCGGATTCTCAAAAAAGTAGGGGAAGAAGCTGGAGAGGTAATCATTGCCGCGAAAAATTCGGACAAAAAAGAACTTACACACGAGGTAGCCGATTTACTTTTTCATTTGCAGGTATTATTAGTAGAACAAGGACTTTCTCTGCAAGAAATTGTAGAAGAACTTCACAAACGCCATTCTTAAAAAATGGATTTATCGGAAAGCTACTTTCCCAAAAGAGTTTTCGGTAAAATTATCTTCTTACTTTTACTATTTTTTATATATTCAATACTATTCTACCATAGTTCATGGTTGAGCGACGATTCATTTATAACGTTTCGGGTTGTAGATAATTTTTTAAACGGGTATGGATTACGTTGGAATCCTTTGGAAAGGGTTCAAGTTTATACACATCCTCTTTGGCTCTTTTTATTGATACCTATACAGTGGGTTGTGCGGGAAATTTCGATTTCTGCATATTTACTTTCTTACCTATGTGGAATTCTTTTTATATCCGTTTATTATTTTACTTTTTCAAAGTTTCGAAATGGGTTCGGGTTGATTGCTGTTGCGTTGGGAGTGTTTTTTTCATCTAGAACATTCATAGACTATAATACTTCCGGATTAGAAAATTCGCTTTCATTTTTACTCTTACTACTTTTCGAAATAAAGTTCTGTTGTTTGTATTTAAATTCAAAACCGGAAAACGTAAAGATCGATTCTTATAAAATCGGATTTTTAACAGCCTTGTTACTTTTAACACGTTTAGATTTAGTATTATTTCTTTTTTTGCCCGGATATGTTCTCTTTTATAAAATTTTCAAAGAGCATAAAATTCAATTTTTAAAATATTCATTTTTAGGAATATTTTTTTGGATTAGTTATTTAATATTTTCTATTATATATTTTGGATCTTTGTTGCCAAATACCTTCTATGCAAAGACGAACGTATTGTTTTCTTTTTCTGAAAGGATTTCTGCCGGATGGAACTATATTAAAATTAGTTTAAAATGGGACCCAATCGTTATATGTGTATTTGGATTACACATATTTTGGACGTTTTCCGAACCAATTCTAAAACGATTTACAAAAGTAAAATGGACTTTGTCTGAAAAGGAAAAAGGGATTTTACTGATAAGTCTTACTTCTATCCTTTTTGTGTTGTTTTACCTTTTCTGGGTGGGCGGAGATTTTATGGCGGGAAGATTTTTGGGAACTTGCTTGATCGTTTCCGTTTTTTTTCAGAGTGTTTTTTTTGAGCTACGTTTTAAGAATTTAAATTTTAATATTCAAAAATTATTATATATATTTTCTAAGTTAGGATTTAATAAATCAAAAATAGAAAATTGGAAAGGTTTATCTTGGGACAAACTTTTATTTGTATTTACTTTGATCATTTTGATTTATTCTTTTGTATATCCTTTTTCTCCGTTTCGTTATATGTTTCAAAAAACTACAGTTCGAGTGGAAAATGGAATCGTAGATGAAAGAGCTTCTTATCATGATAATTCTTCCTTAAAACATTGGATTGAAGGGGTTACACCAGCAACTCATCCTTGGGCTATGTATGCGATTCGAATTTCGTCTGAGAATTATTTAAAATCTACAAATTCAAGTTTCAACTTATCTGACAGAAAACAAGCTTTGTGGAAAAGATCAGAAGAGGTTCAAACTTCTAAACTATTAAAAGAGATTCAACAGGTTAGGGTCACTACAAATGTAGGATTGGCTGGATTTTATGGAGGACCTGGAATTCACTGGGTTGATCTTTTGGGAATTACTGATCCCTTGTTAGCGAGGTTGCCTGGAAAGGGTTTTCCCGGACATTACGTTCGTCTTTTACCACAAGGTTATAAAGAATATATAGAAGAAATTTCAGTATCTCTTCCGAATAAAGAATTGGATCGTTTTTATTATGAGGTTCGATTGTTAAGCGAAGAGGAAATCTGGACAAAACAACGTTGGAAGGTAATTTTGGATTTTACCTTTTTAGGAAATGGAAATTTTAAAACTAGATACCCATTTGTATTAAAGGAATATCGCAATACTTTATATGGGCTTCCTTTTGTGAATTGGAAAGACGAAAACTTGGTTCGGAAATTGGTTCGAGAATATTTTGAATCTTACACATCTATGTAAAATAATTCAAAATTTGATTTCTATATTTTATGAAAAACCTATCAAATTGATTCAAGTTGGGTTTTTAATAAGAATTTTAAATGAAAATAGAAATCCTACAAATTAGATCAGTAAAAGTTTGAGAGTTTATTTTATATCTGGTTTCCACGTTTTCAGAATTTAACCGTAAAAATTAATTTGTGTGAGTTCCCACATCTAACTTTATTACAAAAAAATGAAACTATAAAGATGAATTTACTTAAACCGAGTTCATATAAAAAAGAAAACTACAGAAGTTGTATTTTATTTTCATGATTTTATAAGAGACTTTAAAAAGCGATTTCTATTAAATGCTTGTAATCAATGATTTTAATAAAATATAATTAGAACGCTCGTTCTGTCCCGTATAAGTTAAAAGTTGGAAAACTCCCTTGACCCGAAATTCGAACAAAATACTTTAGCCGCAGAGAACCCGAATAGGAAAGAATTATGATCGATTTAAAAGGAAAAAACGCCGTAGTTACCGGAGCCGCTCGTGGGATCGGAAAGTCAACGGCTTTAACTCTTGCAAAAGCAGGAGCAAATTTAGTAATCGCGGACTTAAACGAAGAATCTAGTAAAGCGACCGCAGATGAAATTTCAAAACAGACTGGTGTAAAGGCGATTGGAATCGGAACGAACGTCTCGGATGTAGATTCTGCAGCAAAGGCAATTCAAGCGTGTGTAGATGAATTTGGATCTGTAGACATCCTTGTAAATAACGCAGGTATTACAAAAGACACTCTTCTTATGAGAATGAAAAAGGAGCAGTGGGATGCTGTAATTGCTGTAAATCTCACCGGGACCTTCAATTGTACACAGGCCGCTATTAAGTTTATGATGAAAAATCCAAATGGAGGATCTATTATCAATCTATCATCCATTGCTGGGGTAAACGGAAACATAGGACAGACAAATTATTCTGCATCTAAAGCAGGAGTCATTGGTTTTATAAAAGCGGTTGCATTGGAAATGGCTTCTCGCAAGGTTCGTTGTAATGCAATTGCACCCGGCTTTATCGCTACTGAAATGACGGACGCGATTCCTGAAAAGATTAGGACTGCTATGGTTGCGGCGATTCCTTTAAAAAGGGCGGGACAACCGGAAGATATTGCTAACACAATCGCATTTTTGGCTTCCGATATTTCTTCTTTTATCACTGGTCAAGTGATTGAAGTGAATGGTGGAGGTTTCTTACCAGGAGCAACCGCCTAAGAATCTAAAGTTTTAAACGATTCTTTCATTCTAAAAGGATGAAAGAATCTCAACTTTTGTATTTCCTTTAATTTGTTCGAAAAAAATCTAATTCTAGTTTGATCTTATTCTATTTTCTTTAAAGAAAAACCTTTTTTCCTTTTTAGGTTTTTTCTTTTTTGGAATAGGATAAAGAATCATTTTGGAAAAATACAATTTAATATAAGAATTTTAAAAATTTAAACTTTCATTTGCGAAATGTTTTTTTCTTAAAGTCTCAATTGTACGGAAACATTTTATGAATCTTTTTCTACGTTACATTCAATTTGATCAAAACCAATTTGAAAAACAAAAACGAATCATTAATTTAAAGGAGTTTTTTTCTAAAAAAAAGTATATTGGCTTGCCAAATATTTTCGGAATTAAATCTATAAAATTCGGTGGATTTTATATCCGCCTGTCTAAATCTAACAAAAAATCATCATACCACCTAAATGTGGTACGGAGGAAACAATGGCAGACTTTGAAAAGGTTAAATCTATTATCGTAGAACAACTTGGCGTGGATGAATCTGAAGTTACACCTGAGGCTCACTTCATCGATGACCTCGGTGCAGACTCTTTGGATACGGTTGAATTAGTAATGGCTCTCGAAGAAGAATTCGGAATCGAAATCTCCGACGAAGATGCTGAAAAAATTCAAACTGTCGGGGATGTAACTAAGTTCATCGACAACCTCAAGTCCTAATCGTTTGAGATTTTCCGGGTTCTTCACGGAACTCGGAATTCTTTTTCCTTCCTTTGAGCTTTAAAAAAGCACAATCTCATTTTTTTCTTAAAAACCCGGAAAGGGTTCGTAGTCTTCAAAAACTTTCCAAAAAGATTGGAATCAAGTTTTCAAAAGTAGAATATTATAATACTGCATTTATTCATAGTTCTTATAAAAACGAGAACCAGGAAATTTTAGAAGATAACGAACGTCTTGAATTTTTAGGTGATTCGGTTTTGGGTCTTGTAGCCGCTCGTTCTCTTTTTCGGAAGTATCCTAAAGCAAATGAAGGAGAATTGTCTCGTATCAAATCTAGAATCGTTTCTACCCCAATCTTAAATTCGATCTCTGAAAAATTGGAACTTTCTGAATATCTTCTTTTAGGAAAGGGTGAAAAAAATTCTCTCGGGAAAGGAAGACGTAAACTTTCCGCAAATCTTTTTGAATCTCTTGTAGGTGCAATTTATTTGGACCAAGGTTTTGAGATCGCCGAAAAATTTATCCTTAGGCATTTATCTGAATTTGTCGAAAACCCTGAAAAAGAGGAATCTGTTAGAGATTATAAAACTCAACTTCAAGAATATTCTCAAAAACATTTTAAGATTCTTCCTATATACAGAACCAAATCGGAATCAGGTCCAGATCATGCCAAAACGTTTCAGGTAGTAGTTCGAATTCGGGATCAATGGGAAGCGAGCGGTTCCGGGGTGAGTAAAAAATCTGCCGAACAAAATGCCGCCAAGGAACTTTATAATAGGATCCGAAAAAAAACTTAGTTTGTGGTAGTTCCCACATTTTTGGAAATGGATTCTGTAGAATTAAGATTTGTATGAGTTCCCACAAAACGTCGTGCTGTATGATTTACAATTTTAGCATTTTGTTGTTATTATAGTTTTTGTGGTAGTTCCCACACTCCGCTTTTTTACGGATAAATTGAGGTCGAATTCACGTTCTCAAATAAAGAAAACTTCTAATAAAATGAGTTTTGATTGATGAAGGCCGTAAAACAGCGATTTTACGCGCAAAATTAAGGTTCTAGAATAGATTTCTGGCAAGTTAAGATAGCGTGGTCTTGCATAATAGGAATGAGAAAGAATTTTCTAAAAGTATGAGCTCTTACAATTTTAGAATTTGTTCGTAAAATCGTGATTTGTGGTAGTTCCCACATCAAAACCGGATTCGCCCAGATTTTCTTACGACGAACTCACGTTAAGTAAGAAAACCAGTTTTTCCAAATCAAGATTTCTCGGATCAAAGGACGACAATTTAAATAGAATGGATTTTTTCTTTAAAAAAAGGGACTGCGTGTTAGAGTCGCGGCTCTGATTGAAAATTCTCAAAACGAAGTTCTACTCATTCAGCAAAAGAAAAAAGATTCCTACTACTGGCTTTTACCAGGAGGTGGGATCGAATTTGGAGAAAGTGCAGAAGATGCTCTCAAAAGAGAACTTAAAGAAGAACTTTCTCTTGAAATGAAATCGGCTTCTTTTTTACTTTTAAATGAATCCATAGAACCCGGCGGAAAGAGACATCTCATTCAACTCGTTTTTTCTGTGAACGTCAGAAAGGAAGTTCCGGAACTCAATTTGAATGAAAAGGCGATTACAGGTTTCGGTTATTTTTCTTCGGCGGCAATTCGTGAAATGGATCTTAGGCCAGACATTAAATCCTTCCTTTTAGAAGGTGATTTTAAATCTGCGCCATTTATCAAAAGTATCTGGGTATCAGAAAAAAAATGAGTCTTATCGAAACCGTTCCAGTAAATACGGAACACAAGTCCGTTCCGGTTCATCTCCATTCGAATCTTTCCGGTTTGTCAGAAGAGATTGCAAAACTTCCAGGAGTCACTTCCGTTTTTTTAATCACGGAAAAATCGATTCATTCTATCTATTCCAAATATTTAGAAAGGGAACTATCTTCTCTTCCCATCAAAACGATTTATATCAAAGGAGGAGAAAAATCCAAACATATCAATCGAACCGGAGAAGTATATAATCAACTTATTGAATATGGTGCAGATCGTAAGTCTTTGATTCTTGCATTTGGAGGCGGAGTTGTGGGGGACTTTGCTGGTTTTATCGCTTCTACTTATTTGAGGGGAATTCGATTTGTTCAAATTCCTACAACTCTACTTGCGTGTGTGGATTCTTCTGTAGGTGGAAAAGTTGCGGTGAATGCGGATTTCGGAAAGAATATGATCGGTTCCTTTTATCAACCAGAGTTTGTGTTTGCTCCTTTATCTGTTTTGTCCACTCTTCCAGATCGGGAATGGAAATGTGGTCAAGCTGAAATTATCAAACATTCACTTCTTTCTGGAGGAGAATATTGGGAAAAGGTAAAGACTCATTCATTCAAAGATTTGAATGTAGATTCTACGATTCTTCCTTATCTAATCGCTGAGTCGGTTCGTTTTAAAGCAAACGTAGTTTCAAGCGACGAAAAAGAAACCGGACTTCGTAAAATTTTGAATTTAGGACATACTACGGCTCATGCAATTGAATCCGTTACGAAATATAAAAAATATTCCCATGGAGAAGCAGTTGCGATTGGTCTTGTTACGGCGTTATTATTAAGCGAACAACATTCTGAACTCGATCCTGTCACTACAAAAGAAACAATAGAATCTCTAAAAAATTACGGGCTTCCATTTCAGACGAAATTAAAATCTAAACAACTTGCCAAACATATGCTTCACGATAAAAAAAATGTGGGCGGCTCGATTCGTTTTGTTCTTTTGAAAAGCCCGGGTTCTCCCATTTTTGATATTCCCATAAATTCAGAAGATATTATATTAGCAATTCATAAACAAAAAGGCATTTAATGGAATTTGTAATCAATTTTTTTCAGGGTATCAATCCATTTGTTCTTTTGAAAACCAAAGAAAGAAGCCTTTCCGAAGAATTAATTTTAATCGTTTATTTTATTATTTTTTTGATTCTTTCTTATAAAGTTATCATAGTAATTCTCGATTTTTTCAAACCCACGGTAGACGTTACTTCTCGTTATAACCGCAGAAAAATGGCCCGAATGTCCTTTGTGGTTTTGGGTTTGGTAATTCTTTTACCGGTAGTTTTTTCGGGTCTTTCTTATCTTCCGACCGTGATGGGTTTGGCCGGAGCCGGTATCGTCATTTCTTTAAAAGATATTACGCTTAACTTTGTAGGTTGGTTTTTTATTCACGGAAGCAACGGTTTTGAAGTGGGGGATCGTATAGAAATCGAAGGAGTGCGAGGGGACGTTATCAATATTGGGATGAATCGTTTCACTTTGATGGAAATTTCTTCCGATCCTAAATCGGATCAATCTACGAACCGTCTGGTTCACTTTCCGAATCATTTTGTGATACTACGCCAGGTGATTGTCGTAAAAGACAAGATGAATTACGTATGGGACGAGATGAGGATTAAAATTCCATATGATTCTGATTTTGAAAAAGCAGAAGAACTTTTAAACGGAATCATCCGTAACAATGCGATTATAGACCAAGGAACGATTGATTATACTCTTCAGGAACTTTCTAAGAATTATCTGGTGCGTCTCGGTAAAACGTCTCCGATCGTTTATCTTTCTTTAGAAGAGGGTGGTATCCTTTTTTCCTTACGATATTTAACTCACGTTAGGGGAAGAAGAGATATGAAAACTAAAATTTCTCACCAGATTTTAAAAGAATTTAAACAGTTTCCAGGAATTAGAATTTTATAATGTATTTATTGATTAATTTTTTATAAATCTGGATAATATAGAACATCTAAAATTCGAGGTTGAAATAGGAATGATCTTAAAACTCCTAGAGTTTATATCGAAAGAACGATTTCTGTAAAAGGATGTTCATAAAACGGTGATTTCACGCAGAAATTTGATCTTACTGATCCCAACGATTACCGTAAATTTTTACTTAGAAAGAACTGTTGAGTGCAAAAGATTAGATGTTTTGTTGTTGTAGAGTTTTGGGTAAATACTTTGTTTTTTGGATTTCTAAAAACTAAACTTGTTATCGGTAGGCCGACGATGCGATTTTTTTATTTCATTTTGATTTTTCCTTTTTTACAGTTTTGTGATTCTGAAATAGAATTTTCTATCCCTAAAAAAATCCGTGTAACTTTAATCAATCCTAAAAGTTATCAATTGGAGGATCGGCCTTACGAAAGGATACACACAGAGGATTCTCTCATTTGGAAATGGATTACGAAAGAAATTCCAAAATTAAAAAAAGGATGGAATTCTTATTATGTGACTCGTCCAAGCAAAGGAATTCTTATTGATTTTGATCATGGCAGAAGATTACAAATTTTGGATCATGGAGTGATTTATATAATTCCAGGGGAATCAGCTCTGTATCATGATTTTCAAAATGAAAAATTTCAAGAATTGTTAACATTGATAATTGAAACACAGAAAAAATAAGAGTATTTCAGTCTCTTTTGAAAGTTAAGAGTAGTTTCAAAACCTAAAAAATCAGTGGCAAAGTTCTTAACAAAATACTTCTAAGTTCCCGTAGGCAGATCACTTAGAATTTGCCCCAAAGCCCAAAGAATTTTATGTGATAATTCTTTAAAATTTTTAATAAAATGCAGTAGTTCCCACAAATTAGGTCATATTTGGCATTTCACGAGCAGTTCTAATCTCGTTAAATTTTTGTAGTAGTTCCCACATTTTTAGATTTTGGGGTAAACTCTTATTTCATGTAATCAAGTCTTTCTTCTAACCTATATATTAGTTGTTTATTTTGTTTTGGTCTTGATTAAAAAACTATCTGAGTTTTTAGAATGTTATCGTGGTCTATATGGGTTTCCACATTTAAGAATTATACAGACTATTTAAAGTTATCATACAAAAATGTTTAATAAAGGCTAACTTTCATTTTTGAGTCTATAAATTGAGATTGTTCTTACGTCCTTTTTTTAAAAAGAAGTATAATTATGATACAAGAACTTCAGCTTCGTGTGGTTCCAGAAGTCGCTGGCGAATATGAATTGCTCAAGACGTTCGTTTCTAAAACTTTAAAAATAGGAATACAAGAAATTTGGCATATCGAAATTTTGAGCCGTTCCATTGATGCAAGACAGAAAACGATTTATTTCAATTTGAAAGTTTTAGTTTTTATCGGAGAAAATTATGTAGAAAAACAAATTGCTCTTCCTGATTTTTCCGATGTGTCTAACGCGAAAGAAGTAATTGTAGTTGGTGCGGGGCCGGCGGGTCTTTTTGCTTGTCTTCAACTGATTCTTTCCGGTTTTAAACCGATTCTTTTAGAAAGAGGTAAGGATGTAATGAAACGCCCTTTCGATCTCAAAGAAGTTAATATTCATCATAACGTAAACGAAGACTCAAACTATTGTTTTGGAGAAGGTGGGGCAGGAACATACTCGGATGGTAAACTTTATACCAGATCTAAAAAAAGAGGGAATGTTCGTCAAATTTTAGAATGGCTCGTAGGTTTTGGAGCTAACAAAGATATTCTCGTAGAAGCTCATCCCCATATAGGAACCAATAAACTCCCCAAAATTGTAAAAAACATTCGAGAGAAAATTATAGAAACGGGCGGGGAAATCCATTTTGAAAAGAGGGTCACCGATTTATTGTTAAACGGAAATCAAATTCAAGGAGTGGTTACAAAAGACGGGGATAAAGTATATGCAAAAAATATAATTCTAGCTACGGGACATTCTGCAAGGGACATATTCGAATTACTCCATCAAAAAGGAATTGAACTTGAACTTAAACCAATTGCTGTAGGTGTTAGAGTAGAACATCAGCAATCTTTAATTGACTCTATTCAATATAAGTGTGAAGTGAAAAGCACCTATCTTCCTCCCTCTCCTTACAATATTGTTAAACAGGTAGATGGGAGAGGAGTGTACTCTTTTTGTATGTGTCCTGGGGGTGTAATTGCCGCCTGCGCGACAAAACCGGAGGAAATAGTCACAAATGGATGGTCTTCTTCTAAAAGGGCAAGACCTTCCGCAAATTCCGGAATCGTTGTAGAGTTAAAATCGGAAGATTTTAAACCTTTTGCTAAGTTTGGTCCTCTGGCTGCAATGGAGTTTCAAAAAGAGATCGAAAGAAAAGCTTGGGTTGCGGGTGGTCGTACACAAAAAGCTCCAGCACAGAAGCTTATGGATTTTGTTCAAGGTAAGTTATCTATCGATCTACCTAAGACTTCCTATACTCCTGGGATCACATCGGTTGTGTTAGGCGAAGTTCTTCCTCGTTTTGTTTATCAATCTTTGCAAAAAGGTTTTCAGGAATTTGATCGTTCTATGAAAGGTTATTTGACAAACGAAGCGGTTGTTCACGCTCCGGAGACTAGAACTTCTTCGCCCGTTTGTATTCCGAGAGATCCTAATTCCTTACAACACGTTCGAATTCAAGGACTTTATCCATGTGGAGAAGGTGCGGGTTACGCGGGTGGAATCGTTTCTGCGGCAATGGACGGAATTAGATCTGCGCATGCTTGCGTGTCTTCGATGATTTGATCGGATCTCGGAAACAATCAATAGGATATAGAAAATTCTATCATCAATCATGGGACCAAAAGAAAATATACTGAAACAGCTCGAAGAGCTCTCCGTTTCTAACTTCGAGCACTTAAACGGAGATTTGCTTTCCCACCTATTGGGAACCTTTCAAATCTTGGAAGAATGGGGTTCTCCCGAATTTCTATGTTATGCAGGGCTTTTTCATGCTGTTTATGGGACCTTCGCTTATCAAAATCCAGTAGTTGGAACGAACGCAAGAAAGGAAATAGTCGGGATCATCGGAGAAAAAGCCGAAACGTTAGTCTATCTTTACGGCTCTTGCGACAGAACACATCTTTACGGACAATTTGGAAACACAAAATCCATCTTTCATAAGAATCGATTTACGGGCGAAATTACAACTCTTACAAGATCGATTCTCAACGATCTTTGTGAACTCACCGCGGCCAACGAATTACAATTGGCCCTTAGCGACAATTCTTTTCGAAATCGCTATGCTGCGGAGCTAAAGAATTTATTTAGTAGAATGAATCCGTATCTTTCGTCAAAGGCAGCAATCTTGTGCTCCTCCGTATTTTCGGCGTAATGCGAAAGGGATCGATGCGGGGTTAAGTTATTGGTATTTTATAAAAATTTAATCTGATTCTGGAATTTCACAATAACTTGACCAGAGCTGAGAGCCCGGTCCGGCTTGCCTGCGGTAAGCCGGATTCGCCAAGATTATTTACTTCAAACTCACGTTAAATAGAACTCCGTTTTTAGAAAGAACAATTTATATTAGAGTTGTTGAAAATTAATTCTCCATCTGTTTTCGTTGTATTGAAACGGTTTTGTTAATCTCCGCTATAGAATTTTCTACAACTCTATTTCTTAAAAGTAAGTTTTATATAATATTATAAATTCATAAATTGCTTATTAAGCTTTTCTAAATCTTGGATTAGATCTGTAGGTTTTGGTTGGATCGTTTTGGCGAGTTTCATTCCGTCATCTATTAGATCTAAAATCAGTTTTTTTTCAGCGATTGCACGCGCAGAAGGCATAGACTTTCTTTCATTTTTATAAATGGAAGCCTTTTCATCGATGATAGAAATGATTTTATTCAAAGCGTGAATTTTTGCCTGTTCTTCTCCCATAAAAATCCTCCGTCTTTATTGAAAGTTTAATGAGTTTGAAATTCTGGAAAAGCTTATTTTTGAAAGTGTTTTCGCAAAATCGCCGTTAGAGTTTCTTTTTCTTGCCATAAAAGTAGTGTACATATAACCGCATTTCCCAGCGCTAGAAAAAAAAGAAATCCCCCGTCGTTTTCTTGTTCAATTCCGATTACAAATACATGGGAGAGAATTGCGCCGAGCATAAGACCCAACCCAAGTAAAGAACCCAACCAACTCCAACCGGGTATAAACAAAAGAATTGAAACGATCAATTCTAAAATTCCCGTTCCGATTCTTCCCCATGGCTCCATTCCGAGTTTGGAAAAAATCGCAACGGATTCTGGAGCTCCTGTAAATTTATAAAATAGGGTCTGCAGAAATATAAATGCTACGATGCCTCTTAAATATTTAAGTAATCGTTTTTTTAAAGAATCGATCTTAAACAAAAAAATTTCTCCTGAGATTCTTTGAAATTTTCGGATTCATTTTTAAAGGGTTACATTTATTGGTACATTTCTTCTATTTCTTTTTTATATTTATCCGTTACTACGTTTCGTTTGATTTTCATTGTTTGTGTTAATTCATCTCCAGGTTCAAACTTCTTATTTAGAATTCTAAAATTGGAAACTTTTTCAAAGTTCTTAAAACCGTTTTCGCTCGACACAAACGTTTTGATTTCGTTTTTAAAAAGTGCAACTATATCCAAGTCTCCATTTAAATTTTCTATTTCGTTTAACATTTTAGACTTGGATTCTTTTAGATATTTTTCTAAAATTTCTCTATCCGGAACGATCAAAGCTCCGAGTGTTTTTTGATCGTGACCAATTACCATCGCTTGTTGAATAAATCTACTCCGAACCAGAGCAAATTCGATTGGCTCGGGCTCTAAATTTTCTCCGCCTAAAAGTACAATTGTGTCTTTGGCTCTCCCGGAATATTTTAATTCTCCTGAAGTTGTCCAAGTTAAAAGATCTCCCGAGTTCAACCATCCATCTGAACTCAAAATCTCTTTCGTTTTTTCGGGTTCTTTGTAGTAACCCTTCATCACGTGATCTCCCTTATGCCAAGCAATTCCTTTAATTCCTGGTTTAGTGATTTCATTTCCTTTTTCGTCCATTAATTTGATTTGAACTCCTGGAATACAACGACCTAGAGTTCCCACTGTAATTTCTCCTAAAATTCTCCTTGTAGAAATACCAGATAACTCTGTCATTCCGTAACCTTCTAAAATTGGAATTCCAATCGCGTTAAAAAATGTGTCTATGTACTGAGGTAAGGCCCCAGCCCCGGAAAGTGCAAATTTTAATTCTCCGCCTAATCCTTGTTTGATTTTATTGAAAGCGAGTTGTGAAATCTGATTCGGAATCCAAAGAAGGATCACAATCCAAAATGAAATTAATTTTTGCCATAAAGAAGCAAATGTAGATTGTTCCGTTAAAGAATATTCCAAATTTTGCAACCTAGAAAGATGTTTATAATACGTAATTGCAATCTCCTTAAATGCTCCAAATAAAGCTTGTTGAACTGGAGAAGAATTTCTTACTTTATCATGAATCTTGTTGTAAAGACTTTCCCAAACTCTAGGAACCGAAAGTAACAATGTAGGTTTAATATCCGCAAGATCTTGACTTAAACTAGAAATAGAAGTGAAGGCTTCTGCTCCTCCTGCACGGATACAAACGGTTTCCACAAGTCTTTCCGCAATATGCCAAGGAGGAAGATACGCCATACTTCTGTCGGTTGGATATACGTTTAGATCTTCTCCTTGTAAGGCGCTGTCTACGTTAAATACTATGTTTTTGTGAGTCAACATTACACCTTTGGGTTTTCCCGTGGTGCCTGATGTATAGACGATCGTAGCCAAATCTTCTTCCCGGATTGCCGACCCTCTTTTATGGAACTCATCCTTTCCTTTGTTTTGTATCCAAGTTTTGCCTTTTTCAATTAAGTCGTTTAACAATATGATTTCAAAAGATTTTGTATCTTCAAGTGTTCCTTTTTGATCAAATAAAATAATTTTTTTGAGATGAGGAAATTCGGATTTTTGACTTAGAACTTTTTTTAAAGCGGTTTCGTTTTCTAAAAAAGTGATAGAACATTCAGCGTGATTGAGAATATAACGAAGATCATCCGAGGTAGAATCTGTTCCTCTCGGTACATCCGCACAACCTATATTTGTGATTCCCATACTACACCAAAGCCAGCGAGCTCCCGAGTCTGCGATCAAACCGATCGGAGTCCCTGGTTCTATACCTAAAGAGATCAATCCGCAGCCAATTTGTTGTACTGTTTCATAAAGGTTTTTGAAACTATTTGCCTGATAATTTTTACCGTCCGGTTTATAGTATTGTGCGGTCGAATCTGCAAAAGTTTCCGCAGAAGCTTTCATAACGTTGTATAGGGTTTTGGATTGAATTTTTGGAATGGTGGCGGTTTTCATAGCGGAGAGAACTTTATGAAAACCTTGAATTCAGTCGAGAAAATTTTTGAATCTAAATTCATTCCTAAATAAAAAATCGAATTTACCGTTTTTTAAAATTCTTTATACTGAAATATCCGTTTTGAGACTTACACGTTAGGTCTCTCAACAAGGATGTCCCAGTGGCTACAGATCAGATTGAATCGAAAGAATCGCAAACATCATCTTTTCTAAGGAAAATCAGAAATCAACTCAAGTGGATTGGCCATTTTAGGAATCTTTTTTATTTAGGAATTCGAGCCAAACTTGCCATTTTTACGGGAACTTTGATTGCGTTTACGGTTATGATTCTTACCGCGATCGACGTTCATCAACAAACCGAAATTCTTACACAGAGTTATGAAAAGGAAGCTTCTATTTCCAGACATTATATTTCCGGTTTAGTACTCGAATTGGAAAATCTTTCCAACAGTTTGATTCGTGTGGAATCGTTTCGAGAAAAGGTCAAACGTCAAAGTCAAGCTCTACGTAAATATAGAACAAAAATAGTCACTCAAGAAACAAAAGAACTTAATCTTTTCGGATTTAAAACGAAACTTTTTGGAGTTTTAGGAAAAGAACGTAAGTCATCCATTAAAGAAACATACTATTCTGTTTATCTTTCTAAAGCGGATATAGACGAACTCGAAAAAAATACTAAAATTTTATTAAAAGACCCAAATGGTCTTGCTATTTCGGATGAAACGTATTCTAAACTCAAAAATATCGCTCATCAAGTTGTTGTTTTAGAAGCGGATTTAAATGAGCAAAAACAAAAATTGGAGGAATTGCGTGTTTCAGAAAAAACTTCCGAAAAAGAAAAACAGAATTTAGAACAGGAAATGAATCACTTAAAAAAAGGAATCGAAAAAACTAGAAACCAACTGGATCAATCTATTTTAGAACTTTCACTTCCTAAACAACATAAAAAGATAGAAGAACTTGGACTCAACATGTCCCAATATAGAATTCAGACTTTTCCTGTGGTTTTCAATCAAAGCAGAGAAAATCTGATTCCTTCTTTTGATACGAAAATTTTTAAACCAGAAGCTTCAATTAATTCTAATATATTTTTAAACGATATAGACATAAGTCTGAAGGATTCAATTTCAAAAATTATTTCCTTGGATTTTTCACAAGATACAAACAAAAATTCGTACACAATTGGTAAGATGGAGCTACAAGTATTGTATTCTCCAATTTTTAAAAATCAAAATTCTACACAACGAGCGGATCGACTTAAAAAAGAATTACCGGATTTTGCAAAACGTTATCTGCAACAGGACGCGAATATTGCTCTCAAGGTTCGAGAGCTTGTGATCCCTTTGAAAAAAAGAGTACAGGAATTAAAAGAAAAAAAACCTCCAATTCCTCCTTTTAGAGATAAAACTTTCAACGATCTCTACGCTCGTTATTCTAAACTAATTGAGGAAAGACAAACTGTATTTGAAACGTTTAGAAACGAATATTCCGAAGATAAAAAAAGTCTTAAAGAAACATCACAAAAATTGAATGTATCTAAGCGAGCTCGTTCTGTCAAAACGAAGGTTTTCTTTCCGATTCAAAACGAAAATGATGTGCTTATAGACGCATTAGGTGAACTTAGAAACGCAGGACTCGAAGATCTGATTGTATTACGGTTTAGTCAAAATTTCGGAAATTATTCTGATTATCTAAAGTATCCAAAGGAACAGAATTTATCCAAGGAAAGATGGAAGTCTATCCGTGAATGGATTTATTCCGGTAGAAGTGAAACTCCGACTCCTCAACTTAAAAAATTAATTTCTTATGGGATTGTTTCACATTCAAGAGCAGAAGCAGAAGAAATTCTTTGGAGCTTAGATTCTAAACCTCTTTTTGTAGAATCTGGAGACGATGTAAGTTCGGCGATATTATCCGCAAATCTTTCCGGAATTTCAAGAACCATAGTGGATCGCACAGAAGGATTAGAGACAATTCAGAAAAATAAAAATTCGGCGGTTGCCACTGCTTTACTAATTTGTGTAGCCTCTCTTATATTTGCGATTTTAATATCTGGTTTTGTGGTTCAAAAAATCAAGCGGATCATATTTCACGCAAAAGCAGTAGGTCAAGGAAATTTGGAAGTTCAATTTGAACAAGGTGGTAAGGACGAACTTGGAACTCTTACGATAGCTCTAAATTCTATGGTCACTGGTTTAAAGGAAAGAGAAAAAATCAAAAATATATTAGGGACAATGATTGATCCAGTGGTAGTCAAAGAAGCGATGGTAGACCTGGCGGCTCTCAAACGCGGAAGTGAAAAAAGAATTACCGCTTTTTTTTCGGATGTAGCAAATTTTTCGAATATTAGCGAAAAGTTAACTTCGATCGAATTGGCTTCTTTGTTAAACGAATATCTTTCGGCTATGACACTGATCTTAAAAAAACACGAAGGAGTTTTGGATAAATATATTGGAGACGCCATCGTGGGGATATTCAATGCTCCCGTGGAAGTGGATGAGCACTGTATTAAGGCGGCGCGTGCTGCAGTTGAGATGATTGAAACCCTTGAAAGACTCAGACAGGAATGGAAAGCAAAAAAGGTTTATATTGTAGAAGCCCAAGAAATGCAGATCAGAATCGGACTTAACACGGGTCTTGCAAAAGTGGGTTTTATGGGAACCGATTCAATTTCGGCTTATACGATGATGGGAGATATGGTGAATCTTGCGGCAAGACTTGAAGCCGCGGGTAAAGATTATGGGGTTAGTATTTTAGTGAGTGAATCCGTTCAACGTGAAATCAAGGAAGAATTTTTTACTAGGCTTTTAGATGTGGTTCGAGTCAAAGGAAAAAACGAATCGGTTCAACTTTATGAACTCATTGGAAGAGCGGATAACGTATCTGAAAGACTAGAGGCCTCTGTATTAGAGTTTTCTAAGGGTTTTGAAGCATATCTCAACCGAGAATGGTCTTTGGCCCAGGAATTATTTGAAAGTTCGCAGATTACGAGAGGTGTTAAGGACAAGGCGGCAATCCTTTTGACTGAACGTTGTGAAGAATATAAACGAAATCCTCCGGAAAAAAATTGGGACGGAGTTTATACTAGAACTCATAAATGAAAAATCAGATCGATTTCTAAAAAAAGATTCAAAAAATAGAATATTTTTTAAGTTTTAAAAAAGAACACCAAATGCCGTCCAAAAAAAGGAAAAACATTTTGTTTGAGTGAATGAATGTTGAATCCAGAACTCCCAATTGGTTGAAGATTCAATTAAAATCGATTTCGCAAAAAAATTGTGAGATAAAAATCACCCCCATACACAGACGCTTACGTAATCGAAACTATTTCTTAGCAAATCTGATTCTTTTGATTTTTCGATTATACGTGCACCTCCTAAGATCAAGATGAAAGAAAATAGAAACGTATAATACGCGGTTAACAAAAATCCCAATAAACCGTAAGGAATAGAACCAAAACGATTTGCACCGGCTAAAAAAACCGACGAACGTTAATATTGTTCCCGGTGTATTTTCACCAAAGGCAATCGAGTCATCATTTCATTGGAATGGATCCAATGTGTTTGATTGGTTGCGAAATCGGTAGCACTAGGTAAGATCGAGTATGCTCCGCTAAACGGTGGCTAAGATGATCTTAGAAAAAAATAAAATGAAGGAATCAATCTGGGAGTCTCCCGATTTTAAAAAAAAGAGGCCATTCTACTATTTTTGTCTGAGTCGGACCCCAAGAATTTCGAATGTATTCTTCGACTAAAAGCACCGGATCGGATTCATTTTTTTGAATGTATTTTTGAACGCTGGACCAGGTTCTGAGGTAGCCCAATAATTGATCCACGTTCCATTCTTCTTTCATGCTAAAATGAGGAGGAACAATTTCTTCAAAGGGAAAAGGAATGGTTTTATATTTTTCCTCTACGTATTTTCTTTCCGAAGGCCAATACGGACCCACAATTTCTCCGTAGAGTTTATCAACAAGTCCATCGATTTCAGAAGAAATTGAATGTAGCCCGTAGCCCCAGATGGCAAGAATTCCTTTTTTCTTTCCGACTCGAATCACTTCTTTATAAAATGGGTTAAAATCAAACCAATGAAACGCCTGCGCGACCGTAATCAAATCTACTTCATGGTTTCCTAATGTAGAGTTTTCGGCTTTACAAACTCTATACTCGACGTTTTGGTGAGGTTCTGCGTTTACGATTTGATTTTCGCTAGGATCACTCGCTATTACTTTTTCGAAAAGTTCTCCTAGAGGAACCGCGGCTTGGCCGGTTCCAGTACCACAATCCCAGACTGTTTTACCGTGAGGGGACAGATTTTTGAGATAATAAAATAAATCCTTAGGATAACCGGGTCTAAATTCAGAATAAAAAGAAGAATGAGAAGAAAAATGATCTCTGAAACTCATATCCATAAATATTCAGAGATCATAATATAAAACTCAAGTCCGAATTTAAAAAGTATCGTCAGGATGTTTTTTAAATTCTTTTTGATTAATAAAAAGATACTGGTATTGAATTTGTTTTCCTTCTTTTGTTTTAGCTTGTATCATCATAGGAAGAAACGTGGACTTTCTGGAAAAGTCAGGAATTTTAACGGTGAAATCCGGAAATTGGGCTTCTGAAATCACGTTTTTACTTTTGATTTGAATACTTACCGATTCCGGTTGAACTCCTTCAAGATGAATTTTAAATTCCTGACCTGCTTTTACCCAGGAGCCGTCTTGGATAGAAATAGAAATTTTAGGAGGAGGGGCCATCGTCAAAATGGAATTAAATGCGGACTGAGATTGTCCCCAAGGAACTAAAGATCTATGGATATTATAAACGGGTGTTCCAGGAAGATTTTTTCCAGGATTTACCGTAAACGCCATTCTATAACCGATTGCTTTTGCTTCTTCGATTACTCTAGGATCAAAAAGGCCGAAAGGATAAGCGAGATCGATTACTTTTCTACCGGTTTTAGTTTCTAAAATTTGTTTGGATTCTAAAAGTTGTTTTCGAATTAAAGTGCGACTCATCGTTGGAAGTTTAGGATGGTATAACGTATGAGAGCCTAGATCTAAAACACCACTGTCCAAAGCGTTATTCAATTGATCCCAGGTCATGTAGTATTTTTTACCGGAAGAAATGATCGATGGATAAATAAATACAGAAGCGGTGAAACCGTATTTTTTTAGTAATGGAACTAAAATTTCCCAGTGTGTTTTAGAACCGTCGTCAAAAGTCAAAAGGATGGGTTTATCTGGAAAGTCGGAAGGTTTCTTGCCGTTGATATAAGAATAAAATTGATCTAAACGAACCGTTTGATAACCAGCGGCTTTCAAAAATTTAAACTGTTCTTCTAAAAGATTTGGATGCAGATTATAACCGCCCATAGGGCCGCCTTGAGGCGCGAGATGATGATAACAAAGAACTGGAACCCCGCCACCGGAAACGGATTCGGAAGCAGATTGAATCGTATAACTCGGAGTAGCTGGAGTGTCATCTTTGACTGTAGGGATTGCGTCTTCGTATTTTTTCTTTTTGGATTTAGAAATATCTTTAGAGATTTGTTCTGACTGATTTGTAATTTTAGAATTTTGATCCGATATTTTGGAAATTGTTGGTAAGTCTAAGTGTTTTTTTTCCTGAGGATTTTTTTTAGGAATCGTATCTTGAGAAGAAGTTGTAGTTTTTCTTTTTTTTTCGGGGTTAAGAAAATCTTCTACGGGAGAAGGAAAAATAATAGAAGGAACTAAAATACAAAGAATTATGTAATTGAACAAATGATTTCGCATAACGCGGAAAGTAAATTGTGATACTTTATAGTTTCGATTTCGAGTAATATAAAGGAAAATCAAAATTTTAAAATTAAAGCGAATTTTGGAAGTTGTTATTTGCATTCAGAGATCCAAGACAAGAATATTCGGTTAGTGTTTTATCTCACCCTTCTACGGCAAGCGATTCCCGGAGTAGAATTCCTGTTGTTTAAAAAACAAAGTGGAAAATAATTTCCGAATAAGTTTGGATGAACAAAAGAAGATAGCCCCGATCTTAAGACCGGGGACTAAAAGAGTTTCCGAAAGAAGAGAATTTTATTTCCCTTCTTTTTCCCGGATCAATCTCTTTAAGACCGATTCACTATGGGTGCAAAGTTTTAAGATGCCACCCTTTGCCGGTTTTTGTTTGTCGAGTCTTAGAAGTTCGGAAGCAAAGCGGAACTTCCTGCGTATATGATTCACTGCCGGGATAGAAGTTCTAAAGTTTTTTGCCAATTCATGATCGGTTAAACCTTTAGAGTTGAGATCAAAAAACTTCGCTAACTTGGTTTTATCCCAGACGATCTTTTGATCGGATCTGTAGTAATTGTGTTGTTCTAAACGTTTGCTATTACGTTCGTAAGAACCTTGATTTCTCTTCTTTCTCCAGAAGGGATGTCGGTTTCTTGCGTACTTAATATCGTCGATCGTATACCCCGTAGACGTAAGCCATTCGGATGTGATACTAGATTTTTTAGGACCGGTCAGTTTCGATTTGATGGATAACTCGATGTACTGCTCCGGTGTCGATGCTGAAAGTAGTTTCCGTTTTTCTTTTTCGTAGATTTCCATATTTTTTTACGCTCATTAAATTAGCCGAAGAATATAAACTCTTCAAACTTAAGAACAATACTTATCATAATATGGTTAACTTGAAAACATTTTTCCGAATTTGAAAAGAATTTCTCGAATGTATTTCTTGTTTTTAAAAATACACTGAAGTAATTCGACACTTACTAACGAAAACACATTTCTTATATAAATTCAAATTTGTATTTTAGAATATCGATGAAATCGTATAACAGTTGTTGACAGAAGATGGATTGTTTTTTGAAAGGGAAGTTGACTGATTTGTCGCCTAACAGTCGTCTGTTCTTGGCTTGTCAAAATGCAATTTTAGTAGACGTAAGTATTTATACTGAAAAAAAATAGGGCGTTTCTTTTACAGTTGTGCTCCTTGTCTTTCTCAAGTTTTGAGAAAACAAAATAGATTTGAAGGCCGTTATCTGTAATGTTGAAAGTTGTAATTTTGATTTGTTAATATTGAAATTTCTAATTTTTAGCTTTAAAGGTAAAAAAGAATGAATTTTTTCATCTAAATTTTAAAGAACTAAAAAACAATATAAGGTTGTATACTTTTTAGAAGTTCACCAAATTTGATATAACTTGTTTAGAAATTTAAAATAAAAAAGTGAGGTTTAATTTTAATATTAAAAAGCGGAGTTTCATTTGAGTATACGATTTAGAAAAATAGAATACAATATAGTAAAAAAATTTAAAATAGAGAATTCCAAAAATCAAAAAATACGTTAGAATAGTATATCATGATGGGAGAAAATATCTTTCCCCAAAAAGAAACAAATGCAGAAATCCAAAACGTATTATTGGATTTAGACGGAGTATTGTATACCGGCAATACTGCTCTTCCAGGTGCGTCTGAAGCGATTTCTTATTTAAAAAAGAATCATATACCTTATCTGTTTTTGACGAATACAACTACAAAATCGAGAAAAGAACTTTCAGAATTCTTAAATGATTTAGGGATTCCAGCAGAAGAAGAAAAAATTTTGAATTCACCTCGAGCTGCTGGAGAATACATTCGAGAAACAGGAAATCCAAAAACTTTTTTCGTTATCAAAAAAGAAATTCAAGATGATTTAAAAGAAATCAACTTAGAATCGAATACCCCCGAAGCGGTGTTAGTCGGAGATATAGGGAAAGAATGGAATTATCAAATTTTAAATGAGATTTTTCAAAAAGTAAAAAATGGAGCAAGATTGATTGCTCTTCATAAAGGTAAGTTTTGGCAGACAAAAGAAGGACTGATGTTAGACATAGGGGCTTTTGTATCTGGAATTGAATACGCGACGGGAATTAAAGCCGAAATTATAGGTAAACCTTCGGGGGCATTTTTTAATGCAGCTTTAAAAATGATTTCTGCGGAAGCTTCTCACACGATTATGATAGGAGACGATTTGGATTCCGACGTAGGAGGTGCACAAGCCTGTGGTATTCGGGGAGTTCTCGTAAAAACCGGGAAATATAGAGATGGAATATTAAAAAATTCAAATATACATCCTTATGCCGTATGGAACAATATAAGTTCTATAATTTCTTTTTTTCAAGCAATCTAAAAGCTTTTAAACCGGTTTTTCTAAACCAATTGCTTCTAAAAATTTAGCGGGTCGTTTTGAATTTAGGTTTAGAATTACCCAATCTGTACTCGCGTTACACGAAACCATTTGATTGCTCTGACAAATGATTTTTTGTTGAAATACCGCACGAGTAGCAGTTTTTAAAAATAGATCGGATTCGATCAAGATCGTTTCTGGATAATTGATTTCTCTTTTAAAATCTAGCTGAATTGAAAGAATCACCGGCCCAAAACTTTGAGTTTTTAGTTTTTCCATAGAAAAACCCCAATCTCGCATGGCTCTCATACGAGCCTCGTCTAGATAACCTTGAAAATTTTTATTATTCACATGGCTGTTTGGGTCCAATTCATCCCATCGAATTGCAATTTGTGTCGAATGTCCTTTTCTAATTTCAGTTAATTCTTCTGTTTTCATTCTGATTTCCTAATATTTAATATATTTTATGTAATTGAGTTTTATTTTTTTAGTAAACTTGTGCTTTAAAATTTTTTAAATCATTTTTGAGATAACTTTGAAACGGCCAAGTAAAATTATATCGCAAAATCACTGTTTTATGACTATTATGGAATGAAGTTGTTGTAAAATGAATACTCCGTCTGTTTCATGAAAACGGTCGGTGGAAGCAGTTTTGTTAATCTCTACCATGAAATTTTTCAACAATTCCAATATAAAAATCATATTACAGAAACTCTTTGATAGATTTTCTATGAACAGATAAGAAGTTTTCAAGATAAGATGGATCACCTGTAGCTTTTGCGATAAGCATTGCACCTCTCCAAGAAGATTCTAAAACTTGAATATGAATTGAAATTTCTTTAGAATAATTTTGTGGATTTAATAAAAGAGAATTTAAAATTCCTTTTGAGATAGAATTCAAAGAGAGTTTTAGTTTGTTCCTCAGTTTTTGTTGTTTTGGAGAAGAGTATTGAGAAAGTACATTGATTAGACAGGAAATACCATCTTGCAAAAATTTCTTTTCTAAGATTACTTTTTGTTCGTATAGATAGAATAATTTTTGTTTTCCTTTTTTCAGAGTTTGATCGTTCCAAAGGATTGCGTTTTGTGTATATTCTTCTAAAGCCTCGATTAAAAATTGATCTTTAGAAGAAAAATAATTATAAAAAGATCCTTTGGGGATTTTTGCCTTGTCTGCGATTTCTTGTATTCCAACGGTGGGACCGTTTTGTCGAATGAGATGGATTCCTATTTGAAGTATAGATTTTCTTATAGTTGCGGCTTGAGTTGCAGAAATTTTCATGTTTTTGAGTTAGAGCATTATTTGAGGGTTTCGAAATTTTTTATACTGGAATAAAGTTTACAATTCTAGAGTTTTGAAAATCTTTCTTTTTGCTGATAATTTTATAAGAGAATAACTTAATATTTGCACTCAAGCAAGTTTGTGTGATCAAGATTTGCGATATTCCTTATGGAGTTCTAAGTAAAAAACTAAATACGACTGGTCATATTAAATTTCAAGTAAAATTTATGAAATCACTTTAAAAAATAATTTAGGAGTTTAATGGTGAATTACGTAATTTAACGCGTAAAAGATCGATACGAGGGGAGCTCTTTCAAGCTCAGCGTCTCAATCCCTGGACTCAGTGTCTCACTTCTATGGTCTCACTCGACAGATCGCGTTCTAGATTAAAACTAAAGAAGATTGTTATATTATGTGTTCTGTATGCAATTGATTAATCAGAGTTGAGGCCCGGTCCGCTTTGCCACGGCAAGCTGGGATTTGCCCAGATTTTCTTATGTCGAACTCAGGTTAATTTATAAAATAGGACGTGTTCTATTTTACTCAAAACTAGTGAACAGAGTATCTAAATATATGTATTTTGTTGGAGTGGGTTTTTAAGTTAAAAATTTAAAATACTCAATTTTATAAGAAACACTAAGCCAAATGTAATCAATGAAAATCTGTAGGAACTACTCCAAATCTTGATTTTACAGAAAAATCCTTAAAATTGTAGGAACTCACATAAATTTAGAAGTAAAAGCGTTCGAAAGCACGTTCATTTTCTGGGTAAAAGTGCTCGAATCTGTAAAAAAATCTTGCGGATATCAAGATATCTTGATATCCTGTCCTTGGTGGAACAGCTCTTAGAAGCCAAAATTCATTCCGGAAATGGTCCCAAACAGATTCTTTCCGCACTCAAAGCGCTTTCGGATGAAACTAGAATTCGAATTCTACACATTTTATCTCTGTCTCCTTTGAATGTACAGGAAATTACAGAAGTTCTGAGAATGGGACAATCTAGAGTATCCCGACATCTCAAAATTTTGACCGACGCAGGTTTTTTAATTCCGGAAAGAGAAGGTTCTTGGGTATATTACCGGATTCCGGAAGAAAAAAAAGAACCCGATTTCGTTTCGGAAATCACCGAACTTCTTCTTTCGTATAAGGACGATCTTCCGTTTCGAACTCCGGATCAACTTCAGATTTCGGAAATTCTTTCCAGAAGAGATCAGAGAAACACATTCTATTTTAATAATGTAGCTCAGGATTGGGAATCGATCCAAAAGGATGTATTAGATCCTGCCATCTATCGTAAAAAAATTCTTTCCTATCTGCCGGATTCATCTTCGGTGATTTACGATCTCGGCTGCGGGCCGGGAGGTTTGATTCCTTATCTTCTTACCAAATCTGATCAGGTCATCGGAGTGGATTCTTCTCCTAAGATGGTGGAAGAAGCGCAGGTCGCGTTTGCCGGAAATTCTCACGTTTCTCTGATCCATTCTCAACTGGAGAACGTGGCTTCTTCCGCTACCTGGTCCGCGGACGCGGTGGTAGCTTCGATGGTACTGCATCACCTTTCCAATCCACCGGCGGTAATTCGCGAAATTTATAAAATTCTAAAGCCCGGCGGAGTGTTCTGTCTTGTGGACTTAAAAAAACACAATCAGGAATTCATGCGCGATAATTTCTCCGATCTCTGGCTGGGCTTCGACTATTCTCTTCTTCAGGATTGGCTGGAACTTTCGGGTTTCACCATTACGGCGCACGAAGAATTCGATACGGATAACGTTTTCAAAATTTTGATCATTCAAGCAACGAAAAAGGAGGACTAAAATGTCCGTAACAACACAGGAAAAAGATTTAAGCTATAAAGTAAAAGATCTCTCGCAAGCAGAATGGGGAAGACAAGAGATCATTCTGGCTGAAAAAGAAATGCCGGGTCTTATGGCTCTGAGACAGGAATACAAAGGAAAAAAACCTTTGGCTGGTGCAAGGATCGCCGGATCTCTTCACATGACTATTCAAACTGCGGTTCTAATCGAAACCCTGACGGAATTGGGAGCTGAAGTGAGATGGTCTTCTTGCAATATCTTTTCGACTCAAGATCACGCAGCTGCCGCAATTGCTAAGGCTGGGATTCCGGTCTTCGCTTGGAAAGGTGAAACCGAAGAAGAGTATTGGTGGTGTATTGAACAAACCATCTTTTTTGGAGACAAGGGACCAAACATGATTCTCGATGACGGAGGGGATCTCACTGCTTATATCCATGAAAAGTATCCTAAATTGTTAAGCGAAATCCGAGGTATCTCCGAAGAGACCACTACGGGCGTTAAGAGTCTTTACAAACTTCTCAAAAAAGGAGAATTAAAAGTTCCTGCTTTTAACGTAAACGATTCCGTTACTAAATCCAAATTTGACAATTTATACGGATGTCGTGAATCTCTCGCAGACGGAATCAAAAGAGCGACAGACGTTATGCTCGCTGGTAAAGTAGCTTTGGTCTGTGGTTTTGGAGACGTAGGTAAAGGTTCTGCAGCTTCTCTTCGTAACTTTGGTGCGAGAGTGATTGTAACTGAAATCGATCCAATCTGTGCTCTTCAAGCTTCTATGGAAGGATATCAGGTTCTTCGTGTAGAAGACATTATCGAACAAGTAGACATCGTAGTAACGGCAACGGGTAATGATGACATTATTACTTTAGAACATATGAAAGCGATGAAAGACGGAGCGATTCTCTGCAACATTGGACACTTCGACACAGAGATTCAAATGTCCAGATTGAACAACGAAAAAGGTGTAACTAAAAAAGAGATCAAACCTCAAGTAGACAAATACACTTTCCCAGACGGTAAATCTATCATTGTCCTTGCAGAAGGTCGTCTTGTAAATTTAGGTTGTGCTACCGGCCATCCTTCTTTTGTAATGTCTTGTTCGTTTACCAATCAGGTATTGGCTCAGATCGAACTTTACAACAACAAATACGAGTTAGGCGTTTACACTCTTCCGAAACATTTGGACGAGAAGGTGGCGGCTCTTCACCTCGAACAGTTGGGAGTTCGTTTAACAAAACTGAATCAAAAACAAGCGGACTATTTGGGGGTTCCTATCAACGGACCTTTTAAACCAGATCATTATAGATATTGATCTTAAACTTTTCCGAATGACGGGCTCTGGGTTTTATGACTCTTTGTCCGTCTCGGAAAGCCTCGGAAAACAATGGCTTATGTTGTTACAGAACCTTGCAGAAATTGTAAATATACGTATTGCGCCGCGGTTTGTCCCGTAGAGGCTTTTCGAGAAGGAACCGATTGTTTATATATCGAACCTTCCGTCTGCATTGATTGTAATAAATGTAGACCGGAATGTCCGGTAGAGGCGATTTATCCGGATTATGAAGTCCCTTTTGTCTGGCGGGATTGGATCGAGGTAAACGCTCAAAAAGCGAAATGTTATCCTACGATTTTAGACGTAAAAATTCCTCTTAAAAAAGAGGGATGTATAAATCCCGAATATTAGAATATAAAGTTATATTATTTTTTTAAATTATCAAAGAAGTTTATCCATGGTTTATAAAGTTCAAAATTATACAAATCCTTCCTCTAAGGAACTGCTTTCTCTTTTAGAAAAACAAATTTTAGTCATAGATGGTGCAATGGGCACTATGATTCAAAGATTTTCCCTGCAAGAAGAGGATTTTAGAGGAGAGATTCTTAAAAATCACCTTCATCCTCTAAAAGGAAATAACGAACTTCTTTGTTTAACTAGACCAGACGTAATCGAATCGATCCATTTAAAATTTTTAGAAGCAGGAGCTAATATCGTAGAAACGAACACGTTCAGCTCCAACCAAATTTCTCAGGGCGATTATAAGACCGAATTTCTAGTCGCGGATTTAAACAAAGCCGCAGTCGTTTGCGCGCGTAATGCGATCACGAAGTTTCAAAAAACCAATCCTGATCATCCTTGTTTGATTGCGGGAGCGATCGGTCCGACTACTAAAACGGCGACTCTTTCTCCGGATGTAAATAATCCCGCGTTTCGTGCGGTGACATTTGACGATTTAGTTGCTACGTTTTATGAACAAGCACGTGCACTTGTAGAATCAGGTGTGGATCTACTTCTTCCGGAGACAAACATTGATACTTTGAACTTAAAAGCGGCGATCTTTGCGATCGAACAAGTATTCGAAGATTTGCAAGTTAGAATTCCGGTTTGTCTTTCCGTAACGATTACGGATGCCTCTGGAAGAACTCTTTCCGGTCAAACCGTGGAAGCGTTTTATAATTCCATTGCACATTGTAATCCTCTTTCCGTGGGAATTAATTGTGCTCTTGGGGCTGATGAAATGCGTCCTTATATTGAGGAACTGGCGAGAGTTTCACCCTGTTATATCAGTTGTTATCCGAATGCAGGACTGCCAAACGCATTTGGAGGATACGATCAAACTCCAGAAGAATTTGGAAAATATATTCAAGAATTTGCAAGTTCAGGTTGGTTGAATATTGCCGGGGGTTGTTGTGGAACTACTCCGGAACATATAGAAGCGGCTGCCAAGGCGGTTCGAGGGAAAAAACCTAGAATCCTTCCTAAAATAGAAGAGGTGACTAGACTTTCAGGGTTAGAACCTTTAAACATCACTCCCGATAAAGGATTTTTATTAGTAGGCGAAAGAACTAACGTTACTGGATCTCCTAAATTCAAAAAACTAATCATCGAAGGAAACTTCGAAGAAGCCGTTTCCGTCGCCTTACAACAAGTAGAAGCTGGGGCTAACATAATCGACATTAATTTCGACGAAGCCTTGTTAGACGGGGAAGCGTCTATGAGACATTTCTTAAATCTGATCGCAGGTGAACCGGATATTGCTAAGGTTCCGTTTATGATCGATTCTTCTAAGTGGAGCGTTTTAGAAGAGGGTTTGAAATGTATCCAAGGAAAGCCAATCTTAAATTCCATCTCTTTAAAAGAAGGAGAAGATAAGTTTTTAGAATATGCTAAAAAAATCCAGAGATACGGAGCTTCTGCGATCGTAATGGCATTTGACGAACAAGGACAGGCCGCAACCAAAGAAGATAAGGTTCGAATTTGCAAAAGGGCATATGACCTTCTGGTGACAAAGGCGAACTTTAGTCCGACTGATATTATATTTGATCCGAATATTCTCACTGTCGCAACTGGGATCGAAGAACATAATAATTACGCAGTGGATTTTATAGAAGCGGTCCGAGAAATCAAAAAACTCTGCCCGGGTGCAAAGGTATCGGGCGGTTTATCTAACGTTTCTTTTTCTTTTCGCGGAAACAATCCTGTTAGAGAGGCGATGCACTCTGTCTTTTTGTATTACGCAATCCAAGCGGGAATGGATATGGCGATCGTGAATGCGGGAATGCTTGCGGTATACGAAGAGATTCCCAAAGATCTATTAGAATATGTTGAAGATGTAATATTAAATAGAAGACCGGACGCAACTGAACGTCTTGTAGAATTTGCGGAAAGTGTGAAATCTACCGGAGACAAAACTGAAAAAAAAGAAGAAGCTTGGAGAGAAGGTACTTCTGTTGAGGAAAGGCTTTCTCATGCTCTAGTCAAAGGAATTGTAGAATATATTGATCAAGATACGGAAGAAGCTAGGCTTAAATATGGACGTCCGTTAACCGTCATCGAAGGTCCTCTTATGGACGGGATGAAGATTGTCGGAGAATTGTTTGGAGCCGGAAAGATGTTTCTTCCTCAGGTGGTAAAAAGTGCAAGGGTTATGAAAAAATCCGTGGCTTATCTATTGCCGTTTATGGAAGAAGAAAAAAACCAGATTGAAAATTCGACTGCTCGTCCTAAGTTTTTAATTGCTACTGTAAAAGGAGACGTTCACGACATCGGAAAAAATATCGTAGGTGTAGTACTTGCGTGTAACAACTATGAGGTGATTGATCTAGGTGTAATGGTGCCTCCCGATAAAATTTTAGAAGAGGCAAAAAAACATAACGTAAGTATAATCGGTCTTTCCGGTTTAATTACTCCTTCTTTGGATGAAATGGTTCACGTAGCGTCTGAAATGAAACGAATTGGTTTGGAAATTCCTTTGTTAATCGGAGGAGCGACTACAAGTTCCGCTCATACCGCGGTTAAGATTGCGCCCGTTTATGATCATCCAGTCGTACACGTAGTAGATGCTTCTCGGGTTGTAAATGTAGTGAACCAGTTGTTACATCCGGATTTACACGAGGCGTATTCTCAAAAGGTAAAAGAAGATCAAAAAATTGCTCGGGAAAATTATTTCAATACAAGAGCGGAGCGTAAATTGATCTCTTTGGAACAGGCTAGAGAAAATCGTGATCCAATTGATTGGTCTACGACCGTCATAGATAAACCCTCTTTTATTGGAATCAAGGTTTTTGATGAGGAAATATCTTTAGAAACGTTAGTTCCGTTTATTGATTGGACTCCTTTTTTTACTGCTTGGGAACTCAAAGGAAGGTATCCTGCGATCTTAGAAAGTGAAACGACTGGAAAACAAGCTAGGGAACTTTTTGCAGACGCACAAAAGTTGATGAAGACGATCATAACCGGGAAACTTTTTAGGACGAAGGGTGTTATTGGAATTTTTCCCGCAAATTCAGTAAGAGATGATATATTCGTTTATGAAGATGAGAATTGTTCCAAGTTGTTGACTGTATTTCATACGCTTCGTCAGCAGATTCAAAAACAAGATGAAACAGAACCTAATTATTGTTTGGCGGATTACGTAGCCCCGAAAGAATCCGGAAGAGTCGATTATATAGGTGGGTTTGCTGTCACTGCTGGACATGGAGTGGAGGAATTTGCAAAAGAGTTTGAAAATAATCAAGATGATTATAATTCTATCATGGCGAAAGCGTTAGGCGATCGTTTTGCAGAAGCGTTTGCGGAATACATGCACTATAAGGTTCGAAAAGAATATTGGGGATATGATAAGAATGAAAATCTTTCTCCGGAAGATTTGATCCGTGAAAAATACAGGGGAATTCGTCCTGCGGCGGGGTATCCGGCTTCTCCCGATCATACTGAAAAAAGAGCTCTATTCGATTTGTTACAAGTGGAAAAAAATACCGGGATCACTCTAACGGAACACTTTGCGATGTGGCCTGCAAGTTCGGTCAGTGGGCTTTATTTTGCGCATCCTAAGTCAAAATATTTTGCAGTGGCAAAGATCAACAGGGATCAAGTCGAGGATTATGCAAAGCGAAAAGAAATGAGTGTAGAAGTAGTAGAACGTTGGTTGGCCCCAAATCTATCCTATGATCCTCTTGCGGTTTCTGCGGTGCGTTAAAAAATATAAGGATCTGTTCGCGGCGGTTATCTTTTTTGATAAAGTAAAATTAAGTTGCGAATATCTTTTGAAAATTTGGATGTAATTTTTAGTCTAATTAAAAAAGTATGAGTCCAACGTTTTCTAATTCTTCTTCGGTGCACGATCACGGTCCCGTATATTCGGAGATTCGCAAAGCTACCGAGGAATTTTCGTTTCATCCAATGTTAATGTCCTGGCTTAGGGCGTCTCTGGAACTCCAAGGAAACGAAACCTTAAAAATTACCGAAATTGGTTGTACAGATCGTTCCTGTCCTGTAATAGAAACTTGTTTAGAAATTTATCATATAAATCAAAGCACAGAACCAAAACGTATGATGATTCGTTTTGGACGGGCAAAACATCTGATCAGTAAGATGGATCTTGTATTTTCTTTGAAAAAACAAGGTATTGTATCAATAAATTAGAAATCATTTATATTCTCCGTAGGTCGATGTAAAAGATTTGTTTTATAAAACCTAGATTTTTTCGTAAAAAATAAAATGTGGGAACTCTCACAAATTTAAATTTTACGGTGAAACCTTGAAATGTGGTAGTTCCCACAGATTAAGATTTTACGGCGTAATTTTTGAAAGTTCAAAATTCTCTTGGACTGGTTCGTAAAAATATAGGAACTCCTGCTCTAAGAAAAAAAAATTTCTATTACAAATGAACCCGAATTATATTACAACATGGTCAAGTTTTATCTATGTACATCGGATTGAACGATATGCCAATAACGAAAGAAATCTCAAAATGTTTTTTACTTAGAAGAAGTTTCCGAAAAACTATATTTGATTCCAAGAATTCCTTGAACGTCTTGCATCCATTGATGTTGTTCTCCTCCAAGTTGGGCTGCAATTGGAACTGGAACTCGAATCATACCTTCTAAACTTAAATTTCTGGATGAAAAAGAAATACCTGGATTTAGATAGTATTCGTAGGATTTCATACCGCGAAAATTATTTCCAGGTTCTCCATAACTTAAGCCCTTATCCTGGAATCGTTTGATACTGGAAAATTGAAGAAAGAAATTCATTTTAGAACTTTCTCCGATTTCTGGAAACACCGAGTAGTTGAATGCGATGGTGGATCTTGCTGATTCTAAAAATGCAAGGCCTGCTTGATTGCCGATCATTCTTGCATTAAAATCCATTTCTAATCCGGCGTGGCGTTTCATATAAAGAAACATAACTCCAGAACTATTTCCATTTTGAAAAGAGTTTGGATTCCAACTTGTTAAACCGAAACCAGGAATTTGATTTCTAGAATCTGTAATACGATCCATCGTTCTTTTTTCGGAGAAGGCTCCAGAAACCAGTTTGCCGTTTCGAGACGGAACATCGTTTGCAAAAATAGTTTCGGAAACTGGTAAAAATTGAATCTTTTCACTTGGAACTACGGAAAATAAAAAAGGTTGAAACATTCCGGAAAAAGAAAGCCCAGGAATTTGTATAAAATTAGTTTCTATTAGGTTTTTACCGGAAATAGAATTGTTTTCTGGTCCTAGTTTGAGTTCCATCGGGTCTTTATAGGGAATTGCAATTACTTGGAGATATTTTTGGCGATTGAGATCAAAATTGCGGGAAAGATGATAAGGTTCAAACGAACTGAACGAAGGATTTTCTACAGAAAAAATAGAAACTCCAAATAGAATCAAAAATAAAGACAGTATGAAGAATCTTTTTTTGTTCATAAAACGTTCTATCTGTAAGACTATGAAAATAAAACAGTACTGTCAGTATAAAATTGTAAAATAAAAAGATTTTTACCAGAATTCTCGAAGATAATCTATAAGGAAACGATCATGGAAACAAAAATTCAAAATTTTGGAGAATGTTCGATCCCTAGTCCGGCGGACTATGAATATTATACAAGTGATACTTCTAGATTGATATTCAGAACGGTATTTCAATCTAAAGAGGATTGGAATTCTTATGTCCAAGAAGGTCCTGATTTTTTCGAACAGGCTGGTCCTAGAGAAAAGATTTATTTTAATCCTCAAGAAGTAACTGCAGGGATTGTTACATGTGGGGGGCTTTGCCCTGGAATCAACGACGTGATTCGTGGAATCGTAATGGAACTTTACTATCGTTACGGAGTTTCCAGAATTTTAGGTTTTCCTTATGGGTATCAAGGTCTTGTAAAGAGATACTCTCATCAGCCAATTGAACTCACTCCAGAAAAAGTAGCGCATATCGTAGATGAAGGCGGATCTATGTTATCTTCTTCGAGAGGAAATCAATCTCCCGAAGAAATGGTGGATAGTCTTAGTTTTTATGGAGTGAAAATACTTTTTTGTATTGGAGGAGATGGAACTCTCAGAGGGGCTAGAACAATCGTGGATGAAATTGCAAAAAGGAAAGAAAAAATTTCCGTAGTAGGAATTCCAAAAACGATTGATAACGATATCAACTACGTACAAAAAACATTCGGTTTTTCTACTGCGTTTTCTAAAGCAATGGAAGCGGTAGAGTGCGCTCATGTGGAAGCAAAGGGAGCGCCGAATGGAATTGGGCTTGTAAAGTTGATGGGGCGTCATTCCGGATTTATTGCGGTCAACGCGGCTTTGGCTTCTAGAAATGTAAATTATTGTCTAATTCCAGAAGTGGACTTTGATCTATTTGGAAACGAGGCCTTTTTAGACGATCTCAAAAAAAGAATCCAAAAAAAAGGACACGCTGTTATCATTGTAGCAGAAGGAGCGGGTCAAAAATTTTTTGATTCTACGGAAGAAAGAGATTCTTCCGGAAATTTAAAACTCAAAGACATTGGACTTTTTCTAAAAGATACGATGACTGAGTTTTTTAAAAAGGAAAATATTCCGGTAAACATCAAATATATCGATCCTAGTTATATTATTCGATCAATTCCGGCTAACGCAGAAGATTCTGTATTTTGTGGTTTTCTGGCTCAAAATGCTGTACACGCCGGTATGGCGGGAAAAACGGATATGGTGGTGGGAATGTGGAATAACGTGTTTACACATCTTCCGATTTCAGTTGCAATTCAGGAAAGAAAAGTTCTACAGCCAGATCGAAGCACTCTTTGGAGATCACTTTTGGCTTCTACGGGGCAGCCGGCTCACATGTTGGCGAAATAGTTTTTGAATGAGTTCCCTTAAGCTTCCAATCGCTTGCGCATTGAATTATACCGAACTTATCTGAAACGATACTTTGGGATAAAAATTAACGGTACTCAATTTTATAGAAATTAGTTATACCGAATTTAAGTTAAAAAAACGGATCACAATTGTTTTCAATCAGTTTATAAAAATAGAATATGTTATATCACGTCTAGCTTATGGAAGTCGAATCATGAAAAGTGTATAATCGTCGTGAGGTGCTGCATCTCCTCGAAACGCGTCTGTAGTATCTATGATGAGTTCTTTTAAAGAGCCGAGAGCCATTTCTCCGTTTTGTTCGATGAGTTTGATCAAATTTTCGAGGCCATACATCTCATTGGATTCGTTCATCGCTTCGCTGACTCCATCCGTATAAAGAACCAATAGGTCTCCGGAGGAATAATCAATTTCATGTTCGTCGATTTCGGATTCTTTGATCCCGAGAGGCATTCCTTTACCGGAAAGACTAATTACCTTTTTTTCTTTGGTTTTATAAAGAATTTGCTCGTTGTGTCCTGCGCTTGAATAACGAATTTTTCGTTTTGCCATATTGATTCTTACAAGCATTACGGTGACAAACATAAAGTATCCGGATTTTTCCTGAATGATTCGATTGGCGCTCATCAAACTGATGCTAGTCGAAGAATTTCTGGCAACTTCTCCCGCTATGATCGTCTTGGAAAATTCCATAAAAAGTGCAGCAGCAATTCCTTTTCCAGAAACGTCTGCAATAAGAACACTTACTTCGTCCGGATTATGGTAAATCAGATCGTAAAAATCCCCACCGATTTCTCTAGAAGCTGTATAACTAGTTTCTAATTCTAATCCTTGGATTTTTTTAGGAATATTCGGTAAAGAATTCAATTGAATTTGAGAAGCGATCTGCATATCTCTATAAATCAAATTTAGTTTTTCCTTTTGTTCTTTCGAAAGTAGGGAATTATAGGCTTCTGCAATTTGATTAGAGATTGTGCTTAAAACGTTTTGATCTGCATTGTCAAAACTGTTTCCAGATTTTTTATCGGCCGCATTTAAAATTCCAATGATTTTTCCATCCAAACGAATCGGAACTGAAATAAAGGATTTTGTTTTGTATCTTTCGGGGCGAAACCAATCTTCTACCGTGGAGATATTTTGAACTAAAATCGGATTTCCAGTTTCGATGATTCTTTGGATTACTCCCTCCTTTTCATTGATAAAGTGTTCTTGATCTTCTAAACTAAAGCCGATACTTTTTTTGAGTTCGTATTTTCCAGTTTTCGAATTGAAAAAAACTAAAGAAACCCGTTCCGCATTCATTACTTCAGAAATTGAATTTACGATTAGATTCAAAAATTGATCCATTTCAGAAATATTTGAAATCGCCTGACTGAGTTGGAATAAACAATCTAGCTCGTTGGCTCTACTTTTTAAATCTCGAATTAGTCTTCTATTTCTGATCGCGATTGCGGCAAGATCAGAAAGATATTGAAGAATCTTAATATCTCTTTTCGTGAATTCATTTCTTTCGAGAGAATTGACGGCTTCCAAAACTCCTTGGATTTCTCCTTGGGTACTCATCGGGACACAGATAAGATTGTTGGTTACAAAACCTACCGTCTCGTCAATGTTTCTATAGATTCTAGGATCGTTTGCAGCGTCGTTTACGATTACGGGTTCCAGGGTTTCTAGAACCATTCCTGCAATTCCTTTACCTCTTGGAACTTTTAGTTCCGTTAAAGAATCTCCTTTGGTTCCTTTCGCAACGTTGAATACTAGACAGTCTTCGTTTTGATCATATAAAAGAAGAGAACAACCTTCCGTATTAAGAACGTCTTTTGTGGTTTCTATGATAATGCCGAGTAGCTCATCCAGATCATCGGTCGAATTGATTCTCGCCGTTATATCGGAAATTAAAGATAAGGATAGCTGCCTTTCACTCATATTTGTGGTGTGTTGATAGATGATTCTTTAAAAGAATTCGATCATTGGACACAAGAAAGTTTTATCTGTCAAGGAGTTTCAACGCTATGGTGCGGTTGAAAACTTAGGAAGAAAATAAAATCTACAAAGGGCCTTACTCAATGAATATGAATTTTTTTTGAAAATAAGAAAAACAAATTACGATTCGATCAAAGAGCCGATTCCTTGATCCGTAAAAATTTCAATCAAAATAGAATGAGAGACCCTTCCGTCTATGATATGAGTTCTACGTACTCCTTGATCAATTGCTGTTAGACAACATTCTACTTTGGGAATCATACCTCCTGAGATTTCTCCCTTACGAATATAATCTTTTACTTTATTTCGATTGAGTCCGGTTACTAATTGATTATCGATTAGAATTCCTTGAGTATCTGTAAGTAAAATCAATTTCTCTGCTTTTAGAGCACCAGCGATTTCACCTGCAAACGTATCTGCGTTGATGTTTAGACTTTCTCCTTCTGAGTTTTCAGCAACTGGAGAAATGACCGGAATGAAACCTGCCTTTTGAAGATTATGAAGGATTTCAGGATTTACGGATTCAATTTTTCCTACGAGTCCGACGTCAAAAAGTTGTTTTTCTTTTCCTTCCAATTCGATTTCGATTGGGGCCTTAGTTGCCTTTGCGAGGTTGCCATCTTTACCGGAAATTCCTACCGCTTTTCCGCCTTGAGAATTGATCAAAGAAACGATTTGTTTGTTTACCTTACCGGTCAAAACCATTTCCACAATTTCCATAGTTTGATTATCTGTAACTCTATGACCGTGAACAAATTCGGTTGGGATTTTCAAATTGTCCAAGAGTCTGTTGATTTCAGGACCACCTCCGTGGACGATCACTGGATGAATGCCTACGTATTTTAGAAGAACAATATCTTTTGCAAAAGATTCTTTGAGATCGGCTTTTGCCATTGCCGCCCCGCCGTATTTGATCACAACCGTTTTGCCCGAATACTGAGTGATATAAGGAAGAGCTTCGAGGATGTAATTGACTCTTTCCAAAAGTTTTTCCATGAGAAACAAAAGAATCCTTGTGTCTTTTCTGTCATCTAGAAATACGAATGTAAGTTCGAGGTTGACTTTGAAAAATCAGGAAACAACTAAAAAAGAAAATATTATTCTGACTGGAGGAAGTGGAGGTTTAGGAAGAGCCATCGTAAAGTCACTTTTATCGGAAGGTTATTCCGTAACGAATTTAGATATTCAATCTCCAAAAGAAATTTTTTCAGGAGAATTTTTTTTAAATGTGGATCTGACAAACGAACAAGATCTTACATATACACTTTCTAGATGGGAGAATTTGATTTCTTCTCAAAGTCAAAGTCCGTATGGTTTTGTTCATTGTGCGGGATACGGCGGACCTTATCATAAAATTACCGATGTCAGTTTAGAAGAGTGGGATAGAATTTTTTCGGTAAATATAAGATCTGCGTTTCAGATTGTGAAATTGATTCTTCCTAAATTCAAAAAATTGCAACTAGGTAGATTAGTATTTATTGCTTCATCTTTATCTATTGTAGGTTCTGCAAACTCTGTAGCATATTCCGCTTCGAAACATTCTTTGATTGGTTTTGTGAAATCTCTTTCTGATGAATGGGGTCCTTTTGGAATTACCTCGAACGCCGTAAGTCCTGGTTATATAGAAACTTCTATGGGGATTCAAGAAGATCAAGTTCCAGACCATAGAAATAAAATCATTCAAATGACACCTATGCGTAAGATTGCATCTACTTACGAAATCGCAAGGGTAGTTTCTTTTTTGTTGAACAAGGAATCTTCTTATATCAACGGTGCCAATTGGACTGTTGATGGAGGTATTACTGCAATTTAAATCAAAGATTGTTGTTACTACTTAACGTGAGTTCGACGTAAAAAACCGGACCGGGCTCTCAGCTATGGTTAATAAATTGTATATAGAAAACATAATACAACAATTGTTTTTGTTTCAATTTAGAACGCGATTTGTAGAGGGCCATAACCAACCCCCACAAGTTGAATAGGATTTTAGAATCAAAATGAACTCAACAGAACGGGCTTTCTATGGATCGCTGTTCTGGGCTCAAAAAGGCACATTTTTCAAGTGTTCCAACAAGAATGAGTCTTCTTCTTGCAAAAAGTATGTTTTTCTGATAGAGAAAAATTTTCCGTCCCACCCAAAAATAGGGAAAACTCAACACAATGCTTTCTATGGGTCGCGTTGTGGGGTTGGTTATGGTAAAGGGCGTTCTGCTGAGTTCTCTCGCATCGATCCCTTTCGCTTTATACCGAATTCATGTTTCTAAAAAAAATTAAAATCTAAACTTGTGGATCGAATTCTAAAATGTAGGAACTACCACAAATATTGATTTTATAGATTTACACTGAAAATGTAGGAACTCATACTTAGAATTTGTTCTGAAATTTCGAAAGTTATAAACGAATGATTCTTTAGAAATTTTTAATCAAATGCAGTAGTTCCTACAAATTAAGTCCCATTTAACGGTTTGCAAACTTTCAAGTAGTTCTAATGTCGTTAAATTTTTATAGTAGTTCACACATTTTTGTGAAACTCAATCTCACTTCCTATGGGTCGTTCTGCAGGTCGTTCGAAGTAACTCAGCAAACACCTCTCTAAAGTAGGTGTTTAGGTTTTTGGGCAGGCTCTAAATAGAATTATAGAAATCGTTTTATATGAACATAAGTTTATGGAATAGAATAAAAAAGTAGTAGTTCCTACATTTTGAAACAACTATAGAATTTAAAACAATGTAATCAGTTTTGAAATCGACTTAGGATTTAGAACTACTAGATTTATCCAATCCGAAAAAAAGATTTCGTAATTTAGTTTGTTCTTCAGAAAGATGATCTTCCAATTTCAATTGGCTCGTTTGGAATCGTTTGGAAAGTTTCATTTTACGTTTGAGAATTTTACCCCTTCTCGAAATTAAAAGTTCTATCTTTTCTCCCGCTTTGCACTGTTTTAGAAGATCCTTTCTGTTTCCGGAATGAATCCTAATCCCATTCAAAGCGATCCATTCGTCTCCTAAACTCAGATCTACGGAAGTGTCTAAAAACTTCCAATCGATTTTATTGATAAAAAGATAACCTCTTTCATCTCTAGTTCCAAAACCAAGTTCTATTCCAGGATTGGAATCTAATCGTTTAACACCAATTTTGTGAAGATATTTTTCGATCGGAATTGAAACCGGTTTATCCAGATAATCTCCAAATTCTAATTTTAGATCAATTCCAGTGCGTTTTTTTGCGGCTTCAAAAAATTCAATTTTTGTAAAACCTCTATTTTTGCCTATGTGAAAGGATTGATAGACTTCGTTCATCACGTCTAAAAGAGAATGTTTTCCGAAGGTTTCTGATAAAAGATGAAGATTCATAGCGAGGGCTAAGATCCCACCTTTGACATAATAAGAAATTCCTGTGTTATTGGCGTTAGGATCATTCGGACGGTTGTAAAATTTAGTCCAAGCGGTAAAAGAAGAATCTTCAAGGCTCATCCAAGACTCTCCTTCCGATTTTTCTAAACTTTGTAAGTCTTCCATAACTTTTACAAGATAGGATTCCGGATTGAGATGTTTGGTTTTAACTAAAAAATACGCGTCATAAAAGGAAGTAATGCCTTCCGCGATCCATAACTCTTTTGTCAAACTAGGTTTTTGATAATCAAAAGGCCCCAAAGCAATTGGGCGAATTCGTTTAACGTTCCATAGGTGAAAGTATTCGTGGGATAAAAGTTCTAGAAGTTTTAAGTATCCATCTTTCGAAACGGCTTTCAAAGGATCATACATATTTACGGAAGAATTTAGATGTTCTAAACCTCCGTAGGCCCCTTCTGAAAGAATTAAAATAAACAAATAACGAGTGTTTGGTGAAACTCCCATACAACGAATTTGTTCCGCTGTGATTTTCTGGAGATCTGAAATTAAAGTTTTTTGAATGGACTTAGGTAATTCTCCCTCGAATACAATCTCATGATCACATCCTCCTGATTGAAAAGAGATCTCTTCTCGATTGGACAATAAAATAGGCGTGTCTAAAAATTCGTCTAAATTTTTAGAAAAACGTTTTTTACCTTTGCCGTTTAAACCAGAATGACAAAAGTCAAATGGAAGATCATTTGAAATTTCTAATGTAATTTCCGAAACTACTTGGTCTTTTGGATATAAAAATAAAGCAGGTGGATGTAATATACAAAACTCTGTTGTAAAATAATTAGAACGAACCGAATAATCGTAGCCGTAAACCACATAACGCAAATGAAAGGATTTTCCTTCATTTTGAATTTTCCAAGAGTCCAAGCCGATTTGTGAAATTTCTAAATTCTTTCCATTTTTCCCAAAAGTAGAGGCTTCTAATTTATGAATATGTCTGGAATAATCTCGAACCATATAAGATCCGGGAGACCAAACGGGTAGACAAAAAACGGTTTCGTTTTGAGAGGACTCTACCTCCAATTCGACTTGAAGATAGTGTCCCGTAAGTTGATATTCTTGAATTACAAAATGGAGTTTATACAATGGATTTGGAAATCTCTTGGAGAGTATCTTGTACCGTAGTTGTTGGGTCAACTTTTCTCCAAACTTTTTGGATTTTCCCATCTGGAGAAACTAAAAAGGAATCTCTAGAAAGTCCTTTGAAAACTTTTCCTTTCCATTCTTGATCGCCATAAACTCCCAACGCTTCACTGAGTTTATGATCTGGATCCGATAAAAGAGGGAAGTTTAATGAATACTTTTGGATAAATTGTCCATGAGAATCTAGAGCATCTAGACTGATTCCATAAACTTTTGCCCCTATCTTTTTAAATTCTCCCATATTGTCTCGATAGTTGCAGGCTTGTTTGGTGCAGCCTGGAGTGTCATCTTTGGGATAAAAATAAAGAAGGGTCCAAGAGCCTTGAATATCTTCCGGAAGTTTTACTCTTTTGCCTTCTGTACTTTCTAAACTGATCTCGGGAAGGTTGGTTCCTAATAATGGATCTGACATTTCAATTTCCTCCAAAGTGAGAATGTAGAATACAATTGATTTTCCGAAATAGTGGAAAGATCATATCAAAGTTTTGAATAAAAATGTTGAAAATTAGACAACCTCGACTTCTAATTTATATACTTTTCTATTAAAAATCACATTTTCTCAAACGGAAAACATTTACTTTGAAAACGATTCTATTCTTTTTTTGTGTAACCATACCTTTTTGGATCCTTGCTGAAAGTCAAGATTCTTGGAAACCGATTGATTTGAGAAAAGGAAACTGGATTGCAGTTGAGGGTTTTCAAAGAGAATATCTAAACGGAATCGATTCTACTTTTTCGAAATCTAAAAAAATTTCTCACTTTCCAGTTGTTTTAAACGAAATTTTCGAAACCTCAGTTGAAACCGGTTTGAAAGAATATACTCTGCAAACCAGATTTCACATCCAAGAAGATTTTCAAAAAACAAAAGTTTATAAACCGATTTTTTTGTATTTAGAATCCATCGGAGAAAATTGGGAAATATTTTTAAACGATCATTCTTTAGCTCAAGAAATTCATTTAGATATTTCTCACAAAGAAATGATTTTAAGAAGAACGATTCGTAGTTTTCGTCTTCCCGTAGATTCTAGTCTTTTAAGATCCGGGGAAAACCTTCTAACGTTTCGTTTGATTGGAGACGCTCCCGCTTCGTTTTTATCTAAAAACGTGGATTTAGGTTTTTATATAGATGGAGACTATTCTCTTACCACCGAACAGAAACTTTCGGGCGAAATTTCCACTTTAATCAATCTTTGTCTGAATACGATATATGTCTTTTTTGGTTTTTATCATCTTTTGATCTATGTAAAAAGAAGAGAAGATTTATATAATCTCTATTTCGGAATCTTTAGCGTTTTTATGGCGTTATATTCTCTTTCAAGATCTAATATTGCGTTTGAAGTGATCTACGATACTACTTGGATTACAAGAATTGAATATTCTTCGGTTTCTCTTCTGGCTCCTTTGTTTCTTTTGTTTATGCAGGATTATTTTTATGGAAGGGCAAAGTTTTCAAAAGTACTATTTGCAATTTTAATATTAAACGTAGTGATTGCTTTGACTACATTACTAGAGCCGTTTCGTTATACTATGACAAGTCTGAGACTTTGGCAGATTTCAATACTTCCTACTCTTGTTTATCTACTTTATTTTATGAGTAAGGCGGTTTATCTTCGTAAAAAAGACGCCATTCTTCTTGCGACTAGCATGTTCACCGTAGTTTTTATCGCAGTCTACGACGTGATCGATTCTATATTTTTTCAATCTGGAATTCGTTTTACTCAGTTTGCTTATTTTCTTTTTGTAGTCGCGTTGACTACCATTTTAGCTAACAGATTCATATCTTTGTATCGTCAATCCGAAGACTTAAACATAGAACTCAGTCAGCAGAAGTTAGAATTAGCACGACAAAAAAACGCATTTTTTCGTTTTGTTCCAGTTCAATTTTTAAACGTTCTTGGAAAAAATTCCGCAGTGGAAGTGAATCTAGGAGATTCAGTTCTGAAAGAGATGAGCGTTTTATTTACAGACATTCGTTCTTTTACTACAATTTCGGAACAGATGACTCCGGAAGAAAACTTTCGTTTTATCAACGACTATTTGGCGAGTATGGAACCTGTCGTTCAAAGGCACGAAGGTTTTGTAGATAAGTTTATGGGGGACGGGATTCTTGCTTTGTTTTCTGGAGATGGGGAAATTACACGTTCTCATCAAACGTCTGCGGATAAGGCAATCCTCGCCGCAATCGAAATGAAAAAAAAAGTTCAAACAATCAATGCACAAGCGAAGGATTCTCACTTTAGAGGATTAAAAATAGGCATTGGAATCAATACTGGAAATCTAATGCTTGGAACCGTGGGGAGTCGATCTAGATTGGATACGACCGTTATCGGAGATACGGTGAACGTGGCCTCTCGTTTAGAAAGTTTAACGAATCTCTATCGCGCAGACATACTAATTACTAAGAGTACACTTTCTGCAATGACCATCGCAGATAATCTTGCGATTCGTGAAATTGATTCTGTCGTAGTAAAAGGAAAAACTGACCCGATTATCATTTATGAGATTTATGAAGCAGATGAACCTCTTATACGAAAACTGAAAGACGCGACTTTATCTTTAATTACGAGAGGAATCATTTTGTATAAAGTAGCCGACTTTCAAGAAGCTCTAATTAACTTCGAACAAGCACTTAAGATTTTTCCGGAAGACATCGTTCCAATTCTTTATCGTAAACGATGTCAGGAATATATCACCTCCCCTCCGATTGGTAATTGGGTTGGCGTACAACATCTTTTAGAAAAATAAAAGATTCATTTAATGGTGAAGAGGCACAGCAATCGAAATTTGCGATCTAACATCTGAATCGTATGGGTAAAGATTTAATAAGGTGGAATTTATACCTGTGCTTTCTATAGAAGCTCCTTTGGATAATTGGTAACTCTATGAGGTCCATTTTTGAAACAGAAAATGAGTTAATACCATTGAAACAATAATTGAAAACCAAAGAGTTTTGAGTTAGCAAAGCGTTTTTTACTGTTGCAGAATTCAAGTTATTTTCTGTTATCCGAAAAAAACATTTCAAAGTTTTTATCTTTTAAAATAAAATTTGTAGTATCTACATTTTGTGCGAAAATGTCTCCAATGCCTGTTTCTAAAATAATTAATAATATTATATTTTTTTAATGTATATTTCAATGTTTTAAAAAAGTAAATTTATAATTAAAATATAATATAAGTAGATCATTTTTTCGAGAATTTGTATGCCGTATTGACAAATATTCGTTTTAGTTCATTATAAACCTAACCGAGTTTAAATGATTTACTATTCATAAAGTACCTAATATTTTGCATGGGCTAGCGTTTTGTGATAAAATTAACTGTATTCAATTTTATAGAGATCAGTAATTCGAAGTATAAAAATGGTACTAAAAACGAACTGATAATTTTACCAAAGACGTGGAAGTGCTCAAAAAATTAAGCCAGCCTAGTAATTGACTTTTGCATTCTAACTTTTAAAATAAGTTCGCACTACCGTTTTCATTCATCTGACTAGTAGTTAGGTAAAGTTATGCGTCTTTTCGAAAAAAATGATTAGAAATAAGATAATTTGAGAAACCTTTTTTATTTCTTAAGTTATAGAAAATAGACTTTATTAATTTAAATATGAGCACTTTATAACGTTGCAGTTTTTTAGAATCGATAGTTCTGTAAAAAGATAATCAGACAAATCGCCGAAAATTATAGGGATCTCAAGATATTTCAATTTAGAATTCTTTGAATTTTTTATGTGTTTGAAGAAAGTTTATATTTTTCATAAACAATCGTTGCCAAAGTCAGTTCTTTCGTAAAGATTGGTGATGCGACATTACTTAGGAGATGTCCAAGTCCTATGTTTTTTCGGAAAATACAATCATGGGTTTTGAATTTTCTGGGACGGTATCAATTTAGAATGAGGAAAAACTAGTCTATGATTTCTTACACAATCTATAAAATGATTCACATTTTTGGAATCTTTTTGCTGTTTATGGCGCTCGGGGGAGTGACCCTACACGTGTTAAACGGTGGTACGAAAGAATTCGCCAATCGTAAAATGATAGCGATTACACATGGAATTGGTCTTTTTTTAATTTTGTTAGGTGGATTTGGAATGCTCGCAAGGCTTGGAATCATATGGCCTTGGCCCGGTTGGATAGTTGCAAAATTTATAATCTGGTTGGCTTACGGTGGACTTTTGACTTTGGTTTATAAAAAACCTACTTTGGGAAAAACGTTTTGGTTTGGTTTTCCTCTGTTAGGGCTTCTTGTGGCTTATATCGTAAGCTATAAACCGTTTTAATTTTTAAATAAGTTTAATAACAAGATCTATAAGGAGTAAAAAATAAATGGCAAAAGCATCTAAAGCTAAGACCACTTCTAAGATAAAAAAAGATACTTCAATCAAATCCATTTCGGATTTTTTAGGTTCAAGAGATTTGCCACATCCGGTGGATCGTCTGGAAGACGTTCGTAAAAGGGCCCGCAAATTTAGAGAAAAGATGCTTTCCGGCCCCCAAGTGGTATTCTACAGATCCTATGATTTAGTCAGGGTTCCTTATCCAACACGTTATGCACTTTTGAACGCTTATAGTCTTCCAACTCCGTATATGCACATTCTGAATCGATTGTTTATCGTTCAGTACAAAACTTCAGACGGAATTAAAACTCTTTTATTTTCTCCTTCCGATATAGATGCAAATGCAGAGACTCCTTTTTTTAAAAGGCTCGCTGGAAGTTTTGGACCGTTTCAATCCATAGGTAAAAAGATCATCGCTCCGATTTTAAACACTGTAGAAGAATGTTTACAAGACGCCGGGATTTCTCCTGAAAAAGTTGATTATATTTCCTATGATCATCTACATACTCAAGACATTCGTAAATGGTTAGGGGCAAATGGAGAAAGGGGATATTTTCCAAATGCAAAACTTTTAATCATGAAAAAAGAATGGGATTCTGTTCAAGGGCTTCTTCCTCCTCAGTCTGATTGGTATTGTCCCAATGGAACTGGAGGAGTTGCAAGTGACCGTATTTTGGTGTTAGACGGAGACGTAGAGCTTGGTCAAGGAATAGCTTTGATCAACACACCAGGGCACACTGCGGGTAATCATTCTCTTGTCGCTCATACTCCTGAGGGAATTTTTGTTTCGAGTGAAAACGGAGTTAGCGCGGACAGTTATTCTCCGTTAAAGTCTAGGATCCCAGGTGTAAAAAGATTTGCAAAAGCAACTGGTATGGAAGTCATATTAAACGGAAATACTCTCGAAATTGGATTGGAACAGTATATTTCTATGGTTCAAGAAAAGGAAATGGCTGGTGTATCTTCTAGAAATCCTGATTTTTATAACGTTATGCCATCTTCGGAGATGACAAGTTATTGGTTGTTTCCGGGAACCGCTCCCACATTTAGTTTTGGAAGATTATCTTTTGGTTCCCCCATAACCTAAATTAGGAAAAAAGAATATGATTTTATTTATCACTGGATGTGCAGGCGGGCTTGGAAAAAAAATAGCAGAGGAAGCATTTGCAGCTGGACATTCGATTTTGATTACTGACATCAACGAGAAGGAACTTAAAAAGTTTGCGGCTCCTTGGAAAAATGAAAAAGATAGAGTGATTGTTTCCAAACTAGACGTAACTTCTCCCAGCGATTGGAAAAAAGTAATGGATCTTGCGATTAAAAAATGGGGGAAGATCGATGTACTTTTGAACGTTGCTGGTTATCTTTTACCGGGTTATATTTATGAGATCCCTGTAAATCATATTGATCGTCATATAGACATCAACGCAAAGGGTGTTATGTATGGAACTAGAGAAGCTGCCACCAGAATGGTAGCGGCCAGATCGGGACATATAGTAAATATTGCTTCCTTGGCGGGAGTGGCTCCTATTTCCGGAATTTCCTTATACTCTACTTCAAAATTTGCAGTGAGGGGCTTTAGTCTTGCGATCGCTCAAGAATTAAAAGAAAAGAACGTTCACATAACCGTTGTTTGTCCGGATGCAATTAAAACTCCAATGTTAGATTTACAAAAAGATTATGAACAAGCTTCTATGACTTTTTCGGGAAATACATTTTTAACTGCGGAAGAGGTTTCTAAAATCATTCTGGGTAAGGTTTTAAGTAAAAAACCTCTTGAAGTTTTGATTCCAAGTAGCCGGGGGATTCTTGCAAAGATCGGAAATTTTTTTCCAGCAACAGCGTTTATTTTAGGTCCGATATTGCGAAAAAAAGGTTTAAAAAAACAATCCTCTTATACGAAAGATAATGGTTAGAAAGCGGAAAATTAAGAAGAAAACTCACTTAAATCTATATCTATTTTTTCAACGTGTTTTAAATTTCTTACGAATATTTTTAAGAGCGTCTTGTCTTGATTTTTCTCTGACGGCGGCCCTTAGGTTTTTCTTTACTGGTAAATAAGATTCGGTACTTGCCAGAGTTTTATGACCTAGAAAGTCCTTCACTTGATTTAAAGAAGAACCATCTGCGATAAGATGTAAAGCTCTACTGTGTCTAAGAGTAAAAACTGTTACTGGACTTGAAATACCTGAATTTTTACCGATTTCAGAAATAATTCTTTCTACATTTCTGGAAGTAGTATGAGATCCTAAACTTTTTCCTGGAAACAGATATGTGTTGGAAGAAGAGTTGACAATTTCTCTTTCATACTTTTTGACCAAGGCTCCTAACTCGACTGGAATTTCCACGGTTCTAGATTGAGAAAGAATTGGAGATTTAATTTGAATCGATTTTCTTTTTGTGTCTATGTATGCCCACCGAAGGGAGATTAATTCCCCTACACGAAGGCCTCCGAAATAAACCAGACCACACATCAATTCGTGTTTTGCATTAGAAGAGGCAGTCTTTAATATATTCTGCATTTCCTTATAAGTGATCGCATTCGGGTTGTTGTATTCTCGAACGGGTCTTTGAAAATCCTGAAATAAATTCATCTTCATGACGTCTTCGAAAAACATTTTCAAGGAACTTACGTTGATCTGAATCGTAGAAGAGGATACTTTCCTTTTCTTTAAATGATCCATATAACGGTTCAGGTCTTTTACTGTGATTTTTTCCGCGGGTTTATCCGCAAAGTGAAGAAAATCCAAGTTATATTTCATATAAGTATAAGCCGTAGCTTTTTTATAATTTCGCTGACGGATTATCTTGATCAGTCTTTCGATAGAATGTTTGTTCTTTTTTGGCACTTCCAATTCTGACATCTTAATTCCCTGTTCATTATTGTATTAAGGCCGTTAGTTGCCTTTGTACGATTTTGATATTCTTTTTCTAAAAGCTTTGAAAAAAGGGAACCAAATATATCCAAAGTGTGTCAATTCAATATTCAATTTTCTGTAGAATTCTAGAACAAATCTCTTCCACCTTCAGATCGTCTATTTCTAAATAATAATCCGAAATACTTTGATAGTAAGGTAATCGACTTTCTAATATAGTACGATAAGACTGAATTGTACTCAATGGAGGACGGGTAGGATCGTTTTGAATCTTTTCCACTAAAATTTCCGTGGGTCTGGAAAGACCAAAAACCACTGCAATGGATTTTAAAAGGGTAGTCTTACGGTCACTTAGGATTTCTTTTCCTTTGGTATCCAAATCAAACAAAATTCCACCTCCACAATCTAAGATGATTCCTTGAGAGGTTTTGAGTTTGGTAAGAATTTCAAATTCTAAATTCCTAAATGGTCTCCAATCTCCTTCATTCTTTTGAATGAATTCAGGAATTGACATTCCACCAATCTCATAGACTGCGATCATATCAGTGGATACTACGGGCATTCCTGTAATTTTAGAAAGTTTACGAGAAATTTTAGATTTTCCGACTCCTCTGGGGCCGATCAGAGCGAAGTTTTTTTTCAAGCCTGAATTAACTCACGGATATGTTTTTGTATTTCCGGAAGTGCCGTATAATACACTTGCAAGTCAGAATCCGAAATCTCTAAAATCTGCAAAGCTTTATTAGAAATTGGAATACTTAAACCTGCGATGTCGATTCCCACGCCAGCCGCTACTGCAATGGAATGAGAAACATGAATCACCGAGACTAATTCTGGAAATTCTTTTTCATTTTCAGGTTGGCTATAATTTCGTGTAACGTGGATCAATTCTTTTGGAAAATTCCATTTTTCTAATAGTTTCTGTCCTACTTCTTCGTGAGAATATCCGAAATGTTTTTTTTCCAATTCTCCAAAGGATACGGAATGAGTTTTTAACTCTTCTCTGAGAGATAGAATTACTGCAGGAAAGAAATCTGCAAGGATCACCTTTCCTATATTGTGTAAAAGCCCTCCGGTAAACGCCAGATCCGAGCCTACTTTTAGTTTTTTTTGCTCACAGATTCTTTTGGAAAGTTCGGCTACCGTAAGCGAATGGATCCAGTTATCTTCCGCATCCACTTGATAACCTTTGAGATCTTTTTTAAGAATTCCTCTGGTTGCGGTTAATAATATTATATCTTTTACCGTTTTGATTCCTAAGGTCATTAAAGATTCTTGTACGGTTTTGATTGGTTTTGCGGCTCGATAATAAGCAGAATTGGAAAGTTTAATTACATCTGCGGTCAAACCAGGATCGTTTGAAATTTCTTTGGCTAGGTCTGGAATTGCAACGTCTTGTTTTTGAACCATCTGCATTACTTTCGTAACTACAGACGAAATTCTAGGAAGTTGAGCGTCGTTTAAAAAGAGTTGGTCTATTTTTTCTTTCATCTTTTTTACCTGACCTTATAAAGATACTTTTCAAACCCGCCTTTTTTTAGAAGAACCCTTCCGTCGTCTAAATATAGGCTGATCGTTCTACCGTCGTTTCCTCCGACGTCTTCTAAGATCAAAGGAATTTTACTTTGTTCTAAAATAGCTCTAGCGGTAAGAATATTTTGTTCTCCTATGTTTTGTAAGAAACTGGATTGAACTCCTTTAAACATGGAGGCTCCTCCGAAGAGTCTTACCGAGTATTCTCCTGGATTACATCCCATTTCGTTCATCTTTTTGATTAAAAGTGGAATTGCGGTTTCGGCGTATTTGAAAGGATTCTTTTGAGAATCTTTTCCGCTTGGATCTTTAGAAAGCATAAAGTGCGCCATTGCCCCTATTTTTTTATCAGGAGCATAAAATACTACGCCGATGCAGGAACCTAAGGTGGTTCTCAAAATTTCAGGGGACTGTGCTCCCTGCATGTCTGCGATTCCTACATTAACTACTTTAGATCCTTTTGTAAGCATTTGAATCCCGGTATTCGTTTTCGTGTTAAAAGAGCAACAAAACACTATACGAAGGTATTTAATTCTTCAATACTTTTTTATAGATAGTAAATATTAGAAAGACGAATTTGAATTCAAAAATGATAGAATTTCATTTTACTCTCGGATCCCAATTTTAAACTCTGTTTTGGGATGGCAAAAGTAATACTTAAAGATAAAACGAAACCAGAACGTAAAAAAGTTTCAAAATCGCAAGAACCGTTTGAAACCTTCAAATTAGGCAAAACGAATGTAACGATTCTTGGCACAGCGCATATCAGCCAGAAAAGTATAGATGAAGTTCAAAGAATCATTCGAAAAGAAAAACCGGATACGGTTTGTGTCGAACTTTGTAATTCTAGAATACGTTCTCTAAAAGACAGCGAACACTGGAAGAAACTGGATATATTCAAAGTTTTTAAAGAAAGAAAGATGTATCTTCTCCTTTCCAGTCTTATCCTTTCGGCATTTCAAAAGAAACTGGGGAAGGGTTCCATTCGCCCAGGAGATGAAATGAGAATGGCGATTTATGAGGGCGAAAAGATAGGCGCTAAAATTGTTCCGATTGATCGGGAAGTTTCTACAACTTTAAAAAGAGCCTGGTGGAATATAGGAATTTTCAATCGATTGTTTCTTTTATCCGCGCTTTTGACTTCTCTTTTTGTAAAAGAAGACATATCGGAAGAAAAAATTGAAGAGATGAAATCCGAAGACGTTCTCAAGGATCTTTTTTCTCAACTTCCAAAACGTTATGAGTCTATTAAAAACGTAATCATAGACGAAAGGGATTCTTATCTTGCTCAAAAAATCAGAAATTCTGCAAAAGAAGGAAAAAAAGTTTTTGCAGTCGTGGGAGCAGGTCACTTGCAAGGAATTCTAAATCATGTCCAAGAAGAAAGGGACATTTCCAAATTAGATGAACTTCCAAAAAAAACGGTCTTAGACCGTTGGAAAGGTCTATTGATTCCGGGAATTTTTTTGGGTTTGATTTTGACCGTTTTTTATTTTGGAGGAAGACAACAGGGACAGGAATTTGTTCTGCGTTGGATTTTGGTCAAAGGTTGTCTTGCCGCATTAGGCGCAATTATTTCATTGGCACATCCTTTATCTGTAATCCTTGCCTTTCTTGCGGCTCCAATAGGTAATTTTAATCCAATTATCAAACCGGGTTGGATCGCTGCGTTATGCGAATCTTGGTTACGTAAACCTTTGGTAGAAGATTTTGAAAGGATTGCACAGGATTCAGAACACTGGAAAGGTTATTGGAAAAATAACGTAATCCGGATTTTTCTAGTATTTATGCTTCCTCAGATAGGAAGTAGTATTGGTACTTTTATAGTAACTGCGGATCTATTTAGGGTTCTTAGGGGACTGATATGATTTATAAATTCCCGAATTCTACGGTTATTTTCTTCCCAGATAGAAACTAGGTTATAAAATTACGAGTGAAGAAAGTTTAATTACGCTAATCATTAGAAACATATTAGAATTGTTGAAAAATTAATTCTCTATTTATTTCTATTTCTTGGGAACCGTCGATTGAAAAGGTTTTGTCAATCTGAACTATGGAATTTTCAACAATTCTATTTTTCAGACAAAACAAATCCTTAGTATCTGGTAAAATTGTTTTTGTGCATTCCGTTTTCTACGTAGTTGAAATGTAATTCGACGGAGTACTGAGTCACCTTGGTAAGATATTTTAAATGAAATATTCTATTTTTATTATATTCTTTTTATTATCGTTCTTAATTGAGTGTGCAAGTGGGCATCGTTTTGAAAAAAAACAAACTCTAAAATCTTTAGACGTGGTATTACAAGAAGTTTCAGATTTATTGAAAAAACAAATCGAAGTTAATGGTAAAACTTTTTCCCCTGAAAAGAAAAATACATTTAAGTTAGCCGTTCTCCCTTTGTTTAATGAGAGTGGTGCAATTACAATTTTAGGAACGACGATTTCCTCACGACTTCTATCTAAAATGTACGATCCCGGAAAAATTGTACTAGTAGAAAAATCTCAATTAGGGCGGTTGATTGACGAACAAAGTTTTCAAAAATCGGGATTGATACTTTCTAATCAAAATTTAGAAATCGGAAGATTATCCGGGGCGGATTTGATACTTTTGGGGACGGTACAATTTGATGATCAATCGTTTTTACTTCAATTGAGGGTTGTATCCTTACAGTCGGGAGAAATTCTTGCAGTTGCAGAATCCGTTTTTGATTCAGACGATTCTCTATACAATCAATATCGCTCTGTAAAGCCATAACAACATTCAATCTTATTTAAGTAAAAAACTTAAATACAATTCAATCGTATATTTTGAAATACTAATTTAACGTGAAAAAATGGATGTAGGAACTCTTACAAAACCTTGAATTGCCGTAAAAAATAAAATTTGGGAACTACACATGTCTATGTTTTACGATTAGATTTTGAAAATGTGGGAACTCTCACAAATCGTGGATTTATCAGTTAAACTTTGAAAATTGTAGGAACTACTATAAAATACAAACTCCAATCAGATTTTGTACAAAATCGCTGTTTTACGGCCATCATTAAAATTTAAATCCCAGTTTAATGTGGGTTCGACTGAGAAAAAATTTTTAAAAAGTAGTAGTTCCTACATCATTTTACAGACAAACCTAAGTTTTGTAATAGTTCTCACACTTGAAATACGACAGGTTCAATTGTTATAACTTCTATTTTATAAATTGTGGTAGTTTCCACATTTAAGGAATCGATCTATAAAGTTCAGATTTGTAATAGTTCCTACATTCTGTTTTTTATATAAAGATTGACTTTCATAAAGATGGCTTTTCATGCCAAACTCACGTTAAGTCGTCTTGACTTACTTTACTGGGACGTATGAAATAATACTATTCTGGGCCTGTTTCAAACTTGAAATGTGGGAACTCTTACAAAAAAGCCAATAATTTCAAGTGAGATAGTTTTTTGAGAATTTCTGCGTCTTTGTAAAATCGCTCAGGTACTATTTTCATATGTTCTAATAGTAAAAAAATGAAAAGAGATACAAAAGAAGCAAGATTCATTTTCTGCATTGTGAGCACGATCGGATTTTTGAAAGTACTGGAAACTACAAAGCTCTGTATTAAAAAAAGATTTAAAAATCGGAAAAAACGTAATCTGTGGGGAACTATTACAAATTTAGAATTTACTAAAATATTCTGAAAAACATCTTAACGATTAATAGTCTCTATATCCAATGGAATGCCGTAAATTTTTACTAAAGCGCAAAACACTATTTCTGTTTTAGTGGGAAATCCTAGTATTCTTTAAATAAAGTGAATTCGACGTAAGAAAATTGGGGCGAATAAAAAACTTAGGTGCTGCTCTCTGTGGATCGCAGCATAATAATCGCTTTCGCATTTGTTATGCCGAACTCACGTTAAATAGCATTGAATAACGATTAGAAAATTATTTTCATTATCAAAATAGGGTTTTAATTATCGGAATTAATTAGTTTTCTAAATTCTCTTGGAGATTTACCGGTAAATTTTACGCAAGCTCTGTGAAATGAAGAAGCCGAATTAAAACCACATTCTAACGCAATTTGAAGTAAATTCATGTGAGACTTATTGCGAAGATTTCGTTTAACGTCTTCAATTCGATTCATATTTAAAAAGTCGGCAAATTTCATCGACATATGTTTATTGAGATAGTATGAGGCTTGATGGGTAGAAAGACCTAAATAAGAAGCAAAATCAGGCAATCTGAGTTCTTCATCCGCATAACCTCTTACTTGTAAAAAAGAATTAATTCTCTCTTCGATTTTTTCTAACTCTACGCCTTCCAAAATATTTCTAGTGGATTCAGATTGAATTTCTTCTTCTGACTCAAGTAAATCATCATCTGAAAAATCAGTAAGTTCTTGATCCATCAACACTTTATTGGATTCTCCATAAGCTTTGCTGAAAAGTATGGGGAAAAAACGTTCAATTAAAGTAGTATAAGCAATCATAAACCCTGGAATAAGTTCAGAAAACATAAGCATCTTTGTAGATTGAATTACAGTTCCGGTTAAATCCAAAATCAAAGAAGAAGTAATTGCGAGTGTTATAAAGGGGAAGTTGAAAAAAACGTTCGACTTTTGAGAAGAACGTATTTTGTAAATGGACCAGCCAGATGTGTAAAGTGTAATTAAAATAGCAACTGAATCACAAAAACAGATATAAATTGTACCAGGTAAAAAAAATGCAGCGGTCAATGCAAGTGGAATGATTGCAGTCAATCGTTTACAGTAATACCAAGGATTTTGAAGACGATCTAGAATAAACATCATACAAACTAAGACCGCCGCAGAAGCATATAAAACTAAACCAAAGTAAATTCCTAAAAACAAGGAATCTTTCAGTAGCCTTGGATCTGTTTGTTGTGGAAAAATGACTCTATTGTTTGCCATCAAAAAGATACTAACACTTAAAAGAATCGTTCCGTAAGCTTTACTAAATTCATCTTTTCTCCCAGTGTAGAGCTTTGTGATCGCCATCACGATTCCAGTTCCAACTCCCGCTGCATGGGCATAGAATAGATTCATTTCTGAAAATAGAGAGGATATAACGTCGTATAAGTTATTGGCACTGAACATTAGAATGAATTCCCTCGAGAAAGTTTTTGAAAACCCCAAATCGGGGTTTTATGGAATTTTTGCGGCATTGGCGTTTCATTAAGGCGATTTATTTCCACTGATTTCATTATAGCGCTCGATTTTGAATCTGGTCATCGGTAAATATAATTTAGAAATAGGAAAATTATAAATATCAGATATGCTATTTTAGGATGTCCTATTAATTTGGAATTTTTTGAGAAAAGCGGAGGACAAAATGGCCTTAGAAAACTCCGCCTTAGATTGAATTTAATCATAGACAAAATTTAATTTCTAAATTGAATATCCGCAGAGGAAGACTGGAAGTGGATTACCTTTGTTTGGGTTTCTCTAAATTGTTTTGGAGACATTCCGGTCTCTTTTAGAAAGGCTTTATAAAAAGAAGAATTTGAATTAAAGCCAACTGCAATTCCAACAGAAACTACAGATCGAGAAGGATCGTTGATAAGCATTGATTTAGCTTCTTCTACCCTAAATCGATTGATATAATTGTTGAAATTCATACCTAGATGGTTATTCAAAAAGAAAGAAAGTTGATGTACAGAAATTCCAAGTTCTTCCGAAACATCCGGAAGGCGAATATCTTCGTCTAAATAAATTCTTTCTTCTTTGATGATATGAATCAGTTTTTTTTCGAGAGCGCTTATATCTACATCGTGTAAAAGTGAACGTTTGACAAAGCTTTTTCCAGATTCTGAAGAGATTATATCTAACAAATTAGGGCGGATTAAGGTTAGAAAATAATAGAAAATGACAGTAAATGTGGTGTGTACACTGGAAAGTAAAATGAGAGATTTGTTTTCAAAAACGATTCCGAGAATTTCCAGAGGAATACAAAGGGAAATTAAAATAACCAAACTAAGAATTGTTTTAAAACTCATCGCAGAAGATTCGTACTTTTTGTCGATGAAAATGTTTGCAACTGCGATTACGAAATATACGAATACATATAAATCTGCTGCAAATAGGAAAAATTCGAGTTCTTTGCTTCCTTGTTGTTCGTAAAAAGTAGCAATTGGAAGGCTAAGGATCAACGGGCCAATCAGATTCCAATAATAAATTAAAGGAAGTTTCGAATATCTTTTAAAACTCATAGTGGAAATTAAGAAGATAAGGGTTCCACTCGCTGCTAAAGCGACAATATCGATTAAAAAGAGGAGTTTACGAAGCCAGGTTTGGGGAATCGTATTTAAGACGGATTCATCTATAAATTGAAAGATTGCGGTGAAGATTAAAACTGACGATACTAGATAATCGATTTGTTTTCTTGCCCGAATCCAATTTCCAATTCCTAAAACTAAAGCGAAGCCCGCGCCGAATCTTATTAAGCTCAATAAGATCTCTTGATTTAATATCGAATCTAAAATATTCATCATAATCCATTGTTCGCTTTTTGTTTTCTTACATTTATTTCTTCGAGAAAATCAAAATGCATCTCTAAATTAAAAGTTTAAAAGTAAACTCACTTAAGATTCATTTTTAAATTGAAGTCGATTTCAATTTAAAGGAATCATTTTATATACGAATGTGAAAATGACATTTAAATTGTAAAAGAAATTTTTAATATTCGTGGATACTTTTATTTTGATTATTAACTTTATAGATCAAGATCATTCCGGTAGATGAAAAGTTTCTTTTTTATGTAAAAAAATTGAACACTTATCATTGAATTAACTTTAAATTTTTCTATTTATAATATAAAGGTATTCAATTTTAAATAAAAACATTTCATTTTTTAATTAGTCTTCAAAATCTATCAACTTCGGTTTAAGCATTTTGAAAATTGCTTTAGAGCTTTCGAAAGTGATAAGCCAAATTGGGTAAAGCTTCAATTGTATCTAACGTTCTATTGATTCATAAAACTAAAAAGAATCATTTCTGTTTATTTAAGGCGATTCGTAGTCAAATAAATAAAATCATGTCGAATTCAAGGATACTTATTTTGAATTTTATTTATTTGCAAGTCAATTTATCGTACTTCCTAGATTTGAAAGTAATAAATTTTGAGTGAATTCTCATTCCAACAAAAAATATCCGAAGCTACTTTAAAATAGAAATGATCTCTTCGCTTTATATGTTTTGCAGATTAAAAATCTTTTGTCGGCCGATTGGCTTAACAGTTTGAGAAATAAAAGTTTAATTTTATCGTTTTATTACGATTTGTTTTTAGATCTTTTACAGATTTCTAGCTGTTTAAGCTAGTTGTGATTTTGATAAAAATTGGCCCTTGGTATAAAATTAACGATACTGTTATATAACATCGATAATAGAATCATTAAAGAAATCTATAATTTCAAAACTGAAAATTCTCTCAATTAATTTTATGAAATGTGAAGTTTCTATAGGTAGTAGAATAAACGAAGTCATCCAGTTTAAACAAGTCGCTTAAAGCGTAGGCGTGTTTTTGTTTTTGAATCGAAATAAAATTTAGTCTTTTAAGAATATATTTTTAAAGAAATCAATTCAAAAGATTTGTCATTTTGCAATCTTTGTCTTCAACTATAAACCTAAGGATTTTGATAGAATCTTATTGTGGATTATTGAGATTGGATACTTTCTTTTGAACTTTAGATTATAAGATGAAAAGAAAGGAGTAAATTTTACTATATAATGAGTCTATGATTTCTGAGTACAACGATCTTTACGTTGAAAATAAAGCTCTTTCATCGGATATATATAGTTATTCACTGTATAGTCTTGAGGGAAAGCAACTTTATTCAGAACCGAATTATAATTCTTTATTGAATTTGGATCCAAAACTTAAAAAAGCGGTCGAAAGATTTATCGATTATGGCAATTCTAATGTTTCTACGTTTCGAAGATTCAAAAATGATAGGAGTATTCAACTTATGGTTCGGTCCGAAAATGATCGAATTTACAAAGTTAGTTTTGAAATCAATACAAAAGGAAGTTATGTACTCGCTCATATAGAATCTACTACACGCAATTTATCCAGCACAGAGAAAAATAGAATTCAACGATTTCGATCTTTAAAACATGATTTAGTCCGCACTTTAAAATTAGAAAAAACGTACTTTTATCTCATTAATATTGAAATTTATAATCATCCATTTCTTCATAAATATGAAACTCAAATATATGAGGCAGTTTTTTTAGATTTACATACTGAATTCTTGACCATTACTAATAGTCAAAACGTAGGTCTTAGAATTTCTACGAATCAGATTTTCTTTGCATATCAAATCAATAAACCAGATGTAGACATCAACTGGATTCCTTCTAGTTTGATCTCTTACATGAAAAATACAATTCAAATAGACAATCATGAATTTCATTTAAAACTTTCCATAGGAGGATTTCATACTTCCGAAGCGAATACGAGCCCTCTCAATATACTCAAAGGTTTAAAGGCAAATCTTAGAAAGGTGATCGATTCTCCTTTTAGTAGGTATGCAACTCAAAATCAAAATGATTCTTCCAATTTGATCGCAACATATTTATCTCTTAGAAACTCAGTACATAAAAAAGAACTTTTATTGTATTATCAACCAATCGTAAATTCAGAAAACAAAAGCCTACATTCTCTAGAAGCTCTTTCTCGTTGGAATCATTCTGCTAAAGGGATGATCAGTCCGGACATTTTTATTCCTTTGGCAGAGGAGTCGGGTCTAATCAGTTCTATTGGTACTTGGGTAATTCAAAATGCTCTTTTGGATTTGTCTCAGATCCGAAAAAATAATTCCTTCTCTTCTGACCCTATAGTCTCGATTAATATATCACCGTTTCAATTGAAAAATCCTGAATTTGCAGACAATTTAATTTCTTACTTTTCACAGTTAAATTTACATCCTAGCTCAGTTGTTCTTGAAATAACAGAGAGTCGTTATGAAGAGACTGTTCTCATCATTGAGCAAATGGCGATTTTAAAACGTTTTGGTTTTCAGATTGCGATTGATGACTTTGGGATTGGGAATTCTAACTTTTCTAGAATTGAAAAAATTGAATGTGATTATGTAAAACTGGATAAAAGTTTAATTATCGGAGTAGATACAAATCAAAGTAAGAGAAGCGTTTTAAAGGCGATTTCTCAGGTTCTTTTTTCCCTTGGAAAGAAAATGGTTTTTGAAGGAATCGAAAATGCAGAATTGGAGAGTATTGCGATCGATTACGGGGCAAATTTTTTACAAGGATTTTATTATGGTAAGCCTACACAAATTACAGACTTGTCCTCTTTTCAATTTCAAGATCATTTTTTAAAATAAGTTTCTAATTTAGAAATTAGTAAACTGACTTAAATCTTTAAACTGCTATATAGGTATATAACAGAGTACCTAATATCTTACTTGTGATAGGTTTTTTTATAATAAAAACTTAAATTCCTAATTTTATAAGGATCAATCATAAAATTTTTCGTTATTTGATTATCTTTTTTTGAATATCTATAAATTCTAAAATTGGAACACTTCTTTCGTTGATGATAAAAAGATAATTAATTTTTTACACCAGTATAAATATTTTATGAAATTATCAAAATAAAGTATTCGAATTCTAATTATGAGTCCGAATTGATAAGTTAGAAAAACATAAAATCCTAAATGAAGCGTGGATTTTGTAAACATAAAAAGGCGAATCGTAAAAAAGTGGTCCTTTTATAGAATGCTGTGAATGAGTTCGTTGAATTTTATAAACTATAATTATGTCAAATGTTTTAGAAGATGTATTAAAGTTTGGAAAGTGTTTCAATATGGTAAATTTGAAAATTTGTAGCAAAGAATTCTTAATAAATACTTTGTTTTTTGAAATCATTTTAGCTGTTTCGCCTTAGATATTAATTTTTTTGTGAATTGGGTTTAGTCTTAAATGTGTTAGTCGAGAACAAGCCTAAATTATTTCGAGAAGAGCGTTAAAATAATAAAGTTCGGTGCTAGATACGCTCGGTTCAAATTTGATTATTCAAAAAATTAAATATTCTATATATTTAATTTCCTAATGCTCGAATTAAGTTTGAAGCAAAGTAGGGGACCGACTTTGTATTAAATCCGTTGTCAGTGATTTGTTAGATATTCTTATGCGTAAGAGTATAAAATTTAAAACATGAGGAACACTAATGCAAGTTAGTAATGAGTTCGTTACATTCAATGTGCATGGAGCGTCTGTCAAAGTAATGTTGATTAAGTTGTCAGGAGTTGTAGATAATCGTTCTATTTTGAATGTTCGAGATATTATTTTATCTATTTTAGAAGAGTTTATTGGATTATATATTTTGAACTTGAATGGAATCGAAAATGAAGAGTTTATCAATCTTACCAATTTTAGAAAGATGCTTTCTGATTCAATACGTATAAATCATAAATGTATTATATACTCTGAATCTAAAAAGTTGGAATTATGGATTGAAAATTATTCTGTTTTTAATGGAGTATATCTTGTTAAAAATGATACTGAATTAACTCAAGTTTTAAACGAAAAAATTATACACGATGATTTTGTTGAAAGTTCAAATGATGAATCTGATATTCGATTGCATTTGGATTATTTAATCAAAGACGGATATTGATTACTTACGATTCAATTAAAAAGAAGATTTATTTTTAAAACTGATTTTAAAAATAAAAACCTCTACTCTATAAAAATCTAAAGACCAACAATTTCCAAAAGCCAAATTCTTTATATTTTAAGTTGTATTCGAAAACGATATAACAAAGACATAATATTTTTTCTGGAAAAGATTTTGTAAAAATGAGTTTTTATTGAATGACAATCTTTAAAGGGCGGTTTTATGAAAAAAATGGATATTTGAAAATGCCATTTTGAATTTTATAAAACTTCTTTAAAACATTCAGTCTATAGGATCAATTAAAATTAGATTTGTTGAAAAATTAATTCTCCATCGATTTCCATTTTATGGAAATAGTCAGTTGAAACAGTTTTATTAATTTTCTACTATGGAATTTTTTAATAAATTTATTGTTTAACATGAGTTCGAAGTAAGGATTAAAAAAATTGGAATCTGAACTTTACAGATCGATTCTTTAAATGTGGGAACTACCATAATTTATAAAATAGAAGTTTATAACACTTGAATCTGTTGTATTTCAAAGTAGGGAACTACCATAAAATTTAGGTTTGTCTATAAATGATGTGGGAACTCCTGCAAATCACGATTTTACAAACAAATTTTAAAATTGTAGGAACTACTCATACTTTTAGAAAATTTTTTCTTACGCCGAATTCACGTTATTTAATTTTTACTTCAAAAATAAACGATTTGAAAGTTCAAGTTTGCTTAATATCTCTACAAGCAAAAAATATGAGTTAAAGCTTATTTTATAGATAGAGACGTCTTAAGGGATTATTTCAAAGACACTTTAGAGTTTGTAAGATTTTTTGAAAATAAATGAAAAATTTTTGATATTGTATTCAATTTAGATATTTCTTCTGAACCCGAAATAAAAATCAACTTCGAGTTCAGAAAAAAAGATAGGCGATGATCAAAATGTCATCGCCTTATCTAAGGCTTCGTCTAAATCGATCGACATCGTAATCAGTTTATCCAGTCGAGTTAATTCAAAAATTTTATTAATCGGGCTAGGAATTGCGTATACAATTAAAGCGCCTTTTAGTTGTTTCATTAGTTTGGCTTGTGTGCTGATAAGAACTGCAAGTCCTGATGAGTCTATATGTGTTGTAGCCGATAAGTCCAATAAAAGTACTCTCGCCCCTTCATCAATTTTTGAATTGAATAAATCTTTGAGTTTCTTTGAAGAAAAAATATTTACTTCCCCACTCGTTTTTACAATTGTCATATGGGGTTTTAGTAAATGATTCACGTGAGAATTGGATATAATCTCGACGGATAACTCATCTTTTGAATTGTTTGTTGTTTCCATTTTTGTTTTCCTAAAAGTTAATGTTAATTTTCATTTCGATTTTCTGATCCTTTTCTACCGAATGTAAATTTGGATTTGCCGGCATTTCTTGAAAGAAAAAAGAGAATGTAGCCGGAAAAGTGACTAGTGCGGTATTGAATATATAAGTGCAGATTAAAGATATTAGAAAAAGTTGATTTAAGTTTTTGTGTTTATTAAATTCTCCATTTGGTTGTTCTATCCAAAGAATAGAGCCGTCTCCCTGAGGAACAAATAAAGGATTTTTTCCTTCTGAATTTTTTGCTTCTATAAATTCATAAATGCTTCCTATGGCAAAAAATGCAGCAGCTCCCATCAAGGTATATCCACTTTTTGTATATCCTTGATTTTTAATATAGTAACCAGGAATTAAATAATCCAAAATTGTAATTGGTTGAATTTCTTTTTCTTTCGGAGGAGGTTCTGCTTTTTTTTCGTTGGCTCTATAAAACACTGAAGCAATTTCTTCTTTTGGAATTAGAACCGGATTTGGATCTGATTCGTTTTGAACCGAAATGCCACCTTCATTTACACTTTGAATAAGGGATAAAACTTCCTTTTTATCTTTAGAAATGATCCGTATTTGAAAACCTGTTTTAGAAAGTTGTTCTAAAATTTTGGTAGAAGGTGTTTCTATACTGATCGATTCCAAATCTTTAAAAGAGGCTCTGAGATACCGGTTATTTTCGTCCACATAATAGACAGTATTCGTATTGAGTTTAATAAGTTTTTGGCTGCATTTAGGTTCAGGTTGTTCTTTAAAATGAATACAAAGAAGATTTCCTTCCTCTTCGAAAAATATTTCGGCTATGTCTTTTTTAAAAATTTTTATATCTTCACCTTCGGTTGTAATGATAATATAATCCGATGTTCCTTCGGTTTCTTTTAAATCTCCTGAAAGCTGTTCTCCCGATTTTAAAATTACCCTATGAGCATATAGATGACTTGTTAGAAAAGTAAAAAGTAAAATATAAATTAGAGTTTTTCTCATTTAGACAACTCGATTTGAATCGGAGAACTTAGACTGATTTTCTTTTTAGAATTCTTTTCGATTAAGGTAATGGATTGGTCGTCTTCAAAAATAGCTTTTAAGAACGGAGTCTTTTCTTTGTTTTGAACAAATAGAAGTTTATGAGAACTTTTGATAGAATTTTTCATAAGACCTATCGAATCGATTGTATAAGTTGCGATTGTAATTGGGAAATGAGCCGAGAAAAGTTTGGTTTCGTCTCCGTTTATGATAATCTTATCTCCGTAAACTGGAACAGAATCAGTGACTTGAATAGCGATGTAATTTTTGCTTTCAGCCTTGGTTTCTTCTTCCGCTTTTTTTAAGAAAGCTTCTGATTTGGCGACCACTGCTTGTAGTTCTGAACTTAAGAGACTTTTCTTTTCTTCATCAGCGCGTCCAGTTTTATTAGGATTGAATAAACTTTCCTCGGCGCTAGAGTGTTTTAGTTTTTCGGAAGATGCTTTGATTTCTGCGGCTTCGCTTGCGTCTCCGAGCCTTTCAGCATTTTTATCCGAAATTTTTGCAATATCGTTTCCTGCGTTGTAATAGTGACCCAACATCATCAATCTACGATTTGCCTTGATTGCAATTTCTTTGTTGGTATTGGAAAATGCAAGTTTTGCATATTCTGTGATGGCAGCGTTTTGATTACCGGTCTTTTCTAAAGAATATCCTTGAATGTATTTCATCTCCGCAGAAGCCATATCGGATTTTGCAAATTCTTCTAAAACTTTAGAGTAGTTTCCTTTTGCGAAATAGGCTCTTGCCCTGGATTCAGGACTATCAAAGTTTTCTTCAATTTCTTTAGCGCTTTGTTTGGACCTTTGTATGATTGCGATTAAAATTTCTGCATCGTTTGCAAATACGGTTCCGGGATTATTTTCTAAAACAGATTCTAAATCTTTGAGAGCGTGATCGAATTCTCCCTGGACAGCGAGACAAAAACCTTGGTGTAAAAGAATAAATCCGCTTTCGTCTGTTCCTTTGGCAAATGCTTCTGTTGATTCTCCATAAGCTTGATAAGCTTCTTTGTATGCTTGGTTTCTTTCCAAAGCAAAGGCGTGTTCTAAAAGGCGGATTTTAGTTGAGCTGATTTCGAAATCGATTGGAGGTTTACCAGTGACAAAACGAACTGCATTGATCAAAACAGAACCAAAACTCTGTAGAACTCCAACACTGAATGTTTCTAATTGATTACTTTCAATTAAAGAACTTTGTAAATTATTCAGATTCATCTCCGCTCGAATATTGTCTCTATTGGACAAAATACTTTCGAACTTAGATCTTAGAATTTCACTCGAGAAAGAAAAATTGAATAGTTTTCTTTTTTCCAGAGTGACTTTTAATTCATAGAGTTTTGTATCCAGTACGATTAATCCAAAAAAAACGATCAATAGGAATCCTACAATTGCGATGAAAAAACTCTTTTTCATTTTTAAGTGATCTCTAAAATCCCGAAAGTAACATCGTCTGGAAAAACGTTTGCATAAGAATGGATTTCTTCTCGAAGTTTTTCAGTAAGTTCCGTTGTTGGTAGAGTAGCGTATTTCTGAAAAGCACTCAAAAGCCGATCGTCTCCAAATGGTTCGGTGGTCTTCTCATTGGCTGCATCCAAAACCCCGTCTGTATAAACTAGAATTTTATCTCCGGGAGAAGTTTTAATTTTTAAAACGCTATATTCATCTGGAATACCGATTCCTAAAACAAACCCGGTCGATTCTAATACGACGATTTTGTTTTGTTCTTTTCGATAATAATAGATTGGATTGTGTCCGGCGCTGCAAAAATAGGCGTATCCTCCTTCTTTTTCAAAAAGAATAAAAATTCCAGTGGCAAAAAAAGTTCCTTGTAAGGTTTCAAAAAGATTGTCGCTAAGTCGATTGAAAATGTGAGCCGGATTTACGGTTTCTTTCATGATATTTTCTACATTGTAATGAATGATAGAAGTGATGAGAGCTGCAGAAACTCCGTGTCCAGTAGCGTCTGCTAAAAAGAATGCGGTTCTTGTATCGCTAATCTCGATGATGTCATAAATATCTCCACTTACTTCACGCATCGGCTGGTAAATAATTTCTACGTTAATCAGATTGAATGTTTTTCTTTTTTCAGGAAGAAAACATTCCTGAACATTTTTACCAATTTCTAACTCTGTTTGAATCTGAGCGTTTTTGAGTTTAAGAGTATCAAATTGGGAAGAAATTTGTTCTGCCATTCCATTGAATGTATTTCCTAATACATCTAATTCGTCGTGAGCTGAAGCGTTCCAGGAAATCCTTGCATTTAAATTTCCGGTAGCCATTGTTTCGCTGACTTCTTTTAAAAGAAAAAGTCGAACGAAGATCTTTCGATAAAGGAAAATTCCAAAAAGAATGTGAAAGGCAAATCCCCAGATCAGTAACAACCCAAGTTGTATATAAAGGGATTTAAGTCGATCTACCATTTCCTTCATTTTAATTTGGGAAATGAGAAATGTTTTTGGATTGAGATAAAAGATGAGATTGACTATGAAGTGGTCTGTGTCAAGTTCAATATCGTAAGATGTGTTTAGAGCCGCTTTTGCGTTACTCATGTTTGTAAGTTTTGTTTTCAGATCGGATATAGTCGCCGTAGCTCCGTTGGAAAGTAGGGTGCGCGTTTTTTCCAAAGAATTGTCTTCTGCCGCAATGACTGAAAAGTTTGTGAGCCCTATGCTTAATAGTTTAGTTTGAAATTCGTCGGTTTGAGAGGAGTTTTCAAAGTTGATATTCCCGTAAGATTCTATTTTTTTAAGAATTTCCCGAGCGACACGATCCGATTCTAAAGTAAAATTGGAAATGAGAAGATCCGTTTGATTTTCGAAAATCATGACCGCTACAAAAGTAAGATTTACAACGGTTAAAATCGTATAAATGACGATAATCTGTAGTCGAAGTGATTTCTTCATGGTCAAGATAGATTATCGTTCTTGAATGAGTCAAAATCATTGCATACTATAAAGTGAATCGTTTTGTTTCTGGGAGCCTAATGGTACACTTGAGTCACAATCGTTTCAAAAGAAGTCAAAAAGTTTTTGACGCTTTGGATACGACATAGATCCGCAATATTCTGTAGCAGTAAAAATTAAAAAGAATTTCTTTTTTGTAAATCGAGATAGACCTAACGTATTATTTCGTATTCTTTCCCATTTCAATTTAAAATTTTGAAATCAACAACTCAAAAATGATTCTATACATTTTTAATGCATATTTCCAAAATTATAATAAGCTTTTCAGAAAATAAAATCTTTCATATAAAAATTTTTAAGTTTCTCCTTACGAAATCCGAGTACTCAAAATAAATTTTTACAAATTAGTTTTGGTCATTTCAAAGAGGAATTGATTTCAATACAATAATCGATTTTTTACTATTTACTTTCCAATTCGAAATTCGTTTTAAGAATGTAAAACATCATTCAAAATCAATAAAAAAGTAATATTGAACTCAATAAAAATAAGTATTATAAATTTATTATATAAGTTTTATTTGATTCAAATTCATTTTATAGAAGTAGTAAATTATCTCTATAAATAAAGTTATTAAAAAATGAAATTCTCCATCTGTTTCTATTGTATGAAAACGGTCGGTTGAAGCAATTTTGTTCGCCAGTATGGAATTTTTTAACAACTCTAATGTTTAAATTGTTTATGTGAGAATCGAACCTCGAATGTAAATAAAAGTGCCTAACTTTTTAGTTTCTAAAGATTAAAAGTGGTGGAGTTCCTACATTTTGTTTTACCGACCCAAAAAACTTTTTCCTTTGGAAGAATATTTGACTTTCACTCTGAAACTTGAGTTTGTATGAGTTCCCACAAATTAAGTCACATTACGAATTTTTAAATGGTCATTCTTCGTAATTGAAATTTGTATGAGATCTTACATTTTTTAAATTTATCTGTAAGATATAGATTTGTGGTAGTTCCTACAAAGTTAAAGCTCTTACTATTCGGGTATATGAAAGTAACACTAAAAATTAACGATCAATTTTGCAAAGAGGTAGGAGTAGTTTTAAAAATTGTTTCTAGTTCGGAATCGTTCTTTTTTAAAAAATCTTACATTTTTGAACAAACTAGCTTATCATAGTATTATTTTCATATGTCCAAGTAATAAAATAAATTCTTCGTTAACAAACGTATGATGATATTTTGCATATTTTTAAAATCTAACTGTAAAACTTGAATTTGTATGAGTTCCCACATTTTGTTTTACGGAAAATCATATTTGATAAAACGAATTTATTACGTCGAATTTACATTGAATTTAACAAAATGGAATTCTTGTGTATTCGATTCATTGAAAAATTAATTTTCTTCTGTTTTTTTCATTAAAGTGAATAGGAAAAATTGTTTGTAGATATGGATTTTTTTCAACAATTCTAATACACAAAATTAAGATTATTATGTAGAAATCGAGTGAGACAAATAGATAAAATCATTCTGTAAAAAGTAGATAAGTTTTTCAAAAACTAACATCATTTGAAATGATTTATATTTTCTAGGGTTATTTCTTTTTTACGTAAAATTTAAATTAAGATTTAGGAAAGTTTTCTAAAAGTTCTTTATTTTTCAATTTTTGTTCTTTAAGCATCTGATAGTTTTCACTTTTAATCGCCTTAAAGTTTTGAATGATTTTCATTTTTTCCTTCATAAATTCTTTGAGAGGTTCTGCCAATAATTCCTTACCATTCCAAGATGCTTGTTCTCCTGCTTGAAGATTTAAATCGTTTCCTGAAGAAGGATGAACTGTGACTTCTCCTTCGTTTACAAAAACTCCTTCAGGAATATCCGAATCCTCATTTTTAGGAGCTTTTGTTTTTTCTTCGCTGATTACAAATTGAGTTCCGCGAACTCCAGCAGTGTAAGAGGCTGAACTTATTTCTAGTTCTTCCTTTTTATTAGATTTTTGGACGTTTGTAAATAGTTTACCGGAAACTAAAGTAAGTTTTGCAGTGTTTTTAGAATTATCTGAAAAAAGTTCTGCAATTTCAATTTTCGTAAATGGGGCTATCCTGATTACGGCATTTGCACCTAATTGTAAATCAGCTTTTCCTTCTCCAGTTTCTACTTTTGCGTTTTTTGTTAATATAACGTTTTTCTTAAGTGTTTCTATTTTCCCTGCTTGAGAATACTGAACTTTTCCAGTTACAAAAAGTACAATTGCGATTTCCTCATCTGCAAAAAGAATTTGAGGTAAGAATAGGTAAAAAGCAACAAGGAATAAAACGTTATGAATCATATCGGAAAAATTTACACGGATTTCTTAAAAAATCTACAATTAATTTTCAAATATTAAAAACTGTTTTTGTAATCTGAGATTCATTCCTAAAAACAATTGTTTTGATTATATTTAGGGTTGCTGAAAATTAATTCTCCATCTTATTTCTGTTTCATGAAATGATCAATTGAATCAGTTTTGTGAATCGCCGTTATGAAATTTTTTAACAACTCTAATGAAAGAAAGTTTTCTTCACCTTTAGTGAGAAAAAATTTAGTTTTTTCTATTGTTGATTCTGGTTTCAATGACCTGATTGAGAAGATCTGCAAGTTCTTGAAATTCATCTCCTTTTCGAATCTTGATCTTCCGAGCCGGTTCTTCTCCTGCTGCTAATTTTCTAAGTTGATTTTTGATATTGTAAATAGGTCCGGCCATTTTGTGAGAATAGATTATAGTAAAGATTGTGGTCATTCCCAAGAACAAACAGGATAAAAAGAGTATTCCTTTTACTTGAATTGTAAACATATCTAGTTTATGATCGTAGTCCGGAAGAAAAATTTCCCTTTCCACAAATTTTTCCCTTTCCACTCCGTTGTGATCTTCGAAACCTTTTTGATATACTTTAATAGGGTCATTTCTCAAACGAAAAACAACTCCTTTGTCGAACTTAGTATAGTTTAACCAGTATAGAAAACCTAACGTCAAGATAAGGCCAAAAACAATGAGTAAGGAATAATTTAATAAAAACTTAAATTGGAAATCTTGATCTACAATGTAGTTACTAAAAATTCTTTTCTTGCCGGCGTCTTCTTTTGCCATTGCCATGTAATGGTTCCTCGTGAACTAAATATCCCGATTTACCGACCGACTGTCAAAGAGAATTTATTTTCAGTAGAGTTGAATTACTTCAGAGACGGATTCTCTCTGAATAACAATTTCTTTTTCAAGAGTTTGAATGTACATCGCTTTTTCATCCATGTCTACGATTACACCTTCGATCTCTTTTCCATTGATCAAAATAATTTTTTCTAATCTTTGGAAGTCCGTTAGTAACTCTTGTCTGTTTGAATAGGTTCGGTTTTTATCTCGAGGAATGTTTTCAATTGGCAGTTTTTCGAATTCGGTTTCTAAACGATTTTTTTCGAAATCGTTTAAATGACTGCGAACAAAACCCTTTTGATTTACAAAAATTCCCTGATTTGGCTCTATAACTTGTTCACCTTCGGGAGCTGATTTTTGAGATTCTACGTGAGTGCTAACTGCTACTCGACCTTCTAAAACTTCTACTTTGGTTCCTTGTCCAGGAATATTCTGAAAACTAAAACTTGTACCTCTTACTTCCGCGCTTAAATTTTCGGAACGAACTATAAATTCTTCTTTTTTAAGATTTTTATGAATATGAGCTAATAATTCTCCCTTTTCTAAATCGATTCCAATTTTGTAATGGGTGGAAAGATCAATTAATCGAAAGGAGACTTCTGAATCAGAAAGTACTCTTACTACAATTCCATCGGACACTTTTAAGTTCAAAATGGCTTTAGAACCAGTGACTACTCTCTGGCCTTCTTGGATTCGTACCCCTGGTTTTAAAAGAATTTTGTCTTTTGGATCGGAGGAGGTGAGGTAGGCTTCTCCTTCTACTTGTGAAATTTCTACCCCCCCTTTTTCAACTCCGAGAGAGGGCTTATCCTTAAGAATAGAATAATATCCTAATGTAACTGCAAAAAGAAATATCGCTGCCGCTGAAATTCCCCAAATGAGTTTATTTTTTGTAAAATCGGAAAAGGAAAGTATTTTAGAAGAATTTTTACTGGCCTGGGCATAAAGAGATTCGAAGTCTGATTTTTGGGGTGAATATTCTACCCAAGAATTGCTCAAACCTTTAGCCAGCCATTCTATTGAAGGACTAAGATCGTTTTGTTTTCCTTCGAAAAGAATTTCTTGAATCTTTTGTTCCCTTTTCATTCCCGGTTCTTCCATTTTTATCTATGATTCTACGATCAGGGTTTCAAATTCTTTTTTTCTGCGATTTCGGTTACTTTCGCCGTCGCTTTGACGATGAGACGAGAAGCAGTCGATACCGATATATTCATAATTTCCGCTATAGTAGTCAGATTGTAGTCCTCCATAAATCGAAGAATCAAGGCATATTTTTCGTCTTCTTCAAGTTCGTCCAAACAGACTAATAGACGTTCTTCTAAATCTTTTAGTTCTGCCTTTCTAACGAAAGAAAGTTTTTGTTCCTGGAACTCCTGCATTTCGGAATTTCCACTTTCCTTTACCGTGGAAAATTTCCGGGAATAGTTGATGGAGCGGTTCCGAGCAATCGTATAAAGTAAACGGATCGCCTGTTCCTGGTCTATATCTGTATCGGAATATTTCCTGAAAAAATTCAGAAATGTATCCTGCATCAAATCCATCGCAATTTCAGGATTCCCGGAACTATATTTATAGAGAAAATCAAAGATTTTTCCGCTGTACTCTCGATAGAGAGCATCCATAAAATCCTTCCGGGTGGCCATTGGAACTAAGTTGAAATTGCGAAACCCGATTTCAAGTAAATTCCTTTGTCCTTACTTCTATTTCTAAGCTAACAGGATGAGTGTTCATTTTTTGCAAAATATAGTTTTTTTTTAAAAGAAACAGTATGATTTTTTGTCTCTATTATTTTGTCGCTTTTCCCAGCTTAAAAGAGAATTTGAGATTGTCGTTTTAGCATTTGGAAATCTTCAAGCTTCCTATTACAGAAAATCGATTCAATAAAAAAGGCAACGTTTTCGCAAAACTATAGTTAGTCTGCAGATATAACCGACTCGTTTCGTGATTGCAGATCGTTGTGATATTCGTGCCTTTGGGTCGCTGTTTAAAAGTCTACGATGTATGTTTGTTGCTATTTCCTAGATAGACACTAAGAGCACTTTTCAATAATTTCCGATTGTTTTATTTGAGCCTTAATACAAAGTCATTTGAATTTTAATTATGCTACTTACAAAATTGCAATGTTAGTAGATCAAGAATATTTTGTATCATCAACAGTTTGGGCTTATGACTTAATTTAACGTTGAGGTTGGCGTAAGAAATAACTTTTGTACGAAAAATGGCGTGTCATATTGAATCGATTTTTTAACAAAAAGAGATTAAATATAGATCTGACATTGATATTTTGTGTAATCGGTTGAACAGGTTGGATTTGAAGAAGTCTCAGAGCGTTTGTGTAAGATCTATTTTACGAACGCAGTTCTGGATATGTTAGATTTATTACAGGAAAAGTATTGCAATATAAGAATCCTCCGCCAATTTATTGAACACGGATTACATATTTACGTTTCGTTTTGAAAAGCATGTATTGAGCACGATGTGTAAAGTATGAGTAGATACGCTCAAAGGTATGGGCTTACATTATGGGACATAAATATGATTATGGGAAGTTACTTATTTCCTCATTTAAAAATATACTTGAAACACTGAACGTTTCCTCACCTAAAAACCTACATGAAACTGTTTTTGAGAATTATCTATCGGTCTCTTTGAATTGCATTACCTACAACTCTATTTTCTAAGCTTTTGGAATTGATAGAATAACGCGTCTTTATGATATTCGTATATTTTGTTATTTTTATGTATCTATGTAATGCTTGCAAAAGGACAATCAAATAAAAATGAAACACTATTTTGAAATATCATTTTTGATTTCAATCTTTCTTGTCTCTTTTCACTTGAGTAGCGAGCCCATTGATAAGATTAAAGAAGGTGATTTGATATTTCAGGAAACTTTTTCTGAACAAGGCAAGGCTATTAAAATTGCTACGAGATCACGATATACGCATGTCGGAATAATTTTTAAATATAAAGAAAAACTTAAAGTTTTGGAAGCCGTTGAACCGGTGAAAATTACGGAAATTGATACTTTTATTTCGAAGGGAAAAAATAAGCATTTCGTAATTAAAAGACTGGCAAATTCGGATATGCTTCTAACCGAAGAGAAAATAAGATTAATGAAATCTATTGGGAATCAATATATCGGAAAGCATTACGATATTTATTTTAATTGGTCTGATGAAAAGATTTATTGTACTGAATTGGCTTGGAAAATATTTAAACAAGCATTGAATATTGAACTCACTGAAGAGAAAAGACTAAAGGATTTCGATTTGAGTAACCCAGCGGTAAAATATCTAATGAAGAAAAGATACGGAAAGAATATCCCGTTCAATGATTTTGTCGTTTCTCCAGCGGATATGTTTTCATCGAAAAAATTAAAAACAATTATGGAACTGAACTAAACGAACTGCAGTTGTGCCCGCTCTAAAACCTCGGACTCGATGATGTCGGGAAGCGTATATATCGTTCGTTATGCGTCAGTTTACATAAAATTGCTTTTTTTTGAAACTTCTAGAAATAAATGAAACATTTATATTTAATTAGCGGCCTTGGTGCAGATGAAAGAGTATTCAAAAATCTTGATTTTGGTGAAAATGATTTAAAATATATTTTTTGGGTAGATCCTCGAGCTAACGAAGAAATTTTTAGTTATTGCAAAAGATTGTCTAAACAAATTAGTAAATCAGAAGAAATCATTCTCATTGGAGTTTCTTTTGGAGGAATTGTTGCAATTGAGTTATCTAAGATAATATCCGTAAAAAAAATAATAATAATTTCTAGTATCAAAAACAAAATGGAAATGCCGAAAATCTATCGATTTATTTCGGCTTTGGGTATTATAAAAATGGTTCCTGCATTTGTTTATAAAATCTATAATCCAATTCTTTCGTATTTATTTGGGATAAATTCTGATGAAGATAAAAAACTATTGAAGGACTTTATCAAATTAACGAATGCAAAATTCATAAAGTGGGCACTAAGCACGATATTAAAATGGTATAATCAGTATACTCCAAATGAAATTGTTCATATTCATGGAGATAAAGATAAACTTTTTCCAGTTAGATCAATAAAAAATGCATTCATTATAAAGAATGGGGGACATTTCATGATTTTAAATAAATCAGATGAGATTTCTTCTAAACTAAAAGAAATATTAGAAAATTGAATCATAAATAGAGAGACATTCGCTGAGTTTTTTGGGTCGTTCGACGGATTGCGTTCTATAATAAAATTGTAACTCAAGACAAAATATCGTATTATGTTTCTTTTATGCAATTTATTGACTGAAGCTAAAAGCGCGATCTCCCAGGTTTTTTTACGTTAAATTTACGGGATTGAGGCATTAATTGACGTGAGCTTGACGTAAGTGAGAATTCATGATTCTGAAAAGAGTTAGAATCTGAACTTTACAGATCGATTATTCAAATGTGGGAACTACTACAAACCACGATTTTACGGATAAATTCTAAAATTGTAGAAACTCAACACTTTGAGAATTTTTTTTAAACCGAACTTAGGTTAATTAGTATTTTATTGTGTAGTTCTAAGTAGATTCTTGGTCTACCCAAAAATAATTATTTAAAAATTTATAATATATCTTAATTTGTGGGGATTCCACAAATTAAGATTTTACAGTAAAAGTTTGAAAAGTTCAAATCTCAAAAACAATCCTAATTAAGAATTACCTCCGTTTCTTGTTTTAACAATAAACTCTGCGAGTACCTTTAAAATCTCACCCATTTTAAACCAAGACATTAAAATAATTCCCGAGGTGATAAAGAGACCGTAGATACTGATTCCTCCAAACCCTTCTGATATTTTTGCATCTGGAAATGCCTTTAAAGTATAGAGGCCTAAGATAAGGAAGATAAGACCTACAAAAAAAGCTTGGTTCGTAATACGGAAAAAATTTTTTTCTACTACAATAAAGTTATCTAGTTTTTTCTCTAGTTCTTTTGCTTTTGAAGAATCTGGATGTATCTCCAAAAGATCTTTTGCTCTAAGTTCTTGTTTCATGTGGTTTACCTAAGAAAGATTTTTTTGGTAATGTTTTGATCTCCGCTTTTATTTTTACAAAAATCAGTGATTTACTAAATCTGATTTTTATATTATTATAATAACCGATTTAAATTGAACAGTATCTTTTTTAATTTATCAAAAATGAAATCATTACTCTAGTCTCATTTTTGTAGGTATGATGTTGTTATAGAAAATAGTTAATAGATTTTTAAATTGTATTGTTATTTCTGATTAGACTTATATCTTAAGTTACCAAATATTTGTGTAAAAAATTTAATCTTATCCTCATTATTTTATGGAAATCTCTTTATGTTTTTGAGATGACCTGTAAAAAGTTAAACTTCTTTTGTTACTCAGAATTATATAATAAGTGCCCAACATTTTACACCGAAACAGGTTTTGAAATAGAGATTACGATACTCAATTTTATAAAGGTTGGTAAGTTTGCAGAAATTAGCATTCTTCATTCTTATGAGAATCGTGAAACAGCAATTTTATGCAAAAATTTGATTGAAAGATAAATTTTAGATTTTATAAAAGTTTTTTATTTTAAGTCTCTTTTAAAGAAGAATGAATCATGGCAGTTTTAATTTCTTGGAAATTAAATTGAATACATTCTACATTTTGAATATTCGATATATTTTTTATTTTAGATTTATAAGTCTTTAGCATTCTTTTCATAACAAAGCCATGTGTACATAACGCTATGATTTGATTGGAAAATAAGTTTATCATGTGTATCAGGGAAAGATGTACCCTAATATCTGTTTCTTGTTTTGATTCCCCATTTGGAAATCGAAGTGTGTCATAGAGGGGGTCATGATTATTCCATTTTTTCCAAAAGTTTTTTCCAAAATAAAAATCTACTTCGTTTATTAATTTTCCTTGCCCGTCTCCCAGAAATACCTCTCGGAAGCCGGGATTAAAAATCGGATTTAAATTCAGTTCGTCAGATATAATTTGACTTGTTTCTTGAGCTCTTTTTAAATCACTACTCAATAAAACTTCGATTCCTAATCGTTTTAAAATCAACGCTAAAGATTTTGACTGAAGTTTTCCTTGTTTGTTGATTGAAATTTCTAGATGTCCTTGAAGTCTTCCTTCTCGATTCCAATCAGTTTCCCCATGTCTGAATACGTATATAACATTTGATTTTTTGAATATTTCTTTCAATTCTTTAACTTCGTTCTTACAAAAAATAAGCTGCTCCTGAATAAATTAAAATGTAAAATATAAAAGTTAAAATCGAAGATAGTAAAATTAGTTTGTTGGTTTGAAGAATTTGTTCGATTTGAAATTCTTTTTTTGGATCGCCGAGTTTTGGTTTTATATTTTGAACCCCACTATAAAGATTAACTCCACCTAACTGTATTTCTAAAGCTCCTGCTACAGCCGCTTCTGTAAGACCTGAATTTGGACTTGGATGTTTTTTCCCGTCTCTTTGTAGAATATATAATGAATTTTTAAAATTATAACCTAGAAACAAAGATGAAAGTACAAGTATATAAGATGTAATTCTTGCCGGTAAATAATTTGCTAAATCGTCTATTCTTGCCGGAAAACTTCCGAATCTTAGATACTTTTTGTTTTTGTATCCGAAAAGAGAGTCTAACGTATTAATGGATCGATATAACATTGCCCATGCAGGCCCACCAAAAACTGCATAAAAAAGTGGAGTTGTAATTCCATCTACTAAGTTTTCAGCAGTGCTTTCTACACAGGCTCGAATGATTTCAGACTCGCTCAAGTTTTCTGTATCTCGCGCTACGATTTTAGATACTTTTTTACGAGCTAATGGAAGATTAGTTTGTACTAACGCATCATAAACTTCTTTACTATGATCAATCATATCTCGAATTGCGATCGTAGTATAAATAATCATTATAGATAAGAGTTCACCTAAAATCCAATGAAGTTGATTTGCAAATTGTACCGATAAAAATGGTATAATAAAAGAAATTAAATATACGAGACAAGAGGTTAAAATTCCGGCTATTTCTTCCGAAGAACAATTGTTTCTAAAAAACTTTTCTAAAGCTCTGGCTAACTTTCCGATAGCTCTTACTGGATGAGGGAGGTCTTTAGGATCCCCTAGAATCAAATCGACAAGAATAGATATGGCTATGCCCCAAGGCATTTTTTAGCCGAGCCCTAATTTACGATAGATGAGATTTATATTTAAAGATTGTCTAACGTATCTTGCTAATCTGTCTAAAGACTTTTCTAAATTATAAGACACTTGAACTTTAACTAAAGGAGATTTTCCTTTTCGGATTCTGATTTGATCTAGATATTTTCTACGAAACTCGTCCTTGTCAAAAATTCCGTGAATGTATGTTCCCCAAATTCTCCCCGTCGGATCGCTGTGTCCTAGTTCTTCAGCTTTTTCGTTTAAAAGTATTACGCGCGTATTCCCGATAGATTTTGTTTTACCGTGATGAATTTCGTATCCTTCTACTTCTGTTTTTGTTGGAATATGGGTTGCGAAAACTCTTTTGAGAGATTTATTTTTTTCTAATATAGTTTCAATTTGTAAAAGTGAAATCCCTTGGATAGAACCCTGATCACTTTCGATACGATACGGATCAAAAATGTTTTTTCCCAGCATTTGATAACCTCCACAAATCCCTACTATGTCCGTTTTTTGATTTCGTGATAAGGCAAAAATTTTATTTACTAAGCCAACATCATATAAATGATTCAAATCTGAGATTACGTTTTTGCTTCCAGGAAGAATTAAAACGTCTGGTTCTCCTAAATCTTCGACAGTTCTTACGATTCTAACTCTAACATCTGGTTCAGCTCTAAGTGCGTCTATATCCGTATGATTAGAAATCCTAGGAATATCAATTAATACAACGTCTAATCTTTCTTCTAATTTTGATGTATCGTCTAACGCTCCAGATTTAAATTCCAAGGAATCTTCTTCCGGCAATTTAAGGTTTTTAATGTATGGAACAATTCCTAGGATGGGTTTATTTGTATATTCCTCTATATAGTTTACGCCGGTTTTTAAAAGTTCTTTTGCTCCCCGAAAGCGATTGATAATAAAACCAAAAACTAGTTTTCGTTCCCATTCGGTTAGAGTTTCCATCGTTCCTAAAAGGGATCCAAATAGTCCTCCATGATCTATATTTCCTACTAACAATACATCTGCTTTTGCGTATTCTGCCATTTTCATATTCACTATATCGTTTTTTTTCAAATTTACTTCAGAAGCACTACCTGCACCTTCTATTATAATTACATTATATTCTGATGCAAGAGAATCGTAAGATTTTTTTACTTCTTCAAACGCGATAGGTTTGTATTGATCGTAGTCTTTAAAATTCATCGAGTTTAGTGGTTTTCCGTTGATGATTACTTGGGAATCTTTTTCATTCGAAGGTTTGAGTAGAATTGGATTCATTCGTATATCGGGAAGAATTTTGGCTGCTTGTGCTTGTAGCGCCTGTGCCCTACCTATTTCTTCTCCATTTAAAGTAACAAATGAGTTGAGAGCCATATTTTGAGATTTAAAAGGAGCTACTTTTATACCATCTTGTGAGAGAATTCTACACAAAGCAGCGGTTAGAATACTTTTTCCAACGTTAGACGCGGTTCCTTGAAACATAATAGAAGGAGTTTTCTTTCGAGATTTTAGTCTTTGTCGAGTCCCATAAAATATATTTGAAAACGCATCTATAATTTTTTTATTCTCTTCAGGGGTTCGTACTGCAATTCGGATAAAGTTTTTAGATAATCCAGAAAAGTTTTCGCAATTTCTTACTGCAATCTTATATTTTATAAGTAATTCTTGAGTTAAATCGAATATATTTTTATTATCCAAGATTTTAATTAAAATAAAATTAGCTTCGCTTGAAAATAAATTCAAAAATTCTAAATTAGAAAGATCATATATCAATTTTTCTTTCCAAATTTTTATATTTTGTTTTGAATTTTCTATATAGTCTTCGTCGGAAATTGCCTTTTCATACACTGAAGCGGCAATGCTGTTTACATTCCATGTGGGGAGTCTTTTAGAAATATTGGAGCAAATCAAAGGGGAAGCATAACAAATTCCAATTCTTAAACCAGGAAGAGCGAGAATTTTAGTCATAGATTGGATTAGAATCATATTCTCGGTTTTATCTTTGAGAAAGGAAGATTCGTTCGTACAAAAATGAATAAAGGATTCGTCGATCACAAAAACAGAATTTTGAAATTCTTGTGCTATTTTTAGAACTTCTATTTTATCAAGTGTTACTCCCGTGGGATTGTTTGGATGTCCTAAAAAAACCAAGGCTTTTTGATCTGGCTTAGATTTAAGTATGTCTCTAAGTTCGTTTATATCTAAACGAAATTGTTTTTCTTCTTTAAGGGTGACTTCGATACAAGGAATCTTTAGAAGTGAAATTGCCTCTTTGTACCCGCTATAACAAGGAACTGCGATTAATGCATAATCTGCTTGGACTACAAATGGTATTTGAAGTATAAGTTCGGAAGCTCCGTTTCCTAGAACAATTTGTTCTGTGCATATTCCATATTTTGAATGTATTTTCTTTTTTAAAGAAGTGTAATTTGGATCTGGATAAGAAATGAGGTCTTCTATTTTGGAATGTAAAAAGGGCCTTAACCATTCCGGAAAGCCTAATGGGTTTATATTGGCTGAAAAATCTAAAATTTCTTTCGGATTACACCCGGCCTTTTTTGAAAGTTTGATTAAATTCCCTCCGTGTTCAGGTAAGTTCATTAAATTTTAACCTTTTGATTTTGTTTAATTTGTCCTTTTATCTTAATGGGAATTCCACTGGACATAAAATAAACATAATCTGCGTTATGCGCTATTGTCTGATTGCATATTCCAAGTAAGTCTCTATAGATTCTACCGGCTTTACTCCCGGGAACAAGTCCAAGTCCAACTTCGCTACTCACAAATATAACGTGTTTTACCTTGGTGTTTCGAATATGTTGCAAAAGCTTTGTACAACTTTTTTTAATCGTAACTTCTTCGATTTTTCTTTTTTCTATTTTAGATTTATATAATAAATTATTGATCCAGAGGCTAAGGCAATCGATTACTATAATTGACTTCTCAAGAAAATATTCGGATTTAAATAAATTCAAAAAATTGAATTCTTCTTCTATGGTTTCCCATATAAAATGGTTTCTTTCTTTTTTATGTTTTAGAATTCTTTGATTCATTTCTTCGTCAAAGGTGGGACAAGTTGCAATAAAGTATTTTTTTCCTTTTATATCGTTTGCAAGTTCGAGTGCAAATCTGCTTTTACCACTTCTGCAACCTCCTGTAATCAAAGTGATAGTGGGTATTTGCATCTTTTTGTTTTTACTTTGAATTTGCTTTTTTTCCAATTTGAAATTCCTTGACTTACTGATTGATAAACTGCCTTTCCAATAAGATGTCCAGAAAGTGTGTGTTTTCCAGTATAACGTTTTGTTGAAATACAAGAAGGAGATGCAAACGCGATACAATCAGTTCCGGTGCCGGTTGCAAGTCCAGTTTTACACCGTATCTTTGCTTCCAATACGGCGAGAGTTCTTGCTTCGGTAATGAGGGAAACTGCTTCTAAAGAAGTATTCAAGTCAAATGGGATGGAACATTGTACTAGTATATTAATCGTTCCATACGAATTTGATTGGAACGGTGGATCTCCAATTCTAACCGAGTTTCCTAATCCTACAGTGACAACAGATCGAATTTTTAAATTTTGTTTTTCTAATATTACTTCCGAATAATTTTCAAGAGAAACACTGGTAAGAAAACCAACTCCATTCCTAGATTCTTTTTTATATAATAAACTTTTATAGAAGTAGTCGATCGGATCCACTTCCAGAGTTAGATCTTCATCTTTCACACGATGCCATAGAACACAGTCTACTTGTTCTTTCCAGCCTCCTCCGATTAAAGCCCAACTCAGAACGTTATGTGGTTCTTCAAAGTTTACTTCGAGCCAAGAATCCTTAATATAAATCATTTCCGTAAACAGGATTGAACAAATCCTTCTGCCAAGTTTGGGTTGGAAGCCCAATGAGCGTGTATGTAGGAAGCAAGAATCGAATTTTTGGAATAACCTTCCTCGCTAACTTGATCACTTTTTCTTTTTCTAAGATTGTAAACAAGTTCGATCGGATTGGATTCATCTAGTTCTAAGTCCGAATAGCGAAATTGATGGCCTCTGAATCTTAGTCCTACTTCTCCGAAGATTGTTTCTTTTTTTGTAGTTACTTCTACATAACCCAAGGCTTTTAATTTTTTTTCCATAATAGAAGTTGCAGAAATTAAGCCGAGCATCGGAAAAAATTCTCCTTCGACTAGTTTGATTCCTTTAGAAAGATACATAAGTCCTCCACATTCCGCGTAAATTGGAATATTTTTGTATGATAGATCTCGAATATAATTAAGTAATGATTTGTTTTTAGATAGAGTTGGCGCAAAAACTTCTGGATACCCTCCTCCAAAATAAAGCCCATCTACATCAGTAAGTCTGGAATCAGAAAGAGGAGAAAAAAACACTAATTCTGCTCCGGCTTGTCTGAGTCGCATTAAATTTTCTTCATAATAAAAGTGGAACGCAGAATCCATAGCGATTCCGATTTTACAACGTTTTAAAGTAGTATTTATATTCGAAACTGGAATTGAAATTTCAGGAGCAGAATTCGCAATTTCAAGAATAGAATTTACTTCTAAACTTTTTTCTCCTTCTTCTCCCCAAAAATTAAATTTTTCTTCTGATACATTTTCTTCAGACGCGGAATACAGACCTAAATGTCTTTCCGGAAACGTTTGCTCCGAATGTTTGCAAAGGCCACCTAGAATTGGAACTTCAGTAGATGCATCTTTTAAAAGTTGAATATGAGATGGACTTCCGGTAAAATTAGCGAAAGCTCCCGCTAGATTGAGATCTGGGTCAAATATTTTTAGTCCTTTTAAAATTGCAGAAACGGTTCTTGCCATTCCTCTTGTATCTAAAACAACTAACACTGGTGAGGCGAGCCACTTTGCAATTTCCGCAGTAGAACCGATTTCGGAGTTTGGAGAATGGCCGTCAAAAAGTCCCATCATACCTTCTATAATTGCGATATCTACGTTATGACATGCTTGGTAAAAAGTATTCAGAACTGATTCTTTACCCATCAACCATCCATCTAGGTTGTGACAAATTTTTTGCGAAGCCCTAGAATGGTAAGTAGGATCCAAATAATCAGGACCACATTTGAAAGTTGCAACTTTCAAACCTTTTTTTCGGAGAATTTGGGTAAGTGCGAGTGCGATTGTAGTTTTTCCAACTCCACTTCCTGTTCCTCCGATTACAATTCTGGGAATTTTAATATTCATTAGAAATCGATTCCTTTTTGTGCCGGAATTCCGTTTTGATACGGATGTTTTTGGGCTTCGATTACACTCACTAGGTCTGCATAGTCCATCAAAACTTTAGGGCAGTTTCTTCCAGTAATGACTACGTGAAGATCTTTACGTCTTTTTTTTAGAATATTTATTACTTCTTCTACGTTCAACCAGCCGTAATGAAATGTATAAGTAATTTCATCTAATATTATAATATTATAATTTTCTTCCAAAATCATTTTGGAAGAAAACGTCCACGCCATTCTTGCGGCTGTTTTATCTTTGTCTAAGTTTTCGCTGTTCCATGTAAAACCCAATCCCATGACATGAAAGTCGAGTTCTGGTATTTTTTTTGAAAACATTTTTTCTCCGGTTTCCCATTTACCTTTTAAAAATTGGACTACCCCACATTTCAGCCCTCTTCCTAAGGCTCTGAAGACGATTCCCAAAGCAGCCGTAGTTTTTCCTTTGCCGTTACCTGTATAAACGATTACAAGTCCTTTGGAATTCTTTTCGTCTGAGTTCATAGATTCCTTTTGGCCTTTCTGAAACCGTGTGAAAAATTCGCGGAATAAAGTCTAGAATCTGCAAAATCGTTACAATCTAAAATTGGACCTATAAATATGATTGCCGTGGAGGAAATTTTTTCCCTTTTTACCTTAGATACAATGTCGTATAACGTTCCTACTACAACTTTTTGTTCAGGCCAGGTCGCTTTTTGAATGACTGCTACTGGGCATTTTTCTCCATAATATGGGGTTAGTCGTTCTACGATTGCTCGGATATGTAAAACACTTAAAAAAAGAGTTAGAGTTGCGCCAGATTGAGCAAGGATTTCAAGTCTTTCCCTTTCTGGAACCGGTGTTCTTCCTGAAATGCGAGTGATGATAATAGTTTGAGAAACTTCGGGAAGAGTCAGTTCTTTACCTAAAACAGCCGCGGCGGCAGTAAAAGAACTGACCCCTGGAACAATTTCATATTGAATATTCAAAGAATCTAATTTTCGTATCTGCTCCGCAATAGAACCAAAGATCGAAGGATCGCCGGTGTGAACTCTCGCCACGTCTTGATCGTTTTCTTTTGCGGATAATATGACCGAAATGATTTCATCCAAAGTCATACTCGAAGAATCTAATACAATCGCATCTTTTTTAGTTCTTTCTATTACGGCTTTTGGTACGAGCGAACCGGTATAAAGAACGATTGGACAAGCTTCTATGAGCTTTGCACCTTTAATTGTAATTAGTTCGGGATCTCCCGGACCTGCTCCAATGATATAAACTTTCATAAAATATAACTCTTTAACATTTTAAAAGGATACCTCGGACTAAATTCCATACTTCCAAAGGAATAATTCCTAACCAAGAAATGTCTCTATATTCTTGTCCGTTTAAAAAAACTCTTTCGCTTTTTTCATAAGCGTAATTTAGAAGACGTTCGCTTATGGAAGAATTTCTATGGATAACTAATTTTTCATAAATCTCTTCCGGTAAGATCTGATTTGGGAGAAACATCGAGAATTCAAATGGAAAATTTAGAACCTTTTCCATATCGACGATTTTCAGTTCTAAGTATTTGTTATAGTTTTCTCCAGGGTTCTGAAAACCGTATTCTTCAAAACATATTGAATTTTTTAATTTCCCTATAATATAAAATTTTTCTAAAGTTTTAAAAAGGATTGCTCCACCTAATCTACCTATGTAGGCTAACGTTTTTTTTCCAGGCTCTAATTGTTTATGACTTTTTTTAGAACTTTCTTTTTGTATTTTAGAAAGCAGGTCCAACGTTTTGATCGCTTTGATTGCCGAAGAATCTTGGGATTGGATCTTAGAAGAATCTGTATTTGTAATTGAGGCTGGACTTTTGGATAGTTCTTGATCGCTCACTATGGAAGTCGATTTCTTGATAAAAGCTCCTCGGATTTTAGTGACGTTCAAGTTTAAGGAAGTGTCTTCTAAATTTGTGTTACTTTTTAAATCTTCGATAGTACGAAGAGAGAATCCTTTTTTCTGTCCTTCTTTCAGACTTGCGTCTTCTAAAGAATATTTGTTTGTATAACCCCTAGGAGTTATCATAAAACCTTCATAGACAAAAGTGTTGCTGGAACCTACAATTACGGTAGTATTCATTCCAATTTCGTAATTTAAGAAATTGTCTAGATCGGAAAGAAATACGTTTTGTTGTTTTCTATAAGCACTTTTTATAAGAGCAACCGGAGTATCTCCAGAACGATGTCGCTTAATAATTTTAGAAGCTTTTACAATCTGTCTTTGTCTTCGCCCAGAGGCGGGATTATAAAGAGTAATTACAAAATCCCCTTGCGCTGCACATTTTAAGCGATTTTCGATTACGGACCAGGGAGTTAAAAGATCGGAGAGAGAAATTCTTGCCGTATCATGAATAATAGGGGCTCCTATGAGAGAGGCGCAAGAACTATCGGCGGTTATACCAGGGATGATCTTGATTTCTGGAGATTCTTCTTTTTTCCATCCCATTTTTCTCAACACTTCAAAAACCAATCCGGCCATTCCATAAACGCCGGCGTCTCCAGAAGAGACCAAAGTGACAATTTTACCTTCTTTGGCTGTATTAACTGCTTCTTGTGCTCTATCTATTTCTTCTGTCATTCCGGTTTGAGTTACTTGTTTCCCAACTAATTGGTGTTTAACGAGATTTATATAAGTAACGTAGCCGATTACAAGGTCAGCTTCTTGGATTGCATGGAAAGCGGCAGGTGTGATATGTTCGTCATTACCCGGTCCAATTCCTACAATGTTCAACCTACCTTTTTTCATTTGTCTGCTTTTAAAACACTCCTGTGTAAATTTGGTCGTTTAGGGTGTGGAATACGGGAAACTGCAATTGTAAGATTTTTACCGTTAGGTTCCTCTTTGTATTTTTGTTTTGTAAGAAGAAGAGAATCTGCTCCAGAAGCAAGAAGGCTCGCGGCTTCGCTCACCGATTTTGTTCCTGTAAAACCTTTTACAATTTCGGAAGGGGATCTCACTTGAGAAACGCGATCTAATTCTTCTGGCGAAAAAAAGATCAATTCCCACCCATATTTTTGGGAAAGTTTTAGAAAGGCAGATTCTTCTTTTTTTAAATCGATAGTTGCAATTGCACGAACGCTTTGGATTGCAAATCCGTTTTCGTCTAATATTTTATAAATTCCGTTTTCTACGATCTCGAAAGGAATATTTCGATCACATCCTAAGCCTAAAATCAATGTTTTAGTATAATATAATACAGAATTTTTATAATGTTCTTTATGTGTTTTGTGGACGTTACTTCTGTCAGTAGCGATCAAAAGAATTTCATAATCTTCCGGTTGCACATTATTTAAGGAAATCGAATATTCTACTCCTTTAGGAAGGGGTTTATCCAAAGGCCACCAATTCGGTTCTCCAGTTTCTTGAATAAATAAGACCTTTGTTTCGTTGACCACGGCCGCACAACCTTTAGTTATATTTCGATCCGGATTTTCCAGAATCCAACCGAATTCCCTACCTAAAATATCTACGGTTAAAGTTCCGGAAACATCGGAAGCGGTAGTAATCACAGGAATGTTATTTAATATTTCTGAAAGTTTTTCCGTAAAAAAATTTCCCCGTCCTACGTGACCAGATAAAACACAGATTGAAAACTTGGCTTTATCATCAACACATAGAACAGCCGGATCTACTTTCTTATTTTCTAATAAAGGGGCGATCATACGAACTACGGCACCGACGCTGATGATAAAAATATGACAATCGTACTCCCGAAAAGTTTCGCGCAACGTTTTATCCATAGGAAAAGAAAGCAGCTTGGAATTTGATGGAGCGTCTTGGATAAACTTAGCGGAGACAAAAAGATCTATGTCTTGCCAAATGGCTTGAATTTTTTTGGCGATTTCTAATCCGTGTTTTGTAATTACAAAAACGGAATATTGTTTTCTATTCCGTTTCACAGTTTTGACCTCTCAATATGCCTTTTCGTTTTCGAATCGATAAAATAACTGTCGAAAAATAATCACAACTTTCATTTTGAATCGTTTCTAGATTTGTCACGATCTTTTGTCTATCCGTAGTTGCATAGGAAACGTAACTCGCATTTTTAAGAATATTCAATTTTTTTAAAATTTGAACAAGTTTGGGAATGATCTGTCCCACTTTGGTAAGAACGATTGTATCGAAATGTTGTACAAGTTTGGGTAACTCTTCAATACCATAAGTTCCGGGAATTACACAAAAACGTTCTCTTCCATCTGCGAGAGGAGTTTGAAGAACGGCTGGAATTGCAGTAATAGATGAAACCGCTGGAATGATTTCTATCTCGATCCCGGGCCAACGGTCGTTTGATTCTTCTAAAAGATAACTCCAAGAGCTGTAAACGGAAGGATCACCTTGAGTAATAAAGGCGACATTAAGTTTTTTTTCCAGACGTTTACCAATTTCTGTAAATGCTTTGTCCCAAGCAGGAACAAGAATATCCGGGTCCTTGGTCATTGGGAAATGAAGAAATAATTTTTCTTGGGAAGGATTTTCCTGAATAATAGGAGAACAAACTCTCCAAGCAAATGGTTTTAAGTGTTCACTAGTTTTAGGAATTGCTAATACGTTTACCGAATTTAAAATTTGAACGGCTCTTAGAGTAATCAAATCTGTAGCACCTGGGCCTACCCCTACTCCGTATAGTTTTCCGTATCGACTCAAGTTCACATTTTCTCCGGTTTTTTAATCTTAAAAATGTGAATCGGATTGAGAGCTTCGTACCGAAGATAATCCTTTAGGACTCGTCCTCTAGAAACGTTCAAAAGAGTTACTTCAGGTACAAGTTTTAATTTTTTAAAACTCTGATAGATTTGAGAAACGTTGTCTATGGTTACTGCATTTATTACCAAACTTCCGAGAGGCGAAAGCTTATTTAATGATATTCTAATAATCTCATAAATATCTCCATTAGAACCACCTACAAAGATACAGTCTGGATCTGGAAGTTTTTCTAGAACTTCTGGAGCTTTTCCTGAAATCACATGTACATTATCCGTCTTTTGGAGAAGAATGTTCTGTTTACAAATTTCAATTCCTTCAGGATCAATTTCAATTGCATAGGACTTGCCGTTTTTAGCGATCTGTGCGGCTTCGATGGCTATAGAACCAGAGCCTGCTCCAATGTCCCAGATTACACTATCTTCTCTGATATTTAAAAACGCGATGGAAAGAATTCGAACTTCTTTTTTAGTAATTAGCCCTTTTTTGGGAACTCGTTTTGAATAATTTTCTTCTGAAACGTTAGGCACAACTGTAGGTGGTTTCCAATTTACTGAGTTTCTAATGAGAACCAAAACGTTTAGAGGGTCAATTTCTTCTTCTTCGCTTAACGATTTTAAGTCGAATTTACGGATTCTTTCTTTTTCTCCTCCTAGATTTTCGCATACAAATGCAGTCCATTCAGATTCGTTGAAAGACAATAGATAAGAAGCGATTTCTTTCGGGTGATTGATTTTGTCCGTGAACAATGCAACCTTATTAAGAAATTGTAATTTGGTAATCAGTCCTTTCGAAGATCTTCCGTGTAAGGATAAGACTTCGGCGTCGTCCCAAGGAATTCCAATTTTTGCAAACGCGTGTTGAACGGAACTGGGGGCTGGAATAAAATCTACGTATTCAGGACCTACTTTTTTACGAATTAAATTTCCGATTCCGAAAAACAAAGGATCTCCGGACGCAAGAACACATATTGTATGTTCCAAAGAAAGTTCCGCGATCCTTTTGATGGTTTGGGTCAAATCATCTTTGAATACTATTTTTTCTCCGGAGAATTGAGGAAAAAAATCTAAATGCCTTTTTCCGCCAGCGAGTATTTGAGCTTTTGCGACCGCATTGGCAGCGATACTTGATAGCCCTGGACAACCTTCATCGCCCATACCGACAACAGTAACCGCTTTCATCTTTCTCCTCTTTTGGAAGATAACAAGAGAAGTGCATGAAGGATTGCAACTGCGATTGTACTACCTCCCTTTCTACCCATAGTAAGGATATATGGAATTGAAGTTACATTATAATATTCTAATTTTAATATGCTTTCTTTGGATTCTTTTGCGGAAACAAAGCCCACCGGAACTCCCACAATAAGAGCTGGTTTGATTCCTTCTTGACGAATTAGTTTTTCGATTTCTAACAAAGCCGTTGGCGCGTTGCCGATGACTATTATAGATTCATTTAAAAGATTGAATGAATTTGCTTTTTGAATCGATTCGATTGCCCTCGTAGAATTTTTTCTCTTAGCGTTTTCAATTACGTCTTCGTCCGAGATGAAACAGTATGTTTTACAGCCGTAAACTTTAAGTCTTTCTGGATTTAGGCCGGACAAAATCATCTGAACGTCACATACGATCGGACATCCCTTTTTTAACGCTTGGATTCCAGAATCGATCGCTTGTGGATGAATTTTAGTAATATCCTTGTAATCAAAATCTGCGGTTGCGTGTATAATTCTTCGAACCACTTCCCATTCTTCTTGTGAAAAAGAATGAGGTCCGGCTTCTTCATCAATGATTGAAAAAGATTTGTTCTCAATATTTCTTCCTAAATTAGTTATTTGTCTCATATCATTCATAAATTTAAGCCAACGTTTGGAGAAAAATTTTCACACTTCCCTAAAAGTTTTCCGTCAAAATCCACCATATAACAAGAAATCATTATATTCGTTCCCGCGTGTTTGGAACATTTTTCGGCTACGATTTCGCAAATTTTAGTTGTGATTATTTTGTATCCAGATACTTTACAAATTTCTAATACATGTCTTGCGGTATTCGCATTTTGGATTTCGATCGCGATTTCTTCTGGAACTCCTATGGATCTAGCGATCGTGGACAACATTGTAGTATTTACCGAAGAACCACCCCTATGAGTCATCATCACGCCGTCTGCCATCTTAGATAGCTTACCAATCATTCCTACGATGATCGTGTGACGAATTGATTCCTTAACCGATGTTTTTATGCCGGTTCCGATAAAGTCTCCTACTTGAATGAAGGAAAGTTCATTCAAATTTGGTAATAGATCCATTGCGAATTTTTCGGATTTACCACCTGTGGTAAGAACGATCGTATCGATACCATATTCTTTGGCCATCTGAATCGCTTGTATAACACTTGCTTTAAATGCAGCCGTAGAATAAGGTTTTACGATTCCCGTGGTTCCTAAAATGGAAATTCCACCTATCAAACCTAGGCGTTCATTCATGGTTTTTTTAGCCATTTCTTGACCACCTGGAACACTTATTTCCACCTCAGCACCGTTAAACGAACTACCTTGTAGTTCTTCTAAAATCATCTCTTTGATATTTTTTCTGGGAATAGGATTGATCGCAGATTGACCGATTTCAAGGCCAAGTCCTGCTTTAGTGACAACGGCAACACCGTCTCCACCTTTTAATTTGATTTCGTTTTCTTTTGTTAAGCGAACTCGTGCCGTGAGCTCAGCACCGTGTGTACAATCTGGATCATCACCTGCGTCTTTAACAACACTGCAGGTTGCAACTTCTCCTTCGAGTTGGCAACGTTTGACAGTAAAAAGAACTTGTCTTTTGTTGGGAAGGGTCGTTTCGATTTCCAAAATAGGTTTTCCCTTTAATAAAAGTCTAGTCGCAGCCTTTGCCGCAGCAGCAGAACAAGCACCTGTAGTAAAACCCTCCTTTAGTTTTTTTCCGGTCATAACCTAAGGACTTGTGATCTCCGATTTTTTTGTGGAGTTAAAAAACGTTTCCATACCTATGAATTTTTCATCCAATCCACTTTCTAAAAGAAAGTTTTGGGCGACTCGAATTAGTTTTCCATCTCCTGCTAAGAAGGCACTTTGAGGAAAATCGAAGGTGATTAACTCTTCTTTAAGAGAACGAAGACATTCTTCGGTTCTATTTGGATGATTGATTCTAGAAACGGAAATCACATTCATAAAATGGAATTCTTTTGGGAGTCGTTTTAAAATTTCTTGGACAGAAATAGATTTATCCTTAAGAAAAAGATACCATAACACATAAGTGTCTTTGAGTTTATCTTTCCATCTCAAAGAATGAAGAATGGAATGGATAGCGGTGATTCCAATATCGGTAGCGATTAAAAGAATTTTTCCTTTTTTAGGCCAATTCGGATTTTCGAAAAATTTTCCCCAGGGACCAGAAAATTCTAACTCGCTACCAATTGCAAGATTTGGAATATGATTGGATATAAGTCCGCCCGTAACTGGCTGGATACAAATTTGAAATTCTTCTTGTTGTGCGTCCGAAGAAAAAATAGAGTAAGCTCGTTTGATTTCTTTTCCATCCTTTGTTTTAAGACCGGAGTTTAAGATTATATACTGGCCTCCTAAAAAGTTAAGAGGTCCATTTTTAGAAACGAAAGTGATGATCACAGAACCGTTCTTTTTACAAATGTTTTTGATTTCGGCTCTTTTAGAAAATTTTGTCATATTGGTTATGCTGGAAAAATTTCGTGGACGAAATCGTGTATTTCTTCCAAATCTCGAAAGAAATTTTGAAAGATAAAAACAGAATTTTTTAATTCGAATTCTATCTTTTTTGTTAAGATTAAAAGAGACCGGTAATACGCCATTTTGGGATCGTCTTTTTTCATTTTAGAGATTTTTTCCTCTAAATCAGTTAAAGATATTTCGTAAAATTTGATGAGTGATTCAAAATCTTTTGCTTCCGCCAAAGAACGAATTGGTCCAGGAGATTCTAACACAGTTCCGATTTCAGATTGTTCGTGTCGAATTGTGGTTTCATCTTTAATTCCAATTAAATTCATCATACCTAACCGCAAGGCGGCAATTTCGTGACATGCCAATGTTTGTACTCCTCAAATTACTACATGATATTATCTACGAGTCTTGTAACTAACCGATCGTTAAATAAGTGTTCGTCGACTAACTCTTTCGCATCGTCTTCACTTACTCTTTGATACCAAATTCCATCTGGATAAATTACAACGGTTGGACCTTCACCGCATCTACCTAAACAAGAACTTTTAGAAACTCTAAAATCGGATTGTCTTCCGTGTTTTCTAATAAAGGAACGGATTTTATGGATTAAAGAAATACTACCTTGATTTACGCAGTCTACGCTATCGCAAACGAAGATATGTTTTTTAAAATTTCGATGAGGAAATTCATGAGGGGCCGCCTGAGTATGAGTTTCTAAATGTCTCATACTCCAAAGAAGAGAGTTCAAACCTCCTACTTTGCTTTTGAGTCCAGGAATAGAAACTCGATATTCACAGTTATCACAAGGTAAAGTTGCTGCACCAGAAAGCGCCTGTGAAATTCTTTCGTCAAGTATCGGATATAGAGTTGGATCTGGGCCAAAATGAGAAGCTGTTTCTATTTTAATCCAAGGATATTTTTCGGAAAATTCTTTAGCTATATGATAAATCTTTTTTATTAGTTTTCCATAAAATAGAAAATAGGGAAGGATTAAAATATGTTCCGGTCTTAATTTTATACACATTTCTAAACTTTCTTGTAAGAGAGGTTTTGTAATTCCGATAAAACTAGGTTTTACAAAAAGAAAAGAAGAAGACTCTTCAAAAAAACGAACCGCTTTGTAAAAATCTCCGTTGGAGTCAGCGTCAGAGGCACCTCTCCCTACTACGATCACACCGGTTTTTGATTGAGTCCTATTTTGTTTAGAACGTATATGTAATAAATTTATGATATTTCTATGTATTCCTAGAGGCATTGCGGAAATAAATTGATGATTAATAAATTCCCTTTTTAAATCGGATAAAATTAAAGAGATGTCATTTTTAACGTGATTGGAAGCAAATAAAAACAAAGGAAATATCAAGATTTTATTATGTGTTTTTGAAAGCTCTCTGAGAGCGGTTTTAACATCAGATTTTGAAAGTTCTACATACGCGGTTTTAATTTCATACTCCGGATGAAGTTTGTGGTATCCTTGTACGAACTGCTCAAATTCTCTATCGTAAGAAGATTCTCTACTTCCGTGTCCTATGATAAGAATTCCAGGAATATTCATATTTTATTATGCTTTATTTTGTTCTTTTCGAAAGTAGTAAAAATAAAATTTCGACAAGGTCATTTATTTGTATATGAACAGTATACATAAAATCTTCTCTTTTAAGACAAGAACGACTAACGTTTTAAATACGGAAATAAAATTAGAACATTCTTTTATTGTAAAATTTTGCTTAAGTTACGATTGCCTTATTTCCGAGGTCGAAACGCACTTTCAGGAATTTTCATAGGTCGTATTCTGACTTGAAATCTTTCTACTCGACACGCCTTCCCAGGTTGTCCCAGTGGCTTAGTATGTCTTTCGTCCTTCTTACAGCGGCGGATACCGTGACGGATTTTAACCGTCTTCCTATCTATGTGAAACATAGATAAACCCTATGAAAAAACTGTGCTTCCAGCAAGAAGCAAAACGATTTTTTTGGAAAGTATATTTTTAAATTAGAAAATCAATTTTATGAGAAAATATTTTTACAATAAGTTTTAATACTTAAGTAATTAATTTGAAATAATATAATAATTTCATAAAATTATAATTTATTTTATAATACTTGAGTATTGGTTTTTTCTAAAAACACGACCTGGATTCGTTCAGATTCTTATACTGAATTTAAATTATTGGAATATAAAGTATTAGAAGATTAAGCACTTATTATGTAGCTTTGGGTAGAAATTATAATTTTGGAATTTCGTATAAGTTTATGTATCAATTTACTTGAAAATTAAAAAATTAGGAACTGTTTTAAAAGTTTAATCTTGCTGATTTACTGTTCGAAAGCATAAAACTACTCTGAACTTGTTCTAAATGTGGGATCTCACACAAAAAAGCCAGCGATTTCAAATTAGATATAATTTCTGAATCTTTGTAAAATAGTCATTTATTCTGGTAGTAATTTGTGAGGAAACTCCACTGGATTTAACAATGAAAATACGATTTACGAGCCTATAAATTTCACAAAGGACTTAACCTGTGGGAACTACCACAATGGTAAATTTTTACAGTAAAACTTACAAAACCAGCTCATTCTTCGAAAGAGAAACCGAATTTGTAAAGATCAATGTAGGACTTCCTGTTTTTTTAAGTCTTTAGAAGTTAGAAAACAAAATCAATTATCTCTATAAATTAATGTGAATTTTGTAAGGAATTCTATGATTCGTTTTTCTGAAAAAAGTTGGAGTCTTGAACTTTACAGATCAATTCCGAAACTGTGGGAACTACTACAAATCACGATTTTACAAATAAGTTTGGGAATGTAGGAACTCATACTTTTAGAAACGTTCTGATCTTACAAAACAAAATCGTTTAAAGTCTTCAGATGGATCGACTCAAGATTTATAAAATTTTATTCTGCATGCGATTATTACTGATCCCTATCAAATTAGGGTACTACATAAAATACTAGATATTAGAATTGTTGAAAAATTAATTCTCTATGGGTTTTCGTTGTATGGAAACGGCCGATTGAAGCGTTTTGTTAATTGTTGTTATGGAATTTTTCAACAACTCTATTCTATTTTATAATTTTGAGTAAAAAATAGAATTTCAAAATAAACTAAAATTCTGCACGTTTTTCATATCGAAAATATTTTACGATTTTATCAAGCCAGTGAAAAACTTAGAATTAAGATAAAAATTATATCAGAGTTTATCCCAAAACCTCAAAGAAATTTTAAACGATAATCTTTAGATATTTTTAATAAGATGCAATAGTTCCTACAAATTCATAACCTTGCCCACAAGTTAAATAGGATTTTAGAATCAGAATGAACTCAACAGAACGGGCTTTCTATGGATCGCCGTTCTGGGCTCAAAAAGGCACATTTTTCAAGTGTTCCGACAAGAATGAGTCTTTTTACTTGCAAAAAGTATGTTTTTCTGATAGAGAAAAATTTTCCGAACCTTACCACCCCACCCAAAAATAGGGAAAACTCAGCACACGCTCTTTATGAATCGCGTTGTGGGTTGGTTATGCTACAAATTGGGTTACATTTGACGATTTACAAACTTTCTAACAGTTCTAATCTCGTTAAATTTTCGTAGTAGTTCCCACATTGGACGGTTTTAGGATACGTTTTAAAAAGGTTTAGAAATTCGAAACAAAACCAATTGTAAGAACTACCACGTTATATAAATTACTAAAAAACTCTAACTACGAGTTTGCGAAAAAGTCAGAAATCCTACACACAAATCTTTTAAAAAGTGATACAAACAAAATCAAATTTACTTTTTAGAGTTGAAACCCCGTTGGATCCGATCTAAGATAAGGTCGTTCGAAGTTTTGGAATTCAATTGTAGGATTCTCAAAAATAGTTTTAAGAATCCTGCTTGACCCTCAAAAAAAGAAACGTATATATTTCGCATGTTTTTTTTGGCCCAAGCGCGTCCAGTTCTTATCTGGCCGGAATTTTCTTGGATTCCGGTTATTAATGGAACTATCTTTGTAGCTCTAGTTTTACTTACAGGTTATTATCTAGAAAAACGATTTCGTAATTCCATTGAACGTCGCGCTGCACTTAGGGCGAAAATTCTAAAAAAATTACCCCTTACTTACATGCACGGAAGGGATGTAGTTCAAATCCATTCTTTTTTAGATCACGTTGGAGTTTCCGTTCTTCAAAAAATAGCTGAGTCTTCTTCTTGGTTTCAGGAAGTATTCCTTCCAGAACTTGCAATTTATCTTGCACATCAAGGAGAACTCCCTGCTTGGAGGGACGCAATCATATTCAAAAGATTGCAACATCTCGTACACGATCTAGGTCCGCATCCAAAAAAAATACTACCAGTAGTATTTTTAACCGATGACGAAGAAGCCTTTCCCGGTCTTTTGTATTCTGGACCTCCCGGATCTGACTTTGTACAAAAATCGATTCATGCAAAAGTATTCACAAAAAAACTCTATCATTCATTTCCTGTTTCTACAGGAGATAAGATTCACGTTTTATATTCTGGGGAAGATAGAGATTGGATTCGTTTTGACGCAAAAATTTATAGCCTAAACGGAAACGATATAGGTATTCAAGTAGAAACGGCTCCCGAAAAAGATCCTGAGAAAACAAGGGCTTGGGGTGGAATTCAAATGGGAGGAGGAATTTTAGAAGATTCTACTTTACCAGATGAATTTCAAGGAAGTTTGTCTCAGATATTAAACTACGGTTCTATAGGCACTTCTGGTACATCTGAAATTCAAAGAAGAGTACAAGCATTTAAAGAACACCCTGGCTTAGTTCGAAAGGAACACAAACCAGAAGAAATACAAACATTTATAGAACTTTATTCAGCATGTTATGCGAGGTATCGATCGGATATCTCTCCGGTTCCAAAACCAGTTCTACTTTTTTTATATTTCTTTTATATGGATGAGAATTTACTTTCTCCCACGAGAATCGTTCAACTCTATGAAACCCTAGAAAAAATTAAAGATACACAAGATCCATATCCCTCCGATCATAAACTTGCGGTTTACTTTTTACCGGAATGGTTGGGATTGATACTTTCCGGAAAAAAAACTCCTTCTAGAAATCATCTCGCACAGTCTTACGAACAAGTCCGAGCTTCTATGATCCGTAAAACTGGAACGGACGAATACGCAGGAGACAGTGGGATCGAAGATCTGTTACATCTTTTAGATTGGGAGTTAAGTAATTTATTATTTAATGGACTGATCGGAGTTTCTGCTAATCCAAATCTTGCCTATCCGATACTTTCTGAAGATCAAATGTATGGAGAAACGGATGCGTTTTTAGTTACGCGTGAAAAAATAAATTCGGTCGTGGATCACGTTCATAAAATAGATAAACATCTTTTTTACAGACAAATTTCTTTCGAACCAGAACAAACTCCTGGCAAACCGGAACTGGCGATGAAAGAAATCTGTCCGGACTGTATTATACTTCCTGTGTTTGGAAGCAGAGGAGTTTTATGGCAAGAAATTACTTCTGGACTTAGTTCGAGAGGAAGACTTGTGTTTCCACAAATTCTGAATGAGAATATGACTCTGGCAATTACAAGAACTCTGGGAGAATTTAGATGGGAGATGGAAAGGACGGTTCGAGGAAGAAAGTGGAAAGATTCCTCTCCTCCTTCACTAACATCTGAGTATTATCTTTATCTGGAGAACTATCGAAAATCTCCTGCTCTTACACCGGACGCAAAAAAAGGAATCGATCAACAGCTACTGAAATATAGAAAAAACCTAAAAGATATGTTCGCCTCGGATTATTCGTATTGGATTTTGTTCGAATCCTCTGGAAAACTCAGACTCAACCGAGTAGCCAGAGACATACTCAATCGATACGTTCCATTTTCTCCTCAGTTGAGGACCGAATTACAAAAACATCCCATTCTCAAAGAATCGATGGATTCTTTTGAAGCCAAAAAAAGAAGACTCGTTTCGGGAATCAAAAAAAGATACAACCCCTACTTCCAAGCAGGAAACGTTCCAGTGGAGGTTTTAGAAACGATTCGATTTTTTGAAGAAATGTAAGAATATTATAATAATCTTTCAAAGGCAGAGGTACGCCAATCCTTTGTTACAAAAAACTTAGAATGACAAACGGGACAACCGTAATTTCCAGAGATTCTAATTTTCAAAAGATGAAAACAAACCGGACAATGAACGAGTACATTTTCAACAAACGAAGAAACTTCCCCTTTGGAATTAGCAGTTAAATGTAATTTTGCTGAATCTCTATCGGAAAAGACTGAAATTTTGTTTTCGCCTTTGACAGAAATTTCAATTCCAGTTGGTACGGAACAAATCGCGAATTTAGAATTTGGAAAACGTTCTGGAAGTTGATTGAGTATAGAAGTGCCTTCTAGGGTAGCTGATTCGAGTCCGGAAGCGTCTAAAAGAACTCTACGTGGAGCTTCGGAAAGTTCTTCCAATTTAGAAAGAATGATCTCTCCCAATTTAAAGTCCAGATCTCCTTGGAGGTTAATGATAATTTCTTTCAAGTTGTCCCAATATAAGAACCGATTTATTCTACTATTGGAGTGAGGCAAGAAAAGAATTTCTGCAACACATTTTTCGATTCGTTTAAAAATAGGAATAAGCCATTTCAAAAAGATTGGACTTTTAAGAACAAGCGGATTTTATTTCCTACATGTTCGCTCAGTGGAATCGAAGAATGTGGATCTTCCCTTTGGATCTCATCTTCATGGGGATCTCTTATTTTTTAGCACATTGGATTCGCTTTGAGTCGTTTATTTTTCTTGCTTCACCGGAAAGATTTTTTATTTCCTTAGCGATCGTCATCTCGGTTAGATCAATCGTTTTTATTCTATCTGACATCTACAGATCAATTTGGGTGTACGCTTCCATTCACGATCTTGTGGAAATCATCAAGGTTACACTTCTTTCTTCTCTCATTTCTACCACGGCACTTTTGTTTTACAATCGTTTCGAACAGCTGTCGAGAATGGTTCCGGTTTTAGACACACTTCTCCTTTTAAGTTTTTTGTGTATCCGTAGTTTTTCTTGGAGAGTGTTCAGAGATCAGTATATTCTCAAAAAATCCAAGGAAGAAGGACTTCCCACTTTGATTTTAGGCGCAGGAAAAGTGGGTGCCACTTTACTTTCGGAAATTAGAAGACACAACGAACTTAAACTCAATCCTGTCGGATTTTTAGATGATAATGTTCAAAAGATAGGAGCCCATATCCAAGGAATTCCTATTTTAGCTAAGATTGATCAGGCGGAACAGATCATCAATCGTTTCGGAGTCAAACAAGTAATCATAGCGATGAGCAGCCCAGACGGAAAACTCATCAGTCGGTTGATTCGTTCTTTTGAACATACGGACGTGAAGTTCAAAATTCTTCCTTCTTTGGGTTCTTTATTTTTCGATTCTCCTAAATTGAATCAATTGAGAGAGGTTCAAGTAGAAGACTTGCTAGGTCGTCCGGTAGTAGATCTAGAAATAGAATCCATTCGTTCTTATTTAAAAGGAAAGTCCATTTTGGTGTCCGGAGCGGGAGGTTCGATCGGAAGTGAACTTTGTAGACAGGTTGCAGTTTTTGAACCTTCTAGAATTCTTCTTTTAGATTCTGCAGAAACTCCGTTATATGAAATTGAATATGAACTAGGAAAAAAATTACAGGGACAAAATATAGAACTCGTTCCAATCGTAGCGGATATTAAGAACCTTTCCAGAATCAGCTCTATTTTTGAAAAACATTCTCCAGAAGTAGTCTTTCATTCTGCGGCTTACAAACACGTTCCTATGATGGAAATCAATCCTACCGAAGCTGTGATGAATAACGTTCTTGGAACAAAAAATATCGCGGACATTTCTAGAATTTCGGGTGTGGAACGTTTTGTTCTTATTTCTACGGATAAAGCAGTCAATCCGGTGAATATTATGGGAGCGTCTAAACGAGCAGCCGAATTGTATTTACAACATATTTCTAGAGAAACAAGAACCAAATTCATCACAGTACGATTTGGAAACGTTTTGGGTTCCAATGGTTCGGTAATTCCAAGATTTAGAGAACAGATCGCAAATGGGGGACCGGTTACGGTTACACATCCCGACGTAATCCGTTACTTTATGACCATACCGGAAGCGACTCAACTTGTACTCCAAGCGGGGAGTATGGGAGAATGTGGTGAGATTTTCATTCTTGAAATGGGAGAACCCGTAAAAATTCTAAACCTTGCAGAAGAAATGATTCGTCTTTGTGGACTTAGACCTCACGTAGACATACCAATTCAATTCACTGGACTTAGACCTGGAGAAAAATTATTCGAAGAACTTTTGTTAGGTTTAGAAGGGATTAAAAAAACACATCATCCCAAAATTAAAATTGCCGCCCCTTTAGAAAATCAAGAAGCCACTACATTTGTAGCAAGGTTTAACGAACTTTTGACATTGGCTAGAGCCAATAAGGATAGAGAAATTTTTCTCGCTTTTAAAGCTTTAGTCCCAGAATACAAAATCCACGGGGATTATTTGAACGAGACAAACGCTAATCAAAACCTACAAAATGGATAAACAAAATCTGAAAGAAGAAATTTTAACTCTCAGAAAATTTAAACGTTCTCTATTTGAACTCTACTGGGAAAAATTTGGAACTTTTTATTTACACGCCCTTCCTCATCCCCAATTGGTAATCGGTAAACGCGGATTAGTTGGAGACGAACGGGAAGTTGGAATTGTTCTTGTATTTGGATCCAAGGGGGGAGTGAAAAACTTGGACCCTGTAGAAGAATGGATCTACGCCGAACTTCAGTTTGGTTATACCTGGGAAGAGGTTTTTATTCCTTGGGATTGTATATTACGTTATTTTGATAAAACCCAGACGGCTTTGACGAATATGAGAGTTTTCACAAAAGAACAAGAGATTTTCAAAGAACTTTCGTCCGGTGAAAAAACAGTTTCAAAAAAGAAAAAAGATGAAGAGGGAGATTCGTCCAAAGTGATTCAAGTGAATTTTGGGAGTAAGTCAAAACAATGAACCAGAATCAATTCAAATGGTTTATGCCGGGGGATTTAGACGGATTTTTTGGTCTAATGATCGATAATTTAATTCAGATCTTAGTTCTTTCCTTTTTGTTAACCACACTCTGTGGTGTTCCTGGAGATTTTATTTATAAAGTAATTCTTCCTGGAACTGCAATTTCTCTTTTACTTGGAAATCTTTTTTATTCCTGGCAGGCGTATCGTCTTGGTAAAAAAGAAAATAGATCCGACGTTACCGCACTGCCCTACGGAATTAATACGGTTTCTTTATTCGCCTTTGTATTCTTTATTATACTTCCCGTATATAAGAAAACTGGAGATTACAAAACCGCATGGCAGGTAGGACTTGTGGCGAGTTTTCTTTCTGGATTGATAGAGATATTCGGTTCTTTTATCGCCGAAAAAATTCGTAAGGTGACTCCAAGAGCGGCACTGCTTTCTTCTTTGGCTGGAATCGCGATCACTTTTATCTCGATGGATTTTTTGGTTCGTACATTTCAAAATCCGCTCATCGCTTTTCTTCCTTTTGGAGTAATTTTATTACAATATTTTGCAAGAGTTGTGTTTCCATTTCGTCTTCCGGGAGGACTTGTATCTGTAGTTTTGGGAACCATTCTCGCTTGGTGTTCTGGAATTTGGGGAAACCCGATTATGGATGCAGCTTTACTCAAGGGTTCTGCGAGTCAGATTGGATTTTACTTACCGATTTTATCGATCGGTGATTTATATTCTGCTTTGGGGCTTACGGACATTTGGGAATATCTTTCCGTAATCATCCCTATGGGAATTTTCAACGTGATTGGTTCTTTACAAAATATAGAATCTGCGGAAGCTTGTGGAGATTCTTTTAATACAAGAGATTCTCTTCTTGCAAATGGAGTAGGAACCATAGTCGGTTCTTTTTTTGGATCTCCTTTTCCAACTACAATTTATATCGGTCATCCTGGTTGGAAAGCCTTGGGTGCAAGAGCTGGTTATTCTACTCTAAATGGAATATTTATGACGTTAGTCGCCTTGTTTGGACTACTTGCTTTTATACAAGCTCTGATTCCTGTAGAAGCTGGAATGGCAATCGTTCTTTGGATTGGAATTGTGATTGGATCTCAAGCATTTGAAGCGACCCCAAGTAGACACGCACCCGCCGTAGTCATAGGAACCTTACCTGCACTTGCTGGTTGGGGAGTATTACTCATTCAGTCCACTTTTAACTATGCAGATAGATCGATTGCTGGAATTTTAGAAAATGCTGGAGTTAAAGAAACTTCTCATCTTTGGATGTCGGATGTGCCTCTTTCTCTTCCATTTTTACCTTATCCTATGGGTGGGCTTTTGAGTTTGTCACAAGGTTTTTTGATCTCTTCTATGATCTGGGCTTCGATTGCGGTTTTTGTAATCGATCGGGATTTCAAAAAGGCTTTGATTACTTGTTTGATTGCGGCTGTTCTTGCAGGTACTGGATTCATTCACGGTTTTACTCTCCGAGGAAATGACATTCTCAATCAATTTGGATCTAGTTTTAATTCTTTTGTAACCGCCTATTTTTTATTGGGAATTTTATTTTTACTGGCTTCTTTTTTTCGAAAGGAACCTAGAAAGGTTTAAATTGATTCAAACCAAAAATACGTTTTTTGGGTCTAAAATAGGAATTGAATTGGTAAAATTCAAATGTGGTAGTTCCCACAATTTTATTAGACTCAAATTTAAAAAAACAATACGATTGAATAGGCATAAAGAAAATGTTTACGTTATGATTTCGTAATTTGTAACGGAAAATTTTGCCTAAAAGCGAAATTTGTTTGTGAACAAAAAAGTAGGAGTTCCCACAATTTCAAAAATTGGACGATCTAACGAAAAGATACTTTTTTTGGATAATAGGCGCTGATCTATCGAGTTTGAGTAATTTAAGTTTCGTTTCTGAACTCAAACTAAGTTGTTAGATCGTATTGAAAAACTAAAACACAATGGTTCCTATAAGTTTCATTGTGAGATCTAAAAGAAAAAGGACTTTAGATAGTATTTATAGAATTATAAGGAGAAACCTAAATGTGGTTTAAACGAATTGGGTTATTTTTACTGACCAACATACTCGTTGTCGTTACGATTTCAATTGTAACGAGTGTACTTGGAATCGGTCCGTACCTGGATGCAAATGGAATCAATCTGAGTTCTTTGCTCGTATTCTGTTTCCTTTGGGGAATGGGAGGTGCGTTCGTATCATTGCTTCTGTCCAAATTTATGGCGAAGATGATGATGGGAGTGCAGGTCATAGATCCTAGATCTGCTTCCGGGGCAGAAAGAGAATTGTATTCTAGAGTTGAAAGGCTTGCGAGAACGGCCAATCTTCCTATGCCTGAAGTAGGAATTTATCATTCTCCAGAAGTAAATGCATTTGCAACTGGACCTTCTAAATCTAGTTCTTTAGTAGCGGTGTCCAGCGGTCTACTTCAAACAATGGATAACGCGGAAGTAGAAGGAGTACTTGCACATGAGTTGGCACACGTAGCTAACGGAGACATGGTGACTATGACTCTGATCCAAGGAGTTGTTAACGCTTTTGTAATGTTCTTTTCTAGAATTATCAGCTACGCTCTCAGTACGATGGTCAAAGATGAACTTCAATATACGGTCCGTTTAATTGCAAATATCGTATTGAGTATTTTATTCAGTATTCTAGGATCGATTATAGTAGCATATTTTTCTAGAACTAGAGAATATCGAGCAGATGCAGGTGGAGCGAAACTCGCCGGACGTCAGAATATGATTGCTGCGTTAGAAAAACTAAAACGTACATTTGACGCGCCGGAAGACGAACGAGGAAGAGAAGCTCTTGCTACAATGAAAATATCCGGACATAACAAATGGATGGCCTTATTTTCCACTCATCCTCCTTTAGAAGCAAGAATTGCGGCTTTGAAAAACTCTGGATATTGAATCAGTTATTTCAAAATCTTAAAGGAAGCCTCTATCAGGAGTTTTAAAAGTAGAAATGTCGTCAAATGGCTGTTTTACGTTGGGATTCTTCGCCAAACGTAATTGTTATTGGATTTGATAGAGGTTTTTCAAATTAAAAGATTCTGTAAGTGAGTCGAAAGACATAAAATCGGCCCGGTTTTGTTTACCGGGCTTTTTTATATTTAGGACAAAAAAGAATTGTTTGAAATGGATTGGATTTTTTGAATAGAACCCATAAATTAATATGAGTTCGGTAATCAATGCGAAAGTGATTCATATGTTGCACCTGTCGAACCACCCGGAAAAACTCTCTAAGTATAGGCATTCAGGAAGTGAGGCATCAAGTTTAAGGAAGCGTTTTGCTGAGTTCAACACAACTTGCAGAGCAACCATCCATAGAATTATGCGCTGAAGCAAGCAACATTGAATTTTTTATTTGCCAGAATTTTTCTCACACCGAATTTACGTTAAATTAAAAATTTTGAGACGTAAAATTTAGATGTCCATTGTTAAATCCAAAATTAGAACCATACCTGACTATCCAAAACCCGGAATCTTATTTCGTGATATAACCTCTCTTCTATTAGATCCAGAAGGACTTGCACTCACCATTGGTACCTTTGTAAACCGTTATCAAGGGAAAGGGATTACAAAAGTAGCTGGAATCGAAGCCAGAGGTTTTCTCACTGGCGCTCCTTTAGCCTTTCAGCTTGGAGTCGGTTTTATTCCTATACGCAAGAAAGGAAAATTACCTTCTGAAACCGTGTCGGAAGAATACGATTTAGAATACGGAAAAGACGTAATTGAAGTTCATAAAGATTCGATCCAACCTGGAGATAAAATTCTTCTGATGGACGATTTAATCGCGACCGGTGGGACCATGATTGCTGCAGTAAAACTTCTCAAAAAGTTAGGAGCGGAAATTTATGAAGCCGGAGTGATTATAGATCTTCCTGATTTAGGAGGACGTAAAAAACTTCAAGAAGAACTCAAGGTTCCGGTTTTTTCGATTTGTGAGTTCGAAGGCCATTAGAAAATTCTAAAATACGAATGTTATTAAGGAGATTTCATTGACGGCAATATTATCATTTTCTTTTAGAATCTGGAATAAAATCTTTTTTAAAAAAGCGAATCGTTTTTTTTCGCTTGGATTCATACTTTTTATACAGTCAGGGATTTATGCCGTCGAAAACCCACTACCCTTTGACGAACTTAGAAAAGGAGTTGTACAAATTCGAGTTTATTCGCAAGCGGTCAATCCGTTTACTCCTTGGACGACAGATGCAGTCCGGGCGGGTTCTGGAACTGGTTTTTTAATCGGAAATAAAAGAATTCTAACCAATGCACACGTAGTTTCCAATGCTAAATTTGTTCAGGTTCAGAGATACAATCAAACAGAATGGTACGGAGTAAAAATTCTTCACTTAGCTCATGATTGTGACTTAGCAGTTTTAGAAGCGGAAAATCCTGAGTTCTATAAGGATTCCAGAGATTTACAACTCGGAGAAATTCCAGAGCTCAATTCCCCTTTGATCGTAGTAGGTTATCCGATCGGAGGCAATAAAGTTTCGGTTACTCGCGGAATTGTATCCAGAAAAGATCAATCGGTTTATTCTCATTCTGCGGTAGACAGTCATTTGGTTTTACAAGTAGATGCAGCGATCAATCCCGGAAATTCCGGAGGGCCCGCAATTCAAGACGACAAAGTAGTAGGAGTTGCGTTTCAAGTAGCGACTAAAGGAGAAAATATAGGTTATCTCATCCCTACAAACGTTATACGTCATTTCCTTAAGGATATTGAAGACGGAAAATACGATGGATATGTGGAATTAGGAGTGCGAACTCTCAATTCGTTTAACGTATTTCTTAGAAAAGCAAAGGGAATTCCGGATCATTTGGAAGGTGTTTTTGTTTCTAAAGTTTTAAAAAATGGTTCCGCTGAAAATCATTTAAAAGAAGGAGATTTTCTTTTAGAAATTGACGGACAACCAATTGGAAAAAACGGAACCGTTATGCAGGACAAGGACGCAAGAGTGGACTTTGTAGAAATCGTAGATAACAAACACGCGGGAGATAAAATTTCTTTTAAATTGTATCGAGAAGGAAAAGAAATATCGGTGTCTTTCCCGGCGCGTCGTATGTCCGATTTCGATTTTATGAGAAATCAATACGATCGATCATATGACTTCGAAATGATTGGTGGGCTATTATTTCAAGAGATATCTCGAGATTTAATTACTAGTTGGGGTCGAAGTGGAAACACTTCTGGAGGAAGTCAGTTATTATATAGATTTTTTTATTTTATAGAAGATGGACTCAATCGAACTAAAAAGACAGACGTAGTTTTATATAGAAAACTTTCTCATCCGGTAAATTCTTCCTCGGATTATTTTGTAAATATGATTTTAGAATCCGTGAATGGAATACCTGTTGGAGAATTAAAGGATCTGAAAAAAATTTTAAAAGAATCCAAAGATAAATATCTACGTTTGAAATTTTTAGATATTCAAGTTCCTCTCATTCTAAATCGTGAAGAAGCGGAAAAAGCAGACGAAAAAATCCGTAAAATTTACGGTCTGGAATAATTAAGGAAATTATAATGTTACGAATCTGGATCATAACAATATTAGTCTGTTTTTCGTTCGAAGTTTTGGCGGAGATTTCTTCAAAGAGAGAATCCAATCGAATTCTCATTAAAAAAAATCTTTCTAAAGCGAAGGAAGTTGATCCCGATAAAAAAAAGGAATTTTTGTCCACCAAAGAAAGTTCAATTTTATCCACTCAAGGAACGTATCATAAAAGTATTGTTCAAATTAAAGTTACATTTCAAGAACCGGAATATCATCAACCTTGGAAGAAAAAAAATCCTAGGGTTCGCAGAGGAGTGGGTATTGTTACGGAGGAAAATCAGATCCTAATTCCCTATTCTCTTTTACCAAATGCAACTTTAATCGAAGTAAAAAAATATTCTTCCTATTCAGAAATAAAAGCGACTGCATTTCGTATGGACCCGGAAGCTAATTTGGCGCTTCTTCTTGTAGAAAAAAAGGATTTTTTTCAAGATTTAGTTCCTCTTAAATTTTCTCCGATTGTAGTATTTCCAAAACAAACAAACGTTTATCAACTCGATAATTCGGGTTCGATCCAAGCTACGAGTGTTTCACTTTTGAGTATGGACATGGATCAGATGCCTCTGGGTCAAGTTGAACTTCCGGTTGTGGATGTAAGTTCCAGTGAAGGTTTAAACGGTTTTGGAGAAGTCGTGATTGAAAATGGAAAGGTTTCCGGTATTTTGTACGAATTTACTTCGGGTAAAAATTCAGGTAGAATGATTCCTTCTTTTATCATTCAAAAATTCTTAACTACTTCTGGTCCTGACGTTTTTGGTTATAAAGGATTTCGTTTCCGCCCAATGACCGATGGCTCTGTAAAAAAATATTATGGTATGGAAAAATCTGATTCTGGAATTCTAGTTGCAGATGTAATTCCAGGGTCATCAGCAAGTGGTGTACTCAAATTAGAAGATATTATTTTAGAATTCGGCGGTAAGAATGTAGATTCTAAAGGATATATAGAACATCCTTTATACGGGAAACAAGTTCTTTCCTTTTTAGCACATACAGGGGATTTGTTCGGATATTCTTTAGGCAAAGAAATTCCAATTCTAGTATTACGAAATAAGCAGAAGATCCGTTTGAGTATGAAATTGAAACCATTTCCTTATTCTGCGGTTCGAATTCCGTTTAAAAATATTCCCACTTCCAACGATTTTGCCGTAGAAGGTGGTTTTGTTTTTCTAGAACTTTCCGAAGCCCTCTTAGAAGAATGGGGAAAGGATTGGAGATCTAGAGTGGATCGCAAACTTCTTTATCTCTACGATTACTATAAGTTTCACGAAAAGGAAGATGGCGTAGGAAAGATCGTTCTTCTATCTCAGGTTCTTCCAGACGAATCCAATAACGGTTTCCACGATCTGAGTTTTAAAATCGTAGAAAAGATAGATGGTCAAAATGTAAAATCTGTTCGAGATTTAAGACAAATTATAAAACACGGTAAATCGGAATACGCTTTGATTTCTTTAGATGATGGAACTGAAATCGCCTTGAATCGAAAAGAACTTCCGGAAATCAACGAAAGAATTTATAAAAGTTATAAAATTCGTTTTTCGGAAAATGGACATTGATTCTAGGAAAATATAAATCCTAGTTAGCGTAAATTCATCGATTTTTCTGCAAAGTTAACTATTACAAATCTTTATTTCATAATGAAATATTTAATTTGAGTTCGACGTAAGAAACCCATAATTCTGAAAAAAAGTTAGAATCTGAATTTTACAGATTGATTTTTTAAATGTGGGAACTACCACAATTTATAAAATAAAAGTTTATAACAATTGAATCTGTTGTATTCAAGTGGGAACTACTACAAAACTTAGATTTGTCATCTAAAAATGATGTGGAAAACTACATCATTTTATAAAAGAGAATTTTATAATAATTGAATCTATCATATTCAAGTGTAGGAACTATTACAAATCACGATTTTACGAACAAATTCTAAAATTGTAGGAACTCATACTTTTAGAAAATCTTTACTCGCGTTAAAATGGGATTTAAATTTTTATGATAGTCGTAAAACAGCAGTTTTATGCAAAAATCTGATTGGACGATGATTCCTTTGTATTTTCTAGTAGTTCCTACAATTTTCAAAGATTAACTGGTAAATCCACGATTTGTGATAGTTCCTTACAAATTAAGTTCCGTTATAAATTTTCAAACATTCATTTTTTATGATTAGAGTTCGGGTGGTTCTCACAAATTAAGTCACATTACAAATTTTTAAACGTTTATTTTTTATAGAAAAATAGGGTTTTTATAAAACGAATTTCTTACGCCGAATTTCACATTCTTTAGAATTTCTTCGAGAGAATAATCCGAAAGGTTTGGTTTATTGCCTGTTGCCGCAACTAATAAGATCTCCACCACAATATCACTTTAAAAAAGTAAAATATTCGAATATCCTAAATTCTAAGTTCGCGTAAAACCTGATCCGAAAACTCAACGGCATAACAGGTTGTATTTTAGAAATATATCAAAATGTAGGAATTCGGATTTTTATTAATAGAATTGTTGAAAAATTAATTCTCTATGGGTTTTCGTTGTATGGAAACGGTCGATTGAAGCGTTTTGTTAATTGTTGCTATGGAATTTTTCAACAACTCTAATAAACAAGTAAACTATTGATCCTGATAAAATAGATACCGTAAATTTTCATCGCAAAATACAATTTTAATATAAAATACTAAATTATACAGTTCTTGAGTAGTAGAAAATTTTGAATAATTTTTACATAGTTCTTAATAATATCTTTTACTCAAACAGAACGTATCATAAAAATTCACAATTACTTAACTTTATACAGATTCGTAAAAAATTCTTTCTGATTACTTTATATGAACTTTCGTGTTAATCCGAAATGAAATACAAGCGCTTCAACTTGTTTTTATGGATCAAATTTGTTTGGAGATTTCTGATAAAATACGGCTATTTCCAGATTTCATAAGGAAGAATAGAAGAAACAAATGCAAGTTTAAACAAGAAAATCAAAAAGATACTTCCTGTAATAATCCAATAGAGAAGATCCGCAACAGAATCATCTTCTAATTTCCAAAAAATTAAAAATGCAATTGAAACTGTAAACATTCTAGAAACGTTTTCATAGGAAGACCAATACAACACATAACCCGCGGAAAAAACGGAAAAGATCACCAGAAAAAAAGAAAGTCTTCCCGCGATTCCCTTTTTCCAATTCCCACTGCAAAATACAAACAAACCCGCAAGAAATAAAAGAAAAAGAGGAAGTCTAGAAAATTTTTTAGCAAAAAGAACGAGACTCGTTTTTAAATTTGGAACTTGCAAAAAAGATAATAAAGAAGGTTCGTTGATTTCATTCCAGTAACCTACAAATCCGTCTAACGGAGTAAAAAAATCGGTAAATCGTGTTGGAGACCAACTTGGAAATTGAATTCTTAAAAAAACAGCCCAAAGAAACGGTAATAATAAAGTGGAAACGATCAGAATAGAGTCCTTCCATTTTTTTTCCAAAAGGGATTGAACACCGAGAGGAAAGAGTAAAAAGAATGCCTGTTCTTTTGTTAAAATCGAAAGCCCACCAAATAAAGAAAACCAAATCCACTTTTCCTTTTTGTAGAACCAAAACGTAATTACTAAAAGCCCGGTTAATACTGCGTCGCTAACCAAAAGAGTATAACTCCCTAAAAGAAAAGGAGAAAATAAATAAAAACTAGAATAGATACGATATTTTACACCACATAGATCCCTGACTAAGAACCAGGAAAATAAAATCAGAAATAAATTTAAAAAATACATTCCAAATATGGTGCCCCAAGCCCCAAACCAACCGAAAGCCGCAACCAAAAGGGGGTAACCAATTCTAGGAGCGCGAATGTTTTCTTCAAAACCCTTGGGCCAATTTAAATGAAATCCAGTTAACATTCTAGAATAGTAATAAAAGATTTGCCCGTCATAACCAGCTCCTAAATCCCCTGGGCGACCTAAAAAAATAACAGCACCTTTCGGAGTTTCTTCGATATTTTGAACTGCGAATTGTTTTCCGAAATTAATTTGTGAACTTGGATTCCAATGGTATTTTTTCCAAATCAATAGAGAACAAAGAGCGTATAACGTAATAAATAAAGGAAGAATCCAAAAAGGGTTTTCAAAAAAAGTACGCACTTTTGAAAAAAACAGAATCATTTTTTTCGCTCCGAAACGTTTAAAAAATCTAGAATGACGTTTGTATATAAAGAAGAACTATGTTTTGCAGCGTTAAATGTTAGGTGATGCGGATCTAAAAACGATCTTTTATCCGGAATCGCATCTTTGAGATCGTAAAAACCATATGTATCATTTTTATAAGAATTTAAAAATTTAAGATAACCACGATACCAATTTCCATTTTTATAATATTTGCTTTCAATTGGATTTTCAGGAGAATTGATGATGATCCATTTTTGACCATTTGCTTGAAACTTAGAGATTGTCTTTTCCAAAAATTGAATTTCAGACCAAGTAAAGTAAGTTGAGTTTCCTAAAATTTCTTTGTTTCTTTGAATTTTTTTCAAACGATTAAGGGCACCTTCGTTTTCCGGATTGAAATAGAGGCGTTTTTCATAGTCTTTCAAATAATCTTCATCGGACATAGTTTCGATCCGATCATCGTCTAAACCGTGAATTCTATCATAAGAAATATTGGTTTTAATTTCCTTTTTACAAAAATTTTGAGGAAGACGAATTCCATAATTAGCTGGGATCCCAAAAATTCTCGCATCCACTTCGTCAGAACTTGTAGTAGGAGAAACAGTAAATTTTAAGGTAACTGATTGAGGATTTTCTCCGGATGAATTCTTTTTGAAGTCGAGAAAAAGCGATTTCCATCCGGGTTTAGAAAAGGTTCGATCATAAAAAATCGGTTCTCTGTTTAGATGTTTTGCACTTGAATTTATTTCTTCAACTTGAATCCGAACTCCCGGCTTCTGAGTAAAAATATCTTCCGACAATTTTCCATCTTTGAGCTCACATTCGATCGTAAATGAAGGCGGGGTCCATCCGCGGAGAAAAATCCCTTCCTTAGGTATGGAACCAGTGTAGTAATGATAAGAACGCATAGTTCTGGTATGATGTTCTATGTATTCTACCCAAGGATCGTATAAGAAACTTCTAAAGCGATTCAACAGTATGAATGTTTTTGTCAATTGAGCAAAAATTTCTGCTTTTGTATAATCTCTCCAATGATCAGCAAGAAACTCTCCCGGAAAAATGAAACGATTCTGGTGGCGAATCTTATAATCTTTTATTCTTGTTCGTTCGTCAAAACGGACTTCAGAAGATTCTAATTTTTGAATATAATCTAATTGTAAATCTGCTGGATTTAATATGTAGACTACCAGCTCAGGTTTTTTAGATAAAATATCATCTGAGTAATAATAAAGATCCGTAGGAGATAAGGCAGGATGAGAATAAAATTCCGCTCTAAATTTTTTTCCGTCTTTTATATTAGAATTTTGTATTTCTTCGGTTATCTGTTTAGGATAAGAGGAATAAAGAGCTACACTACTTCCCGTTATGAGAATTCCCTTTTCATCTTTTTCAAAATGAATGTTTTTTCGTTTATGAAGAAAGTTATACCAAGGAGAAGTATCCCATTCAAGTTCATTCGGAAATTCGAAAAGTGCGATCGGAAATAGAACTCGATCTAAAAATAAAAATCCAAGTAAAAGGAATAAAAAGATCCAAATTATTTTGATTTTGATTCGGGTTTCAGAATTCATTGTGCCTTGGAATTACAATCGGAACAAGTCCCATAGAGAATGATCTCATGGGTGTCCACAGTAAAACCTTTCGGACTTTTGTCCAGAGGAATCGGACAGATTTCAATATCATATACACGGTCGCATTGTTTACAGTGAAAATGATGGTGATGATGACGGCTTGCTTCGAAACGGGAAGATTCTCCCGGAAGATGGATTTCATGGATAGTTCCCGTTTCCATCAGATGATTGACCGCTCTATAGACCGTTGCAATTCCTAAATTGTCTAAATTCTTTCGGGAAAGTTCGTAAATTTCTTTGATGGAAAGTGGACCCTTTGCCATTTCCAAAACTTTCAAAATTTCTCCCTTCTGTTTTGTATTTCTAAGAACTGTCTTTTTACTTTCCACGTTATACGGCCAACTGTTATAAATTTTCGGATCTTTTTGTTTTTTCTGTCAATCTATTAACATTTCCTTGTAGGAACTTCTTTATTTTAAGGATACGGACTTTGTAACTGAAAATAGATGGTTGCTACTACTTGTTTCTATCGATGCAAAATTCTTAAATTAAGAAATTCGATCATGTGTTTTTATTTTAAGCCTGTCTCAAAATCTCGAATTGTAGGAACTTCCATGAACATTTATAAACCACCAATTGTGTGGGAACTCCTATATTTTATATTGAACTTAGAACTATATAATAGAGTTGTTGAAAAATTCCATAGCAACAATTAACAAAACACTTCAATCGACCGTTTCCATACAACGAAAACCCATAGAGAATTAATTTTTCAACAATTCTAATGAAGTAACCAATCGTTTACACTTCAATAACATAAATTCTGAGTCAGAACGGTTAGGTAAATTCGTCGTCAGACCACGCTTTCAACTCCGATCAACAAATTGAGGAACAAAATTTTTTTCCGAATTTAATTTGTTATAGAACGTGATCTGTCGAGCTGAAACGCTAGGTTACTTCGAACGACCCGGAAATTCAGTGAATGTCTCTCTAAGAATCGGTTTTTATTGAGTTCAAGAAGCGAAACACTAAGTTTGAAAGAGTGTTCTGCTGAGTTCCCCACCTCAATCGCTTTTGTATTGGATTATACCGAAAACGCGTTAACCGACACTTTGTCACAACAATTACAGATGCTCAATTTTCTAAGGGCCAGTAAAATGATACTGATTTTTTTAAGATACCCTTGAAGAAAGAAAACGATTTTTTTGAGTGTAACTACTGCGTATCGTTTTTGTAGAACTTTGTTGGAAGAAAATAGTTTTACTCTGAAAAACAACGAAAGATTTCAAGAAAGGCATAAAATTGTTTAAACGGTTACTACTTGATTTCTATAAAATTATGTACCTTTAATTTTTATCGTAACAGTGTTTCAGTGTAAAATACTAGATGCTTTATTATATAATTCTGAGTAATTACTCGGTACATATAAATAAAATACTTGGGTTAGATTGTTTCAAAAAATTGAATATTTCTGGTTTTGTTCTAAGATGCCGTAAATCCTGAATTTGCGGTATTTTTTAAATACTGCTATTTTTTCACAAATTCGGCCTCGGCCGTTAAAATAATTTGGTACTATTTTCATGCATCTGAGTAGTAATTTCATGAATCGTTTGAAATTCTAATTTATTTCCTAATGACAAAATTTCTCGCAAAATAGAAAAGTGTGAGTTCCTACAATTTTAGAATTTATTTGTAAAATCGTAATTTGCGAGAGTTCCCACATTTTAGAAATCAAAATCACAACTTTTTTTTAGAAAAATGAACCAGCCCTTACGCCGAACTCACGTTTGCATCATTCAATTTTGAAACAAATGCCATTTCAAAAGCAGAATTCTGGTTCTGCCTATCCTTAATTTTTAAGTGAATGATTGATATCTATGATCATTGTGAATTAAAAACCCGTTTCATAAAAGTTCGTTTTTCTAAATATCATTAAAATTGAATATAAAACCCACTGATTCTAACTCGTATGAGTTCCCACATTTTTAGAAAATCTGTATATTTGTCCAAAAATAAGTTTGATTCTCAATATCAATTTATAAGAATTGTCACAGTATTGTCAGGAGAATCAAAATGAGTTTAGCAACTATTTTACGAGAAGGGACATCTGAAGAGCACAAAGCCGCAGAAAGTTCTGCTTTCATTCGTTGTTTTATGAAAGGAATATTGGAAAAAGGGACTTATGCAAGACATCTAGAAGCGTTCTACTATGTTTATGAGTCAATGGAAGAAGAGTTAGAACGTAATAAGAACAATCTGGTTTTAAAATCGATTTATTTTCCGGAACTCTACCGTAAAAACGCACTTTTAGAAGATCTTCAGTTTTTTTACGGAACTTGGAAACCTAACGATCATCAACCAAGTGTGGCAACTCAAGACTATGTGAAAAGAATTCGTAAAATTTCAGAAACTCAACCGGAACTTTTGGCGGCTCATTCTTACGTTCGTTATTTGGGAGATCTTTCCGGTGGGCAAATTTTGAAAAAAGTAGCGGCTAGAGCTTTAAATCTTCCAGAAGGAAAAGGAATTTCTTTTTACGAATTTCCTATGATTCAAGACATCAATGGATTCAAACAAAATTATCGTACCGCGTTAGATTCCCTACCAGTCAACGATTCCGAAAAACAATCCATTCTTGCCGAATCAAAACAAGTTTTTCTTTTAAATCAGGGAATTTTTTCCGAACTGGAACAGGACTTAGTTTCCGCAATCGGTAAGGAAACATATGATTCCGTTCTTGGAAAAGGTTAATTCTAAAAAGTCCGCATACTTTTTACCGGTGGCAGTTTTTTTGGCGATGCTTCCGGTAACGATGATCGTTCCTGTATTTAAGGAAATTGTAAAGGACAGATTTCAATCCGGTAACGAAGAAGTTGCTTGGTTTTTAAGTATAGCGATGCTCGGTTCTTTTGTTTTTTCCCCGATGGCCGGTTTTCTTTCGGATTCTTTTGGAACTCGTAAAAAAATTATTATACTTTTCTGCGGGTTTGATGCTTTACTTTTAAATCTTCTTCCTTACGCAGATACTCTTTTTACTCTTTTATTTCTCCGTTTCTTGGAAGGAGGAGCACATGTATTTGTGATCGGATTGCTTCTTGCATCTGTTGCAGATTTCGAACACGTAGATTCTAAACGTAAGTTTGGGAACGGGATCTTGATGGGTTTGTCTGGAATGCTTCTTTCTTTAGGAGGGGCCGTAGGTCTTTCGTTTGGTTTTTTAGGAAAATTGAATCCAGTTTTGCCGTTTCAAGTTGGTTCAGTAATTTTATTGTTTCTTGGATGGATTGTATATCAATTTGTTCCTGAAGAAAAGTTCAGAGTTTCTAAAAAACATTCTTGGAAAGAATCTTTGATTCTATTTTTAACACACCCTCTTCTTTTATTTCCTCTTGCGTTCCAATTTTTAGATCGTTTTACATCCGGGTATTTTATGAGTTCGCTCAATCTACGTCTTCGAGAAGAATTTTCACTCAACCCTTCCGAAACCGGAAAGATGTTATCCTTAGTTTTTTTACCCATGGCCTTATTATCTTACCCCGCAATTCATCTTTCAAAAAAAACTGGAAAGTATTTTCCAGTTGCTATCGGATCTTTGATCTACGGCGTTTCTTTAATACTTTCCGGTATATTTCAGTCCGTTGTTTGGATTGGAATTTCACTTTTATTTTGCGGTTTAGGAGCAGGTTTAATGTTTGCTACTTCTCTACGTCTTGCGTCTTCTCTTTGTACTCGAGAGAATAACGGGATCGTAATGGCAAGTTTAACCGGATTTGGTTCTCTCGGATTTTTTTTAGGTCCAATTTCTTCGGTCGGATTAGATCGAATTTCAACCACTTTTATAGGATCATCTTCTACCGCATTCGTATTTGGTACTGCACAAATTTTAATCGTTCTGGTAAGCATTCCGTTTTATAAAATTCTTAATGAAAAATAACTTTAGAATATTCTGAAACTATTATGTATTTGTTTTTTTTATTCTCAGGAAATTTGAATTTTGAATAAAGCTGTTTTTTTGGTAAAAGTGTATTATTATATTTTTAAACTTTAGATATAAAAAATTCAATGCGCTACTCTTGATAGATTGTAGCATAATGTTTCAATTTTAATCGCTTTTCATTGATTACTTCACGACGTTAAATCATATGGATATTTATTTGTCATTGGATTTGGTTCAAATTGTAATTCTCTCGAAATTATATTTTGTCTCCTGTTAATCTTCCAAATCATTTTGTAAGTCCAGTGAAAGCTAGGAACTCCTGGGTTTAAACTTTTTACAAAAAAATCTTCTTTTCCACCAAGATCCTCCAGCCAAAGCATATAATTAAAAAGATAACACCTCAAACACCATGAGCCGCCGCCAAGACACCCAAAGTAGCCCAAATACCAGTATGGACTCGAATGCTGAACTTTTTCATCTTACCAACGCCCCGATTGTATTTGATTTTACCCGCCCGATCATGCAGACGTTTCATAGAAGCGATCTGCTTGGAATATTTTCTCAATAAAAAAGGGAGTTTGCCCCGCAGAGCTTTTTTTTCTTGAGCATTCAAACGATTCCAATAAACATCTGGAACCAAAAGAGAATCCGTTGCAACAGAACTTTCTACCAAAGCAGACTCAATTTTTTGACCGTCATCCAACAAAAGAATGTCCATATTAGAAAACGGTTCTTCAAACTTTCCAAACGGAGCGATTTATAGAAAAAATTTTAAAGAAACAAAATATTTTAACGTGAATTCGTGGAAAAATTTATAAATCATTCCTAAAATGTTGAACTACCGCAAATCACGATTTTATGAACAAATTCTAAAAATGTAGAAACTCATACTTTTAGAAAATTCTTTCTTATACCGAGCTCACTTTAGTTTAACATGCACCTGGAGAAAATCTCTTAAAAAGCAGTCTACATATTTTCAAAGTTTTACAATGAAATAACTTGTAACAGTTCCTACATTTTACCACTCAGATATACTCATCCTATAAAATTGAGTACCTTTTAAATATTATGATAAAGTGTCTGGTTAACACAAACTCGATCGAATCAATGCGAAAGTAATTGAAACGTAGGAGAACTTAGAATTTCACTCCATGAACTCAATACATCGCTTTCCTGAATGCCGATCCTTAGAGAGGTATTTCACTGAGTTTTTCGGGGTCGTTCGACTTTGTTAAGTCGCCACATTTTGGTTTGTAGTAGCCGATTTAGATTCATCTATGGGTTGTAGCGTGGGTAACTCAGCAACACTGCTTTCTATGGATCGCAGCGTTAGGATCGATGCGAGGTTAATAAATTGAAACTAAAGGCGTGTTGTATTATATTTCGTGTATACAATTTATTGACCAGAACTGAGAGCTCGGTCTGGCTTGCCGGATTCGCCCAAAACCTTTTACGCAGAATTACATATTATTGATATAAACTATTAGATTCGGAACTTTATTCTGTAATTATAAGCAATTATACCAACTCACTGTAAGCTAAAGTTCGTGCGGAACATTTCAAAAGTACTTTTTAATTTATCGAATAAAATTAATGAATCAAACTTTGAAAAAAGAAATTAAAACTGGGCCGAGAATCCACCATAATAAAATCTAGGCCGAGTAGGATTATAAGCCAGTTCGTATTGATTGAGTAAATTATCCACTCCCAAAAAAAGAGCGAAGTGTTTATTGAAAAATTTCTGCTCAATTCTAACGTTTAAAATCGTAAACGGTTTTCCGTAAATCACGGGAGGGTTTTCATTTAATTTAACTTCGCTGGGAATATAATCCTGTCCTGCCGCTGAAAGATTGTTAGTCGAACTATAAAACGGTCTTTTGTCTAAATGTTTTCCTCTCAGATTAAATTGGAATCCTCCGGGAGAATTATAGATGAAATTTGCAGACGCCTGATGAAGTGCTCTTCCTTCTAAAGGTCTATCCGAGCTTAGATCTCTAGTATCCGTATGATTGTATCCTAATTCAAGAGTGAAATATTTTAAGAATCTATATTGAACTCCAAATTCCCCTCCTCTTGTATAAGCCTTTGCAATGTTCTGTAGTTGAAATTCCGCAAACTCTCTTCCTTTGTTTGAATCGAATTTATACTGAATTAGATTGATAATATCGTTTCGATATACACTCAAAGAAAAAGTCAAAAAACTAAAAGGACTATATTCTAAATCCGAGTTAATCGTAATTGATCGTTCCGGTTTTAAATTTGGGTTCCCTTCTACAACATAACCTACGGCTGGATTTTCAAAACGAAGATACAATTCTTGAAAACTCGGAGGACGAAAACCTCTTCCATAACTCGCTCTCCAAACTAAGTTCTGAAAGATATCGTAACGGGCTGCAAGTTTAGGAGTTGTTTGATTTCCAAATTGAGAATCATCGTCGTATCTTACTCCTGGAACTACTCGAATTCTAGGAGAACGAGAAACGGTCCACTCGTCCTGAAAAAAAACCGCTTTCCTAGTTCTATATACATATCTACTTTGTAATCGATCTGATTCTAATTCATTCGCAAAGGATTCAGCACCTACAGTGATAAAATGTTTTTCAGAGGCTTCCATGTCCAATTGAACGGTACCTTGAGAAGTTAATTCAGAGTTCAATTGTTTTACATCTAATTCGTCTGAACCTCTTTGGTTATTATAGTATTTGTTTTCCCATTTGGAAATATTTCCTCTAAAGGAAATCAAATTTCTTTTCCCAAATCCGTATTCTAAAGAACCAGTAGCTAAAAAGTCATGAGTCTTGTTATTACGATCAAAGACGGCTTTGGATTGGGTAACATCTACTCCGTTTTGATCTCTATGTTGGTAAAGAATTCTAGTTTTACCTTTGAATTTTCCATCCGGATTGAAGGTAAGATTAATTCCTGTGTTTAAGTCTTGATAGGCGTTCCCAGTAGTCGCCTGAGAGTTTGGGACCAATCTATAACCGGGGTTTTTATTGTAACCTGCGGAAACCGCACCGCTCACATATTCATTTCTAAAACCCATGTTGGCTGTGGTATTGAATTCTCCTTCGGTGTTGAAATTTTTTCTGCTTCCGTTACCGTAAGTAGTTCGCATTTCATAGCTTAGTTTTTTATCTGCTTCTCTTGTAATTAAATTAATTACTCCTCCGATTGCGTCTGCTCCGTATAACGCCGATGAGGCGCCTTTTACAATTTCGATTCTTTCAATATTCTGAACTTTGAATCTACTAAGGTCCACAGCGTTATTTAAGCGTCCGGAAATTCTTTCGCCGTCAATAAGGATCAAAACATACTGAGAATCTAAACCAAGCATTCGTACCCTAGAACCTCCGAAAAAAGGTACTACGTCAATTCCCAGTTGGGTTTCTAAAACTTCTGCAGCATTTCTATCGCCACTTGCTTCTATCTTTTTACGGGAAATGACTTCGGTAGAGACCGTAGAATCTTTAAGTCTTCTTTCTCCTCTGGAACCTGTGACCACAATCTGTGATTCTTCCGGAACGATTTGTCCGTTTTGACCATTCCCGTTGTCCTTTTTAGAATCGGTAGTGGTTGTGTTTGGCGACTCTTTTTGAATAACTTTATTTTCTGTTTTTATATTTTCATCTTGGGCCTGAATAGAAACATAAAAAAGAAACAAAAATAGAATTTGAATCCAATTGGACGAAAAAAAGCGCCTGAACGAGAAAAACATATTCAATTGATTTAATATTGGATTTGTTTCCATCGAATGGTTGGATGAGCTGAAGTGCCTTCGGAATTATAATAACCAGTAATCTGAAACAAATAGTATTCATTTCCTGTGTTGGAACGGATTACAAAAACCTTATAATTAGGTTGTAAAAAAGCGAGACTGTAATTAAACCATTTATTGAGTACGTCATTGCCTACGTAATTTGTTTGAATTCCCCCGCTTGCAAGTTCGGATACGTTCGTATCGGGAGAAAAAGAAGCATTTACACAACCCAAAGCGGTAGAAGTAGAAGAAGCCGCAGTTTCAAAATCGGTAACCACAGGATTGGTCATACAAGCCCCACCTTGTCCTTCGGAATGCGTGAGCCCGCTATTAGTTTGAAGTTTAAATCTTTGAAAACCTACATCCCAACCCCCAGACATGTCCGGAACAAAAGCTTGGGATTTGTCGGCAAAATTATATTTGATCCAAACGTCATAAGAAACGGATCGAATCCTTGTAGTGAAAGAACCATCTCCATTTGGTTCCGTAGAAATGATTTTGGACCGAGTAGATTCTTCGATTTGTTTTTGTAGATCGAGAAGCGCTTGTTGGAACGCGACCTCATTTTGATCGACGGCGGGATGTTGTCTTGCACATTGAAAAAGAACGAAAATCCCGAACCAAAAACAAGTATGTTTCAAAAATTGTTTGAGAATCGGGAATCGGTTCATTTTAGATCAATAGAAATCTAAATTTTACTGTAGTTGGAACGTGGTCGTAGGAGATTCCGCGGTTCTACTTGCAAGATAAAAAACGAAGTAGTAATCCCCACCTTTTGTAGCATTTAAAGTGTAAGTGTAAGGACCATCTCCAGCTGCAGAACCATATTGACCTTCGCTACTTGTTGTGTAAGTCGATCTTGTAGTATCTTGGCTAGAATCGGCAAGTGGGCAAGAAGAAGTATTATAAATCAAAGGTGCATTCTCATTACTGGAAGTCCCTTCATCAAAATCAGCAACGTTTCGTCCGGTAAAAACGATTCTAGTTCCGTTGACCGCACCTGTCACTTTTACGGCTGCAATGGAATGATTCACAAACGGAACCTTACCGTAAACAAGAGTTTGAATGGAAGTAGTTGCGGTCATCGCAGGCAAAGAAGCGACTTTCCCCTTTACGGTTGCCGAACAGTTATAACTGGGTGAACCAGAAGCTAAACCTACCAAAATTAATAACGGATCTATATCGTCTTTTTTGTCGTCTTTACAATTTAAGAATACACTAAAAATCAGACTGAAAATGACTGTTGTATTTATACATTTTTGAATTTTTCTCATATTGAACCCTTTTCCTAATTTTGGATCATCTTGAAAACGTGAAGATGAGAGTCAAACTCAAAATCAGGATAAAGTAAAACAAATTTGGATTTTTAACGTAAATTTGTTTTAAAGAAAACTATAGGTCGTTTTCTAAAGTGGTAGTTCCTACATTTTCAAAATTTATTTGTAAAATTGCAATTTGCAGTAGTTCCCACATTTTTATGTAAAAGTTCAGTTATATAAAACTTAGTTTCTTACACAAAATCCAAGTTGTTTGTAGAATCAAACCTTATTAAAAAAGGTTTTACTTAGAAATTTGTGAAACTCTAATTTTGTAGAGAATCTTGTATGAGTTCCCACATTATCGAAATTAGAGCATCCCATTCTAAAAAGTGGGAGTTCCTAGAATTGCACAAATTTGGCGGTCAAGTTTTGAAATCTAAACTTATACACGACATTTTATTTTTGATTGGTTGAAAAATAACTTAGATGATCCAAATCCGCTTTTTTACCTTACTCAAAATTTTAATTTTTTGTTCTTGGATCTTTTCTTGTTCTTTATTTAAAAAAGAATCCATTCCAGGTCAAATTCCAGTATTTTCTAAAGAAGGTAAGATTCTCAGATACTATCCATATCAAATCCGTTGGATCGGATTTAATGAAAGTGAATTTCCAGATACGACCAGGTTGGTAGATTTTAGAAATTTAGTTTCACTAGAAATTCTACATCCTGAATTTCAGAATTTAGAAGAACTCAGCTCTTTAAAAACGATCGGTTTTTTAAATATAAACGGAACCAAAGTAAAAGAACTTTCTCCTTTGTCCAAACTAACCAACTTACACAGTTTATATCTAGGAGAAACTTCAGTAGATGAGAAAGACCTAAAACAATATTCCGAAATCGGAAAATTGACTAAATTAGGTTTGTATAAAACGAAAATCAAAGATCTATCTTTTATCGGCTCAGAATGTAGATTACAACAACTAGACATTCGAAACACTGAAATTTCATCCTTAGAACCAATCTCAAATTGTAAAAATTTATTAGAACTTAGAATCGGGCATACTAAAATCAGAGAAATACATCCGGTCTACGAAATGAACCATTTACGTTATCTAGAATGGTCGGAGTTAAATCTATCCAAGGAAGAATTGGATCAAATCCGGAAACGGCTCCCCTATCTAAAGTTAGTTCCAATACATCCAGGATTATAATATTTTAATTTTTTAATATACAAAAGATCCAAAATTAATATGATTATCATATAATAGAATATCTCCTTTTTCGATAGGAATTTTTTCCGCTGTAACCTGTCCAGTGGTTTCGATGGTTTCTAAAGCTCGAACTGAATATTTTTGTCCGTTTTCTTTTTCTAATACAACGGTTGCGTTTTTTCTCACTCTAGAAAGTCTAAGCCCCCAAACCTCTAAGATTTTTCCATTACTTTCCAAAACGAGCGCGCTAATTTTACTCGGATCGGAAGACGCAGATTTTCTATAAACTCCGATCGAATTCCCAGGCATAAAATCTGGTTCAATAAAAATAAAATTAGGCCGGTTAGATTCGATTTGAAAAGAAAGATGATCACAATCGTAAGCTCTTACTAAAGCCCATCTGTTTCCGGATTCCTTGTTTGTAAAAACCCTACAAGATTCAGGAATTAACTCAGCCCCTCGAGCAGTAAACTTTACAATTCCTTCAATTCTAGTTTCTTCTCGGTTTTTACTAAGTGTCACGCTCAATTGTACAAAAACAAATTTATTCTGTTTTCGGGTCGTGTCTAAAAATAACTGTCTTACAAAATAACCTTCTTCTAATTTTTGGATATTAGAATAATATTCTCCGGATAACAAAGGCAAGGTGGTCTTGAGAGTGGGTAAATTTTCCGTTTTTGAATGGTTAAACGAACAAAACTCAATCAAAGAAATGTAAATCGTAAAAGATAGCAAATAATACTGTTTCTTTTTTAAACTAAACATTAGAATTGTTGAAAATTCCATAGTGAAGATTTGTAAAACGTTTCATGTTCATTTCAATACAACAAAAACAGATGGAAAATTAATTTTTCTATAAATCTATTAAAGTGAGTTTTCACAAAACGACAAATTCTAAATTTCTAAGTTAAATTACAGATTCTCAATCAATTTTTATAGAATTGAATTTCTCTATAAAAATTGTGGGAACTAACCACAGTTTTATATCTTACAGTAAAATTTTTAATATTCGACCTTATCAGTTATTTAGGTTTTTAACACCTAAAGTCGTTGATCAGACATTATAATTTGTCGACATGATTTTAATACAATTTATAAAGCCGCTCTAACCAAAAACAAACATGTTGAATTACATTCTAAATCGCGCATATAGATTTGTACAAACCCAGCAATAGTCTCTTGAACGCGCCATTTTGCTTACGTTTATTCCATTCCCATCATTCCACGAAACTCCGCCATTCTTTCTTCTGCAGCATCTTGTGCCAATTCCAAAGAACGAGACACTGCCTGTTTGATACTTTTCTGTAGAAGTTTTTTATCGTTTTTTGCGAGAAGTTCATCTTCAATAAATATATCTTTGATATTGAGCTTACCATCAGAAATACAAGTTACTAGATCGTTCTTAGATTTCGCTTCAAAAGAAAGCGCCATAAGATCCTTTTCTACTTTTTTCATTCTCACGCGCATTTGATTCATTTGTTTGATGGATTCTAACTTGTTACTGAACATTTTATATTCCCTCTCAAAAAACTTTTAACTATGATTTTTTTACAAACCCAAACGATCGATCGAAAATTTTTTCGATCCAATTTCAAAAACGTTAAAATAAGAAATTAGAAGGAGAGTTCCATTCCCAAGGAAGTAAAATACTCAGTGTAGTATTGAGAGAAGGCAGGAAGTCTATACGGTCCCACGTCTGTATAAATTACACCCTTGGAAAGATTGTTTCTGAAGTTCATGAAAAAAATCGCGTTCTGAAAACTAGTCTTTCCTCTAAAACTGGCTGAAAAAGAACGCAGTGGTTCGTCAACCTGGGTATTGATTCCAGAATTTTTTTGAGAGAGTAAATTGTAGTAATTGTTTCCAAAAAATAAAGAATATCTACCTGCCGGATCTAAAAGCATTGTAAATCCAAGAGTGGTTGCGTCGGATTCGGGAGTAATATAAAGTCCGTTATTTCTAGTATTTGGATCCGCGGAATAACTGTATCTTACATTCAAAATAATTTTAGAAAAATCAATAAACATAGAAAAACGAGCCGCTTCCGGATTATAAAATCCTTTGTCTTTTTCTTTATTCAAAACAGAAGTTTGAAATGAAAGACGTCTAACGGGCTGAATATTTGCCTGCCATTCGATCACCCTACCTCCTGTATTTCCCATCGCCTGATTTCTAAGAACCGGATTGTTTCCAATATTCGGATCTATATTTGTAAATTGAGAATTGGCAGAGTAAGTAGAATAAGAAGATCTGTTCGCAATTAAACTTGCATTTCCGAAAGAACTTCCAGAAACAATTTTGGCACTAAGGTACTCATTCGGTTGAAAAGAAAATCCGGCCATCGAATAACCCTGATCCCTTTGATCCGCAGTATAAGGAAGAGAATTTCCGGTTTTCAAAATTGCGTTTACTCCCGGTAAAACTGTATAACTCAATTCAAAGGCGTCTAACTTAGCTTGATTAATTCCTGTTGTAGCTCCGAAAGGGTCCGCTTTTCTTCCTTTGAAAGAAGGAGACAATTCTGAAAAAGCCAAGGTAGGAAGAACGGAAGTCATCATTTGAAATTTATCTTGTTTTACTCCTAAAAAACGCGCACCTGACCAACTTAAATTCGAATCGCTAAATAGAATATCTGGCTGTTTCCAGTTTAAAGTATTGGAGAAATTTCTCCAAACATTCCCCATTCCTGTAAAGTTGAAACCACTGTTTTCTGTGAGTTCCAAATCTTTTTCTATTTCCTGGAATTTTTTAGAACCTAAAACTTGAAACGTCTGAGTTTCCTTTGATTCTCTTTTTTCTTTGAAGGTAGGACTGAATTCGTTTTTTTCTTTTAAAGGAGAAAATTCCATTTCTTGAAAATTCTCTGGGGTTTTGACCTGAGTAATAGATAAAAGAACCCCTAACCCAACCGCAGAAAGGCTACTAATAAACAAAGAGGATTGAATATTGATGACCCCGATGATTTTCATGTTCTTAATTTATTATCGGTAATCAGAATCGAAGGACTAGTCTCAAATATAGATCCCATTCCACGGAATAATCCCGAAAAAGTTATTCGGATAAAAAAATTCTCCTCTCAAAATCTGTTTGATTTGGACTGTATAAAAACAAATAAACAATATTTCAAAAATAAGTCTTTTTCTCTACAGTTTGAAATTTTTTCCATGTTTAGGAAAGAAATTTTTTCAGGATTTTGTCGCATTATTACGGCGTAGATTAATGGTCTCTATATATGTTCTTCTTCTTTTTTCCGGTCGATTCTCTCCTCTATTAAATGGAACAAACTCCCGGACGGATATTTTCCATTTTTGCCAAATTTTCCGGCTGGTATTCCAAAAACTTCCGGAATCAATTCTTCTACATGAGAACAAGTAAAAATCTGAAACTTCCCCTTGTCCATAGCCTTACGAATAGGAGAAGGTAAGTTCAAATCCCGCAAATTGGCAGTGGGTATATAAACCGAATATTTATCCCTCGAGTTTCCTACAATCTGAATTATTTCGTACCAAGCTGAGATTTTTGTATTTACTGAACCAACCGGAAGAATTTCTCCATATTGGGAAAGCGCCCCGGTCACTGCAATATTACAAGGAATTTCAAGACCGGCAAGCGCAGAAAGGATCGCAAGAAGTTCAGCACAACTTGCAGAGTCTCCGTCAATTGGAGAATAGTTCTGTTCGAAAAGAATGGAAGCATCTAAACCGAAAGATTGTATATGAGAGAACATTCCTTTAATATAAGATTGTAATATAAAAACTCCCTTATCGTGTAAGTCTCCGGAAAGATTGACTTCTCTTTCTATATTGATAAAATTTCCGGAGCCAAGTGCGACTCTTGCCGATACTTGGTTGACCTGACCAAAGTCTGCTAAAGAAGAATGGAGTAATATCACGGAAAGACCGTTGATTCTCCCAGTCTTTTTTCCTTTGAGTTGAATCGTATTCAAACCTTCTCTTACACTTTCTAGATATCTTCTTTTGTAGACAGCGATTCTTTTCTCTATAGATTCAATCGCCGATTCTACTTGAACTCTAGTAATTGGCTTTTTTTCTTTTCTATAGAGTACTAAAAGTTCTCCTACAAATGTCCTAAGTTCCGCAAAAGAAAGAGAAAGTCTTGTTCTACTGTCATTCCATCTCAGTCCGATTTCGAGTAATGCGTCTACTGCGGATGAATCAAATTCCGGATACCCTGGTTTTTCCCAGGAATGAATCAGTCCACCAAAAAGCTGAAGATTTTTTTTAGTCTTCATCACTGCTTCATATGGTAGATGAATCTTAAAAGAAAAACTATCGTAAAAATCAGGATCGATTCCGGAGATAAAATCTACCTCTCCTTCTTCTCCTGCTAAAATGAGTCGAAAACGAGTATCAACCGAAGGATGAAAACGATTCATCTCCTTAGAACCAGTCATTTCGGGTAACGTTAAAAAATCTATTTTACCAGTTTGTAATACTTCTTTGACTAAAAAGTATAAATTAGAATCTTCCGTAAGAGCTCGCATCGGCAATAAAAGATAACCTCCGTCCGCTTCGGCCATTTTACCAGGTCGATATTCCGTATTTCCCGGAAATCCTGCGAGAGTCAAAAATCCAGGATGAGGATCACAGATAACTTTGATATTTTTTTTCAGACCGGAAATATATTCTTGTAATAAGGTAAGATTAGATTCTAATCCAGGTCCCGTGATTAGAATATTGGAAAAAATTCCAGGATTTTCCAGTGCTTTCGGTAAAGAACTAAGTTCTTCTCTATGAAAAGCTAAAAAATCAGGAAGGCCGTTTTTAGCTTTTTGTTTTCCTGCATGAAGTTTGATCGCAGATTGATTGGAAGTTATTCTTTTAATCACTAAAAACGATTCTCCACCAAGTTCTTTAAGGAATCAATTCTATTCCTAAAATCAACATTGCATCTCCATAAGAGTAAAATCTAAATTTTTCTTGGATCGCTTTTTGATACGCTTTTAAAATCAATTCTTTTCCTGCAAATGCGGAAACTAATAAAAGCAAACTGGAACCCGGAAGATGAAAGTTTGTGATAAGACCTTGACAACTTTGTAATCTATTTTCTGGAAGAATAAAAAGCTCCGTAACTCCTGGACCGGAACAAAAGGTATTGGTAACCGGATCGTAAGCAGATTCGAGCGCTCTCAAAGTAGTGGTTCCGATTGAAAAAATTCTTCTTCTTTCTTTTTTAGCGAGATTCAACATTTGTGCACTCGATTCTTCTAAAAAAAAATCTTCCCTATGTAATTTTTGATTTTGAAAATTTTCTTCCGTAAGTGGTTGAAAAGTCCCATACCCTACCTTGAGTTCTAAAGTGCAGAATTGTATTTTTTTTTCTTTCAAAGTTTTGAATATATTTTCCGAAAAATGCAAACCTGCGGTTGGCGCAGCTACCGAACCAGGTGTTTTTGCAAACAGAGTTTGGTATCTGATTTCGTCTTCAGAATCTGCGTTTCTTTTGAGATAGGGAGGAATTGGAATCTCTCCGATTTGTTGAAAATCCTCTTCTTGAAGCGAGTGCTTGGGTTTTAGAAATACAAATTCTTCTTCTTTTCTTTCTATCGTGAATAAAATCTGCTTTGTTTTTTCATCGCAGAGTTGTTCTCCCATCTTTAATTTTTTAGAGTTTCTAATTTTACATTTCCAAAGTGATTCTTTTTCTTCCAGAAACATGGCTTCGTGAATTCTGGCTTTAGTTTTAGATCTAAGATAAACCCTACGTTTACTTACTTTGGTATGATTGGCAACTAGTAGATCCCCCTCTTTTAAATAAGAAATCACATTTTTAAAGGAAGGTTCACTCGAAATTGTCCCCGTATTTACATCCAAGACCATCAGTCTACTTTCATCCCGATTGGCTACCGGATAACGTGCAATCCTTTCTTCGGACAATATAAACTCGAATTCTTTGAGGTCTTTAAATAACATCTTTTTTGAATGAGCGGTGTAACGTTGCTAAATTTTTTAGATTAAAAGCTATCTCAAGAAATTTTTTTCAAATATGGCTCAAAACCATTTTTAAGTTAAATTTTATTTTAGAGACCCGTTTTAATAAAAAACAATTTGATAGAGGTTTTGTATACAGAAGTGAGAGATAAATCTGCTTCACGAGTCGGCCCATAGTTGAATACTCCTTTTAGAAACAAAGCAGAAAAGAAAATGGATGATTTTTTATTGATTGGCTTTTCTAACGGAATTGAAAAGTGTTTCAGAATGCAATTGAGAAACTGGATTGTTGCAGGAACCGTTTTATTTTTTTCTCTCTTCTTTATCAACGGTATATTCAAATCCGAAAACAGATCTGATTTTCGGGACTATTATAATGCTTCGATCCGATTCACTCAAGAAAACAATTTATACAACTTAGATCAAATCGAAGTAATTCTTGCAAAACTTCGATCGGGCGAAATTAAAATTGAAGAGATTTTTACTCCAAAAGTTTTTCTACAACTGAAAGATATGATGGAAGGGGTAGGTTCTTATATCTATCCGCCTACGTTTGCTTTTTTGCTCATTCCGATTTCTCTGTTTCCGTATGGAATTGCGTCTGCAATTTTTCTTACGTTGAATTTTCTGGCTTTGTTAGGTTCTCTGTATATTCTTTCCATTCGCTTTCATCGAAAAGGAAATTTACTTTTTATCATTGCTCTTTGTATTCTTAATTTGAAATTTTTAGAAAATCACCAAAACAACAACCAGGTCAGCTTGATTCTAATCTTTTTGATTTTGACTTCGGTTCATACCAACAAAAATTGGTTATCCGGTTTTTTACTTTCTCTCGCAATCGTAATCAAACTGACTCCGGGAGCCTTTCTTCTCTTTTTTCTAATGCAAAAACGTTACTGGGCAATTTTTTATACGTTTGTATTCGTTCTATTTTGGATTTTACTTCCTTGTTTGTATGCGCCTTCGTTTACGATTGAGATGACTTTAACTTGGAAACAATTGATTTTAGATAATTATTTAAAATCGCCTCTGTTTAGGGCCTGGAAAAATAACCAAAGTTTGAACGCAACTCTTGCAAAATATTTTTTAAATTATGCAGACGTTCTAAACCAATCTCGATTTGGGTATCCTCTCCAAGAATTGAATGAATTAGTTGTTAAAGGAATGTATTATATATTTTCTTTAGTCCTCGTAATTCCGTTTTTTTGGAAAGTATTTACAAAACGTAATGTAGAATTGACTCTGGGTTGTCTGTTTGTTTTTTCAATTGTATTTAGCGGAATTTCTTGGATACACTCTTTCGTTTTTCTTTTATATCCTTCCGGGATTTTACTCGATCGGATTTGGTCTTTTACAGAACATTCGGTTCTTCCTTTTTGGAAAACAAGTTCCAATCCTCTTCCAAAAAGAATTATAAATTCCATAAAACTTATATTTGAAAAAGATAAAGTGTCTTTTTATTTTATAGCAAGCTCAGTTTTAATTCTTCTTTTTAACCGTTCGATTTTAGGTAACGGTTTAGAAGAAAAATTAATGATGGCTTCTTATCTTTTGTATTTTGCAATTTTTCAATATGTTTTACTTTTATTTTCTCTGAAGTATTCAACTTCAGAAAAAAATTAAAATTGATAACCGATTTACAATGCCAATTCAAACCAATGAACTTAAATACAAACCTAGGGTAGGAGTGGATGTTCGTCCTTTGGCCTATGGAATTACGGGAAACTCCAGATACCTTGCTGAAGTTCTAAGAAGATTGATTCGAAACGATTCTCCTTTAGAATACTATCTCTATTCTAATAAACCGATTCATACAGTATTTTATGATATACTTTCCAATCCAAATTCCAGATTTTTTATGACCGGCAAATTTCCAGGGATTATTTGGCTTAACTGCACGGTTCCAAAAAGAATCAGTAAGGATCGATTGGATATTTTTTGGGGAACTCTTCAGTTGCTCCCTCTAATCTGCGGTGGCGCGTTAACCGCGGTCAATTATCATGATCTCAACTTTCGTGCCGCTCCAAAAACGATGACAACCTCAAACTTTTGGCAGCATAAAATTCTTTCTCCTAAAACGTTAAATCGTGCTGATCTTATATTCTGTCTTTCCGAAAATACACGTCATGATATTTTAAAATTTAAATCAAATCTAAGTTCGAAATTGAAAGTAGTTTATCCCGGAGTAGAATCTTTTCCTACTTTTCAAGAACCACTTCAAAAACTTCCTGAAAAATTTTTATTTACCATTGGAACTTTGGAACCTAGAAAAAATTTGAACACTTTGATCAACGCTTATCTAAAACTAAAAGAACAAAATTCTTCTTATCCCTTTTCACTTGTAATCGCCGGTCGTTTAGGCTGGAAATCAGAAGGTCTGACAAAACTTTTAAAAGAAGGCAACTTAGAATCCAAAGGAATTTTTTTTGTAGAGAATCCGGTAGACGAAGTTCTTGCTTGGTTGTATCAAAAATGTTCTGCGTTTTTATTTCCTTCGACCCATGAAGGTTTTGGACTTCCTTTAATAGAGGCTCTTCGAGAAGGAAAAATCTGCATCGCTTCTGATATTCCTGTGTTCCATGAAATTTTAGAAAGAGACGTAGATTTATTTGCGGAACCTTTGAGTGTAGATTCTTGGGTTTCTTCTTTATTGCAATTACCTAATAAAAAACTGAAAAGACCTTCCGTTTGGGATGCGTCTCAGTGGACCTGGGATCAGACTGCAAAAAAAATCGAAGAAGGTTTAATTGATCTTTGGAAACATAGAAAGGAATTACATCGTTAGAAACATGAAGCAGAATGAAAAAAAAATTTACTCCGGCTGGGAATCACTGAACTCAAACCAAGTGGAAACTCCGATTCGTCTCAAAATCAATCCGATCCCTCCAGTATTTGTTACTTTAATCGTCTTTGGAGTGTTATACGGTTGTTATTTTGCGGTGGAAATTTCCGCTATTTATCTTCAAAAGTTTACCGATTTTCTATTGATTCCAAAGGTTTTAAACCTTCCGATTCTACAAGACCAAAGGTTATATATAGCAGTTGGTGTTATCATTTTCGGTTATATAGGACTTGGTTTTATTTTAGATTGGATTCGTTTTATTGGTAGAACATGTTTTACCGTTTTATTTCTGAAAGGAGATTTCCTATTTCTGGAAAGAAAGTTTTTTTTCGACAAGAATGTCTTTCAGTGGAATCGAAAACAAAATGGAATTCAAGTTATACATAAAACCGGTTTATTAAGAGGATTTTTAGGTTTGGAAAGAATCGTTATCGTTTCTCCCGATTTTAAAACTCTTTATTCTCCATTTTTTTTTCCGAGTCAAAACGGAAATCTAATCCGAGGATTATTTGAATATTAAAATATGGGAATTTATTTGAATCGAGTCCATTCGGAAATTTTTATCGACAATCTATATTAGAGTTGTTGAAAAATTCCATAGTTGGGATTAACAAAACTACTACAATTGACCGTTTTCATAAAATGAGAACAGATGTAGAATTTCATGTTTCAACAACTTCTATTAAATAAATTTTTAATTTAGTGAAAATTACAAAAACGAAACTACCTTATATAAAAATTAAATCCGATGAAATTACCTTTAGAATTAACCCAAAAACTGAAAAGAAATCCAATTATCAATTGTATGTTAGTTCCTGCTACGGATTACGTCGTCTTTGGATTGTTTATAAACTTTTCTCTACCATTAAAAGCTGTAATAGTTTCCATATTTTGAGATTTGACAAGAACCTATTAGCACAACTTCAAGAGACATACGTTTAATGGATGTTTGATGATAACACGAGCCTTACAAAATAAAATTTTTTTTAGCTTTTTAATTTGTTTTCTATTTGTAGTTTTTCTTTTCGATCTTCGTTTTCTTTCGAGACATTACGATTGGGACGCAATTGTATACGCCTACAATATCAATTCCGATCTTATCTGGAGAATTTTTTACAATCCTCACCATCTAGGTTTTGAAAGTAGTGGTTATCTATATCTTAAACTTTGGAGAGAATGGTTCGGAAAAGATTCTGTAATGTTTGGACTTCGTCTACGAATTTTAATTTCTGCACTACTTTTTCTTTTTTGCTTTATTTATATGTATCGTAAAATCTATTCGGATACGTTAGGCGCAATCGTATTAGGTTTAGCCGTCCATTTTTCTCAAGGATTTTGGTTCTACGCACAACATAACGATACCCCATTGATCCACTCCTGTTTGATCGCGGCTTTGTATCTGTTTTGTGTTTATTTTACCAAAAAAGGACATTCCCCGATTTCTTTGATCACCCTTTTTACAATTCAACTTTTTGGAGTTTATTTTCATCAATCGGATATTTTATTTTTACCGTTGGTCCCGATTTCTATTTTATTCTCTCAGACTTGGAAAGGAAAAAATTTTGAACTTACTCAAAAGTTACGTTATACGCTTATCTACTGTTTTTTACTGATTGGAATTCTAACCCTTTCTTATCTCTACGTTGGTTTTATTTTATTGAATAGAAATCTTTCTTCTCCTTTAGACAGCGAAAGAAATTTTGCGAACTGGCTTTTTTTATATGCGACTAAAGACAAATGGGGGAATTCTCCAGAAGCAAAAAATTATGTGATGAATTTTTATCGAGGAATCGGAGATGCGTTTCTCAATTTTGAAGGAGTCAAAAATGGTTTGAGAGTCCGCCTACATTCTTGGGAACAAAGAGAATCTTTACCTTATAATCTAAATCTTACCTTTTGGATTTTGATTTTTTGTACATTTTTTTTCAATTTTAAAAATATCTGGAAACGATTTCAAATCGAGACCATTCTACTTTTGTTTTGGCTTATACCTTCCATTTTATTTTATACATGGTGGGAAGGTTATTTCTTCGAGTTTTGGGTGGGAACTTCGATAGGTATGATTCTTCTTGCAGGTCTGACTTTAAAATCCATCGAGTTTGAGACGTTCTCATTTGGAAGTAGAGCGATTTATCATTCGATACTCTTTATTTGGTGTCTTCTTTTATTTCTAATCAATTTCTCCTTTTCTACATTTCCACGTTCTAAGAAAAAAACTGTAAGTTATATACAGGGAATTGAATTCAAACTAGAATCGATTCTTCCCGAAAAAATTTATCCTGCTGAATCGGAAAAAACCAGTATTTTCGATATGGATTCTAAAACTCCAAGCCTGTAAATTGAAGTTGTAAGTATATTCTATTTTGAAAAACTGCTCTTCAGATATTCCAAAGCTTGATTTAGACGAAAATGCTTTTTAACTCTCTTCATTTTCTACTTTTTTTTCCGATCGTACTCATTCTCAATCATCTATTGAAAGGAAAAATCCAAAGAATTTTTCTACTCGGCGCAAGTTTTTATTTTTATATGTCTTGGAGAAAAGAATTTATCCTTCTTTTACTCTATTCAATCGTTATTGATTATTTTGTTTCTCTCAAAATTCAAACAACTATAGATACTAAAAAAAGAAAACTTTGGCTTTTGTTATCTCTTGCTACTAATTTAGGACTACTCGCCTATTTTAAATATACGAATTTTCTTTTAGGAGTAGTAAACGATCTTACTCCTACAGCAGGATTTAAATTCGCATATTATGATATAGTACTTCCAGTTGGAATTTCATTTTATACGTTCCAATCCTTGAGTTATACGATTGACGTATATCGAAGACAAATAGAAGCCAAAAGATCTTTTTTAGATTTTGCTCTTTATGTTTCTTTTTTTCCTCAACTGGTCGCTGGACCGATTGTCCGTGCACAAACGTTCTTTAGAGATTTAGAACTTCCTCTTTTAGTTCAAAAAGAAGACATTCAAATCGCGTTCTGTCAGATTTTGATTGGGTTTACTCGTAAGATTGTTTTTGCAGACAATCTAGCAAAAGTGGTAGATTCTACTTTTGCAAACTATACAACTCTCAATCCGATTGAAATCTGGACAGGAGCTCTTGCATTTGGTTGGCAGATTTATTTTGACTTTGCAGGTTATACTGACATCGCCATCGGTGTAGCTCGCCTTTTTGGATATAAGTTTGATCCTAATTTCAATTTTCCAATGGTTGCAAGAAACATAACGGATCACTGGTCTCGTTGGCATATATCATTTTCCACTTGGATTCGGGATTATATCTTCATTCCTCTCGGTGGATCTAGAGGAAGTGCGCTTTTCACCTATAGAAACATATTTATCACTTGGTTTTTTGCAGGAGTTTGGCACGGAGCCGCGTATCATTTTATCAGCTGGGGGCTTTGGCAGGGAATTATGATTCTTGCACATAGAGAATATTCCAAAACAAGAATTGCTACTTTTTTAAACGAGAAAGGAGGAATTGTATATGATATTTGTGCTAGAATTTTTACGATGTTTTGCCTAACGTTTGGATTTATCATGTTCCGAGCAGAAACAATGGAAAAAGCAATTCCTATGATGAAGTCTTTACTCTTTTTAGGACCGAACGGATTTGTAGGAATCAAAGGATATTCTAATTATACGTATGGTATTCTATTATTAATTTGTTTTATAGCGTCTTATCTATTCGCAAAAAATAATATAGAAAAAATTGTTCAAAGTAGATGGAAATTCATACTTTTCTTTCTCGCAAACGTATTTATGATTTTGATTTTCGGAATTACGGAAAGCCAGAGTTTTCTTTACTTTGCTTTTTAGGATAAAAATCCAATATGAAAGAATATATTGCATTTATCAAAGATTCTAAGTTTTGGATTCCGGTTTTGATTCTAGTTGGACTCGAAATCGTAATGCAGTTTGGTTGTTATAGACCTTTTTTAAAAAAGAATTCATACGCGGCTAACGTTTCTAGAATTACAGATCACGTTCTTGAAAAACAAAAGGAATTTGATCCCGACGTTTTAGTTGTAGGAACATCGGTCGCATATCAAGGTTTGTCCATTCCAATTTTGAATCAGGAACTTTCTTCTTTAGGAAAAAAAGTTCAGTCTATTGCAATTCCAGGAACCGAGTTGATCGTACAAGATCTGGCCATTTTAAAAACTCTTCCTCATTTCAAAAATGTAAAAACAGTAATTCATGTATTTGAAATAACAACTCCTTGGGTTGGTCAAAAAATTTTGAACCTACCTACTCTTGCGATGATTTCCGAATTTAATCGTCTGGAAGTATATCCTAGAATTTACGATTTCGGTTACCAAGTGAATGTGAATGATCTTATTTACATCACTTTGAAGTCTATCGCTTACAGAAGAGACGTTCAAGATCTAATCTTAAGTCCTTCTAAAAGAATCAAAGATATAGGAAAACGTTTTAAAATAGAAAATCCAAATCCTTGGGACTATGAGAATTCATATCTAGAAAGAATCAGCATGTATCCTATTCAAGATATTTCCGATTGTATAGAAAAGACCAACCCTGCCAACGGCCAGCCAATTCCAAAAGGTTCGGATCGATTTCATAAAAAGGCAATCTTTGATACTTGCATTATTGCAAATCATATAGTGACGCATGCAGAAGAAGACAAAGTTACAAAACAGTATTTCGACCGTCTTAAGATTTTACACGACGAAATTAGAAGGATCGGAAAAGAAAACGGTCAAGATATACAAATAATCGGAGTAGTAGCACCTTACAGTCAACTCATACAAAAGTGGAGGCTTACAGAAAGAAACGAAGTTTGGAAAAGAGAACTAAGAAGAATTCATCCTTCTAATCCGGTTCCACTACTTGATTATCAGGACATGTTGGACGGTCCGGATAACGGGAATTACTATTACGATCTAATTCATCTCAATTCGATTGGAATGAAAAAATTAACATTCACATTTGCGAAAGATTTCAAAGCAATTCTGGAAAAGGAAACCAAATGATCTTTACCTCCACTTTATTTCTTCTGTTCTTTTTTTGTGTTTATATTATCTATTGGAGTTATAACGGGAAAAAATATAGGGAATGGGTGATTGTAATTGCTTCTTTAATTTTTTATGCTACTTGGAGCGTTCCTTTTCTTTTTCATTTATTAGGGATTCTTTATATTAATTATTTGGCAATTCAAAGCTTATTTAAAAAGAAGAGTGTATTTATTTTAAGAACAATCGTAGTTTTAGATCTGATCAATCTGGGAATATTTAAATACTTTTATTTTTTTACAGATAATTTTTACACTTGGACTGGTTGGAAATTTTTAGACCAAAAAACCTTCGGCTTTCAAATCATTCTACCGCTTGCAATCAGTTTTTATACGTTTCAGATCATCGCGTTTGTAGTGGATGTTTATCGTGGAAAGATCATTGAAAATTGTGGTTTTTTTCGATTTGTACTTTTTATTCTATTTTTTCCACAGTTGGTAGCCGGTCCGATCATGAGACACCAAGATTTTTTTCCAATCTTGGATAAAATAAAAATTAAACCTTCTTATGTTTACGCCGGTTTGTATCTTTTGGGACTCGGAGTTGCAAAAAAAATTTTAGTCGCGGACAATATCTCTGCTTTGATAGATCCAGTATATAGAAACCCTTCTGAGTACGACGGTAATTCTCTTTTTTGGGCGGCACAGGGATTTACCTGGCAAGTCTATTGCGACTTTAGTGGTTATACAGATATAGCCAGAGGTTGTGCTTTTCTTTTAGGTTTTAATATTCCAGTAAATTTTCGCGCACCTTTTTTCGGACAAAACGTTCAAGATCTATGGAGAAGGTGGCACATCACACTCGCCACTTGGCTTAGAGATTATATTTATATTCCGTTAGGTGGTTCCAGAACTTCAGAACCTAGGGTTTATTTGAATTTAATCACTACGTTTACGTTAGGTGGTTTTTGGCACGGAGCCAGTTGGACTTATGTAGTGTGGGGATTTTGGCACGGTTTTTGGTTGGTAATAGATCGATTGATGGAAAAGATCGGCGTTCCAAAATTACCCGAAAAAGGGTTTATATGGTGGTTCGTGCGTGCTTTTTTCGTATATTCAATTTTTATGATAGGAGCCGTTTTTTTTCGTGCTCAATCTATCTCAGATGCTTGGCACGTTCTTTATTATGGGATTCCGTGGATCGTCGAACCTACAAAATCAATATTAAAAAGTTCTCTGCTAATCCCATTTTTGATCGGGGGAATTTTACTCCATACATTAGAATATTTTGAAAAGTGGCCTCGGTTTTATTTTAAATATCGAAAAATTCTAATTTCCATTTTTCTAATTTTATTAGTTCTACTTCTTTCCAATTACGCGGGCAAGAGTCAGGACTTTATCTATTTTCAATTTTAAGAGGGAATGATGAATATCCTAAAACGATCGAATCTGGTTCCTTTGTTTCGTAAAAAACTATTAACAGTCCCTCTTTTATTTTTTATTTTTGCACTTTCTTTGGATCGTTTTTTATCCTCTCAATTAGTTCGCCCTTATACAGAAGCAGGGGCAGAATATTACTTTTATGAAATGAAAGACAGAGTGCTCTCCGCCTTAATTAAAGAAAAATCTACCTCCAAAGAAAACCAAAAAACACTAATCTTTTTTGGGACCTCACACATGGGAGAATTCTCGCTCGATGTTATGCGTAAAAAAAGATCAGATTTAATCGTGTATAATTTTTCCGCACCTTCCGCACCTTTTTCGTATCATAACTACAACTTGGAGAAAATACTTTCCTCCGGAATCAAACCGGATTACGCGGTTTTAGAATTTTATCCGGATTCAATGACTGACTTCTGTAACCGTTATCCATTACGTTATTCTTATGATCTTTCGTATTTTCTGCGTTATGCGAATTGGTTTTCTACAAACGACTGGGATACATTTTTAAGATCCAGGGTTTTTAGAACCACTGTATTCCCTCCTAGATTTAAAGAAGCAATGGGAAGAATCAAAGATCCTAATTCCAAGGAAACGATTCTTGCGGTTCGAAATCTTCTCATGACCGAATCGGATAAGTTCAACGGAGGAATTCCAAACGTATTATTGACCAATACTCCTCCAGAAAAATTAGAAGAAGAAGCGATAAAGTATTATAACGAAACCTATCGTTATATTAGTCTTTCTTTAATTCAGAAAAAATTTCTGTTCCAATTTTTAAAAACCGCAGAGAAAAACGGCATCAAAGTGATTCTTTGGTCCCCACTATTGTATGAGGGTCTAGAAACTAGAGTAAAATCTGCAGAGTTTTATTCTATTTGGGAAAACATTCGTAAAGAAATATTAGAATTTAAGAATGTAGTTTCACTCGATATGAATGAATTTCGCGCTCAAGTAAAATGTAAGAAGTATATAGATCCCCATCATTTAAGCGGAGGATGTTACTTAGAACCGACTGAAATTTTAGTAGATCAATTGGATATACAAAAATGAACGAAAACGAACTCACTTTCAATCAAGCTCAGAAAAAAGTAGATCAATGGATTTCCGAATTTGGAGTTCGATATTTTTCAGAACTAACCAATCTTGCAATTCTCATGGAAGAAGTAGGAGAATTTTCAAGACTAATTGCCAGAAAATACGGAGATCAATCTTTTAAAAAAGGGGAAGATCCAGAAGGAATTTCCAAGGAAATGGGAGACATTTTATTTGTATTGGTCTGCCTAGCCAATCAAATGGGAATTTCTTTAGAAGACGCATTACACACCACTTTAAAGAAAAATACAGAAAGAGATAAAAATCGTCACAAGGAAAATCCAAAACTTCAAACTTAAGTAATGTGAGTTTGGCGTAAGAAAAATTTTCTAAAAGTATGAGTCCCTACTATTTTAAAATTTGTTCGTAAAATCGTAATTTGTGAGAGTTCCCACACATTATTTTACAGATAAATCTAAATTTTGTGGTAGTTCCCACATTTAAAGAATCGATCTGCAAAGTTCAGCTTTTAAAATCGGTAAACTCGACTTAAAAAAACCAGGGCAAATCCAGCTTGCCTATGGCAAAGCCAGACTCAGTTCTGGTCAATCAATTTATATAGTAAACATAATACAACAATCATCTCTATTCCAATTTATTATAGAACGCGATCCATCGAACGATCCAGAAAACTCAGCAAATGCCCTTCTAAGGATCATCGGCATTCAAGAAGCGAGGAGCTAAGTTTGAGCGCGATGGTTTGAGTTCCCTCGCATCGTTTTTTTTGAGTTACTACTCGAACGCATGAAAATAGTACCGAGTTATTAACGGCCTAATTTACGAAAAAATAGTGGTACTTAAAAAATAACGCAAATTCGGGATTTACGGCATTTTAAAGCAAGACCAAAATATTCAAATTTTTGAAACAACCTAACACAAGTATTCTATTCATACGTTCGAGTAGTAATTCATGTTAAATTAGAAAAAGCAGAAGTTCTAATATTCATTTAAGACACATCTCTTGTTCTTAGAAAGCGATTTATAAAAAACTGCATGCCTTAGTAAGCTGCTCAAACGCCGCGATTTTATATTTGTTATTGAAAAATTTTAAAATTGATTTTTTAAAAAATGGAGACTATTCTTTTTTAACTGCAAGATGCAGTTCTTTTAAATTAGAATTTTTTAAACTATTTATCACAAATACAAATTTACCGTAATCTACTTTTTCATCACCGTAAATCCAAACGATTTGATTTTTAAATTCACCCTGGGAAATGAATTGTATCCAAGTATTTTCCGAAAAGTACTGTTTCGTATAACGAATATTGCCATCCTTTAAAAGAAATATTTCCTTTTTAATTCCGCTACCGTTCGATTCCGTTTTACCTTTAGGAAGATTCACAGGCAAGGAGTGAACTTCTTTTTGAAAACTCATCGCCACCATCGCAAAAATTAAAAGAATAAAAACCACATCTAACATACTCGTCATGTCGAGGGTGGAATCTTCATTTTCCAAAAGACGTTTTCTTTTTTGAAGATTTTTTTTCATTCTAAAGTTTTAATCGAATTTTCGTTTTCAGAATCGACTGAGGATTTCAGTTCTATTTCCGTTTTATGAAGTATAACTTTCAAATATTGAAACCCTAAAATAGAAGGGATCGAAACACAAAGACCTTGAATCGTAGTATTTAAAGCGAGCCTAATTCCTTCCGAGAAAATTTCCAAACTGACCGAACCTGCATTTTTCATTTCTTCAAAAGCTACTGAAATTCCAATTACCGTTCCGAGAAGTCCAAGCATAGTAGCAATTCCTGCTAGATTTCGAATCCAAGAAATCATCGTTTCTGGAACGAAAAATTCTCTGATAAAAAATTCTTCCGGGTCTTCGAGTAGAAATTTTAAATCTATATTTCGTTTCTCTCCGCTTGGACTATTACCTTGAAGTTTAAATAGGATTTTTCTTTTAAGAACCGGAAGAAAGGTTCGAACCCGGATAAAAAGTCCTAGATTGATAAAACTTACGATTAAAATGAGAACCGAAACCCAAGTACCTTTTGCCAATAAAACTTCCACAAAAATCCCCCGAATCTAAAGGCAGATTCTTATTTCCTTTTTCTTTGTCATTTCAATCCTAACGCAAAACCTATTTCCTACTCAGAGTTATATAATAAAGTTCTCAGTATTTTACGTTGAAACATAGTTTTACAATAAAATTTATGGTATTTAATTTTATAAGGATCGATAAAACGATTTCGTTGCCAGATGGATTGTTTCTTACGTTTTTGATTTGTATAGCAACGTTTACTACTCGGACGCATACAAACAATACCATTCTTAAACCACTTTCAAAACTTGGGATCTCATACAAAAAAGACAACGATTTCAAGTTGATATAATTTTTTGAAAATTTCTGCCTCTTTGTAAAATCGCCATTATTTTCTGGTACTATTTTCATACATTCGAGTAGTAAAGCTTAGAAATAAATTTTTTACAATCCGTTCATAAATTCGCAACAAAATGTAATAGTCCCTACTATTTTAAAATTTGTTATGAATTGTTAGAAACTCTACAAATCAAAACTTAAAGTAGTCCCGCATAACTCGAAATTCATTTAGAATTCCTATCCGCACGTCTTCATCGTAAAAACTCACTTGCCAAACATAGACAAACCATTTCATTAACCGTATGTCTGGATTTCAAATGCCTCAGGCCAATTTCAAGGCTGGGTTTGTTCGTGAAAATTTTAATAAAATCGCAAAAAAATACGATCGGTTCAACGATTGGAATAGTTTTTTACTTCATCGGGTTTGGAAAAATCACTTGGTGCGGGAAATCGAAAATAATTTTTCCGGTCACTTGCATGTACTAGACCTTTGTTGTGGAACCGGAGATATCTCATTACGTTTGGAAAATTCTTCTTTCGTAGATCATGTAACCTGTGTAGACTTTTCGGAAAATATGTTGGAAATAGCAAAGACTAGACTTAAAAAACAAGCTCAAAAAGGTAGAGTGCATTTTGAACTTGGAGACGCTACGAAACTGATCCAATTTCAAAATTCTCAATTCGATGTGGTTTCCATTGGATTTGGTCTTCGTAATGTAGATAATCTCTCAAAAGCAATCGGAGAAATCTTTCGGGTTTTAAAACCGGGAGGAATGTTTCTTAATTTAGACGTAGGAAAAGTCAAAAATCCTTGGATTCGTTGGATCGCGGATTTTTATTTTTTTAAAATCGTTCCGATTTTAGGTTATATTCTTTGGGGAGGAAAAAATGAAATGTTTGATTATCTACCTGTTTCTTCTCTTTCCTATCCAGATCAGGAAACTTTACAGTTGATTCTTGAAAAAGAAGGTTTTCAAAGAGTACAATATAAGAATTTTGTTTTTGGGAATGTAGTGCTACACGTCGCAAAAAAACCTTCTGAAAAAACATGAAATTAATTTAAAATACAGTCAAAGTCAAAAAAAATCTTTCTTGAAATTAAAAAATCCCCTATAATTCCCTCCTCGAATAGTATTGAACGTTGAGTACTCTTCGTCTTTTATTCTAATTATAAAAAAGGGATATAGGGTTATGAAGAAAATTCTAATATTATTGATTGCTTTAAGCTTTGCAGTCTTCGGTTGCAGTCATAAGAAAAAAGGAATATTACTTCCATTTCTAACTTTACTCAATCAAGACGCGGGTGCATCTACAGCTAAATCCGAATCTAGTACCGGAACCGCGACAGCTTCCAACGGAGGAAGTGTAGTGATTGTGGATAATACTGGAAGCGGAAATAATTCGAGCGGTGTACTACTTCCAAATAACAATAGCGATTCCTCCTCAAATGCTACTACCAATTCTCAAACTTCAGGAAACAACTCTTCTTCTGCCGGAAGTTCAAATAACTCTTCTTCGTCTGGTTCAAATTCTAATTCAGGATCGAACAACAGTAATTCCAATTCTGGAAGCACAAGTGTAGGTTCTAATTCCGATTCTGGATCATCCTCTGGTTCCAATACAGGTTCCAGTTCTTCTTCCGGAGGTGATACAAACGCAAATTCTGGAAGTATAAATGTAGGTTCTAATTCTGATTCTGGGTCATCCGGTTCCAATACAGGTTCCAGTTCTTCTTCCGGAGGTGATACAAACACAAATTCTGGAGGCACAAACGTAGGTTCTAATTCCGATTCTGGATCATCCGGTTCCAATGCAGGTTCCGGTTCTTCTTCCGGAAGTGATACAAGCACAAATTCTGGAAGTACAAATGTAGGTTCTAATTCCGATTCTGGATCGTCCTCTGGTTCCAATGCAGGTTCCAGCTCTTCTTCCGGAAGTGATACAAACACAGGAACGGGTTCGAATAATGGCTCTTCAAATCCCTCTACTCCTTCTCAAGAAATTACAGGTATAATTACAGTAAACGACCAAATAGGAAGTATTCCTTTTACGTATAACACTGTACAGACGATTCCTCTAAATTTAGTCGTAACGGATAAACAATCTAAACCTATCTCTGGAGCCACAGTGATTGTTTCAGACAACGAAGGACATATCTTATTCCAAGGAATTTCAAACAACATAGGAAAAGTTTCTGGAACGATCACCGTAGAAACCGCATTAGGACAAATCACTCTAGAGATTACGGCGGCAGGAGAATCCATCTCAAACGTAATCAATTTGATCAATGTAGTCGGAATCAATCGAGAGATCAAATATGAGGTTTTACTTCCAGTCGCAGCTGTACCAACAGATACGGACAAGGACGGGGTTCCAGACACATTAGATACATATCCTCAAGATCCAACTCGTTCTTCTTTAATACGAATTCCAGCAGAAGGAGTCAGTACCGTAGCGTATGAGGATTTATATCCAAGTGCGGGAGACGCAGACTTAAATGATTATGTACTTCACATTCATAACGAAGAAGACTTAAATGCAGCGGGAGACGTAATTAGACTGAGGGGAACCTACCAACACGTGGCACGAGGCGCAGGATACAAACATACTTTCTTTTTAAAACTTCCGGTAGCGGTGGGAGCTACGTTCTCTAGAAAAGTGGTAAGAGAAGACGGTAAAATAGTTACAGATTTAACTACAAAAACGGTCTCTTCATCGGATCTAAATCTAGGAATCCAAATCCACGAAGAATCCAATAAAACTACATCCAATCCAAACGTAAATCCGGGAGGAGTATATAAACCTGGATATATAGCAACGATCGAAATCGTATTTAATTCTCCTGTTAAAAAAACCGCACTTGGAAGTTATCCGTACGACATCTTTATCAAAGTGATCAATACCGGAAAAGAAATTCATTTTCCGGGACTTTATAAAAATGCAAACGGAACAGATAAATATTTAGATTCTAACAATTTTCCCTGGGCAATTTTAGTTCCAGGAGCTTGGAAATATCCGTATGAAGGTTTGGACATTCGTAAGGACGCACAAACCGGCTATAAAGAATTCAATCTTTGGGTGGCGTCTAATGGAACCTCTTACAAAGATTGGTATAAACATATCACCAATCAAGCAAAGGTATTCCCGGTTCCGGACGAGGATTCCGAATTGATGGGATTCTTGCTCCGCTCCATGAAAAAGAACGCGATTCTTATAGCAATTTTATTGATCGGCGCAGGAGCAGCAGTAGCGTATATTTTGAAAAGAAGAACTCTTTCTCAAGCTTAATCGATTAACAAAAAAAGGAGTATATTCCGATATTTTAAAGGAATATGCTCCTTTATTTAGGATTTGAAGAACTCTTAACCTCTTTTTTGAAATTCGTAACGACGCTTTTCGCTGCCGGGTTTTACTGGTTTTTTTACCGGAACACATACTACCATCCAAATCGAAAGAGTTTTGATTTATCTGCTATTTTTTGCGGAGTTTTAACCGTAGGACTAGCCATCTTTCCAGAAATATTAGCAAAACAGTATATAGACAAAAACTCATATTTTGAAAGAGCTTTTCCAGGGAGTTCTCTTTTAGAGGAAGTGCCAAAACTTATCGTCGTCCTATGGTATTTTAGAGGACTTAAATCGGTTTATAACACTTCCGACGGAATCTATTTCGGGCTTACATTAGGTGCTTCTTTTGGGCTTTTAGAAAATTTTCTTTATTCTACTACTGTGGACTTCTGGCCTTTATTTTTAAGAGCGGTCACTTCCCTTCCGATCCATACATTTACAGCGGGAATCTACGGATTTGCGGTAATGCAATACTATCATTCAAGACCTTCTTCTTTTAATTTTTTAGGAATTTATTATAGTTTATTTGGATGTTTCCTTTTACATGGAACCTTTAATTACATTTTACTCATGGACGGAGATCTAGTCGTCTTACTTCCCTTTATACTTGCGATTGGTTTTTTTGTTTTAGAATATCTTCTTACAATTTCTCAAAACATACTCCCTATCGAAGTCCTTCAATCCATTGGATTATTTCGAGACGATTATACAGTAATTTCTAGATTTACGCGGTACGATTCCTGGATGCGTTCTAGCCAAAGTCAGGCTCAAAAAGTAGAATCAATTCCATTATTCAGACAACTTTCCAAAGTAAAAGTTTTTGTATCTGTATTTCTATTCTTAATTCCAACTTTATTATATTTTATTTATTCAACATTTCCGGAATTAATACCACTCCTTCTTGGGGGCATTCGAACTTCCGAATTCATAGGACTTTTTTTAGTTTATCCGATCTGGTTAAGTGTACTGATACTTTTTAGAGGAATTCTCAATCCAAAGTTTTTTAGAGAGAGAATTCTCAAGATTCCTCTATTTATAGCAGTTACGATTGTTCAAGAAGAAAGAGAGTATCATTCATTGGCATATTCTCTATCCGGAAAGGGATTTTATTCTCCGGTTGAAAAAAATCTAATAATTGGAGATAGAGTTTACGTAACTTTTTACGTAGCAGGTAAAGAATTTTCTAATATTCTTGCAATCCCTGTTTGGTTAAACGTGAGAGAGGACGATCCTGAGTTCGAACCCGGAGCCGTTTTTATTTTTGTAACCCCACCTTGGAGACTTTTATTTTGGAGATTACTAGTCAGAACCAAACAACAGTTTCAAAATCTAATTCATCAGATTTTACATCCTATCGAATCATCTCACTCTATTTAGGTTGTCAAAATCTTCGGCAGAAATGGCAAATTCATTCATAGACGTTTCAAAGAAGGAACCAGGAAGAATTTCCGCTTTTAAATATTTGGCATTGCCTGGAACGGTTAGTCCAATCGAACTTACATTCGCAAATAACGGTAACGTTTTGGATTGAATTTCAACCCAGTCTGGCCCCAAAAAAGACCAACGAATATGAATCTTATCTTTTTTAGAAAAATTTTTTCCTTCTGGGACAAAAGCTCTTAAACTAAGTGGAGCTTTACTCGCTAATACCCAGGTCGCGCCGGAAGAAAATTCATGATAACGAATTCCGTTTTGAATCAAACCTTGTTTCTTAGCCATAAGTTGGTAAGACTTCAATTCCGCATAACGGAACTCAGGGCCCCATAAATTTGGGGCAATTTTAATTAAAGAATAAAATAAAAAGAAAGTGCCTAAAAATAAAGAGAGAAGATTAAATCCACCTCCAAAAGCTCTGTGTAGTTGCCTTGTTTGAGCAGAAGAGGAAGTGATTAACCAAAGACAAAAAAAGGCAACAGCCCCACTGCTTCCGGTCCAAGGCATAAAAAAGATAGAGATCGGCAAAAGTAAAATCAAAACCTTCCAATGATCGCGTAACGCAATTTCTAAACCTATCCAACCTAAAAAAATGAGAATTAGAAAAATCCCACCGTCGTGTAATAAAAATAAGAAAGAAGAAAGTCCCAATTCTCTCATTCCCCCAGCTGGAATTGGATTGGAAGATCTAGAATCAACCCAGTTGAGTACAAAACTACCAGCTCCATTGCCTAACAAAATCGATTGTTTTGTCCAATTCCAAGCGGATCTAGTTTGAAGCCACCCTTCTCCCCCATAAAGATCCAGAAAACGAAGGATACCCCCTCCAGGATTACGAAAACACTTGATCCAAGTTTGATGAAGTTCCTGCCAAGATTCAAACGACCAAGAAAATGATCCGATCCACAAAATCAAAACTACAAAAATAATCCATACGATCACACAAATCGGGATATAAGATAGTTTCCACCAACGATTTCGAATTTTAGGAAAGTTAATAATGGAATAACAGTATGTCAAAAGAGTAAAAAGTAAGATCCAGGAACCTGCACTAAAATATTTTCCTAAGACTAAAAAAGGAAATAAAAGCCCAATGCTCAAAACGATTTTTGTAGGGAAACGCCAATTTTTGGAGTTAAGGTAGTAAAAAAAATACGCGATCCAAAGAGGGAAAAACCAATTGAGAGATTTTGAATCTGCAAGAAAACCAGAAATCGAATCAGAGCCCTCTATAATAGGAGTAAACGGAATTACCGAACCTTGTAAAAATCCTTGAATTAAGAATAATAGAATATTCAAAAATACTCCCGCAAAAAGCCCTTGCCTCCAATACTTAACAGGGGAATCGCTTTCGTGAGAAGAAGATTCTTCCGCTAAAAAATAAAGTATTACAAGCACCCAAGATCCTAAAAAGTCCAAACTCAGACCAAAAGCATATCTAGAGCTAATTCCGGGAAGATAAGTCATATCTAAAATGCCGAAACCCTTAAAAGGAGGTGCATTAAAATAGGTAAAAAAACGTTCTATAAGAAGTAACAAACAGAAAATCAAAACTCCTACTTTAGGATTTTGATAAAACGGTAGAGAAGATTTATAAGGTCGATTGATATAAAAAAAACGGAATATAGGGTCTTCTTCGTTTACAGTTTGTGAATGAAAAGTAGAAATATATTGTCTTAAAAAAATCCCTAAAATAGCGCCAGCAAATAAACCACTCAGGGAACCAAATATTACCGTTTTATCATATAGCAATCCAGGTAAAACAAGAGCACCCGCCATCGTAAATATCCTTCCCGGCTTACGATGATATAGATTGGGAATCAATCCGAAAAGAAATTGGATTGTTCCAATCGCTATTATTCCCGCTCCTTCCGTTTCTCTTACAAAAAGAAAACTTCGAAACAAAAGATAGGAAATAATGGAACAGAGGATAAGGCCAAAAAATGTGGGAGTTCTAAGTGGCTTCAGTTTATGGAATAATCCAGGCACGAATAAAGAGGATTTTGAAAAAGATCCAGATTTCAATCTAAAAACGGTCGAAAAAATGACTTCTTAAGCAACGCGGTTCGGTATAAGAAAATTTTCTAACAATAGGAGTCCTACATTTTGGAGATAATCTTAACGTGAGTTTAACCATGATTCATTTTTCTGAAAAAAATTAGATCTGAACTTTACAGATCAATTCCTAAAATATAGGAACTACCTACCACAAATCACGATTTTACGAGCAAATTCTAAAATGTAGAAACTCATTCTTTTAGAATCTATCTCAATCCTGGCTTAAAATGCAGATTTCGATTCTTCTAAGATATTTTTGATATGGCTTTTATAAAATTCTTTCTCATTTTTTTACATCGGATTCACATTAATCTTGTAGTTCTTAAAGACTACTCATGTATTAACGTGAATTCGACATAAGAAAATTTGGGCAAATCCAGCTTGCTACAGACAACCACCGGACTTCCTAAGCTCTGGTCAATCGTCGCGAATGCTTTTCTCTAACGAGTTAATATTGGATGATAAAAAAATGCGAAAAAATATTTACGGCTCCGGTTGGGAGCGCCATATCAGAGCTTGTCCAAAGACCTCAAAAATTTTACACGATCATTCTTTAGAAATTTTTAATAAAATGCAGTAATTCCTACAAATTAAGTCGCATTGGCAATTTGTGAACTTTCAAATAGTTCTTAATGTCGTTAAATTTTCGTAGCAGTTCCCACATTGGATAGTTTTGGGACAATTCTTAATTTCAATTGATTATAGAACGTGATCTGTCGAACGATCTCAGAAGCGATGCATTGAGTTTAAGGTGAGACGTTGAGTTAACTTCGAGCACCTAAAACACGACCAGAAAACTCAGCGAATACCTTCTCTAAGGATCAGCATTCAGGGGAGTGAGACGCTCTAAGTTACTTCGAGCATACATAGAAACGAGACGCTGAGTTTTCTCGCATCCGCTCCTTTCAAGTTATACCGAATTGACGTTATATTCGTTAGAGCATTCAATATTTGTTCTAAAATGGGTCTATGATAAAAATTTAAGGTATTCAATTTATAGAAATCAGTAAAAACATGGGAGTTTCCACATTCATTTTATCTTTAAGATTTTAAAATCGTTCTTAGTGAACGCGAATTGGGTGCAAGTTGTATGAGTTCCCACATTTTAAATTTTTTGGATAAGTTCTGACGAAAGATTACTCAAACAAATATTTGAAGTTTGATAGGAAAAGAGAAGTGTTAAATCTAAAAATTTTTAATCTTTATTTATAGGTAAGTTTTTAAGAACCCTACAACCTATAAAAAAAATCTAATCATAAAAAACAAAAGAAAATTTAATCATCCATCGAATCCATATCGGATGGGATTTTATAAGCACCGGTAAGACTCCCAGTATTCTTACGAGAAAAACCTTTGCTTTTAGAAAGAGTTTCTGCGTATTCGACAGTATAACGAGTCCAAGGAATTGCTTTGAGACGTGCGATAGGAATCTTTTTACCTGTTCCTTCGCAAACACCATAAGTCCCCTCTTCAATTTTCTCCAACGCTGCATCAATTTCTCGAATAGTTTCTATCTCAGCTTCGGAAAGAACAGAACTTAGAGTTTCTTCGTTAATTTCGGATGCAATATCCGCAATATCACCCATTTCTTTAAGGCCAGACGGTTTACTATTATCTTCCCAATGGGCATACTTTTCCAAGAGAGCATTTTTTTTCTCATGAAGAAGTTCAGAAATTTCTTGGAGAACTTTTTTATCGTATGCCGGAGCTGATTTTTTTGCAGTCATCCTGTTACCTGGAAATTTTAGACCTTAGTTTCCTTGTATTCGGTGTGTTTTCTACAAAATTTGCAGAATTTTTTTGTAACTAATTTTTCAGTTTTAGCCTTTTTGTTCTTGGTAAGAAGATAGGTGCTTTTTCCCTTAGAACATCCCGGCTCCTGACAAACGAGCTTAATAATTTCTCTCATGGCGCTAATGTCTCGATTTCAATAGATTCCTCATCAGTAGTCCAATTTTTCTGAAAATTTAGAAATTAAGTTCCAAAGTCGCTACTAGAGGTTACTCATTGTGCTATAAAATGGGAAAGGGCTTAAAAATCAAGGAGGATTAAGTAAAATCCTTAAAAAAGAAATAATTTTCTCTAGCTTAAGTAAGATCTATAGAGAGATCGATTCCCATAGTTTTTAAAAAATTTGGAATTTCAAATTCAGCAAACAATTCAATCTTTATGCCAATTCAAAATCAAAGATTAGGCTTAAAAATTTAATTTCTATAATAAAATTGTTAAAAAATTAGCTTTCTTTTGTTTTTTTCTACTAAAAACGAATCAATAAAGCGTTTCGTTAATCACAGATATGATTTTTCAATAACTCTAAATCTACCGTTTTGATAGTAATCAAATTCAAGATTTATTGTATAGAACAGAATTACTTATCTTAAATCCTTTCAATAAAATGTAGCAGTTCCACAAACTGAGTCCATTTACTGATTTCTATAAAGTTTGAGTCCACTGAATTTTTGACAATCTACGTTTAGAAATAAGATATTGAGTAATTTGTATTTAGTTTCGAAGCAGTAATATAGACTTTTAATAACTTTAATCGTTATGAATGAAACATCTCACATGAGTTACTACATTTTTAAGTTCTACTCAAAGCTCATTATTGGCTTTTTTGAAAGTGGGTTTCCCTGTTCTAATCTCTGAACAATTTCATAGTATCATTTTCGTGCATTTTTATAGCACGATAGATTTTGAATCGTTTTTAAGATCTTATTTTTGAATTTGAACTTTGTACTACTGATCTCTATAAAATTGAGTACTGTTGATTTTTATTGTAAAACACTATTTCAGTGCAAAATATTGGGTACTTTATTATATTACTATAAGCGGAGTATAAAGAACGGTACCAAAATTAACGATCGAATTTGCAAGATGTAAAATTTTTCAAAAATAGCATATAGCAAACCTAAGTTTATTCTTGTAGATAAAGTTCTTTAAAAGTTTATATTCGTTGGTATTTTGAGATGAATTGATTTGAAAATAATTCAGTCGCACATTTAAACAATGATTTCTATCGGTCATAATTAGAACTTTCAGAATTTAAGTATAAAATCATGCAAAAGTGCTTACGTCCCGAATTATATAAACGGAAGAAGTATTCAATTTTTTCTAGAATAAAACTGAGTTTTGATCATGATCCACATTTCTGAAAAAAACTAGGATGAACTTACTCATTTTCTATACTTAACATTTTATCGCAGAACCTATTTTAACGTGGAATTCGACCAAAGAGAAAGAATTTTCTAAAAGTAGTAGTTCCTACAATTTAAGAATTTGTTCGTAAAATCGTGATTTGCGGGTAGTTCCTACATTTTAGAAATCAATCTGCAGTGCATAATGTAGATTTTAAACAGAAATTTATTTCAAAATCATAATATTTCTATTATTCAGAAATACCCAAATTCTGCCTCTAAACGGCGATTTAGCTTAAAATTTATGGGCTTTAAAGTAAAGAATCAATACTATAAAAAGTTAACAACGATTACAATTTCTGATCTTTAAATAGAACTCTTTTTTACTCTATATTACGGTAAAGTTACATTGTATTAGATAGCAACAAATAGGAACGTTAGTTGTCATTTTGCTTTATTTTTATACATTCGAATTTAAAGCCGGATAAACTCTTTTCCATCGCATTATAAACCTTTTACATTAGAACTTGCTTCAATTCTATTTGAATAATTTGTGCACAATTTTTGTTCTAAAATACACAAAGTCTAAGAGCCTATTAAAAACTCTTCACGTTATAACACGATCGGAACTAATTTCGATTTTGAGATAATTTATATACCCAAGAGAAAAAGTTTGTTGTTGGATTCGATTCAAATTAGCTACCATGCAATAGATCGAAAAATAGAAATGAATGATATTCGGCGAATTTTAAGTTTTCTTTAACAATAAAAAGTTGAAACACTTTGAAGTTCGATATCCAGCAAACAACTGCTTCTTATTACAAAGTAATTTACATTTTGAATTGTGAAGAGTTTTTAAAAGGTAGGGAATTTTATGAAAAATAAGAAAGGCCAATTCAAAAAATCAAAAGAATTGTTAGATAGAAAAATTTTTCCTAATTTCTTCATCTTTATTATTCTCCTAACCCTTGGTGGTTGTATCGGAGGAAACGGTTCCACTAGCTTTAAAGGAATTCTTTTTGGACCTACGAATAATCTATTACAGTCTGCCTCTATAAATGATTCAGTTTCGGTTAATTACTCCCTAAGTCCTTATGTGCTTACAAAAGATCTTCCCATCGACCCGATTCAACCCAGCATCAGTGGATCGATCGAACAATGTTCATCCAACCCTACTCTACCAACAGGGCTTGTTATAAGTGGAACTTGTACCATTACAGGGACTCCAACAATTAACCAACCAGCTACAAACTACACAATTACTGCCTCCAACCTTTCTCAAAGTAAAAGCGCCACAATTGTAATCACTGTGAATGCAAATCCACCAGCTGCTTTGAATTTTGCAACACCTACCTTTACTTTTACTGCAGGTGCTATGCCCGGATTTGCTCCTATCGTTCCAAACTATACGGGAACAATCACAAATTGTACTTCTGATATTCCTTTACCTACAGGACTTTCTTTGGGAACGACAAATTGTTCTCTTTCTGGATCTCCGAGTACAACCCAAGGTCCAACTAATTACACCATTACTGCAAGTAATGCTTTTGGAAGTACAAGCACTATTATAACAATTACAGTCAATATAGCTCCTCCATCCGCTTTGAATTATGCAGGTAGCCCTTTTGTTTTTACCCAAGACGCAACAATCGCAGCCATCCACCCCACTTATACCGGCACAGTTACTGCATGTAATTCAGACATTCCTTTACCTGCTGGGCTTACACTTGGGACAACTACTTGCGTGATTTCCGGAACCCCAAATACAATTCAACCTGCAACCCATTATAATATTACGGCTAGTAATGCTTCTGGAAGTATTAGTTTTCCAATAACAATTACAGTAAATTTAGCACCTCCATCTGCTCTAAGTTATGCGGGAACGCCGTTTACTTTCACACAAGGTGCAACAATTACTACTGCTACTCCTTCCGTTACGGGAACTGTAACAAGTTGTAATTCAGATATCCCTTTACCCGCTGGTTTAGGAATCAACGGAACTACTTGTGCTATCTCCGGAACGCCAACTACAACTCAATCTGCTACAAATTACACCATTACTGCAAGCAATGCTTACGGTAGTACAAACACTACTATATCAATTACAGTGAATCCTGCTCCTCCAACTGGACTTGCTTATACACCAAGTGCTTTAGTTTTTTATAAAGGAGTTGCAGGAGCCGCGACACCTACAGTTACTGGAACAGTTACTAGTTGTAATCCGAATGTAGCTTTACCAGGGGGACTTACTCTGAATGCTACAACTTGTGCTATCTCCGGAACGCCAACTGTATTTCAAGCTTCTGCAAATTATACGATCACAGCGAGTAACTCTTCTGGAAATACAAATACTACAATTAGTATTATGATTTTTGGAACACCTCCGATGAAGACCATGCAGACAAATTGTTGGGACGCGACTGGAACTATAGATGCAACTTGTGTGACTGCTTCATCCGCTGGTCAAGATGGAAAATTACAAAAAGGAACCAACCCATCTTTTACCAATCAAACTGTCAATACAACCGAATACATTACTATAGACAATAATACTGGACTTGTTTGGAAGACTTGTCATGAAGGACGATCAGGTGCTACTTGTACGACAGGATCGGACAATTTGTTTAATTTGGCTACTGCGATTACAGCGTGTAATAATTTGAATGCAGGTACAGGATATGCGAATCGCACAAACTGGAGAGTGCCTATAATCTCTGAGTTAGAAACATTAGCTAACTTCGATGCAACGGCAAATCCAAGAACCTTTACTGCAGTTTTTCCAGGAACGTTGTCAAATCGTTATTACTGGAGTTCTACACCTTATTTACCTACCGCAGGATATACTTTAGTCCTGAATTTTGGGGATGCAGGAACAAATGCAACTCAAACGAACATTGCAGGAACATACTTACGCTGTGTTTCTCCGTAAGTATTAAGGAAATACACGCGATATTAGGAAATAGTATAAGATATAACAAAATTTAATGAAGGAATATTTTAAATTCCTTTCAAACTTTTGGTTTTAGGAGTTGAATATGGTTAGAAATACAGTTCAAAAGAAATTCAAAAATATAAGATCGTTTTTGGTCCGACAATTTACCATTATCATATTATTATTTTTGGGATTTGCTACAATACCTATTTTTGGAGTCCCCTTAGTAGATAATGGCAATGGAACTATCACAGACGTCGGAAACGCACTAATTTGGCAAAAATGTACAACTAATGATCTTACTGATTTCACATGTACAACCGGCGGTACAACCCAATATTCATGGTTAAATGCTATTAACTTTTGTAATAATCTCAACCTCGCTGGGAAAGTTTGGAGATTACCAAATATTACCGAGTTAAGAAGTATTATAGATCACTCCTTTGGCACATCTCCGGTAATTAATACTGCTATTTTTCCAGGAACGGTTTCTCAATACTATTGGACATCTAGTACTTATAGACTTCTAGCTAGTCAAGCTTGGGCAATTAATTTTATGTCCGGATACACTTCTGGAACAACAGCAAAAAGTACAGCATACTATGTTCGTTGTGTTGCCTCTCCTCCTTGATTGTTTCTTTTTAAGCGAGATTGATAAACATAATCTCGCTTTCCATTGCATTGATTTACTTACAAGCGTCGTCTAACAAAATACATTTCTATATGTATGAGATCTAACAAGAGAGCCTTTTTAAAATTATTTAGTACATTATAATATTATCAATTATTTTTAAAATTTTCTCAGCCTATCTTTTCGATAATTGATCTATGATTGAGGATTGGTCTAATTTATTGCAAAATAATTAACTTTGTGTTTTGAGCTTTTCTTATGGTTTCGTTTCATTTTCACCGCGTTTTTATATAGTTTTTTCATTCTTTCCAGTGATTTTGTCTTTAAATCTTGTCTTTTGAGCACAGAGTTTATTTGCGTTATTCGTCCTTGAGCACTTTTTTAAAGAACAACTATTAACAATTTTCAACTTTGTCTTCGACACAAATAACTCACGTGTACGGGTCAGTTTTATTAAGTCTACGAATCCAGATTTTAAATACACTTTCTACTGTCATTTATTTTCAATGTAAAAAGGTTAACACTTCCTGAATACTTGTGAACTTTTTTAGAATACGCAAAGACAAGTTTGATTAGTAATTCTACCTAAATCAATTTTCCCACTATCATCCTTTTTGAACAATTCAGAGGAGAAAAGTCAATCAAACTACCCGCTCACAACATTCTAATTCACTTCGGTTTAAAATTCTTCTAAACTTAAATTGAATCAAAACATAATTTCAGATTAAACAAATCTATTCGATTTTCGATTTTTTAGTTTACTTATACCACCCCTTAAAAGACATGGCTAATAGAAGCCTTTCTTAAGGAACGACTTTGATACTTTGTAAATCCAAATGATTCACAAGTTATAGAAAGCTATTTGTATTTATATGATTTCACCATACTTAAGTAAAACTTGGATTTTGCAAAGAATGCAGTTATTCATTTCGATACCTTATAATTGTAAATCGATTCTTAAATTATATATTTCACTCTTTACGATGAGAAATAACTGAAAATAACGATCCAAATGAAAAAGATGAACAAGTTAGAAGAAAAAGGAAATCAAATTAAAAGTTTCCTATTTGAAGATTCAATATTCAAATCCCATAATATTAAAGAGTTTGTCTTTTATGAATGCTTACATTGAGAATTTTTTAAACCGTATCTATAATTCTAAAATTCTATCAAATTTTGAACATAAGATTTCTTTAAAGTCTTTCTTACAAAAATGGTTTGAGAAAAATATTTTTTCTACATTTCTAATTTTCTTCGGCCTTTATTTAATAATCTGGAATCGAACTATTCCAGAGATTTTGACGCCGGGAGATTTATATAAGTTCAAATTGATTTCTATAATTTGTGGAATTTCAATTTATTCCTTTCTATTACTTCGACTTATTATACTAGGAATTTTTGAGATACAAATATCTTACCGTTATATCCTTAGAAACGCGATAACGGCAATGATCCTTTCTTTTGCATTCTTAATGTATTTTGAAAAACCATTTTCCATGATGATTACAGGAGAACTTTTCTGTCTCGGTATTTGTATTTATACTTTATTGGAATCAGGTTACTTAATTTTTTCCCGTCCCTATAAAAAAGAATACTATTTCCTGTTTCCTATCTTGGGAGGGATTGGATTTGGAGTTCTGGGAAATTTTATTGGAACCGCTTTTTATAATGTTGAATGGAATAGTATTTCATACTATTTTTATGCGTTTTTTATTTTCACTCTTTATCTTTTAAAGAGAAAAATAAAAGCTCAAAATGAAGCAACAACTTCACAAAACTTAGTATTAAGTTTAAACTCGGAAACTCAAGAAATTATAGAGCAACCATATTCTATGTTGGAAGATGAAATTTTGGAATTTATAGAACCCTTAGAAGAAAAAAATCTTCTTAAGGAAGACGATCTAAAACGGGCAGAAGAAAGGATTAATGGTTTTATTAGGGAGAAACTTTATGCGGATGACAGTATTCGTTTAATTGATCTTTCCGCCTATTTAGGTGTCAGTTTACACCAAGCTTCTTTTTATCTGAACAAATATAAAAATATGGGATTTTCAGATTTTATAAATCAAAATAGAATGAACGATGCAATCCAATTCCTTGTAGAAAAAAAGAATATGAACCTATTAGATATTGCTTTTGAATGTGGATTTAATTCCTATACATCCTTTCATAGAGCTTGTAAAAAATGGACCGGATGTTCTCCCAAAGGACTCAGAAAAAATGCGATCCAGTTAAATGGATCTAATTATGAACATTTTAAAATATCTATAAATTTACAAAAGGCTGAAATTCTGAACAAAAATTTAGAATCGAATAAGTTCGATACTGTAGTAGTATAATAACATCGATTTAATTTAAAACTTTATTTTATTATAAAGATCCCATAAGATGAAGTGAAAACCTTATCAGTCTCAAATGGGGTTGTCTCAAAGTTCATTCAATCTTATTCTAGTAATTAGTAAGAATCAATGATTAAACCTTAAGAAATATGAGAACTGAATTTTGGCCACTTAATTTTATAGTTTTAAGTAACTTGTAAGTTCAGATTATTAATAACAAACTTTTATAGAATTAAATTTTCTTATAAAAGAATACGATTATTCCCATACTTTTTAATTTTTAAAAACCAGAACACTTCACACAAAAACAACCTTTTTTGAATCGTCGAATTCAAGAACCAAACTTAATTACCCTTGTTCAAAAAATATACTTATCTGTGGAAACATTTTATGAAAGGTTCAAGATAATTTCTTTTAAGTCTTGTAATAGACTTTTACTACTGATCTTATAAAATTGGGTATTATAAATTTTTATTACAAAATTCTGTTTTCATCACAAGTATTGGAGAATTTATTATATAATCATAATATACTTTAAGACAATCCCATTTTAGAAATCAAACTTTAGACATTCTAATTAAATAGTATAACTAATGGATACAATCGTTTATTACTCATAACTATATATAAAGTACCTAATATTTTGCATGGAATCAGTGTTTTGTAATAAAATTAACGGTACTCAATTTTATGGAGATCAGTAATATATGAAATTTTTTAAACATTTTCAGAAATATATAATAAAGCTTTCATAAAAGAAAATTAACTTTTTAATGACCTTAGAACTTGTTCCAAAACCTCAAAAAATTTTACGCGATTAATTCTTTAGAAATTTTTAATAAAATGGAGTAGTTTCTACATTTTATGGAACTCAGCGTTTCACTTCTATGGATACGTACTCAAAGTAACTCAGCAAACGACCTCCTTAAACTCAATCCATCACTTCTATTGTCGCTCTGCAGGTCGGTGTTTAGGTTTCGGGACAAGCTTTGATATATATTCTAATTATTATAGATGATTATCGTGAATCCCAGAGTTTCTCTAAATTGAAACGAAAAAAAATCTATCTGGCTAACGAATGCAAATTAGCCAAATAGACTCAGTGCTTTGTTTATGGAGATATAGGAGCTAAATTAATGATTCGCGAATTCCTATAAATTCGCGCTAACTTTATTTATAAGTAAGTATAAAGAAATTTTAGTTTTACATCTCCCCTAGTTATAAATTGAAATCAATATTTGAAAGAAGAACTATTGATAACAACATTCCAATCGCTTACTCAAATTAAAAAACATATCATAGCACTTTATTAGATCAACACACATTTAATTTACTCATTTGCAAGTAAAATAAGTAATTTTAAATCTAACTATAGAAGAGCCTGAACTTGTCCCAAAAATCTCAAAGAATTTCACTCGATCATTCTTTAGAAATTTTTAATAAAATGGAGTAGTTCCTACAAATTAGTTGGCAATTTGCAAACTTTCCCAACAATTCTAATATCGTTAAATCTTCGTAGTAGTTCTCACATTTTTGTGAAACTCAATCCCAAGGGTTGTTCGAAAAGCTCAGCAAACACCTATGGGTGGGTATTTAGGATAAATGCCAAATGAATTATATTCAAAAAATATGTAATGAAGTATTATAGGGAAGAATTTATTTATTAGTAAATTCGTATTTACTAAAATTATTTTATTAAGGAAATTGCAGATATTTTTTTATAAACTCTATTTAGAAAGAAAATTTTAAAATTGTCTACCTGGCCCAGTTATATTACAAACAAAGCCAGATAGACGAGTGTAATAGAGTGAGTTCCCTTCTACATCTATTATCATAACTCATCTCCCAAAAGAGATCTCTTCAGAATATAAGATGAATAAAATTATATTATTAAATACTTATTCCATTTCTAAAATTCAAATTGTTGAATTAAAGAATCTAGCTCCAAAGACTTTCCTATTTCATTAAAATTCATCACTGGTTTGACATCTCTTAATTGATTGTAATTCATAATCCAATTATAAATTTTTTGATCTTCTGTTATAATAAAGTATCTAGCAAATCTTTCGGAAATCACATGTAAAATTCCTGTAAAAGCACGCACAAACTCAGAATTTAGATTTATTACTTTCCTGATATCTAACACCAATATACCTTCCATTTCATAGAAAATAGAACTCAATTGAGCAGGCGTTCCTTTTAGAGTTTCATAATTAACTATACCTGTAAATTCGATTACTAAAAGTTTATAACGAATTGTATTAACTTGTATTTCTTTTGATTCGTGATCAATCATTATAGCTTGATTCATTTTTCCTAACCCCCAAGGTTTTTGAAAAAATATTCTTTATGTTATTTTTAAAAAGTATATATCATTATAAAGATAAAGCTTTGCAGCTTATAGTATGGATTATGAAATTAAAATACGCATACTTGTATTTCTTCATTCTAATTAGCGTTATCTTTAACTATTTTGGTATTTAGATATTTTTTATAGTTTTTAATTATTCATATTCTTTAACTTATAATATGATTAAATATTAAATTGAAGAAATCTTTTAATCTATAAATTGAACTATTAAACTTGGAATCGCCAAACGACGATTTTGTGCAGAATTGAATCTTTTAGATTTGTAGAGGTTTCTAAATTTAAATCTGGGTTTACAAATCAGAATTGATATAGAAATCCATAAAATGATTTTATGAATAACTACTCAGAACTTCATACGGAGTATTTGAGTAGTTATTGAAAAAATTAAAAGCCATCATTTTTTTATAGTATAACGCGAGTTTGGCGAAAAGGGTTTGTTTTATAGTGGAAATTCACTATTTCTATAAAACAAATTTAGTGCTGTTAAATTTTTATTATAAAGGCTTTTTTGAGTGAAAAAACGATAGGTCACACGTTACTATACTCTGAGTTTTTACTATTTAACATGAATTCAATGTAGGAAAAATCTGAGCGAATAAAAAACTTAGAGTTTGTCCCAATGCGACTTAATTTGTAGGAACTACTGAATTTTATTAAAAATTTCTAAAGAATGATCGTGTAAAATTTTTTGAGGTATTTGGCAATTTGTGAACTTTTGAGTAGTTCCTAATGTCGTTAAATTTTCGTAGTAGCTCCCACATTGAACGATTTTAGAACAAGCTTTTCTTAATGAAACGAGGGGTATCGCAACTCGTGAATTTCATAGCTAAAAAGGTGAGCAACCATAAAATTGAACTCAATGTTGCTCCTTCTTGTCGTATATAATGTTGGCATTTTTACTACAATCGTTTTCGCATTGGTTATATTGAAACTCACGTTATTTAACGGAATGTAAAAATGATTCTTAATTAATGTGAGCTTGGTTGTAAGAAAATGAGAAAGAATTGTCTAAAAGTATGAGTTCCTACAATTTTAGAATTTGTCGTAAAATCGTAATTTGCAGTAGTTCCCACAATTAATACGACAGATTCAAGTGTTATAAACTTCTATTTTATAAATTGTAGGAGTTCCCACATTTAAAGAATTGATCTGTAAAGTTCAGATTCCAACTTTTTTCAGAATCATAGTTACTTAACGCTGAATTCACGTTTAATTAATTTGTACTTAATTTTCTAGTTTTTAAAAGCAGAAATTTGATTTTATTCAGAACTTTATATACAAGTGCTCAGAATTCAGTTTCTTAAACGAAGATTCGTCTCAAAACTCTAATAGTATTTTTATATGATTTCTTTTTATTTGCCTATAGAAATTGGGCTCAGAATTTATACTTTTAGTTTATAAAAATATAAAAAAGATTAAGCTAAATTTAAAACAGTCTCCGTATAAATGATGTCTTCTGCTGGTTCCATCAAATAATAACCTTGTGAATAATCTATACTCAAAGATTTTACCGCTTCTAATTCTTCTTCATTAGATACAAATTCAGCCACTACTTTGGCTCCGATTGTATGCGCCATTTCGGTGATCGCTGCAGCTAATCTGTATGAAGTTTGATTTTCATGAATTCCTTGTATAAATTTACCGTCTATTTTTATAAAGTCCGGTTGAATTTCTATTAATCTTTCAAAGTTAGAACGTTCTACCCCAAAGTCGTCGATAGCGATTTTACAACCTATTTCTTTCAACTCTTGTAGAGAACGAGTAGAGTTAGAAGAACCGTTCCAATGGTCGTTTTCCAAAATTTCAAAGATAACACGATCCGGAGAAATTCTATAGTGTAATAATCGATTCATTATCCAAAGAGGAAAACTTTTTTTATCTAAATCGGATTCAGAAATATTAATAGAAAAAGAATATTCTGGATGTTTTGAGAAATACTTAAAAGTTTTCTCTACCATCAAAGGAGTAAGCAATCGAATAATTCCGGTAGATTTTGCGATTGGAATGAACATTGCCGGATTGTAAATTTGATCTCCTTCCATAATTCTCGCTAAACATTCGTACTTTGTAATTCGATTGAGCTTATTATCATAAATTCCTTGAAAATAAGGAATGATACTTCCAGCATTGAGAGCCGAGTTGAATTTTTTACCCAATTTTAGATTTGCATAAATTCGATCGACTTTGTTTGTAGTTTCCGAATATGGTATATATTCTACAGAAGAATTGTTACTCGCAGTCATCATTGCAAGTCTTGCTTTATCATATACATCTGACTGATCAGAAGAAACTCCAATAGAAATCTTAACTTGAAAAGAAATTCCATCTACTTCGATACATTCCGATCTTAAAAAGATTCGAACGGCACTGAGTAAAGAATAGAATCGGTCCTCTTCAATTTTTGTAAGAACCGCAATCATATTATCGTAAATATGAAAGATTTCTCCATTATAACCACCTATAAAACAATCAAGTACGGATAAAAATTCGAATAACATCTTACGATATGTTTCAATTCCAAAATTTTCCGCAATGGAACCGAATGACTCGATACGAATGAGTGCAAGAATGGAATTTTCGTTTTCAATTAATCTTCGATCAATTCTTCGTTTTAAGTTTTCAAAGTTTGGAAATAAGGTTTCTCGGTTAAATAAATACGTTTCTTCTAATTTAGAACTGAGTTCCGCAACTTTTCGATTTTGAAAGTAAGCCTTTACCGCTTCGGAAATGGTAAGAATCAAGTCTTCAGAATCCCAAGGTTTAGTAAGGTATCGATAAAGATTTGCTTTGTTAAGAGCATTTCCGAGACTTTTTGCCGATGCATAACCAGTGAGCATCACTTTATAGATCTGAGGATATTCCTGATGAATTTGAATCAGTAATTCGTCCCCACTTTTTCCTCGCAATACTTGATCACAAATCACGAGAGGAACGTCTATCTGTTCTGACTTACATCTTGCCAGAATTTCCATCGCAGAATCAGCATCCTCCGCCATTTCTATGTCGAAACGATTGCCGAAACTGAGTTGAATCGCATACTTGATGCTTCCGAGTATGATAACTTCATCATCTACGATCAATATGACCGGTTTGATGTTCAAACTTGTATTTTGAACGAATTCACTGTTTCCCATAATGGTTCATCTTTATTTTAAATTTCATCTCATTCACTTTAGAGAGTGTCCCAAAAGCCTAATTGTAATTAGAAAGATCAAACTGGGTAACTCAACGCCTCGCTTATATTAGCGTTCGAAGGGTTCTCCAGCTTTTGGGACAGGTTCTTAGTAAAAGTAGAATAGAATGATCCAACAATTTTGATTTTAAACTAAATACTTCTCTTCTTTCAAATTCAGAATTCTATGATCGCTCACCATCAGGCCTAATTATTCAATCTTTACAATACGGAAGTTTCTATCAACTAACATTGATTTTAAAAATTCTTTTTTAATCAACTGTGCATTAAAAACTTAGAATATTTTTAATTTGGATTTAAAATTAAAAAGAAATTCGCCATTTTAATTTTTTGTAGAGTTATAATTTGAATTGAGAAAATAAACTCTGAAACTTCAAAAGTATTCCACAATTTAAATTAGATTTAGTTATTTTAAACTCGATTGCAAAAAGTTAAAAGCACATACCCGATTTCTTCCGGAAGTTTTTGCTTGATACAACGCTTGGTCGGCGTTTGTAAAAGCTTCTTCCAAATTCTGTTTCCCTCCGGAAACCCCAATACTCAGAGTGACAGGATTTCCATCTTTTAATCGAATTTGATTTTCTACTTCCTTACGTAATTCTTCAGCGATGTTTATAGAAATTTCTTGACCAACTCCACACAAAAAGATTGCGAACTCTTCTCCACCCCAACGACAAACCACATCTGTTTGTCGAATCGAACGACTGAGTATTTGTGCCACTCTTATCAAAGTTTTATCGCCAGCGTCATGTCCAAACCTATCGTTTACCTGTTTGAAATGATCAATATCAATCATTAAAATTGCCCACTCATTTTTATGACGATTTTCAAGAGCAATAGATCGTTGAGTCAACTTTAAGAAACCCCTCCGATTCCAAATGCCAGTTAATGGATCTGTATGAATTAATTTAGATACTTGGTTCATCGAAGAACGTAACTTGACATACAACACTAGAACAATAAAGAAAGTAAATGTAAGCACCCAAAAAGGCAAAAGATTCTTTATAATATAAATTATATATTCAAAAATTTGAATTTCATGGACCAACCAAATTTCTTCTTCCTTAATTTTGACTCCAATCCAAAAACTTCCTTTTTGTAGAAAAAAAGATTTCTTAGATTCTAATATCGAGGAAAATACGGAAGAAGGTAATCTATCATTTAAAGCGAAGTTGTCTGGTTTAGCGACAATTTTTCCATTTTCATCTATGAGCATACTTCTTCCAATACAATCACCGCTCTCTAATATTCTTTGCATTGCATCTAAGCCTATATCGATTGCCGCAACCCCCATAAATTTTCCTTTTACATAAACTGGCTCAGAAACCGAAATCATCAAACCCTTCCCGGCAATATCTTCATACAGATCCGTGATGATCTGACGTCCGGCTGGGTTGGCGATTGGATTCGCTTGGGTCCAATAAGGTTCCGCATAAAGATCATCCGTAAAATAATAATTCTCATCTTTAAACTTTGGAGTAATATATAAAAATTTGCGTTCTGATAAGTAGTAAGCCCAAACTACTTCACTTTGTTTCTCAGTTAAGGACTCAAATTGACCTCTTAAATTTAAAGCTGCTTCTATCTCTTTGAGAAGTGAAGGATTCAATTTATGAACGGAACCTACTGCAGTTAAAGTGCCCGCGTCTGGACCTGAGCCTTCTTGATTTTCCCGACTGATATGAGGAATTCCAAATCTGTTTAAGTTCGGATAATTTTTAAATTTTTTAATGAGATCTGGGTTTATAGGCGTATTTTCATAAAAAGTTAAATAATCTGTAATAGACAACCCCAAGGCTCTCGTTTGTGATCCAACTTTACGGATATAGTCTTTCATCACACGAGCTCTCATACCGACAACTCGATCGATTTCTTTTTCCATTCTGAAGTTTTCATAAATCAGAAAAAGAAACATGAATATTAGAATAATTGCTAAAAGCGAAAAGATGATTCTCTTTTTGACTCTTACATTTTCGATTTGTGAATTAATCTGAGTCTTGAATTGCAATTGGATCACCTCGATAAACAAATCGCTTAGTGGAAAGATGACATAGGTTCCATCGAAAAGGAAATCCAAATTCTTTTTCATCAATTATCAAAATCAAATTTGAGAATTTATATTGTAAAACGTAAATGAATCTTCAAATTTTAGGGTGTAAAGATGATAAAAAGACAGCAATTTGACAAAAACAAAATCTTTTATGATTGCAATAGTTTCTCGATTATAGAGTTTATGATCGTTATAAACCTTTGTGTTCTTTTTCTAACGATAGTAATTTTATAAAATCTTTATATTGGGTTAGAATTATTTTATTAAAAATTACAGAAATAATTTCGTTTTATAACAAGAAAAGATATAATATTAAATAATTATAAACTTGGCTTAAAACATTTCCGTTGTAGTATCAAATACACAAACCCGATTTCTTCCCAAAGTTTTTGCTTGATACAATGCTTGATCAGCGCAAGCAAACGCATTTTCTAAACCACTACCACTACTCTTTCCGCTTTTTCCTTCAGAAATTCCAATACTTAGAGTGACCGGTTTTCCATCTTTAAGTACAACCTTACTTTCAACTTCTTTACGAAGGTGTTCTGCAATATTTATTGAATCTTCCGGAGTAACCCCAAAAAGAAAAACTGCAAATTCCTCTCCACCCCAACGACATACCACATCAGTTTGACGTATATTAGCGCTTAGTATTTGAGAAACCTTAATTAGAATTCTATCCCCGGTATCATGTCCAAACCGATCGTTTACTTGTTTAAAATGATCTATATCGATCATCAAAATCGTCCACGATTGTCCGTGACGATGAATCGTCACCAAAGACTTTTGTGTAAGTTTTAAAAAGCCGCGTCGGTTTGCAATTCCAGTCAGAGGATCTGTATGAATCATTTTTGAAACCTGTTCCATAGACGCTTTCAATTTTATGTATAAAATGGAAACGATCCCGAGAGTGCATATCAACCCCCAAAATGGAAGTAGATTTAAGATAACCGAAAATAAAAATTCTACCGCCGAAATTCGATGTACCAATCGCACTTCTTGATCTTTGATTTCGAAAAAAGCCCAATAGTATCCTTCTTGTAAAAAAATTTTTTCCGAAGGTCCACTTGGGAGTTGAATCGTTGAATCATTTATATCAATCCAAGATTCCTTTGCGATGATCTTATTATTTTCATCTATAAGAATACTTTCCCCTATACAATCGCCTACAGCTAAAACTCTACGCATTGCATCAAGACCTATATCAATTGCTGCGACTCCAATAAATTGATCTCTAAAATATACTGGTTCGGAAATAGTGATCATTAATCCTTGTCCACCAATATCATTGTAAAGCTCCGATATGACTTGTTTACGCTGAGGATTCGTTTTAGGAGTTGCCTGAACCCAAAAAGGTCTTTGATAAAGACCTTCATTAAAAATATCTTTATACGGCTTCAATGTAGGCGCAAAATAAAGAAACTTCTGTGCAGATAAATAATAGGCCCAAACCACTTCACTTTGTGTTTCTGTTTCTACCAAGGTTTCAAATTGCCCACCGAGTCCCAAAGCAGCTTCTACTTCTCTTAAAAAAAACGGAGTTATAGAAGCGGAAGTTGCTAAAAATTCAGAAGTAGAAGAATTTGTTTTTATCTGATTTCTATTTCCAAAAATTTTTAAACTGGAGTATTTCTTAAATTTGTGAAGCACACGTTTATCTAAAATAGAATCTTCATAATAGTCCATAGAATGAGAGATTGAAAGTTTTAGAGCCCTGGTTTGATTACTGATCCTTCGAATATAATCCTGAGTTACTCTCGCTCTCATCCATACGACACGATGAATTTCACTTTGTATCTGTTTTACTTCGTAAACAAACGTTCCAATCATCAAAATCGGGATAACGGCTAAGACCATAAGAATCTTCTTTTTTTGTATCCTTGATTCGTTTTGTTGATATACGTTCATTTCAGTTCAGGCTCTTCTCGAATACAGAATCTTATAGAATTTGATTCTTCGCAAATGTTTATTGAATTTGATTTTGATTAAAAAGTACCATTCTATATTTTAAGAATACTTTTGGATATTGGGAATAAAACAAAATCCTCAAAAACGTCATTTTTCCTAGTTAGTTTGGTAATACAAAAAACGAACGATTTTTAAAAAATAGAACTTAAGCCGGGATTACCTAATCCCTAAGAATAGAGTTTTATTCATTTTCATACAAATCCGGATTTAGAGTTTAGAGGTTAAAATCTTAGGTATTTTTGTTTTATAGTTCTAAATAATTTTCTACTATACAGTGATTCATCCTAAGTCACGCGTTTGAACTGGCCTTTCCACAAGTCAGTTTAAATTTTGATATGATGAAACAGAAAAATATTTCCCTATCAAGAAAACTTTGAATCAGATTTTTTGAATATTTTTAAAATTGAATCGCAATCATCGGGATTTTTTGCCATAATTCACCTTACCATTAAAAAGGAATTATTGTCAAAAATGATAAAGTCTTTGCGTATTTCCTGCATATTTTTCATTCTAATTTCTTTTCTTACTTTTTTATTGAACTGTTCTCAATTTAAACAAAACAATCCTATTGCTTCTAATGGTGTCATTGATTTATCTACTTGGAATCCTAATATTGAATCGATTAATCTAAAAGGAAATTGGGAATTTTGTTGGGATCAATGGATTCCGCCAAATGCAGAAGAATCTCAATGGAAAGAAAATTGTAACGGATTTTATCCAGTTCCTGCTTATTGGAAATTTTATAATATTCCCGGAAAAAATTTATCTCCTTTTGGTAAGGCTACGTATCGATTAAAAGTAATTTTACCAACCTCTTTTCACGATTCTTATGGTATTCGATGGACCGAAATCTTATCTGCATTTCAAATTTTTATAAACAATAAATCCGTTGCACAAATTGGTGTTTTGGGAACGGACTTCAATACCATGACTCCAAAACTCAAACCAGACAGGACAGAAATTGGTCCACAAAACAACCAAATGACGATCGTCATTTGGGTTTCGAATTTCAATCATCAAAATCATGGTTTTTGGCAACCTATTTATTTAGGTAAATGGGAAATCATCAGAAATACTCAAGTGAGCCATCTCATGATGGACATCGCAAGTTTTGCATCTGTAGCTTTAATTGGATTTTATCATTTGGTTTTATTCCTTTTTAGAACACGTTCGAAGGAATATTTATTTTTTGGACTTTTTTGTATTTCAATGGGGATCCGTCAGCTTAGCGTTGAAGATCACGCTTTTATAATATTCTTTCCTGATATAGATTTTGATTTTTACATTCGTTTTATATATTTTACGGTTCTATCAATTGGAATCTTTATGTGTATGTTTATCAAATCTTTATTTCCGGAGGAAGTTTCTTCTTTTTTTATTAACTCGGCAATTGGAGTTTTTGGTTGTTCGAGTTTTACATTAGCTTTGCCTGTTCGAGTTTTTACTGAATTCTTTAGTATTATCTTTGTCTTAATTTCTTTTCTGCCCTTGGGCTTAACCACATATCTATTTAAAGCGCATAAAATGAAACGAAAAGGTGCTACTCTTATTCTAATCGCATATCTCATTTTTTCTACAGTAGTATTAAACGATATTCTTTTCACGTTAGGATATATTTCGACCGGTTACATTTCCTATATTGGAATAACCGTTTTTATTTTTTTCCAAGCTGGAGTGTTAGCCCAACAGCTCACACAAGCTTTTAATCATTCAGAAGATTTGGCGCTGGAGTTAAAATCAACTTTACAAGAAAATATCGAAACTCACAACGAATTACTTGCACTGAAAGAATTACAAAATACAAACTTAGAATTTCAGGTTCAATCCAGAACGAGAGAATTACTCAAAGCGCGCGATGATGCCGAATTTGCAAATAAGGTTAAATCTCAATTTTTAGCCTCTATGAGCCATGAAATTAGAACTCCTCTTAACGGTATCATCGGTTTGATCGAACAATTTAAATCGACTCCTCTAGACGAGAATCAACAGTATATTCGAAATTTGATTCAAAAAAGCGGAGAGAATCTTCTTAAGATTATCAACGATATTTTAGATTTTTCTAAATTAGAAGAGGATAAAATAAATTTAGAACTACACGAATTTTACTGGAAAGAAACCGTAGAAGAAACAATAGGTATTTTTCTTTATCAAGCAACTCAAAAAGGTCTTGTTTTATCGGTTGATTATTCTCCCGATTTTATAGACAAATCTGTGGGAGACAAACGTAGGATTACACAAGTTCTTTCCAATCTGATTTCAAATGCGGTTAAATTTACCGATTCTGGTAAAATTCAAATTCGTGCGTTTTCTGAAAAGATAGAAACAAAAATCGAATATAAGATTCAGGTAATAGACTCTGGAATTGGAATTCCTAGAGAAAAAATTGATTTGTTATTTCAAAAATTTTTTCAACTCGATTCGAGCATTTCAAGAAAATACGGTGGAACTGGTTTAGGCCTTGCAATTTCTAAAAAACTAGTCGAATTGATGAACGGTAAAATTCATGTATCTCAAAACAAATCTAAAGGTTCCACGTTTGAGTTTACGGTTTTATTATCCGAATTTGTTTCCAAGGATCATTCAACTTATCTTCCAGAAATCACAGATCTTTCTTCTTTATCTCCGGACACTTTTATTTTAATCGCCGAAGACGATTCTACCAACATTTTTCTTTTATCTGGTATTCTTAAAAAGCTCAAGATCAAATTTGAGTTGGCCAAAGATGGCTTAGAAGCGATCACAAAGGTCAGAGTTTCAAGATTCGATTTGATTTTTATGGATATAAACATGCCTCATTTGGATGGGATCAGTGCTTCTAACTTTATTTTGACGGATCCCATGATTTCTCCTAAACCTGTAATCATCGCAGTAACTGCAGACGTTCTTCAAGAAGATAAAATCAAATGTAGACAAGCGGGAATGTCTGATTTTTTAGGAAAACCTTATTACAAAAAAGATATAGAACAAATGATCTATAAATGGCTCGTAATTCATTGATAATATTCAAAAAGATATTTAAATATTATAATTTCTTTTAATTATAATATACCCATTCCAAAGACAATAGATTAACCTACTTTTTTTCGGTAAAATAAAATGTGTGTACTATAACTCTTACAAATTTTTATAAAATTGAATACCGTGGGATCTTAATTACAAGGCTCTATTTCAATACAAGATATTGAACATTCTGTTATAGTTTTTAAGTGATCTTATCCAAAAATCTGTAAATCACTATAGACGTAATTTGTAGGAACTATCACAAATTACGATGTTACGAATAAACCCTAAAACTGTAGAAACTCATACTTTCAGAAAATTCTTTCTCATTTCCTCACACAGAACTCGTACTAATTTAAATCACCCCAAAACGACTCGGTAAGTTTTTATAACTTATACTTTTTGAAACGCGCACATTCTTGAACCGAGTCTTATAGAAAGCTCAATTATAAATGTTTTGAGACTGAGCTTAGATTTTTCTATTCAATAGATTCTAATTTCTTTTTTGCCAATTCATAAATAATCTGAAATTGTTCTGGAGTCATTTTATTTTGCGCTCCCACAAGAGAATTTTCAATTTCACTATGATTATGCAAGTAAGGAACATTCAATTTTTGTAAATCACTCGGAGTAATATAAATCGTTTTATCTCCTTTGGCTACGGATAAATAATCCGCATCATTAATTTTTTTAGAGTGATTTTGATGATTTTCTAATTCTATCCGCCCTTCACAATGACAAGTAAACGTCATATCTCCGTAAACCGAAGTGTAAAATTTAGTTCCTCTCACACCGGCAGTCGTAGTAGGAGTATGAAGATTCATTTTTTCTCCTTTTAATAATTTATTTGTTAAAATCCAAGAGCTTCCTTTATCCTGAAAAAAGTTTTTTTCATCCGATGATTCCTTTACTTGAAATTTAGAATCCGACTGAACTTCTATTACAGTCGAATTCTCTCCAAAAACAAGAGTAGCGACCGATTTAGGTCCAGTCAAAATTACATCTCCGTTTAAAATCTCTTGAGAGACAATCGCCTTGAACTTTTGTTCTCCTCTTTGAACGGAAATTTCGCCTTTTAGAAACGCAATTCTTCCTTTGGTTTGATCTGATTTATTTTCTTTACAATGAAAACTTAAGACGATCAGACCCACTAAAACAAATAATATAGATATTTTTTTCATAAATTTTGTACTCCGAATTTTAAACGATCTTCTATATGAGGTTTATTTTCGCAACAAGGTTCCTGCCAGATAACCCATAGGTAAATATGCACCCACTAAATCTAAGACGGTAAACCATAAAGGTGAAGGCAGCATCATTACATTTGCAATTCCACCGATTAGAAAAAGGAATCCAATTCCCATAGCAAGCTTAACCTTGTGATTGAAACTTACCTTTGCAGTCAACAACGCCCCAGCAAAAGTACCAAGTGCATGAGCTAAAAACGGTAAAATAAAATGTTTAGGTTCGAATAAATGTAGGGATGACCTCAGTCCTTCCATTGTAGTCACATCTACCCCAGTAGGAGGAGGAATGATATGCCCACTGACCATGATAATTCCCATGTTTACGATGCTACCAAAAACGGCTCCCGCGACCAAAGCAATGATGTTTTGAACGATCGGATTCATATTCTATTGTCCTAATTTTATTTTTTGAACCAATTGACTTACTACTTATTTTACAACTCTTATGGATCGATTTTTTTACTACAAAAAAACAAAATGTAGCTTTAAATCTTATATTTCAGAGCCTAACTACGTTTGTGAAATTTATAATATGAGGGCAATGTTTTTATTTTTGGAAATTTCAATAAAATGAATTTTTAATTTGATGAGAACCGCAGAACAACGATTTAATGCAAAAATTTAATTTTAAGACCAATGGAATAAAAAATAGTGTCTAAATAACAATTATTTCAATTTTAAAGAAGAAAAAGTTTTTACCCAATCTTTTTTTAGGTATTCGAAAATTTTATGTTTATTAACCCGAGCATCTCTTCTTCCAAGTTCATAGGCTTTTCTAACTCCAACTGGATCCGTATAATCGAAAGAAGTAATCGGTAAAGGCTCTGAAGGAGTTTGTAAATAACATCTTTCTAAAAGTTTTGGATCTTTTCCCACAATCGTAGTAGGTTCATAATAAATTCCGATCGTCTTTTTATCAGGAGGGAACGCTTCCAAAAGTAAATTGTTGGTAAGTCCGCCATCGAAATAATATTCTCTTTCAAGAGTTTGAACCGAAACAACCGGAGGAACAGATGAGGAGTTGAGAATAATTTGCTCTACCGTTTGTTCATTGTCGAAATCTTTTTCCGTAAATAAGACTTCCTTCATATTCCAATTTCTGAGTACTCTTTGCATCCTTTCCGTATTTAAACCGCGTTTTCTATCTCTTTCGTCCTCTAAAAAAGCTTTTGCGGTTTCTGCAATTAATCTTGCCAATCTAAATTTATTTTTTAGAGAATCTTCCTTTGGGATCGCCCTCAAAGTGTGAATATATACCTTAACCCCAGATTGAATGATTTTTTGAAAATCCATACCAAATCGAATCGTTTTTCGATACATCTCTTCATGCGGGAAAGCTCTTTCTCCTTTAAAAAGTCGGCTCCAATAAAAGTTAGCTGGATTTTTTCGAACTATATTTTCAAAGAAAGCAACACATTCCTCCTCGTCTCCACAAATTAAACAGAGTACCATCGCGGCACCGGCAGAGACTCCCGACACTTCCTTAAACTTTAAACCCCAAGATTTGATCTCATGCCCAAAACCCAATCCATAAAAAGCCTTACATCCACCTCCGGCGATCGCAAAACAAATTTCATTTTCCAACCAAAGACCTTGGAATACTTCTCCCAATCGTTTTTGAGGTTCCTGTTTTTTTTCAAAGGCGACAGAATCGTCTAAAATGGGCGGCATTCATTTCTCCGAATTTATATTTTTACCATTTTCAGATCTCATTTACTTTTATGGAAAGAAATTATTTTATTTTGCCACTAAGACTATATAATAAAGTACTCAATCGTTTACACTTCAATAACATAAATTCTGCATAAGAAAGTTTGGCAAATCCGGCATTGTTAGACCACTCTTTTAACTTCGATTAACAAATTGAGCATTCACTTAAAAACAAAATCTTTTCCTGAATTCAATTTGTTATAGAACGCGATCCGCAGGGGAGCGTTTTGCTGAGTTTGAAAGAACGTTCTACTGAATTCCTCTATCTTAGTCAACTTCGGATTGGATTATATCAAACTTACATTAAATAACACTTAGTCAGAATATTTACGGCTACTCAACTTTATAGTGAACAGTAGAGGACTTTTACGAGTTTGAGTTTAGATTCATTTGATTTATAAAAAGTATTTTAAATAAATCGAATACATTTTAATTTGAACTCAATTTCAAACACGAATGAATAGAATTTTCAGTAGTCAAATTTCTTCCTTACGGAACTCATATTAATTAACCTGAGTTCGACATAAAAAAATCTGGGTTCCCTACGGCAAGCCGGACCGGGCTTTCAGCTCTGGTCAATAAATTGTATATAGTAAACATTATACAACAATCTTCTTTAGCTTCAATTTAGAACGCAATCATAGAGAAGCGTTCTGCTGAGCTTCCTCGCATCAACTCCTTTCACATTATACCGGACTCATATTAAATTAAAAACAAGTTATATTAGAACATTTTGTTTTTATTATATTTTTATTGGCAATTTATCACTCAGGCTCATAAAAATAATCTCAAAAATTAGAGGCTTATTCTGCAAAGATGAAAAACTGCACTTAACTCGGAATCATTGGCTTTTTTGAATATAACCTCTATGTTCCATCCAATCTCCCAAATATAAAGCTATCCAGCTAGAAATTAAGCCTGGGATCGAAGCTGGTATTTCTAATGAAAGTATATTACATAAAAACCATGTACAAAATCCTACAATCATAGAAAATATAGCTCCGGTAGAAGTAGAATTTTTTCGAAAAAGCCCGGCGACAAGAGGGATAAACAAAGAAACAAGACTCAAAGCAGACGCCTGAGATACTAATTCGTAAATATTACTTTTTGTATTTGCCATTGAAAGAGAGACTAACGTAATTGCTATCACGGAAAGTCTAAACAACCGAAGAAGGGTTCTTTCACTCGTTTTTTTAAAAAAAGGGCGGATTACATTTTCCCCCAATACGGAGGCTGATGCAAGAATCGCTCCGCTGGCTGTACTCATCACTGCGGACAATAGAGCCCCAAAAAACAAAATCTGAGTAAAAAGTCCAGTGTGGGTTAGTACGGTTTTGGGAAGAATCATCTGTGCGTCTTCTTTTGCAATTTCAGGATATATCTTTCTCGCACAAAGCACAGCAATCAAAGGTAGAAAAGCCACACTTAAATAAAAAAACGATCCTAATAAAGAAGAATAAACGGCTACTTTTTCAGACTTAGAAGCCATTACCCTTTGAAAAATATCTTGTTGTGGAATCGATCCTAAACCAATCGTCATCCAAGCCGCTATATATGCGAAAATACTTTTAGCATTCATCTCAGGAAAAAATTTAAAAAAACCAGGTTTTGTAGATGCGAGTATCTTCTCGATTCCGCCCGCTTTAGAGCTTAGATCCCAAACTAGATAAGAAAGTCCTAATACGATTAAAACGGTTTGTAAAAAATCGGTAAGAGAAATCGCCCACATTCCTCCAATTACAGTATAAATCAAAACGACTCCGGCTCCCGCAATAATACCGGTAGACACGGGAATATCGGCTAACGAATGAAAGATGATTCCTAAAGCAACAAACTGCGCGGCAATCCAACCGAAATAGGAAGGAATCATAAATACACTCGATAAAATTTCGGCTCTTCTTCCAAACCGATTTTTATAAAAGTCTCCAAAAGTAAGTATGTTCATTCTATAAAGGGGTCTTGCAAAAAATAAACCTACAAGAAATAGACAAAGGGCAGCGCCAAACGGATCTTCTATAACACCTAGAATTCCATCTTCCACAAAACGAGAAGAAGCCCCAAGTAAAGTTTCAGAGCCGAACCAAGTCGCAAACAAAGCGGAAGATGCAAGAAACAAAGGTAACCTTCTACCTGCGAGTACATAATCCTTTGAATCGCTTACAAATCGAGAAGCAACCGCCCCGATTAGTATCGTAGTAAAGAGATAAAAAATAACTGATATTGCGAGCAACGAATTTCCTTGATTACCCCTTTCTTATGTTTCCCTCTGAAAAGCAACCAATTCTTATGTTACAAACAAGTTCGCTTTAAAAGAAACCTCTATAAAATGAATTTTCTAGCGAATAACAATCATAAAATCCCAATTTCATAAAGAAAATTGATGTTAAAACTTTTTTCCTATTTTATAGAGATCAACTTAAATTTAGAACTATAGAAAAATATCCCTTTCGCGTTATGTTGAATTCACGCTAAACTTAATGACCGATTTTATCAAAGATAGAGAAGTTTTCAAAAATTGAATTTAATCGGAATTATTGACTTCTTTGAAGTAGATCCTACATTTTAAAATTTTGAAACAAAGTTCTTAAAAATTTTCCCTTTCGAATCCCACTATTTTTTTCGATATATAAACAAGAATGTTTTCCAAAGATTTAGATTCTCCTCCAAATAAACCTATACAAGTACAACATTCCATTAAAAATAAATTCAAAATTAAAAGAATATTTGTCTTATTCTTTATCGTAGTAATTCCGTTAGACGTTACTTTTTTTAAACCTTTATTTTCTCAGACAAACCCTCAAGACATTGCAGAAACAAAACCTTTGTTGAGAGTTTTTCCATCTTATCGAAGGGAAGAATGTGACTGGGCAATCCGCTGGGACATTTGTTTAAGTTGTTTGAAAATCGGCAGACGATACGCACAAAAAATTCACTTTTATACTTCGGGTCCATACCGAGAACACGGATGTTATTCGGAAGAAGAAGGATTTTTTTTAATGGAAGAATAAAAGACAATTAGCTTCCTTAAAATGTTTCCATTTTTTTGAGAGATTACATCTTTTAGCAGTGTATTCTTTAAGAAAATAGTTGTCGCCAATTTGAAAACAATTCTGATGTTTTCAAAGAAACTTTTCAAAGTGAAAAAATAGAAATACAATTCACAAAACAGTGATTTAATCCCGTTATTTAAATCGAAAATTGTTAAATCATTTCCAAATTGAATCAGAAAACGTTTAAGAATAGTTTCTAAGTAAAGAGGTCAATGGCATAAATGCTTTTATTACGCTTTTTTAAATTTACTTATCTTTTCCTAATTGTATGTGTTATCCAATGCACTACAACCGGAAGTTCACCTATTGAGTCCGTAATTCTAAATTTTAATAAAAACAAAAAAAGTTATAAAATCGGAGTGATAGACTTTATTCATTCCGAAAAACAGACAAACAAATACAATTCCATGATTTCCGATTTGTTCATAGTAGAATTATCAAAAGATTCTTCTAATATTTTAGTCGAAAGAACAAAACTTGCAGAATTATTAACAGAACATTCATTAGAATATTCTGGTCTTCTTGATTCTGACCAAGCCAGAAAATTAGGAAAAATAATTCCGATTGATCTCATTCTTACTGGATCTTATTCGATTCAAAAAATACAAACGCAAGAAGAAATTAAAATATCAGGACGTTTTATTCATGTTGTAACGGGCGAAATCGTTTATGCTTTTAATACTACAATCACTCAAGAAAATCAAGACTCAATAACGAATCAAAATTCCTCTCAACAAACGACACCGGAAAAAAAATGTCCTGGCAACTTAGAAATAGAAACTCTTTTAAAAGATTTATCTACGGAGTCTAAGATTCAAGAACTCGTTCAAAAAGCAAAGAAAGTATCCTTTCAAGAAGAATGTGGAAAAATTCACGGCCTGATATTATCGAGTTTTATTCGTCATAAAATTGATTCAAAAGAATATAATATTTTCTTAATGGATTCTTTAAAAAAATTTCAAAACCCAGACGAAAATTATCGAGTTTTGGACAGCCTACGTTATTTTCAATTGGATAAGCGTATAGATGAAGAAGAATGGTTATCTGGAAAAGATGTAATCCAGAGGGTTCCCGTCGGAGGTCTAACAAGATATATTGTATATTTATTAAATATACAATCCGAAACAAATAAACAACTCATTCTAAAAAGAGCAGACGAAATTATGGAGTTGGGAATTCAAAAGAAAATAGGAAGACCCGTCGCCATACGTAAGGAAGAGATTGTACTTTCTATTTTATACGCTTTACAAGATTCTAAAGCGTTTTTGGATTCGGATTTGACAGCGCTTGTATTTTTTGATAAATATAAAAATATCGTATTTGATACTTCTGCAGAAACGAATAAAGTTTTTTCTATTTTTGATTTTTTATCCAATCACTATTTTAAAGAAACAAACGAAAATAAAAAAGAAATGATCTTTTTAAGAATTCAAGATTTCTTAAGTTCTGTAAATATCTCAGAGCAAAAAGAAAAGAAATTAGATGACTTTCTTGGAAAACTCATTTCAGCAGCGGGTAGGTCTAAAACATCTGAAGCGACATTATACAAAACGAATTTTAAAAGTCTGTTCCAGTCTTTATCAAAAGAAATTTGTGTGATTGTGGATAAAAACCCTTATCCAGCCCAAAAAACTTCTAGAATCAAATTTCTTTCGGAAAACGAATGTATTTGCAAATGATTCATTCAAATTCGCTATCGATTTCTATATATTAGAATAACATGAATTTTGAAAATAATTTCTAAATAACGTGAGTTCAACGTAAAAAAACGAGAAAGAATTTTCTAAAAATATGAGTCCCTACAATTTTAGAATTTGTTCGTAAAATCGTGATTTGCTGGAGTTCTTCCCACATTTAAAAAAAAATTGTTGTTTTGAAAGGAATTTTGCACCTCGTTATTTTACCGAGGTGCGAAAGGAAAAAATTTTATTTTTTACAAGCCTGAATAGCTGGGATACTTTTTGCGGATTTAAGACAAGTAAGATCAAATTTTCCAGACATACATTCTTTTTGTAATACTGGAACTAGAGTAGCTTTCATAGTTGCGATGTTTGCTGCGTCTTCAGGTTTTTGTCCAGCAGTTAGATTTGTCAACATTTCATCTACAATAGGAGCACATTCTTCAGCTGAATGTTTAGCACCTCCACACATTACGGTCAATGAAAGAACCGCGGCTACACTTAGGGAAATCATAAGAACTTTTTTCATTGAGTCTTCCTCTTTTGAGTCTTGGGAACCACTTTAGTTCTATCTTGTTCTCTGGAAAGTGATTTTTTGGACGGGTAAACGGTTATTCCATAATCAAGAATTCCTTTTTCTCCTTTGAATTTTAATACTCTGCTACGAAAATCATATTGATACGTTCCAGCGTTGACTAAAACCTCAAACCCTTTTTTATAATGAATTTCCGGAATAAAAATTTCGGTTTCCGGAAACAAATCACCTTCTTGTCGAAACGCATATTTAAATAAGGACCTTTCCATATCAAAAGTTAAGGCTACAGGAAAACCTTTGGTTCGTATTGGATAAGGACGACTAAAAGCCCGAACCGCCCTCCCACCGTCTTCATCATAGGAAGAAGGCGTATCTTGGGAATAGATAGATAAGTCTTCTTCATTCCATCTATCTCCCAAACTATGGGTATGATCAGGAGTATAATTCCATAACGCCAGATTTACGAAATTTTTTTCCACTGCTTTCATAATTCGATCAAGAGCCTTTTCCAACACGCCGTAATCATTTTTGAGATAAGCTACTCTGTGATTGAGGTCCATAGGAATACCGGTTTCTCCGATTACTGTAGGACAATTGCCCATTTTTTTCTCGGACATTTCCCGGATCATACGAATCGTTTCCTCGTAGGCATTGTCTATATTTTCTTTTCCGAATATTGGTTTTTGCTTAAATACATGTACTCCAAACCAAGGGAGATAACGTTTCAGCATAAGAACCGATATATCGTACCAATGAGTCGCGTTGATTACAGATCCTTGATTTTTTTTGGGAATTTCCTTCCATTCCAGTTCGAGTTTAGAAGGATCACTTTCAATAAAGATATGAAAACGATTTTCTAATTTTTGTACCCTTTCTTTAAATTTTTTAATAAAAGGATACATAAAATCGGAATAGAATTCATATTTTCTTCCGTTCTTCTTATAAAAATATTCCGGCTTTAACATCATCGGAGCACCATTCGGATCATAATCCCAAACCCCGTGATTTCTCCAGATACATTGATGTCCTCGTTCCCAAAGTGGAACTCCTTCTGGATTCAATCGTACTTTACCAAATGGCAAACTCCAAAAACCTAACATATACGCTTGTGCCGCGGAAACCGCACGTCCTTCGGAAAGATACATTTCTTGAAAGGGAGAAGATTTTACTACTTTTCCAAATCCAAATCCGTCAAATTCTCCCAGATTTTTTTTACCGATCCATCCAGGAGAAGGTTCGTTTAACGTATCAAAGCCAATTACATTTTTATATTTTTTAAGTTTGCGAACAATCTTAAGCACAGAATCGATATAATGATCTTGTAAAAAATCCTGAACGTTTCTTCCGTCTATCTTTGTGTCCGGTGCAAATTCTTTTCCTCCGAAAAATAAAGAGAACATTGTAGCACAAGAGTATTTTTGATAGTTTAGAGGCCAGGACATTCTTCTATAATTTTTTCCCTGGTGGTGGTGAACAATCGCCGTTTCAGAGTTTCGAATTTTGGAGATATTCATCCCTAATTCTTCCAAAGTCCAACCGGGAGCGCCGTCACCTCCAGTAAATCGAGACCATACGTCCTGATGAGGATCTATAAAAAGATAAAATCCCTTTTTTGCCGCAAGAGAAACCATTCTTTCCACATAGTCTATATATTCATTGTCGTATTTTCCGGGACCTTTGTGTTCAATCGCTTCCCACGTTATGAGAAACCGCAAAAAATTAAATCCCCATTTTCTCAATCTGTCGAAATGTTCTTCCGCCTGATCTTCTTTTAAAGGTCTTCCCACAAAGGATACATTTTTATGATTGTCGAATGTAGTTGTCTGATCGAAATGTGTGGTACCATCCGGTTTTAAAGGAAGTTTTGCGGAACCGGAAAGATTAACTCCGCGTAATTGATAAATCGCTCCCTCTTTGGAGGCGAAATGTCCGTTTTTAACGAATAACTCTTCCATAATATTCCCCGAATTGAATTCCTTTATTTATTTGCTTTTATGATGTTTTGATTCATAAAGAACATTGAATTTAAAGAGCCAATACAAACTCTCAATCGATTGCTCTAAAGATCACAATTCAAATCGTCTATTCTCTGAATTGAATTCTTGCATCTTCGTATCCACGGCTGATCAGATAGTCCGCTTGCACTTGGGAAAAGTTAAGAATACTTCCAAATCCCAAAGAAGTTCTAGGGCCAATCGTTCTGATTTTGAGCTCGGGTCGATCCGCACTTGGAATAGATAAAAGAGAAGAAAGTTTAGATTTCTTCCCCTTCCTCTTTTTTTTCTCAAAGTTTAAATTGGACATCACGGTTTGATAGGATCCGATCAGTGAGAGTTCAAAAACTCTTTCTATACCTTCTCTTCTTGTTTTAGGTAATCCCATATCAATTCCTCCAACAGGAGAAAGAAGTACCACAACAATATCAGTAGCTCCTCGTTCTACAGCGGGTAAAATGGGCGTATTTGCCATAACACCTCCGTCCCAATGAGGTTTTCCATCCACATACTGCCAAGGGAAAAACATGGGAATCGCAGAAGAAGCCATTACGTGTTCTATATCAATTTCCTTATTTCTAAAAAATACAAGTTCCGCTGTGAGAATATTAACAGCAGTAATGATTACTTCCGTAGGATTTTTTCTCAAATTGCGAAAATCCAAATGAGAATAGAGTAAGTTTTTAAGAGGAGTTGTATCGGTCAAAGGAGAATAACTTTTAACGAAGATATCTACTAGATCGTTCCAGATAGAATAGCGCATCACTTTCTTAGCTTCAATGGATTTCCATAACTTTGTGATTTCTGCCGAATTCATTCCGCATCCCATCGCCGTCGCAGTGATCGCACCTACAGAAGTTCCGCAAATAATATCTGGCTTGAATTGAATTTCTTCTAAATACCGAAGTACACCCGCTTGATAAGCGCCTCTGGCTCCACCTCCGGATAAAATAAGGGCTCGTTTCATTCTACCTGAATCTCAAAGGCTCGTAAAAAAGAGAAGGATTTTCGTTTTATGTTTGTTAGAAAGATTTTTTAGGAGAAACCTTCTGAGCGACTGCATCGTTTTATCGACATCCTTCTGTCGAAAATTGGAAGCTCTTAGAATGACCAATTCTAGAAACTCAGAAAGTTCAGCGGTCTGATTGGATTGCAATAACCAAACTACGGCTGAATTGCAAGTGGTACCCTGGCTATTGCTCAGCCACCTCACAGGTCAATTGTTTACAACAACTATCATTCACTAGACCACCTCCTTTCGTGTAGCAGCAAAATATTCTGTCTCATTGAAATGTCAAGAACAGAGTAGTTTTTTTGAGTCAATTTTCAAAACAAAACTCAAATCGAAATGTATGAGTTCCCACATTTTAAGGTTATAAGCTGTACAATACAAATAAATACTAAAAACAAAATTAGAGTTGTTGAAAAATTCCATAGCGGCGATTCACAGAACTGCTTCACTCAACCATTTCATGAAACAAAAACAAGATGAAGAATTCATTTTTCAACAACTCTATTAACATCTAGATCATTGAATCTAATTTTACGCAAACATATTCAAGAAACCGCTTTTACTTTGGAAATTAATATCAACGCAATTAGATTAAATCCCATCGCCAAATAACCAGCTATATCGTAATTTTGATAAGGAGCAGTAGGACTCGCCGCCACTAAAATACTTCCTCCGATCGTAGCCCCTAAACCGGAAGCAAGGTTTTGTAATGCGGAGATTACTGTCATAAAACGACCTCGATCCCTTGGCTCCGTCGTGGAAGTGATCAACGCCAAAGCAGGAATCCATCTTCCAGATACAATCACCATAAAAGTTGTAGTTAGAATCAATACGTTTGACCTAAATTGGTCATGATAAAAATAGGAATACAAGATAAAGGAACTAGAATATAGAATACTTTGTGCTTTCCAATTTTATCCGAGGCAATCCCAACTCCTCTGGAAGAAAAAAACGTAACGAGCCCTCCAAAAAAATAGATCCAAGAAATATTTTCTTTAGGAATTCCTACATTTCTTTCCATATAAGGAGCAATAAAAGGAATTACGGTAAAACCACCAAGAATTACAAACATAATCAACATATAAGAAGCCATATATCTTTTATAGGTGAAAATTCTTAAAAAATCCTTAACCGGATCTTCTTCTCCTGTAGATTGAAACGGAGGAATACTAGGTAGATGATAATACATTAAAACTAAAATAGGAAGACTCAAAAGAACGATTCCCGCAAAAGACATGTTCCAACCATAAAATTCAGCCACCTTTAAACCTAAAGGAATTCCGATCACCGAAGAAACAGAAAAAGCTCCCATAATTGCACCCATTGCCCTTCCCCTCCGATCCATAGCGATCACGTCTCCTACAATCGCAAAAATGACAGAGCTTAAAATTCCCCCGAACGAACCTGAAATGATTCTAGCAACCAAAAGCAAATGATAAGAATTAGCGACTGCACAAAAAGCGGTTCCAATAATAAAACCAAAATACAAAAAAATCGCCGCAGACTTTCGATTGAATCGATCAATCAATAGAGCCCCTACAATTCCTGCACAAAAAGCACTGTATGTATATGCAGAAATTAAAAATGAGAATTCTCTCGGATTGATATAAAACGATTCTTGAAAATAACTTCCCAGAGGCATCATAATTACAAAATCCAGGATATGGGTAAATTGAATCGATGCTAATACGAAAATTAATATCGGCTCCGATTTTACGTGAATGTTACGAATAGGATGGGAAGACATATTGGATAAACTTGTGAAATATAGATTTTCTGTAGATAGAAAAACAACAAAAATGAATTGAACTTCACTATTTCTTTCTAGAAAATTCTCTAAAAAATTTCACGATTCTGGGAATTCTGGACTACAAAAATAAACGTTTATTGTAATATTCAGATACTACTCAGAACTATAAAATAAAGTACCCAGTATTATTTTGCACTGAAACAGGGTTTTGTAAAAAAAATTTATGATACTCAAATTTAATAGGAATCAGTAAAATACAAAATAAATTGAAAACCTTATGAAAGTTATTTCGATTTTATAAAAAGAAAAATAGAAAAGTTCAAGGTAGAACTGAATCTTTTTAAGAACAATACAATTCCCAGATCGAATGATTGCTGATTGGTTAAACTATTGAATTTCTAAAACACCCATACAAACCAGCAAACATTTTTCCTGAACGGCCGATCCATAGAGACGTTCGCTGAGTTTCACGATTCATGTTTAGATTACATTTATAGTAAGGAAAAAAATTGAGATTTAAAACCAACAATCCATTCATTTCAGCAGACTTGGCTGTTTCTTCCGTAAAATCAGGACAAAGAGTTTTTGTCCACAGTGTTGCTGCCGCACCTACTCTTTTAATCCAAGCCTTAACCTCTCGCGCAAACGAACTGACTAATGTCGAAATGATCCATCTTCACACCGAAGGTAAAGCTCCTTATGCAGAACCTGGTATGGAAGGAAAATTTTTTACGAATTCTTTATTTGTAGCAGCGAACACTCGAAAAGCAGTCGAAGAAGGCAGAGGAGATTATATTCCAATTTTCTTAAGTGAATGCCCTTCCTTATTTCGAAAAGGAATCCTTCCTATAGACGTCGCGTTGATACAAGTTTCCCCTCCCGACAAACATGGATTTTGTTCCCTCGGAGTTTCGGTCGATATTAGCAAAGCAGCGACGGAAACGGCAAAAACAGTCATCGCACAAGTAAACGTGAACATGCCTCGTACTCATGGAGACGGAATCATTCCTATAAATAAAATTCATTCTTTTGTAGAAGGGCACCTTCCCTTACACGAACATTTTTCAGAAGAACCTTCAGATATAGAACTTGCCATCGGCAAAAACGTAGCCTGCTTAGTCGAAGACGAGGCCACGTTACAAATGGGAATCGGAGCCATTCCAAACGCAGTACTTACTTGTCTGACTTCTCATAAGGATTTGGGAATCCATACAGAAATGTTTTCGGATGGCGTGATGGAACTCGTTCAAAAAGGAATCATAACAGGAATTCACAAGAAAAAACATCCTGGCAAAATTGTTTCCGGCTTTGTGATGGGAACTAGAAAACTTTATGATTTTATAGATGATAATCCAGAAGTTTCAATGTTAGATATTGGTTATATCAACGATCCTCATGTGATCCGAAAAAACCCAAAAGTCACAGCGATCAATTCCGCAGTTGAAGTAGATTTAACCGGTCAAGTTTGTGCAGATACGATCGGTACAAGACAGTATTCCGGAGTAGGAGGTCAAATGGATTTTATCCGAGGAGCTTCGCTTTCCGAAGGAGGCAAACCAATCATCGCCCTCCCTTCCACCACGTCTAAAGGAGAATCTAGAATCGTTTCTTTATTAAAACCGGGAGCAAACGTAGTAACGACCAGAGCTCACGTCCATTTTATCGTAACCGAATACGGAATCGCAAATTTATACGGAAAAAATTTAAGACAAAGAGCCAAAGAACTAATTTCAATCGCACATCCAAATCACAGAGAAAATCTAGAAAAAGAGGCATTGGCCCGTTTTCGGATTTTTTAAAAATTAGAAAGACTTCTATAAAATTCCAAAACAATATTTTTTATGAAGAATTATTTCTTAAACACAACCTTTTGACTACAATTGATCGCCTAAAGTCTACTTCAATAGTCTCCTTTAAAATCAAATTTCTACATGAAATCGCCGTTTTACGACCTTTATCTATCAAAATTCATTTTACAGAGATCCCTAGATTGATTGCAAAATAGTAATCGTTAGATACACAAAATGGTTCAACCCAGTAAAAGACATATTCGTTTTAAAAAATTTCTTGCGGAGAGAATTTGAAAATTCATACTTCATTTTTGGCTTCGGCCAAACGGAGATAAAGATGAATTTGAAAGCGCTTTCCTGGATCGGTTTCCTATTATTGACCCTACCAATTTTGTCGGTTCCAACTCCCCCTACGTTGGAAACCCAGGTCAAAAATTCAGACTACATTGCGTTGACCAGAATTACAAATGTTCGAGAAACAAAAATCTCGGAAACTTCCATTTCGGTCACAGCGACAATTGAAATCCTAAAACCTTGGAAAGGCGCCGAAAAACTTCCTCCTAAGTTTGAAATCGGTTTTATGATCTTTCCCGAACTTTTAGGTAAATGGCTCAAGGCTTCTCCTCCCGAAGGAGATTATATTTTGTTTTTAAATCAAAAAAAGGTCAAGGATAGCAAGGGCAATGAATCTTCCTTAATCGTTCTTTACGAACCACATCCTTTCGCATTTAAGGAATATTCCAGAGCGATAGAAAATGAGATTGTAGAAGTCGTCCGATCCCAAAAAGGAAATTAAGAGGAAAAGTATATGAGAATTTTAAAATATTCTATTTTAATTATTATTTTATTACTAAACTTCCAAACTTCTATTTTTGCACAACCTTCCTTTCGTTCTTTAGGAATGAAACAGGAATCCTCTGAACTTCTATCTTCTTTAAAAGAAACAAATCCTTATGGGATTTCTCACAGAGGACTTGATTCCAAAGTGGATCTTTCTCCTTCTATGCCTCCCGTAGGAAACCAAGGAGAACAAGGTAGTTGTGTTGCTTGGTCTACTGCCTACGCGACTAAAAGTTTTCAGGAATATATAGAAAGAAAAAGTTCTAAGGATTGGTCTCTCAGAACCGCCCAAGGAGCTCCTAATTACAGTAAAATTTTTTCTCCCGCATTTATATACAACCAGATCAACGGTGGAAGAGACAACGGATCTTTAATTTCAGACGCAATGAGAGTTATGGTGGAAATGGGAGCAGCTCCCTGGGAAACTATGCCTTACAATCCCGCAGATTATAGAACCCGTCCTTCTCAAGCTGCAATTGAAGCTGCTTCTAAATACAAAGCGAAAGAATTCTTAAGAGTAAAAACTACCGATATGAACGAAGTCAAAGCTCAACTTTCGGAAGGCAAACCTGTCGTTGCCGGGGTTTTGGTTTATGAGAATTTTTTTAATCTCAAAGGAGATCAAATTTATAAAGAAGGTTTAGGCAAAACCTACGGAGGACACGCGATCGCCTTAGTAGGTTATGACGATTCTAAAAACGCAGTCAAATTTATCAATTCTTGGGGAACCGATTGGGGAGACCAAGGCTACGGGTATATTGACTATCGTTGGTTTACTAAAATCTGCCAAGGCGCTTTTGTAATGATCGATCAAGTAGAAACCGTCATAGATCAAGGAAAGCCAGATTCCAATACACCCGAACCTACTTCAGTTGCAAACGATTCTAATCCTATAGCACCCTCTTCTATCACCGCTTCTCAAGGAAGTTTTATAGATAAGGTTTTGATCAATTGGGAAGTTGTTCCAGGTGCGGTCGGTTATGAAATTCATAGAAAAGGCCCCGGAGATTCCAACTTTGGAAAAATAGGATTGTCTGGTACCAATAGTTTTAACGACGATGGGGTTCAACCCAACCTTGCTTATAAATATAAGATTCTAACCTTGACGGATTCTTCCGCTTCCGATTTGTCCCAAGGAGAAGTGATCGGATTTGCAAAAACAGAGGAATTAAAACCTCCTCCTAAAGTTTTAGGAGTCAAAGCAACTCAAGGACAATACGATAACAAAGTCGAACTCGTTTGGGAACCTGGGGACGCTTCTTCCGAATATCAAATTTTTAAATGGAATAAAACTCAGAAAAGATACAGTCCGATTGGAACTTCTAAAATCAATAGTTACGTAGATACATCCGCAGCAAAAAAAGGGATTGTAGAAATTTACGTTGTTTCCGCAAAACTAGGAGGCAAAACAGGAGAACCTTCGGATGCAGCGAGCGGTTTTACTTCTCAACCTAAAACTCCTCCTGCAAAACCGTTAGGGTTAATCGCCAGTCGAGGTGCGTACCAAAACAAAGTAGAACTAAAATGGCAGAAAGTTTCTGGAGCTTCTAAATATCTAATATTTCGATATATTAAGTCCGGTTGGATCGGAGGTGGAGCTTGGGAAAAAATTTCCGAGACTGGTAAGGAAGAATTTATCGATGAAAATCTTCCCGCACGTTACGCGTATTATTCTGTGACTGCGGTCAATACGGAAGGTAAAAATGGACCTTTTTCTAGTTTTGCTTACGGTTATACGGATCCAAATAAACAAAGAGGTGTTAAACTCTCTTCCCCAGAAAACGTCAAAGGTGTTTTAGACGTTAAAGAAGCCAAAATCAGTATAACTTGGGACCCGGTTAAAGAAGCATCAGAATATTATGTTTTTCGTAAGAAGAGAGGGGAATCAAAATGGACTTTTCTAGGCTCTGCGGGAAATAAAAACACTTACGTGGCCGAAGTGCCTGAAAAAGAAACCTTATTTCTTTATTCTGTAACTTCTAAAACCGATTTAGGAGGGGAAAGTGGAAATTCACTTCCAGTCTCCGCTGTAATTTCCACGGCAGTTGTAGCTCCTAAAATAAGAACCTTTGGTGGAGATTCCAGTCTTGAAAAATTCAAGGGTCCTTGGACCGCAATGGCATGGGATGGTAACAACGGAGTTAGCCAAGTACTTTTAGAAATCGAAAGTCAGGATAACGTCAATTATACGGTCAAATTTAATAAGAAAAAGATCTTTGAAGGTAAATATGTAGAAGAATCTCCGATCATAGACAAGGACGGAAAATTTAAGATAGAGATCGAAAAAACGGGTGACGCACTTTCAGTTACGATGAAAGATCCGTCGATCGTAAATCAAAAATCTAATTTATCTTTTCTTAAAGAATAATTGAGATCTTTGTCCCAAACTTTTAAAAAATCGGAGAAACACAATTGTTTTAATGACCGATTTGGTTTGGGACATTTCTTAGTTTTAGGGAATCTCTATAAAATAGTTTTTTCATTTTTGTGATAGTCGTAAAAGGGCAATTTTATACAAAAATTCGTTTGGAATGATTACCCTTTTCGAATTTTATAGAGTTTTTTAATTCATCAAAAAATTAGAATATATTGATTTTCTAAAGAATCTCATATTTGCCTCTAGATCTGCCGAGCATCCTAAAACACGACACAATACCCGTAAAAAGCATTTTATTGAGTTCAAGAAGCGAGACACTTTCGCTTTATAAAAATGTGGGAACTACAACGAAAATTGAACGACGTTAGAATTACTCGAAAGTTCGCAAATTGCCAAATACCTAAATTTGTGGGAACTACTACAACAAAAGAACACTAAAAAACTATAAATTAACGTGAGTTCAATATAAGAAGATAAAAAACAATTTTCTAAAAGTATGAGTTCCTACAATTTTAGGATTGATTCTTAAAATCCTGACTTGTGGTAATTCCCACATTTTTGTAGAATTCAATGTCTCACTATTTGAGTATAACAGGTTTTAGAGTTTCTTGTTTAGTGAAAAATATGTCCTTATAACTAAACTCACATTTTCTATGGAACGAGTTCCAATTTCCTTGCAAGTTCGAATATATTTCCTTTTTCTTTCAACTGTAAGAGAAGTTCCTCAGAAGTCAAAATCTGATTTACTACCGCCTCTGGAAGATCCTGCATATCCTTAAAAATTTCTTTATATTCTTTAATGGAAATCTTTTTACAAAAAAGATTGGCTTGGAAATAGTAAACTTGATGCGTAAGTAAAAAGTTCAAAGAATCAATGTCTTCCAAAGCCTCCGCCGTAATGATCGCTTCCCGATTGTCCGAAAGCCTTCTACAATAATCTATAAACGCCAAGTTATCTAAAAATTTGGTAAGATCCTGATCTGCTTTGAATTTAAAACTGATCGGATCTAGTTTGAACTCTTTGATCATCTCTCCTAAATCCAAAACAATCTGATGGCTTTGGCTTTTGACTCCAAAATCGTCCGCCGCAAAACTAATTCCAAAATTCCAAAATCTTTTACAAACATTTTTAAGAGTAACGTCTTTTTCTTCGTACGGTTTTTCGATCAATTCCATTCTTACTAGAAATGGATTTAGATTTTGGTCGAGTAGAAGATTATGAAAGCGTGTTACTTTTTCGTCCGTATCAAAAGTATCAATGAGAGTTTGAGGGGAAATATTAAATTTTAAAAGACCGGGAGCTCCGTTACAACACATAGTCAACTTTTCTAATATTAACAGTTCGATTCGATTTAGATCTTGATCGTGAGGAATATCTCGAATTAAATCCGCATAACCAGCGTAAGCTTCTCCGCCCACAAACACTTCTCCACCCTTCATAGAATATGTTTGCGTTTTATGATTATAATGAATGATCGGTTGAATGACAGCGTCTGCTTTTTCTCCTGCAAAGTAATCATTAACTCGATTCAGATAAGTCCAACTCCAACGAATTAGATTATCCTGTAAGTTTTTAAGAGAAGAAACTTCCAACTCATGAAAGATTTCATCCACATAGGAAATATAATTACACTGTGTTCTTGCAATTCCAAAATCGAAATTCATAGAACCACTTTTGATCGATATCTCTCTCAATTTTCCAAGAAGAGAATCAAAATTTAAAAAACCATTCGAACCGTTTACTCGAAGTGGAGCAACTCCAATCAATAGGCTCTTTTTATCTCCATAACAGTAATAAGTGTAATGACCTTCCGCTCCTGGATATAATTCAGAAATTTTGATAGGAACGAGTTGTAGGAAATCGAGAAAGGATAAGGATTTTATATCTTGAAATCGAAGAAGAACAATTGGTTTTCCTCGATTTTCGTTGATAAATATGTTCTTGAATTGTTCAATTTCACCTTCGTCAAAGGATAGGATCTTAGGACTTTTATAAGTTGTCATTTTAGCCTTTGTGATTCAAAAAATCTTTTCGGATTATTTCATTTGAACCAGAACGTTTAAACAAGTTCAAATAAAAGATCCGATAAATGATTTTCTTTGTAAAGCTTAAAAGGAATATTTTCCAGACTCTAAAATTCTAGTTTTTAAATCTGATATTCTCCGAGGTAGTGTTTCGTTATTTTGAATTACAACCTCTCCCACGATGGAAATTTTTTGATCGAATAGAACTTCTCCTTGAACGGTAAGAGAAGAACAAAGTTCTAAAGAAGGAATTTCTGGAAAAAGTCGATTAAAGTCTCCAATCTTTTTGTAATATCTTTCATCCAGATAAATCAGTATTTCGCCTAACCCGGATTCTTTTCTTTTGTCGGACATGGTAATAGAATAGTTTTCTAAAAGGTGATACGCATCCGATCTACGAGCGAGGTAATCCTCGCACTTTTTTACAGGAGCAAATCTATCTCTAGGAATGATGATCCCTTTGACCTTTTCAAAATTTCGGATCGCGGAACCCATCGCAGTTTCGAGCTGTAGAACTTCTTGTCCTTCGATCGTTTTTGGATTTACTATCAGAGAAAGTTCAAAACTTCCGAGAAGAATTCTTTGTCGAAGGGCAACCAAATCGATCCAAAGATTGTTTGTTGAAAAAGTCCTGAACTTACCTAAACCTTCAAATTCGTGCATGTGTTCGGGTGGAACCTGAGCCGTTTCGAGGAGTTGATAATTCTCCGCTCTTCCGGCAATCATTCTTTTGTAGATCGCTCCGCCCTTTTTATCCGCAAGAGTTTTAGGAGTCATCTCCATACAAAATTCCAGTTTCTCTTTCAACATATAGGAAAGAATTCCTGGATGTACCGTAGCTCCTAAGTTGTCTCCGTTGGATACAAAAGCAATTTTGTATCCGTTTTGAATGAGAGTGTCTAAAAGCCCAGTTTCCAAAAGAGAAATCCATATATCACCGTGACCGGGAGGACACCATTCTTCATCCGGATTCTTGCAGCTAATAGGTGTTAGGTCCTTTTTCAAAAGACGAGGCACTTTATGTTGTAAAAAAGAAGTGGGAAATTTTTGACGGAATCCGATCCGATTCAACTCCTCTTGACTTTCCTTTTGTGTATTAAAACTGTCCATTAGAATCAAAGGAACAGACACATTATATTTTTTTTCAATGACCTCAGATTGTTTCGCAACGATTTCTAAAAAGGACATTCCATTTTTGAGTTCAATTAAAGATTTAGGACCGGAGAGTCCCATAGAAGTTCCAAGTCCACCATTGAGTTTGATAACGACTAAGTTTTTAAGAATCGAAGGCTCGGGAGCATTCTCACTTTCAATTTGTTCTAAAGTAATCTCGTCCGCTTTAGGATCTAGATCTCCTACTTCTTCCCAGCGAACCATTCCGGTTTCTCCGTTTCGAACCAGATCGGTTTTTTTCAAAAAGTCTTGGATAAAAGCAGAAGATAAACCTTCGGAAGTCATTTTATTTTGGATGAGTTCATCCGATTTCGATTTTAGCGAATCCATCGTACCACCGATTTACTGTTGTATTGTTCGTCGAACTCGGTGAATTCAATCCAGAATTTCTCAACTGGGTTCGAAGGTTCATAAAAGAGTTTCACTCTTACTTCTTTTCCTTTACCTGGAATTTCCTGGGGAAGCTCTTCGTTTTCTTTATATAAAGGAAGAAAAATAAGATATGTATAAATATAAACGATTTTTAACGGAGTTTTTTTGTAGACCAGAACTCCCTTACCCGTTAGATCCCTTTTTAAAATTTTAGCATAAGGAACTGGAAAAGATTTTCTCCAGGTTTCTTTGAAATTTTTCTCCATACCGGAATGGGTCGGGATATTTGAATAGACAACGGAAGGTAGGATTAAAAAAATCCATAAGGAAAGAACCAGCTTCTTTGTTTTCATGAAAGACTCTGACAGTCTTGTCTTTTCACTCCATAACTTCAAGCCATTCTCATGAAAAAAATCTTATCTGTACTTAGAACGTCTTTTTATTTTCTTTCTGAAATTTTTGAATTTACGATTTCATTGATTTCTTCCTTGTCTCCTTCTAATAAAGATTCTGATCTTTCCGGAGGAGATATTTTTATAGTAACCGGTTATCTCTCCGGACCATTTTTTTATTCTAAACTACGTAAAGCATTAGAATCCAAAGGTTACAAACCTAGAATTTTAAATACACCCTCTTTTTTATTCAACACTACGAGTGCGGTAGAAGTTCTTTCAAAACAAATGGATCAGATTCCTTTGAAGTCCGTTTTACTCGCTCACAATACGGGAGGATTGATCACTCTGTTGCTGCCGGATCGAAGTCGTCAAAAAATCAAAGGACTAATCACGTTAGGAACTCCGTTTCGAGGAAGTTATTTTCTAGCAATCAACGGTTTGTATTTTGGTTCTAAATATTTAAAAGAACTATTTAAAACTTTTCTGTTTATGGATCGTTTTCATCCACTTTCTCCTTTGAAAGAATTTATTTTCCTTCCCGCTTCTTCTTCTGTTTACGGCGAAGGAAGAGACCTTTGGTTTGATATTCCTGGTAATTACAATCAAGTTCGAAAAACGGAGAATATTCGAACTATTTTGGAATTTCTTGCCTTTCACTATCCGAGTACTACTTCTAAGGAATTAGAAAAGAAATCGATTCCAATCCCAAGGCTACAACCTCAATCAACCAAAACCTTAAATCCAAAAAAGACATCTTTGAAAAAACAAAAAAGTAAAAATGCTTCTAAAACAAATCGTTCCGGCAAAGAAAAAAATACAAGTTCATTGTCAAAAAGAAATTCTAAAACACAACGTTCCGTTTCTAAAACGAAAAAACAATCCTCTACAATTGTTAACAAAAAGAAAAATGCTCCCAAAAAACGTTAATTGTAGTTTTTAGAAAATGGAATTTCCAAATCTTAAAGATTAGAATTGTCGAAAATTCCATATTGGAATAAGCAAAATTGCTTCAATTGTCCATTTTACTGATCTCTATAAAATTGAGTACCGTTAATTTTATCATAAAACACTGATCCCATGCAAAATATTAGATATTTTATTATATAGTTATGAGTAATACAACGGAAACAGATGGAAAATTAATTTTTCAAAAACTCTATCGATTTATAAAATTGCAACTTGCAAAAATTTTCTTAACTTAATAAAATTCTAATATATTTAAAAAATTATTCACAAACTTACATTTAATGAATTTATAAGAATTCTTTTATATAATTCTTATTTTAAATGAATATTACATCTTGGAAGTAACTTTCGAATCCAGTAAAAATTTTTGCCGGGCTTAAAATCTATTCAAAAACTAAAATTTCAGAATATAAGAACTCATACTTTTTATAATTTTTACATCGAATTCAAATTCTCTTCTTATAGATTTACAAACTACAAAGTAGTGTGTTACTCACTAAGTTACAAAAGTAGTTCAGATAAATTAGCTAATTTTTTTTAGAAAAGTAAATTTAAGAAGCGACAAACTCGTGTTATTTGATGTTTAAAGTGTTTTAAAAATAGAATTTAATATGACTTTTTAAAATTAAATTCGTTTTTATTAAAAATATATCGCCAATATTACTCATATTGGATGGATATTGCCAAAATTAACCAATAGTTTAAGAGTTCATTCTACAAAACAACATTCAGGAGAATTATCAATGAAGAATGAATTGAAGCTTAAAATTAGAAGTCTCTGGGGGATACTTTCTGTATTGTTTGCCCTTGTAGTAACACAATCAGCCTTCGCTATAAGTTATGAGAAAAAGATTTTGACGTATAATGTTGTCGGTCGAAACGCCAGCAATATGACAACGAACTACAAATTAAATGTAATTCAATATCGTAACACATCTTTCATAGAAACTCTAGGCGCTAAGAACGTATTGTGTGTTCACGGTTTTGGAGACACTAGTACCATCTTTGAACCGCTCGCAAAACAACTGATCTTAAAGGGAAAGGCGAATAACGTTTATATTTTGGATCTTCCTGGACATGGTGGTAGTACAATGACAAAGGGTACGGCCGCATATCCTTCGAATGTAAGCGAACTAACGGTCCAAAATTATGAAGAAGCAACTCGTGCTTTGTTAGATACCATGCCATCCACAATGATTTGGCCGGATCTACCCGACACAATTGTAGGTCATAGTATTGGTGGGTTAGTAGTACAACTTCTACAGAATAAACTAAAAAATCAAAATTCTAGTTTGTTCAAACAATACAAAATTACAAGTACCGTACTGATCGCGAGCGATATTCCATATCCTCTTCCTTGGTCTGGAAGCGACGTAACAATGGGCGATCCAAACTATAACCAGTCAGCAAAAGCTTTTGTATGGAATTTTAAAGTAGAAAGAATCTTATCTTCCTCCCCTCTTGTAATTGGTTTATTTGTAGAAAGTCCGGACGATTTTTTTATCAATACTAAATATTCCGTAAATGGAATACCAGTAACCGGAGCCCCTACACCTGCTCAAGTTGAAGTTATGAATGTATTAGAACCTTATCGTGCAGCTGCAAACATCGTAGGTTTAGATCCTAGCGGGCAAACACAAAACGCTGTTCCTCGTATACCTGTTACAAGGGGAATCTGGAGTGGAGAAAATCTAAAAGTCGTTTGGTTAGATAAGGACGTATTTTTTACTAAACAAGAAACTCAGAACTTGGCAAATTATCTAGATCCAGGTCAGATAGGAGTGATGGTAACAATTTCAGATCCCGAAGCAGTCCATGGTACTCCGTTTTCAAAACCTAGTTTGTTAATTCCATTATTCTAAATAACATAAATTTGGTATAATGCGAAAAAAGATTGATATGGGAAAACTCAGCGTCTCGCTTCTTAAATGCCGATTCTAAAAAAAGCATTCACCGCTGAGTTTTCCGGTTCACGTTTTAGGTGCCCGACAAATCGTATTCTATAATAAATTAAACTAAAGACGATATAACGTTTACTGCATGTAATTTGTTGACCAGAACGAAAGATCCGGGTCCGGCTGCCACAAGCAGTCGGATTTGCTTGTGCCAAATTCACATTAAATAATGTGAGTTCGGCGTAAGAAGCTCATGACTCTGAAAAAGTTGGAATCTAAACTTTACAGATCGATTCTTTAAATGTGTGAATTCTCACAATTTATAATAATTGAATTTGTCTGTAAAATGATGCGGGAACTACTACAAATCACGATTTTACGAACAAATTCTAAAATTGTAGGAACTCATACTTTTAGAAAAATTTTTCTTACTCACATTAAATAATTATTTTAGATAATTAAAATATTTTATTATTCTTATATATCTATGAATGCCGCTAAATAAGATTAAAAGAAACCACTATAAATCCAAATTCATTTTATAGTGGTTTCCTTTTCCAATTTTCTCCAAAAAACCGCAAGTAGACTTCCAATCAGTGAATGAACAAGGCTAGAAATTGCTGCAGGAATGGCAACCAAAGGATCAGGAAAATTATTTCTAGAGAGAACAACTCCCAAACCAGAATTTTGCATACCTACTTCGATCGAAATCGTTCTAGAAATTTTCTGTTTTCGGATGAACAACCAAGATATAACATAACCAAAAAAGAAACCGGATATGTGCAAACTTAAAACCGCAAAAATTAATATTCCAGCTGATTGTAGAATCTTTTCTTTTCCGGCTCCTAAAATAGAAGATACAATCATAGTAATTAAAAATACCGCTACCAACGGTGAAACGGCTTGAATCTTTTTAGAAACTTCTGGAAAATAAACATTCAATAAAACTCCCAAAACTATCGGAAAAATGACTACCTGAAACGTATCCAAAAACAACCCGCTTGTAGATACATCGATTCCTTTCCCTATCAAAAAAAGTGTAAGTAATGGAGTCATAAACACGGAAAGAATCGTAGAAGACGCAGTCATAGAAACCGAAAGCGCCAAATCTCCTTTTGCAAGATATGTAATAACGTTAGACGCAACACCTCCGGGACAACAGGAAACCACTACAAGTCCAGTTGCAAGAGGTATCGGAAGATCGAGTAGGACTCCGATCCCCCAACCTGAAACAGGCATCACCGTATATTGTAATGCTACTCCTATAAAAACGGGAATTGGGGTTTTAAATATATTTCTAAAGTCCCTCGGTAAAAGTGTAATTCCCATACCTAACATTGTAAAACCAAGACCGTATGTAATTGCCGGCCCGGTAAACCAAGTAAACCATTGCGGAAAGAAAAAAGAAAGAATAGACCCGATCAGGACCCAAGCTGGAAACAAAAGTGTACCAACTTCTCCGATTTTTTGTAGTTTAGTTTCCACTGAAATTTAAATATTACCCTTTTTTAAAATACTAAATCTAAAACTTATCCTGGAGAATTTTTAATAAAACGTGGTAGCTCCTACATTTAAAAATTTTGAATGTTTAACAACCCACCGATTACATTGCTACTATAAATCTGTCCTTTTTACTATTTTAGAATTTAAGTAACGTGAATTCGACCGTAAGAAAATGAGAAAGAACTTTCTAAAATTATAAACTTTTACAATTTTAAAATTTGTTCGTCAAATCGTGATTTGTAATAGTTCCTACATTTTCAAAATAGATTTACAAAGTTTAGATTCCAGCTTCTTTCAGAAAAATGAATCATAATTCCTTATGCCGAAAACCCACGTAAATTAAGTAGAATCCAGAATTCTAACTCTAAAACAAAGATTCGCTTTAAAATTTATATTATCCTAATTTCTTACACCAAATTTACGTTAAAACCTCTCTATAAAACCGTTTTTCATTTTTGTGACAAGCCGCAAAACGAAGATTTGATGCAAAAATTTGACATACGATCCTTCTTTTTGAATTTACAGAGGTTTCCTTAAAACACGAACGGGTGTTATAAAATTTTAGAATATAAAGCCTTATGGATCAACATTCACCCAGCAAAGCACAATATAATTACTTCGCATTGTTAACCGAATTCACATTAAGAACGTGTCCCAAAACCTCAAAGAATTTGCGCGATAATTCTTTAGAAATTTTTAATAAAATACAGTAGTTCCTACAAAAACCGTCACATTTGATAATTTGTGAACTTTCAAGTAATTCTAATATTGTTAAATTTTTGTGAGAGTTCCCACATTTTGTGAAACTCAGCAAACACCTTCCTAAGGGTCGGTGTTTAGGTTTTGGGACGTTCTAAGTAGCAAATCCCCAACTCAAGATGAAAAAGAACCCAGTAACTCTACAACTCGATCTAATTGATCTTTTTTATTATAGATATGCGGAGAAAATCTTACCTTTCCTAACCGAAGTGCACACATCACTTCATTTTTTTTAAGATAAGAAACGAGTTCATCCATAGGAATTCCTTCTTTATATCCTACTACAATTCCAGTTCTATTGTCAGGAAAATGATCAAGTTCAATTTGAAACCCAATTCCCTTCATTCCTTCAGATAGATAATCCGCAAGTTCGTAGATTCTTTCCATCACGGAATGAAATCCTATTTTCTGAAGCATTTCAAGTGTGGATTGAAAATATACCCAGTCTATAAAATTCCCTGTAGAAATTTCATAACGATCCGCCCCGGATTTTAATTCAGCGCGATAGGGCAAATAAACCTCATCGTTAATTACAGACCCGGTTCCCTTAAATGGAAATGAAAGTGTATCGATGCAGTCTTGTTGGATATATAACATTCCCAAACCGAGAGGACCCAAAAGCCATTTCCAGGCGGGGAACGCTATGTATTTTAACTTCATCTTTCTTACATCCACTGGAATCAGACCGATCCCCTGAGCCCCATCTAAAACGAATTCAATCCCTTTGGAATCTAAGAAAACGCCTATCTCTTCTAAAGGAAATGGCATTCCAGTACACCAATGAACTGCCGATAAAGCTACGATTTTAGTTTTAGAACTTATAGAAGATTTTAAATTTTCTAAAAATTGATCTGGGGTAGATGCCATCGGGATAAACCCAATCACAACTCCTTTTTCTTTCCAGTGTTCCCAAGGATAGATATTACTGGGATACTCGTTTTCTAAGAGTAGAATTTCATCCCCACTTTTCAATTGAAATCCGAGGGAAAGAAAATTCATTCCCTCGTTCGTGTTGTGGATAATACAAAGTTCTTCTACGTCACAATTGATGAGACCCGCTACGATTTTTCGAATGGAATGTTTTACGGAAGCGTATTTACGAACCTCCGTAAGAACTCCTTTTTTAGAATAACCTTCCAGATATTCCCCAATCGCTTGGATCGTATGTACATTGCAGGGAGTAGTCCCACAATTGTTTAACCAGATCATCTCTTGGTTTACAGGATAGAGATCTTGAATTTCCTTCCAATCGATGATCGATTGCATTCCTTACTGTTTACCTTTTTTTCTTAGATTTTTTTGGGGACGTTTTCTTTTTAGGAGCGGTTTTTTTTACCACCTTCTTTTTTAAGGGCTTTTTAGATTTTGCCACCGCTTTTTTAACAGCTACCTTTTTCTTAGAAGTTGTTTTCTTCGCTACTGATTTACTCGCTGTTTTTTTAGGAGCTACTTTTTTGGCAGTTACAGTTGTCGCAGACTGTTTCGGCGCAGCCGCCTTAGTAGTTGTAACAGATGTAGTTTTGGGAGTAGAAGTTGTAGCAGAACTCGGCTTTTTAGACGGAGAAGTTGTTTTTACTGGCTTAGATTCTGCCTTTACCACTTCTTCCGCTTGTTCATCCCAGAAAAAAGTTCCTTGTCCAGAACCGGATTGAGATTGATCCAGACCGTTTAACTCAGTTTCCAGAAGAGATTGGTAGTTTTGATTATAATCTTTTAATTTTGTAAAAAGAGATTTGATATTCACATCTTCAAACTTGTTTGCAAGTTTTTCGTAAAAAGAAACTGCGTTCTCCGCTTCTCGAATCGCTAACTCAAGCGCTTCGTGCGCGTCTTTAGTTCCTGGACCGGAAATAGTTCTCTCCACTTTGTTCATCAGTTTTTGAAGAGTCGAATCGTGGAATTTATGAATCGCAGCGAGTTGTTTTAGATTTGGAAGTTCCGATCCCTCCGCTTGTTCATACAATTCCGTAATGAATTTAATATGGTCGTCCACTTCTTCCGCAAGTCTTTCGAAAAGTTCCTTCGTATCTCCGGGAGGAAGTTTTTCATACGTACTCATATAAAATTCGAAGTAATCCTTTTCGTGCTGAATCGCAGCTGCAACCGCTTCTAAAAAAGTCGTTTCTTTCAAAGGTTTAATATTCATGATAAGATTCCTCCCGATTTCATTGCAATCTTAGTTAAGTTACAGACTGAATCAATAATTATTTAATTTTCTTCCACAGATTCATAAATGAGAAACTGAGCGGCGTAGTAAGTCGACATGATCCAAACTCCAATCCAAGGAATCGGAACCGTAGTAAACTTTCTAGTAGCGATAAGACTATCCGATAAAATAAAAAGCAAAGAACCTGCTAAAGATTTCCAGAACTCAGACTTAGAACATTCTCTGGAAACCGATCTCCAACCCATCACACAAATTGCAATCATATACACTCCGACAGGAACATACAAAGCAGTTCCGATTCCAGGAAGAATCCAAATGTAAAATGAAATCCCGAATACTAAATAAGGAACAGCTCGAATAATATGAACCGGATTTCCGACCGAAAAACCTACCGAATACAATATCTGTGCTATTAAAAAAGAACCAAGTCCAAAAACGAAATAATTTCCAGGAACGCCTAAAAATGCGTCTCCAAATAAAGAAAAGATCAGACCTGCAAAAATAAATTTTCCACCTTTTCCTTTCCAATTCCCTTCTAAAAAAGAGAAAAAAATCAAAACGAGAATCGGTGCGATTTTACTTCCTATCTTCAGAGTAACGTTATCTGGCACGAAATACAAAACGAGCAAATGAGCAACAGATACAATACAAAATAAGATTAAAATCATAGGAACCTTCTTATGGGAATTGCGATTGTAATTTTGTAAAGAACGGGAACTTTTGTCATCAAAGAATCAAGAAAAGAACGAGGGATTATGGATTTTGGAGAATGGATCTTAATCGTCATATTTACGTTAGCTTTAGGCCTTCTCATCTATTTAGATCTATTCGTTCTCAATAAAAGAGCTCATAAAATTCCTCTCAGAAATTCAGTCTATTGGTCTCTCTTTTGGTTCAGTCTTGCAATTTCATTCAGTATTCTAATCTACTTTATGGATCAAACTCCAGAAGACCCAACCCGAGGTAAAACCAAGGCGCTTGAGTTTATCGCCGGTTATCTTTTGGAATATTCTCTTTCCGTGGATAACCTTTTTGTTTTTATCATAATCTTTCAGAATTTTAGAGTAACACCTCAATATCAGCCTTTGATTTTGAAATGGGGCATCATCGGTGCTTTGATTTTTAGAGCAATCATGATTTTTATAGGCGCGGGACTTATCTCTCAGTTTCACTGGATTTTATATTTGTTCGGAATTCTTCTTTTATATACGGCTGTAAAAATGTTCACACACCAAGAAGAGGAAGACTTTAATCCTGAATCTTCTTCAGTAATCAAGTTCACAAAGAAAATTCTTCCGCTCAGCCAGGTGTATCATCCCGAAAAATTCGTAGTTTTAGAACATGGAAAGTATCTTTTTACTTCCACCTTCGTGACTCTATTGGTCGTGGAATTTAGCGATATTCTATTTGCACTCGATTCTATCCCTGCAATTTTTTCAATCACTACGGATGCGTTTATCGTCTATACATCAAATATATTTGCAATCTTAGGACTTCGTTCTTTATTTTTTATGCTTTCGGGTGTAATGGAACTGTTTATTTTTCTCAAAAAGGGAGTTTCAATTCTTCTTGCCTTTGTAGGAATCAAACTACTTCTTCCACTCATTTCCCCCTATATTTTTGGACGCGAAATCCACATTCCGATTTTGATTTCTTTAGGAGTTATTTTAGGAACGCTTACCATTTCAATTCTTGCTTCGGTTCCTCATTACCTCAAAATCAAAAAGGAGAATTAAAAACGGGTTTTTGACTTTACACCAAAGTATTACAAGGTTCCCTAGAAGGAGACCTCAACCAAATCCTCTCAAAAATTAGAGAACAATAAACATGGCCAATCAAAAGCTATTTACCGACTTCCCTCCCGTCGATCGGGAAGCCTGGATTGCACTCATCCAAAAAGATCTCAAAGGCGCAGACTTTGAGAAAAAGTTAATCTGGGAAACCGCAGAAGGATTTAAAATCCAACCCGTATATACCAAAGAAGACATTGGTGACAAACAATGGCTGACCTCTAATCTTCCGGGAACTTTCCCCTTTGCGCGCTCCACTCGTAAACTTGTTTCCGACTGGAGCATTCGTCAGGACTTAGATTCTAATTCGATCTCCGAAGCCAATCAATTGGCAAAAGAAGCGGCATCTAACGGAGTCACTGCGATCGGATTTATCATCGAAAACAAAACCTCTCCGCAAAAAGGGATTCCAGTAAATTCTTCCAAAGACTTAGAAACGTTGATCCAAGGGCTTCCTTTCGATCAGGTAACGTTACATTTTATTGCTGAAGAACGTTCTCCGGAAATTTTTTCTTGGCTTCCCAAAGATAAGGTGCTCGTAGGCGGACTTGGATACGATCCATTTAGAATTCTACTCAAACACGGTAGATCTGGAAAACATTCGATTCCCGTTTTAAAAGAGATTTTAGAAACATTTGCATCTTCTTGGCCGCATTACAGAGGTTTGTCGGTTTATTCTTCCACATTTCGAGATGCAGGCTCCACGATTTCTGAGGAACTTGCATTTACGTTAGCCGCTGCTGCCGAGTACGTGCAACAACTTAAAACGGCAGGAATGGACGTGGATACAATTGCGTCTCAACTGATGTTTGAATTTTCTATCGGCCCCGATTATTTTTTAGAAATCGCTAAGTTTCGATCTGCAAGAATTCTCTGGGCAGAAATTCTGAAAGAATTTTCTCCCAAGGTAGAATCTTCTCTTCACGCATTTTTAAGTGCACATACTTGCCGTTACAATTATAGCGCGTATGATCCAAACGTGAACATGCTCCGCGCAACTACCGAGGCTATGTCAGCTGCAATCGGAGGTTGTGAGGTAATCAACGTTTCTCCATATGACTCTATCTTAAAAACTTCCGATTCTTTTTCTCTTCGAATTGCTCGTAACATTCAACTTTTGATGAAACACGAATCGTATATAGATAAGGTAGTAGATCCAGCGGCGGGTTCGTATTATCTCGAATCTCTTACCGATTCGATCACCAAAAAGGCTTGGGAAATCTTTTGCGAGATAGAATCTATCGGAGGATTTTTAGAAGGCATTCAAAAAGGAATCATCCAAAAGAAAGTCGCCGATTCCAGAAAGAAAAAGGAAGAAAATCTAGCGAATCGAAAAGAAATTCTTCTCGGAACTAATCAATACCCGAACGGAGAAGATCGTGTTCCCGAACTCAATCAAAATAAAACGTTAGGTGAAATTGATAGTGTCACAGGAGAAACCACTTGTGAAAGAATTTTCGAATTTAGGGCCGGAGCCGACATCGAAGAAATCCGTTTAAAAACCGAAACCTTTGCAAAGAAGTCTGGTAAAACCCCGACCGTTCTTCTTCTTCCTATGGGAGATCTCAAAATGAAAAAAGCGAGAGCCATTTTCTCTCAAAACTTTTTGGCCTGCGCCGGTTATAAAGTAGTAGATCCGGGAAGTTATACGACACCTCAAGAAGTACTACAAAGCCTAAAAGAAACGATCGCGGACGTCGTAGTTTTCTGCACAAGTGACGAAGAAGTTTTCGGTTTTGTAGATTCTATTTTTGGAATATTAAAAAAACAGAATCCAAATTTACTTGGGATTGTAGCGGGAAATCCAACGGAGCAAATCGATAATCTTAAATCCAAAGGGATTGAATTTTTCATTCACGTCAAATCCCAACATTTAGAAACTCTGAAGTCTATTCAGAAAAGGCTGGGCATCCAATGAAACGTCCGAGTTTTGATCCAAAACGTTATACGTCACATAGAAACGGAACCGTTTCTAAATCCGATTGGGAAAAATCCGCACTCGGTGATCTAGGGTTTAGTTCCATGGAGCAAACTCTGTGGTTAACTCCGGAAAAAATTCCGGTCAAACCGGTTTATACTTCGGAAGATATAGCCGAAATGGAACACCTAGACTTTGTGGCCGGAATTCCTCCGTATTTGCGCGGACCGTATTCCACGATGTATGTCCAACAACCTTGGACCATTCGTCAGTACGCAGGTTTTTCCACCGCGGAAGAATCGAACGCATTCTATCGTAGAAACTTAGCCGCGGGGCAAAAAGGTCTTTCTGTCGCGTTCGATTTAGCGACTCACAGAGGATACGATTCCGATCACGAACGTGTGGTAGGTGACGTGGGCAAGGCAGGAGTTGCGATAGATTCAATTCTCGATATGAAAATTCTTTTCGATCAGATTCCTTTGGATCAGATGTCTGTTTCGATGACGATGAACGGAGCCGTAATTCCTATATTAGCATTTTATATTGTAGCCGCAGAAGAACAAGGAGTCAGCGCAGATAAACTTTCGGGCACAATCCAAAATGATATTTTGAAAGAATTTATGGTGCGGAACACTTACATATATCCGCCCGCTCCTTCGATGAAGATCATCGCGGACATTTTCAAATATACTTCGGATTTTATGCCTAAGTTCAACTCGATCTCTATTTCAGGCTATCACATGCAAGAAGCAGGAGCAACCGCTGACATAGAACTCGCCTACACTCTCGCAGACGGTTTGGAATATCTCCGAACTGGAATTAAAGCAGGAATGGACGTAGATACGTTCGCACCTCGTTTATCCTTTTTCTGGGCAATCGGGATGAATCACTTTATGGAAATTGCAAAGATGCGCGCTGGACGTCTTCTTTGGGCCAAACTAGTAAAACAGTTCAACCCGAAAAACTTGAAGTCCCTCGCGCTCAGAACACATTGTCAAACTTCGGGCTGGAGTTTAACCGAACAAGATCCTTTCAACAACGTTGCTCGAACTTGTATCGAAGCCTTAGCCGCTGCCTTAGGACACACCCAATCCTTACATACAAATGCTCTGGATGAAGCAATCGCACTTCCTACCGATTTCTCCGCGAGAATTGCAAGAAATACCCAGATCTTTCTTCAAGAAGAAACGAACATACATCGTGTCGTAGATCCTTGGGGAGGTTCGTATTACGTGGAATCTTTGACCCATTCTCTGGCTCATCGTGCCTGGGAATTGATCGAAGAAGTAGAAAAGTTAGGCGGAATTGCAAAGGCAATCGAAACCGGGATTCCTAAAATGAGAATCGAAGAGGCAGCCGCGCGCAAACAAGCTAAGATCGATTCTGGAAAAGACGTGATCGTCGGAGTCAATCGATACAAGGCGGTAGAAGAAAAACCTTTGGATATATTAGATATTGATAATACTGCAGTTCGTGAATCTCAGATCCGCAGACTTCAAGAGTTGAAGAAAAATAGAAACAACTCAGATGTGAACTACGCGTTAGACGCAATTACAAAATGCGCCGAAGGAGGAGAAGGAAATCTACTCGCTCTTGCGGTGGACGCAGCACGTAAACGAGCAACGTTAGGTGAAATTTCATACGCTATGGAAAAAGTATTTGGAAGATACCAAGCAACGATCCGTTCTATTTCGGGAGTATATTCATCCGAAATAGAAGATGATTTAGATTTCAAAAGAGCCAAAGAACTTTCGGACAAGTTTGCTACTCTCGAAGGACGTCGTCCTAGAATTATGATCGCCAAAATGGGACAGGATGGACATGACCGAGGCGCCAAGGTAATCTCTACGAGTTTTGCAGACATGGGATTTGACGTAGATATAGGACCTCTCTTTCAAACTCCGGGAGAAGCAGCAAAACAAGCCGTAGAAAACGACGTACACATTTTAGGAGTTTCTAGTTTAGCTGCGGGACACAAAACACTCGTACCTCAAGTAATTGCGGAACTAAAAAAATTAGGAAGAGAAGACATCATGGTCGTTGCCGGTGGAGTGATTCCACAACAAGATTATGATATTCTTTATAAGGCGGGAGTCACTGGAATTTTCGGACCTGGAACTAAAATTTCCAAAGCAGCCGCAGATATTCTGGAGCTTCTCATCAAAGATTTAGAAAGTTTGAAAGTAAACGCCTAAGGAAAATACCCCTTGAGTTCTGGAGAACAAAACGGGATCCCTCCTCTGAACGAAATACGACAACGTTTAGGAAGAGTTAATAGAACGCTCCCTTCCGCAGAAGAATTCATAAAAGGAATTCTTTCCGGTGACAGAGTGATGCTTGCCCGAGCGATTACACTCGTCGAAAGCACGCGCACCGATCACAAAGAACTTGCAGAAAAGATTATAAACTCTTGCCTCCCTCATTCCGGTAAATCGATCCGAATCGGAATCACCGGAATTCCGGGTGTGGGTAAAAGTACATTCATCGAATCATTTGGAATGTATTTGATCTCTCAAGGTAAAAAACTCGCCGTATTGACGATAGATCCTTCCAGTCAGATTTCGGGTGGAAGTATTTTAGGCGATAAAACCAGAATGTCCGAACTTTCTAAAAATGAATCTGCATTTATCCGCCCTTCTCCTTCCGGTGATTCTTTAGGTGGAGTTGCTAGAAAAACGAGAGAAACGATTTATCTCTGTGAAGCAGCTGGATTTGATACGATTTTAGTAGAAACCGTGGGAGTTGGTCAGTCGGAAACTGCTGTACATTCTATGGTGGATCTATTCTTGCTACTTCTCATCGCGGGCGCAGGGGATGAACTACAAGGAATCAAACGAGGGATTATGGAAATGGCAGATCTATTTGCTATTACAAAAGCGGACGGAGACAATAAGGTAAGAGCAGAACGAACTAGAATTGAAACCCAATCCGCGATTCATTTTTTTCCAAAACAGGAAAGCAGTTGGATTCCTAAAGTGCTTACTTGTTCTTCTCTTTCGGGAGAAGGAATCGGAGAAATCTGGAACCAAATATTAGAATATGAGAAAGTTTTAAAATTAAATGGCCATTTTGAAATTAGAAGAACTAATCAGTCTAAGTATTGGTTAGAAGAAACCGTTTCCGAAAATCTAATGGGAGATTTTTATACTAAAATGAAAGATCTTTATTTAGACATGGAATCCAAAGTGAGTGAACACAAAATCAGTTCTTTTCAAGCAGCCGAAAAATTGATTTTTGAATATAGAAAGCGGATCCTAAAATAAAAAGGGAACCCTATTTGGTGATTGGAATTTAGATGGTTATTTGTATTTTCATACATTTTCAGAATATAGTGTCACAACAATGCCAATCTTATAAAAGACTAAATTGTAAAAACAGAACTTTTTAGAAATGTCAAACAATCATATTGTAATTCTTTAAAATTTCTTTTTTATTACTTCCTGAAAAAAATACTGCCACTTTTGTGTGACACTACAGATGTATTCAATTAACGTGAGTGAGACGTAAGAAAAAATCTCTAAACGTATAAGTTCCTACAATTTTAGAATTTGTTCGTAAAATCGTGATCTGTAAGAGTTCTCATGTCATAGAGACCTAAGCTTTGTGGTAGGAGGCGGCAGTTTTTCTTTATCAGAAAAACATACTTTTTGCAAGTAAAGAGACTCATTCTTGTCGGAACACTTGAAAAATGTGTCTTTTTGAGCCCAGAACGGCGATCCATAGAAAGCCCGTTCTGTTGAGTTCATTTTGATTCTAAAATCCTATCCAACTTGTGGGGTTGGTTATGGTTAATAACTTGGTACTATTTTCATGCGTCCGAGTAGTAAAGAATCAATCTGTAAAGTTCAGATTTCAACTTTTTTCAGAATCATGAATTCTTACTCCCAACTCACGTTATATTAGAATTGGTTTCGATTCATTCAATAACGTTATGTATTCTGGCTAATGTAACTTAAATAATGTATCCACTAATTCGTACTATCCAGACACATAAAAGCAGTATCGAAAATTAATAGAACATTTTACAAGATGCAAAAATTGCGTCTAATTTGGAATTGTCAGCTTTTTTAAAGAAATTCACATTCTAATTTTTGAAACAAAGTTTATCATAGTATTATTTTTATATGTCCTAGTAATAAAACGGTCAAGATATTTCATTCAATTTTAATTGTACTTCTATTGCAAAACAACAGACGCAAGTGTGAAAAAATGAACCCGTTTTAAAATCAAATTTGATTTTTTTCCAAAACAAGAAATTAATTCTTGTATATATAAATATAGATAACAACTAGTATTACTTTACAAATTTAGACTTTTCTCTGAAATCCATCAGAGGCAATTGTAGGCAGTTATCGTGAAAATTTTTCAAATCCTATTTATATTTTTTGCTTCTTTAATATTATTCCATTGTGCAACATCCTCCGCCGGAATGGCAACGAGTAATATTCCCATCGCAGATCGTAAATACAAAGTGATTAGTCCCGTGGAAGGACATAAAACTTGGAACACGTTTGACATAGCTATTGTTGGACTTCCACTTTCCGAACCACCCATCGATAAGTTAGTCACTTCTATGTTAACCGAAAAAGAAGCGGACGCTTTGATCAATATCCGGTATTGGACAGACAAATATATACTTTTATTCATCACAATCAATAGGCTACATATCAATGCGGAAGCGATCAAATTCGAGGATCAGCCCAATGATCAAAGCGGCAAAAAAAGAAAATAACAAAGTGGCATTCTTTCTTTTACAAAAAGCAAGAGGGTTTATTATAAAATTTGCAAGTTATCTAGATCGAGAAATCAAATTGTTGAGAACATTACAATTGTTTGTAAAATTTACTTCTAGCCTAACGTTTAGTAAATTTTTTTTAATTATAAAATCATGTTTCTTGCAAGTAGAGTTTTTATGGGAACTCCCACGAAAATTTCTTCTTTTAAATACTTTAAATTTATGGGCAAGGCCATGATTCAACCCTTAGTCGCTATTAAATATCACTCCTTACATTACTATTCTCTTTTGCTTCATTTTTTAGTGATTTTATTTTTTTCTGTTTTCGGAAATTGTATGGGAGGCACCTTATTTGAGCCGGGCGGAAGAGTCCGTGCGCCTGCTCTTTACGATTCTGCTACGATCATTCGAACTTCTGGATACGATATTTTAGAAGAATCAGAAGGAGAATCCTCCACATTTTTCATTTTAGGAATCATCCCGATCACAAATCCGATCAGCATCGATTATGCACTGAGTCAAGCAGTTCAAAAAGTTCCAGGTGGAAGAAGCATTGTGAATATCAAAGTTTGGCACGAAACTCACGTTATGTTTCCTTTAGGGACTGTTTCCGTTCTCAAAGTAAAAGGAAAAGTGATTGGAAATAAAGAGGAATCCGAAAGATTAAGATTAGAAGAACAGCTTAAGAAAGAAACGGAAACAACGACGAAATCAAATTTTCAAACACAACATGAAAAACAAGATTCGAATCCTTCTTCCGGAGGTATTTCCGTCAGTGGTGAAAAACGTTCTTCCGATTCTTCATCAAGCGGAATTTCGGTAGGCGGCAAAAAGAAAGATTAGTATGTTAAAATATTCTTTAGAACTAATCCCAAAACCCAAAAAGGAATCGAACTTGAATAAAGCGGCCGATTTCTCGCAGATCGATTTTCTACAAAAACGGAAACGTTTTCAAAAGATTCTTTTTGGCTTTGTTTTTATATTGGTGACGTTTTCTCAAAATTGTGTAAGACCGGAAGTAGTTTCTGCAAGTGATTCCCAGAGCCAAATTTATGCGGCAGCTAATTATTTGAGCAACAAATGTGGAAACCCAATTCCTGTTCCAATGCCAATCGTCGTAGACGATATACAACAAAGAAACTTGGATTTATGTACAATCGCGATTACTAGATCAGAATGTCCTTTTATTTCGTATCCTTTTGCTTGTGTACTGATTTATGTAGAAGAACCTATTGGCGAAATACCATGGTATTTAGATTTCCAAGAAGTATTCGTAAAAACTAAAATACAATAAGGCAAACGATGAAAAATATTAGAAACATATTGATTATTCTTTTCATCCAGCCGACAAAAAAGTTTATAAAAAGTGAAACGCTCAACATTCTGCAATTCAACAAGTTGTTTCCTCCTGGCCGAAACGAACCATCTTTAATGTTGTTGAAACGAATTTCTTTTTTATTTTTTATTTTTATTACAACTCCGATTTTCGCAGAAGTTTCTTTTCGTGCACGTGTTTTTTCCCGTAGTAAAAGTTTAGGTGATGCAAACGTTTCAGTACGAATTTCTGAAACTAAAAAATTTTATCAGACTGATTCAGAAGGTTATTTCCAAGCTGTGGTTCCATCTTCAGGCACATACACATTTCGTATTTTAAGAGATGTTGGATTTCAGGAAATTCGTCAAGAAATAGGAGAAGGCGAAGCACTTGTAATTCTTTATACGGATGAATCTACCAAATCCAGTGAGAGTATACCCAAAGGTACAATTAATGTAACCGGAGAAAAAGAAAAACAACTCATGTCTCGTACAAAATTACGTTTTGAAGAAATCAAACGTATGCCCGGCACGTTTGGAGAACCGCTTCGTTCCATCGAAACGATTCCGGGAGTCGTTCCGGTTGCCGCGTTCGGTGGTGGTGCAAATAATTATTCTTTTCGCGGGGCCGATCCAAATACAAACCTTTATCTCTACGACGATCTACCCATTTTATACCCGTTTCACTTTGACGGATTGACTGCTACGATCAACGGAAACTTAATCAAGTCAATGGATGTTTATACCGGAGTTCTTCCCGCGAATTTTAACAACGCGCTCGGAGGTGTTATCGAAATTGAATCTCCTGATAAGGTGGAACGTTCCAGTGGAAATTTTTTGACTTCACTTTGGGCCGCATCTGCAAATTATCAAACTACCTTTGCCAACGGAAAGGGTTATATACTCGGCGCGGTAAAAGTTGGTTATATCGACAAAACGTTTGAAACGTTAGGAACTCTTGCCGGAGGTAGCCTTCTTCCGGAAGGAGTACGTCTTCCACGTTACACAGACTCTCAAGTAAAGATGGTTTATAACTTTAACGATGAACACCAGATCTCTTTTTACTCCTTAACCGCAAAAGACGATTTTGCTTTGGATCCTCCCGCAAAACGACAAAACGATCCAACAAAAGATGAATTGGCGGGGTTTGCTGGAGGAAATTTATCCGCAGGTCAAGGGTATCGTACTCAAGCTTTTCGTTATACTTGGAGACCTTCCGAAAAATTCAATAATCGAATTACACTGATTAGTTATGATCCGTTTGTAGATTTCAATGTTTCTTTTGGCTCCATCAAAGCGAAACAAAGAGGTAGCGGAGCGTATAACGGAGTCAGACAAGACGCATCTTGGGAACCTAACAAACATTTTACGTTAGAATTCGGCTCCGAACTTCGTTTTTTAAATTACAAAACCACCGGGAGTACAATTCAACAAACCGATCCAAATAATCCTGATCCAAATCCTTATGATACTACGAGTCCGGATTTTAAAACCGTTCCGGATACTAACCGAGTACAAAGTAAATACTATAACGCCTATACCACGATGAAAATCAAATTCGGCGGACTACTAATCGAACCAGGAGCGAGATACGATTATATTCCTTATATCAAAAATGGCGCACTCGGTCCAAAAGCACAAATATCTTATAAGTTTGAACAAGGTATACTTAAAGGAACCACTGTTTTTGGAGGCGCCGGAAATCATTTTAACTTTCCGTTGGACACTCGATTTTCAGAACAAAGCGGAAACCCTCATTTAAAATTTCAAAAAGCATTTAAATACGGAGGTGGGATCGATCACCAAGTGACTTCCGAATGGCAAATCAAAGGCGAAGTTTTTAAACAGGAATTTTCTAACTTGATCGTCACCGATCCTTATATCACGGAAGCAATTGGTACCAATCCGGATCAGTACGGCAGGATCACTCAACCTTATATTCTAAACAAACCTCTCAGTTATTCCAATAATGGAACCGGACATTCTAGAGGTTACGAACTGGTAATTCGCAAAACTGCCGCTCCCGGAAAAAGGGATTGGTTTGGTTGGATTTCCTACACTTGGTCTCAAACATTCAGAAATCCTAATATTTATAAACCTGATGCTATCATGACGCAAGTCGCTACTGGTTCCGAACAAAGGTTGGTTGCTCAAACCTTTCCTAACTCCAAAGAAACTTTATATGATTACGATCGTACTCATATCATCAATTTAATTTTCGGCTGGAGATTCAGTCAAGACTGGCAATTTGGCGCAAGATGGTCTTATATGACCTCCACACCAATTACTCCAATTGTAGGAGACGACGGCGGAAAATTCAGCAACCCTGCAAATAACCAAACGATTTGGATACCCGTTTCAGGCAACAATCCTTATCTTGCAGAATACACCAATTCAAAACGTCTAAAAGATTATCACAGATTTGATATTCGGATCGACAAATTTTTAAATTACGAATGGGGTTATGTAAATACGTTTCTGGAAATCATCAACGTATATATGAGAGAAAACGTTTCTGGAGAGAATTTTGATGTTACACGTCCTTATTCTGCGACTAACCCAAAACCGAATCCTACATTTGGAACTCTTACCTTACCAGGAGGAGCGATTATTCCTTTCTTTAATATGGGAATCGAGGTGAAATTTTAATGAAAAAAAATCCATTCGAAACCATAAAAAGGCGGATTCAAAATTTTGCGTTTACTTTGATCTCTTTACATCTCATTTTAAATTGTAACCTTCCCAACGAAGACGATGGTTTCAACCGAAATAACGAGAAAAGAGTAATACTACAGTATTTACTTTTACCTCCTACTGATCCAGTTCGATCCTGCATAGATGCTTTGCAAGCTGCCCAAATTTGTTTAAACCAAGCTCCTGATCTACCTACCCCACTTTCCGAAGAAATGATCGTAAGTTTATTCAGTGGAGAAAATTCTTCGTTAGAAACGTATCAAAGTTATTGTGACGCTTTGATTCATTCTCCTACACTTGCAAAATATACAAGTAGAGTACAAGCCTGTGTTATGGATTGTAACCGTTCTTATTGGGTAAATAAAAATTCTGCGGGAACCTGTGGAGAAGACGGAGGTTCTCAAATTATGGGATTATCAACGGGAACGTTTGGGTGTACAAAAACATGTGCAAGTGTTTCGGGACCTTAAATGAAATAAAATGATCGGAAAACTGAGTGACTTTGATGTCACTTTTAGAAAATAAAGAATATTAGAGGATTTTAGATTATGACAATGTTTTTGGTTGAATACGGCGAGACTTTCATTTTTGTAGTTATGCTCGTTGCAAGTATCGTTGCTCTCGCGGTAGGAACTGAAAGAATTTTAATTTTTCGCAGAAATCTGAAAAACACGGAAGCAATTCTTCCGGTTTTAACTTCTGAAATCAGAAAAGGTGATTTTTCTGCGGTAAAGTCAATCGCTTCCGAAAATCACGGAAATATATACGCAAAGTTCTCTCAATTTTCAGCGGAACATTACGAGGTCGGTCACGAAGCACTTTCAGAATTACAAGAAGGAAAAATCATCGGAGAAAGAATAGAACTAGAAAACCATCTTCCGATTTTAAACACGTTAGGAAATAACGCCCCTTTTATTGGTCTTTTAGGTACGGTTTTAGGTGTAATCAAAGCGTTTTATGGTTTAGGGACCTTAGGAAGTACTGGGGCTGAATTCGTAATGAGAAGCATTTCAACCGCCCTTCTAGCAACTGCAGCCGGTTTAGGCGTGGCCATTCCAGTTGTAATGGCAAATAATTATTTTACTCGTAAACTAAAAGTAATTCAGGCAAATTTAGAAATTCTTTCCAAAGAGTTTCTTGCTAGTCTTTCTCGTAAGAAGTAGACTTAAGAAATATTATAAAAACTTAATTTTATTAAAAAGTTTAACTTAGCACCCGTTAGGAATAAAAACTGATAAGGAGAGCATAAATATGGCAGGTTCTGCTCCCTCCGGCGACGGAGAAGAAATAGGCAATATCAACATCACTCCGATGGTGGACGTGATTTTAGTTCTTCTGGTAATCTTTATGGTGACGGCAAACTTCTTAAAAAAAGAATCCATCAATATCAATCTTCCAAAGGTTGCAGCCGCAGACCCTAATGTAGCCCAATCGGTCCAAGTAGCCTTGACCAAAGACGGAAAAATTCTTTTAGAAGGATCGGACATATCTATAGAAAGGTTAAAGGCACATCTCGAAAGGGATTCTAAAATCAGGCCCAATATGCGTCTAACGCTTTCCGCAGATTCTTCCCTTCCCTATGGACAAATTGCAGAAACAATGGGAGTAATCCGCAAAGCAGGAGTCACCAAAATTGCTCTTTCGGTAAAACGTTAAGCGAAACATATGAAATTGCAAATGGTAGTGAATATTCCTGAAATCAAACAGAGAATTTTAAAATTCGGACTCTTTCGTTTTTGTCTGATCGTTTCTTTTATTTTACATTCTTTGACGATTGGAACTTATTTCATTGCTACCTATCTTCCGGAAGAAGAAATTTCTTCTGAAGATTTAGATACAAACGTAGAAGTAGATCTAGAAGAAATTCCTCCCGAATTGATCGGTGGAACAACTTCTCCGGCTCCCGTTGAAAAACAAGAATGGGTGGAAGGTTCCAACCAAAACGCAGAAGATCCAATCGATGAAGATCTCAATCCAAATGCTCTTTCTGGAAACGGTACAGATAAAGACGGATATTTATTTTCCTACAACGGAGATAAAACTCCTACTCCGATTATCGACTTTGATCTTAGAGATTTTTTTCCGGCTCAGGCCAAATCAGCAGGAATTGTTTCCAAACAAGTTGTCGTCGTTGTTCAAATCGATGAACACGGAAATTTACAAGGAGCTAAAATCGCCTCGGGCAAGGCCGGGTTTGGTTTTGATGAAGCAGCACTTAAAATCGTAAAACTTGCTCGTTGGAGTCCAGGATACGTACAAGGAAGACCTACCAAAATGTCTCATCGAGTTCCGATTTCTTTCAATCTAGAAGACTAATTTTAAAAGAACCTAATATACTGTTTAGGAAATGGCAATAATTTATATTGAATTTTCTAATCTGTAAATCAAATTAGTTTGTAAATTTGACTTTCTTTGGCCTTTCCAATTTTTAATTTAGAACCACACAATAAAAAACCAATCCAATAAATTGTATGAAAGAAGCGTAATACAATATTTCGTCTTTAGTTTCAATTGGTTATAGACGTTTAGCTGCTAAATTAAGCCTAGTAGCACTAAACTCAGTCTAATTTAAAAAATCAAAATATTCTATCGTACTAAAAAGCATGCGGACACCTGCGTTTTTCTATTTATTGCTCTGCCTTATCAAAATAATATTTGTTTCAAACGTTAGAATTTCAGTGTTATTTTAAAAAGTCAATAATCCCAGATTAAACACAATTCTTGAGAACTTCTACATCTAAAAATAAATGTGGGAACTCCATCTTTTGAAAGTGTAAGAGTTACTTACTACTCAGACGTATAAATATAAACTTATGCTGAAGTTGTTCCAAAACTTAAAATGTGGGATCTCCTTCAAAAAGTTAATCAATCAACGTGAGTTTAGCGCAAGAAAACGAGAAAGAATTTTCTAAAAGTATGAGTTCCTACATTTTGAAAATTTTACTGTAAAATTTAAGTTTGCAGTAGTTCCTACAAATTAGGTTGTATTTGGCAATTTGCAAACTTTCACGTAATTCTAATCTCGTCAAATCTTTGTAATAGTTCCCACGCTTTGAGATTTTAAGACAAGTTCCGAGTGTCTTGCGAGAAAAATTTACGGTATTCAATTTTATAGAATCGTAAAGCTTACTTTTTGACTTTTAAAATACACTCATCATAAGGAAATTTTGATGAATAAAAATACCAAGGCAACGACACTATTTCAGTAGGAAATTTTTGATACACTTTTGTAGTATTCTAAATAAAATCATCAAAAACGTAATCTACGAAAACTCATACACTTTTTGTTAGAGTAGAAATATTTTAATTTTTTAAAATAAACTACTTTGGATTTTACAGAAGAGAGATCTGTATTTTCTGTTACAAATGATTTTTGTCATTTCGAAAAATTCTACTCAAATTCAATTTTTAAAAAGATTAAAGTAAAATACGGAATCGTTTGACTAAAGTCCTTTTCCGATTCAGATTGATTTTAAAGTGATCTACTGATGAAATTTGAAAAGAACAAAATTTATGATGGAATTTTTCTTTCGGATGTTCACTACCTTCTCAACAAAAAAATAAAATCCCACAAACACAAAGAACTTTTTCAATTTTTAGATCATTTAAATCAGAGAAACGTCCGTTTCAAGAACGTCTACCTCGTGGGAGATATTATAGAAAATTGGTTCTTTAGCGCTTCTCGTAGACTCAAAAGAAGTAAAAAAAAATTCAATAAACTTTTCGATAGATTAGACAACTTATCCGCGTTTGGTGGAAATAAAATTTACATAGTCGGAAATCATGACTCCACTTCGTATTTAATGAATCTACCTCCTAAAATCCAGAAATATCTTAAAGAAAGAAACTGGAACATATGCGAAAAAACGGAAAACGATCTACTGATTGCCGTTCACGGACATCAAGGACAGTACAACCGTTTCACATGGATCGGTTCTATTTTTCTATTACGTTTTTTGCATACAATTGCGCTACTCATTCCAAACCTTTTTCGTTTTTCGGAAGCTTTTTACCAAAAACATCTAAATAGACAGGATCCAAATACACCGGAAGAAATTCTAGGATACTACAAACGACTTTCAAAAATCACACACCAAGGAAATCGTGTTTTAATTTCCGGACATACTCATGACTTCCTATGTGTTCCTCATTTAAAAATCATCAATACGGGTGATTGGGTAAAAAGTAATAGTTTTGTCATACAGGACGGTTCACGTTTTATCGGAGCCAAAATGAATAAACGGGGAGAATTTTCTAAAGAGTTCGTCTACAAACACAAATAAGAATCTTTTCTTTGATAAAAATATTTCTTGCGAAACACTTTCCAAAGGTGCAGAATTACCGGATGCAAAATTCTATGATCTTGCAATTTATTTCGGAACATCCTTGGTATTCCTTGTTTTATACAATTGGAACTTATCTTTTTTTTGCGCTTCTACACGACATCTTTCAAAGAAGACACGCAATCAAACATAACTTTCCTCTCGTGGGTAGAATCAGATATATATTTGAAACGATCGGCCCCGAACTCAGACAATATTGGGTTGCAAACGATAAGGAGGAAATGCCTTTCAATCGAGCAGAACGTTCCTGGGTTTATGCGACCGCCAAAAAACAGAATAATAACTTCGGTTTCGGAACAACGGAACTTTTATACGAAGCGGGTTACCCAATTATCAAACACAGCGCGTTTCCTTTTCCGGAGTCGAAAGTAAAACATCTTAAAAACGATACTTCCATGATTCCTTGTCTTAAGGTCATTGGTGAATTTCATAACCGTAAAAAACCGTTTCGCCCTCCTTCCGTCGTAAATATTTCTGCTATGTCCTACGGATCTCTCGGAAAAAACGCAGTCTCCGCTCTTAACAAAGGAGCGATGATGGCTCATTGTTATCAAAATACGGGCGAAGGTGGAATTAGCCCCTATCACAAGTTAGGCGGAGACATCGTTTGGCAGATCGGAACTGGATACTTTGGCGCAAGAGACGAAAAAGGAAATTTTTCTTTAGAAGTGTTTGGTCAGAAAATCCAAGAGAATCCTCAAATAAGGATGATAGAAATAAAACTTTCCCAAGGCGCCAAACCGGGTAAAGGTGGAATTCTTCCCGGCAAAAAAGTCACAAAACAAATCGCGAGTATTCGAGGAGTTCCCATAGGAAAAGACTGTGTTTCTCCTAACGCACATTCTGAATTCGGAAACGTAAACGAACTGATCGACTTTATCGAAAGACTTCATTTCGCAAGCGGCCTTCCAGTTGGGATTAAAAGCGCCATTGGTGAAATCCATTTCTGGAACGAACTTGCCGAAAGGATGAAACAAACCAACAAGGGCCCGGACTTTATCACGATCGACGGCGGAGAAGGTGGAACCGGAGCCGCACCTCTCGCTTTTGCAGATCACGTTTCTCTTCCTTTTAAAGTAGGTTTTGCAAGAGTCTATCAGATCTTTCAAAAGGAAAAACTTTCGGAAAGAATGGCTTGGATCGGAAGTGGTAAATTAGGATTTCCTGATAGAGCTATCGTAGCCTTTGCAATGGGTTGTGACTTGATCAACGTCGCAAGAGAAGCAATGATGTCCATCGGTTGTATTCAAGCACAACGTTGTCATACGGATCATTGTCCGGCAGGAGTCGCAACCCAAAATCGCTGGCTACAAGCTGGCCTAGACATCGAACTCAAAGCGGAGCGAAACGCGAATTATATTAAAGGACTCAGAAAAGAAGTACTTTCAGTCACACACGCAGCAGGATACGAGCACCCACTTCAATTTAGAGGAAGTGATATTGAAATTAGTGCAGGACTCAATATTTTTAAAACCTTAGAAACGATTTTAGGTTATGAAAGAGATCACGTTCATTTTACGAAAATGTTGGACTATACGGATCATACTTATTTGGAAGAATATATGCAAGGCACTACTAAACAAGAACATCCTAAAACTGTATGAGTTTCTGCATTTTAAAAATTTAATTATCAACCGGGACATACAATAGAGTTGTTGAAAAATTCCATAGCGCTTGATTTACAAAACTGCTTTGATTAAACATTTTATGAAACAGAAACAAGATGAAAAATTAATTTTTTAACAACTCTAATATAATTTTGTAGAAAAAGATGATTAAAGAAAAGTCTCATTTCAAAAATGTTTTTAAAAAAGACTTCAGTGATATTTAAAACGAAGTGCTTCTAAGATGAATTCTAAACTCAATTTAGGAGCTTGAATTTCTTTTCCTCTTGCCACATTGATTTCTAGAAAAAAACCTGTGTGAAACGTACAAATCCATGTCCAAGTTTTCCTTTTCTTTTACAAACACAATCGAAGAAGCCAGAGACGTTTTGATAAAACCAACTTTCTATTTTAAAAATCTTTCTAAAACTCCTGAAGAATCTCTAATTTCCCTATACCTTCGTTGTTTAGTATATATGGGGTTTTTATACATAGTTGCTGTCTTGGGAATGACATTGTTTACTCCGAAAGAATTTTTAAATCCTCCTTTAACTTTGTTATTTTTAGAAATGCCCTTGGCGTATTTAATTTCTAGTATTATCGTTTTTCCTATTTTAGGTTTTATTTATATGTTTTTTTCTTGGATCTGCGGAGGAAATACCAACTGGAAAAAAAATTTTAGAGCTAGCACTGCAATCTTTAGCACATTCTGGGCCGCATTATTTTTTCAAAGTTTTGGAGGATATGTTCACTTGTATCTTGGGCTTGGAATTGGAATTGTTTTTACTGCATACATTCCTTTTTTATTTTATTTAGCTCTTACTTGTTATCTACAAGCACCCATCAAAAGAACTGCGGCAATTCTTTCAGGATTTGTACTCATTCTATTGTATCTTCAATATTCTAAAATGGACTTATACGTAAAAAACCACAAGGTTATAGAGGGTATCAATTCCTATAAGCCAATTATAAAAGAAGAACAATCTCAAATAGAACCCGAAACAGAAGCAGTTGAAGGAATCATTCAAAAAGCAATGGAAAAAGCAAAAAACACAAAGGAATGACAGTCATGGCGAGAATTCAATTAGAACTTCCAAATCAATTCATCTGGTCTGTAGATCTAGACGTAAGAATCTACGACGTCAACTTCGCCGATCATCTTGCCCACGATAGAGTAATCTCTTTACTTCACGAAGCAAGAGCTAGATTTTTTCTAGAACATAATTACAACGAACTCAATGTAGAGGGACTAGGAATCATCATGACGGATATTGCAGTTGTTTATAAAGCAGAAGCATTTTTTCGAGATAAGGTCCGAGTAGAAATTACCGCTGGCGACTTCAATCCAAAAGGTTGTGACATTTTCTACAGAATGACTCACGCAGACGGTCCTGCCAACGGCAGAGTAATTTGTGAAGCTAAGACTGGAATTGTATTTATGGATTATACAACTCGAAAATTAGGCGCTCTTCCAAATGGATTTAGAAAAATTTTTCCTTAAAGATTCCAACTAAAAATATTTTCTCTATAACGACTCTAGTAACCTATAATTTAGACGTTAAGAAAGTATCTTATTATTAAAACGATCGTTTGCCCCGTCTATAAATAAGAGAGTAATCGTATTTTTACATTTTATGCTGGGAGCTTTTGGGGAATCTCCTATACATCAAAAGTCCTCGGAAAAAACTGGCTTATTAGCTATACTTGAGGGTTTTTCTATGAAACGCACCGAACTGGAAAGAAGAGAAAGAGATCTCCGCAAAGCAGAAAAAAAGGTTCAGCTTCAAGAAAAGAGATTAGCCTCCGGCAAAGGAAATAGTGTTGGGGTTTATATCGACGAACTTTCGGCACTTTTTCGTTATGACGCTACGGAAATCTTCAATACGGGAGACGACATCGCAGTTTTAGAACTTTTAGAAGATATTCAAGCAAATCTTCCTGCAAAACAATGGGAAAATGTACTTCGAAAAGCCATCAAAAAAACTGGGGTTCAAGAAAAAGAAAAAGCGTATAATGAACTTAAAGAATTAATGAACGAAGAAACAGAGGAAGAAATCGAGGTTTAATCCCGATTTCTTCCTATAAACAACTTTACTCGCTTGCAATTTCACAGAATCGACATATTATATTTTTTTACAACTATACCCTCTGCTTTAAAATCATTCAAATAATCTAAAAAACAAAATAAAAACTTTAATTTTTAAAACGACTTCATTTTTCTACTTTTCACTTCAATCATTTTCGCTTACTCTACAAACTTATTCAAAAAATCGAACCTCGAACGATAGCGATAATGAATCTACCACCTCTACATGAAAACATGGAACTCGTCTGGTCTGCTTTCGCTTTTTATTCTGGTTTTTCTTTTATAGTTTTTGGAATTAATTCGCTAATAGCGTATAAAAATCGAAGGGTTCAAGGAAGTAAGGAATTTCTACTCGTTGTTACCGGACTCGCTTTGTACTCATTTGGAAGCTTTTTCGAAATCGTTTCGCGAAATGAAAAATGGATTCTTTTTTGAGACAATTTTCAATTTATCGGAAGAGACATCACCATCATCGGCATTTCTTTTTTAATTCTTAGACTCACTTTTGTTTATCGACTTTCCTTAATCTTTTTTATTTTACTATTTCCAATTTCAAACGAATTTGTTATCTGGTCTGGATACAAATCAGAATTAATACGTAAAAACATTCAGTTTCTTGCAAATACTTCTTGGAAAGTTCTCACATACGATTTCGGTCCTTGGATGAAATTTTCAGTTTCTTATTATCTTTTGATTCAAACGATCGTCATAACGATTCTAATTTGGAAATTTTTAACTTTTAACGGTTTTAAAAGAGCACAAATGTTTATGCTTTTAATCGGAATCTTATTTCCATTTTTAGGAGGACTGATGACGGTTACGGGTCTTTTTCCGTTCATCAATCCTCATCTGGACGTATTCCCAATTACCGGTTGTATAACTTCCCTCGTTTGGGCATACGGAATTTTTTATTTTAAGATGATGGATTTGATTCCTGTCGCAAGGGATAAAGTTTTTAATCTCATCCAAGACGGAATTTTAATATTAGACAAAAATAATTTGATTTTAGATTACAACGAAGCATCTGTTGCGTTATTTCTAAATCGACTTAATTTTACAGGTGTTACCCTAAAAGAAATTTATCCGGAGTTGGATTACCTGATTGAAAAGTACAAACTAAAGGAAATCGATTCCATTCCGGATCTTAGACTTTTTATGAATGGAGAACTTAGATATTACGAAGTAATTCTTAAGAATTTCTCCAATCGATCTACACCAAGTGATTTTTGGATACTCACTCTACGAAATATCACAGAACGCAAGTTAGGTGAAGTAAGAGCAATCGAAGAAAAAAACTTTTTGAATATGATTTTAGATTCCACTCGGGTTCTTTTTTTAGCACTCGATAGAGAAGGAAGAATTCTCAGATTCAATAAAGCATGTGAAAACGCATTTGGCTATCGTTTTAAAGAAGTTCACGGGCATACTTTTTGGGAAATTTTTGTTGAACCTAGAAAAAGAGAATTCGTTAAGAAAAAATATTTTAAAATGATTCGAAGCAATTTTATTCCTAAGGCTCAAGAGCAGTGGATTAGTAAATTCAAAGAACGTAAAGTAATCCTATGGGAAAACAGAGAAATTAAGGACGATCATTCCAATACGAATTATATCATATCTGCAGGTGCAGATCTAACCGACGTCTACAACGCGGAAAATGAAATTGCAAATTTAAAATCCGCAAACGAAGAAATCACTAAAAAGAATCAGATGATCGAAGATCAAAAAAAAGAACTGGAAAAAATCATCGAGACTCTTAAAAAAACTCAAGCCCAACTCGTTCAAACTGCAAAACTCGCTGACTTGGGTCAACTCGTGTCCGGAATCGCGCACGAAATCAATAATCCGTTAGGTGCAATCCAAGCTTCAAATCAAAACATTCAATATTATACCAAATCTTTTCGAGAGAAATCTAAAGACTATTTTCAACTTTTAAGAAAACTTTCTGAGAAAATCAGAAACCAAATCATAGATATTATAGAAATCGCGGGTCAACATTCTGATTTGATTTTGGGTATTGAAAGAAGAAAACGCATTAAAGAAATTAGAGCAAATCTGGAAGATCTTGGATTTGTTTCCGCTCCCAATGAACTCTGCGAAGCCGCATTTGAATGTGGTCTTTATGGAAAAGAAAAAGAATACATAGATCTTCTAAAACATAAAGAAGCCGTTTCCATTTTAGAATTGATCACTAATCTTTTAGGACCGGAAAGAAACTCTCAAACGATTCAGACCGCAGTGGAAAGATCTTCTAAAATTTTATACGCCTTAAAAAGTTTTGCACATTTTGATAATAATAGTGTATTAGAAGATTCTAATTTACGCGAAAATGTAGAAACCGTTTTAACACTCTACCAAAATTTATTCCGCCACGGCGTTGAACTTTCCGTAGAATTTGAAGACCTACCTCCCGTTCCTATTTATCGAGACGATCTTTTACATCTTTGGACAAATCTAATCATGAACGCTGTACAGGCGATGACTTACTCCGGTAAACTAAAAATCCAGGGATATAAAGAAGATAACTTTGCCGTTATTTTAGTAGAAGACTCGGGTCCAGGTATTCCAGAATCGATTCGAGACAAAATTTTTAATCCTTTTTTTACCACAAAACCCCCAGGCGAAGGAAGCGGTCTCGGTTTGGACATTTGTCTTAAAGTAGTTGAAAAACATAACGGCACAATCTCATTTGATTCTATTCCAGGTAGAACTGTATTTAAAGTAGGAATTCCATTAAAAAATAATAATACATGAATATTATAAAATTCCTTTACGAGGAAGCAGTCTAATTTCATCCGGATATACCACATCCGGCAAAATAGACAACGTTGCAAGCCACTTTCCAAAATCATCCACTGGAATCATATCGTCCTGATCAAATCCTTCCCTACCCTTCCATATATCCGTATAAACCGCTCCGGGATAGACTGTAATAACTCGAATCCCCTTGGATTTTAATTCTTCTCGAAGAGCCTTTGCAAAACCTGCAATCGCGTGACGGCTGGCACAATACGCAATCGAGTTCGGAAAACCTTGGTAACCCGCCGTGGAAGACAGATAACATAAAAAGGAACCAGATCTTAATAATGGAAGAATTTCCTTTGTAAGTAAAAATAGAGAATTTAGGTTGAGAACGAAATGTGCATTCCATTCTTCTAATGCGATTTGTTCTATGGACTTAAAAAGCCCACTCCCAAAAGTAAAGTAGACCCCTCCTAAGTAGGATACTTGCTTTTTTAAAACTTCTACAAATTCAAGAACCTCGGATTGTCTGGAAAGATTACATTGAAAATTCTTTCCGGATTGAAACCCTTCACTCGTTTTCCAAACCACTCCGGTCCTAGAAACTCCGATTGCAGCCTGATTTAGTAAATTCAGATTTTCTAATACAGATTTTCCAATCCCCGAACCTGCACCGGCTACGAGAATGAGTTTGTTTTCTTGTTCAGAAGACAAAAAATTCTCCGCTTAATAAAAAGTAGCCGGATATACCGGAAATTCGACGGAAAATATCTCTCGACGATCTTGTTCCAATACATCACTAACAGAAAGTTTTCTCGGTTCACCCGAATACGAAAAACTTTTCCAAGAGGTCATGTATTTGAGAATAAAATCTGTCGCTTCTAGATTTCGATTCGCCTGAACCGCATCTTTACCCCAAACGGTAATCCCGTGTTTTTCGATGATACAAAATGGAACGTGTGGCCTGTATTCCTTTAGATATTTTTCCAAACAATCGGAAATATCCTGTACATTCGGAAAATTATATATTATGGGAACATAAACCTTTGGATTTTCCTCCCAAATTCCGTATGCTTTTAAAATTTCGATCGCCGGGAGTTCAAATAAAGCAATTGGTTCGTTTTTAGAAGTATTTGCACAAATTAGATTCGATTCAAGAGTATGAACGTGTAAACCACAACCAACCTCGTCTAACGCTCGATATACGGCCCTATGGATTGAGGTTTCCGCGCTGGGTTTTAGTCCTTTAGTCGCCTTTACATTTTTGGAATCTACCGGTTTGCCCGATTCTAAATCGACATAAAGAAAATTGCGTTTGTTGAGAAGGTCTTTATCCAACCCACTTCCGCTGACCCAGAACCCGGATTCTTCGGGAATTCGAATGGATAAGTTTCCGGCAGTTCCAGGCATCCATCCGTTTTTATGGTAGTATGCCCCCAATTCAGAGAGCCTTTCCAATTGTTTTTTAACGGACATATCAGTCCAGGGAATTGGTTTCTTCCACGTAGTTTGGTACCCAACCGCTCATATCTTGAAAGTAACGAACCGCTTTGATTCTTTTTTTATCATCCAGATAAAACCAATGATTTGTATTTCTTGGAACGGAAATGAAATCGTCCTTGTATACGTGAACTAAAAATTTTTCATCCTTAAATGCAAAGCCAAAAACTCCCGATCCATCCACGATGTATCTAACTTCTTCGTCAGTGTGATAGTGAACTTTATCAAACTTCGCGAGCATTTCATTCAATCCGGAAACATTCGGATGTAATACGATCAAGTCCCTAGATTGATAACCCTCTTTTGCTTTTAGAGTTTCAAATCGATCATCCAGTTTTTTTAATAGTTCTTCCTTTTCCGTATCTACCAAAACTTCCTTATCTGTCAGATTTGACGCGTTATGCGGCACCTTCCAATGATCATAGTCAATCCCTCTCTCCTTGAGAAAAGATTTTACTTCATTTGTTTCCTGAATTGGCGTCAGACCATTTTGTCTTACTATCGTTGCCATAATAGATAATTCTCCACGAACGTTATTTACTGACTCTTTCTACATAGGTGAGATCCCGCAGATCAATTTTGATAACGTCCCCTTGTTTTACAAAAATAGGAACGTTTATTTCTCCACCGGTTTCTACAGTAATTCTTTTTTGAGCCGTACCAGAAGTATCTCCTTTCAGACCTTCTTCTGCATAAGTTACTTCTAAAATGGAAAAATTTGGTGGGATTACTCCGATCGGTTTTCCTTCGTAGAATGTAACTTCCATAGGTGTTTCTTCTTTTAAGAAAGGAAGAATATCTTCTACATATTCTTTAGACACCGGCATTTGTTCGAAATCGTTAGAGTCCATGAAGATGATATCATCCCCTTCGGTGTAGCAGATGGTCATATTTCTTTTTTCTAACTCAACACTTTCTAATTTCTCTGCAGCTTTGAAAGTACGTTCGATAGAACTATTTCTGGTGAGGTTCTTGAGTTTTGTTCTGATAAAAGCAGATCCCTTTCCAGGGTTTACGAACTCGGTTTTAACTACCGAATAAAGATCCCCTTCTACTTTGAGAACCATACCTTTTTTTACTTCTGTGATACCAAGAGTCATGGAATTTCCTACGAATAATTTACCTCCTTCTATTTCTTTAGAAACGAACCCATTGTCAAGAAAAAGAACCCGTCGAGCGCCCCATAGAAAGCGAGATGTTGAATTAAAAGAGTCTGGCACTGAATTAATCGACGAGGACAGCGAAACCTTTAAGAATCCTAGATTCCGCCAAACCAAAATTCCGAGCTGTCTTATATTTAAAATACATAGCCTATTTATCATCCCTCCCAGTACAGACATCAATCCAGTGCAAATAACACGCAGAGAAATTCAAGAAACAACCTGACTATTATTTTGAACTTAAAAAACCTCAGAGGAGTGAAATACTAAGTTTTCAGAGAGACCTGTTTCGTAGAAATAAGCACAAAATGAATTTTCAGAATATAATAAAATCCTAAAATAGCGGCTGCTCTTCTCAGAAAATTACCCTTCAACCTTCTGGTGGTATTCTCACAGAAGTCGTTTACTGATTTAACGTGCATTCAGTGTAAGAAAAAATTTTCTAAAAGTATAAATTCCTACAATTTTAAAATTTGTTCGTAAAATTGTGATTTGTAGTATAGTTCCCGCACTTAAATGCGACAGATTTAATTGTTATAAATTGTGGTAGTTCCTACATTTAAAGAATCGATTTGTAAAGTTCAGATTTCAGCTTTTTTCAAAATCATGAGTTCCTTACGTCAAACTCACGTTGATTTACTGTTTGTCTGTAAAATCGTTTTTTTACTGATGTTTATAAAATTAAACACCGTAAATCTTTATTACCAACCTATTTCAACCAAGAGTATTAAAGTTGTTGAAAAATTCCATAGCAGCGATTAGTAGAATTACTTCAATCGACCATTCCATGAAACAGAAACAAGATGGAAAATTCATTTTTCAACAATTCTATTAGATACTTTATTACATAGTTCTGAGTAAAAAACTTGAATTAGCCTATTTAAATCTGGGAATCTTATAAAATGAGTTTTAGAGCTTGCCTTAAGACCTCAAAGAGTTTTACCCGATTCTTTAAAAATTTTTAATCAAATGCAGTAGTTCCTACAAATTAGGTCGCATTTGGTAACTTTCGAGCAGTTCTAATCTCGTTCAATTTTCGTAGTAATTCCCAGATTTTTGTGAAACTCAATCGGATCGTTCGATAGGATTTGGGACGAACTCTTTAATTGAATAATTGTCATTGAACATGTTTCATGCAAAAATTCTTTATGAAATATGGTTGGTTGTCTTTAAATTTTAGAGTGATTTTCTCCCACATGCTTCTTTATTTTTAGAACGATTGGAATGTGTAACATCCGTAATACGAATCGAATTTGTGGAAACTACCAATTTTTATAAAACTGAGATCATTCAATTTGATCGCAGAACTGTTTTCAATGTAAAAAAATCGGTATTTTATTACATAGCTCTGAGTAATATAAAATTTGAATTTTACAAATCCCTTTTGAAAATGTAGGAAACTACCACGTCTAAAAAAATCTGTAGGAATTGGAACAAGTTTGATTTCATCAGACACGAAAGCAATTGAAGTTAAACTTAGCAAATTGAAATATCGAAAAATTTATTTTTACTAAAATCTATGTAATAAATAGATACTACAAATCTTTATCGCAAAAACCGGTCTGAGTCAAACCATTGGTACTTTTTTACATAGTTATCGATAGTTCAATTCGTAGATAAAAACTAAAAGCACAACCCTATTAAAATTTACTTTTTCAAAATGCGCCAGAATTTACCTAAAACAGAACTCATAGATTCTAATGTATGAATTTGTAATAATTCAAACTCGAATTGTAATGGACTTTTTTACTACCGAGAACAGTATCCCCGACAACTTCCCACAGGAACGTAAAGTATGAAACTCAAGTTTATAATCCTAGTTGCAATTATTCTTATAGGAAATTGTAAACCCAAAGAAACAATCACCGTCACGGGTTCGGAAACGATGCACGTAATGCTTCAGATGATCGGCTTGGAATATACTCGAAAGAAATCCGGAATCCAAGTAGTAGTTCAAGGTGGTGGATCGATCGAAGGTATTGAAAAATTATTTCAAGGTAAAACTGATATTGCTGCAGCCAGTAGACCACTTACCGAAACAGAGCTCAAAGAATTTGATTCCAAAGGCAAGTTTGAATCACTTACCATAGCCTATGATGGAATTGCCATCATCGTTCATCCATCCAATCCGATCCGTAAAATCAGTTTGGAAATCGCTTCTAAAATTTTTTCGGGAGAAATTTCAGATTGGTCCAAGATCGGAGGTAAACCCGGAAAAATAGACGTGATCATTAGAAACGATAAATCTGGAACCGCATCCTATTTTGAAACCCACGTTCTCAAACAAAAAGACTTAGGAAGTAAAAATTTTGAGACAAGGAAAAATGTAATATATTCAAAAATGGCTAAAATCGTCTCAGATAACGACTCAATGGCAGCGGAAATTGATTCCAATCCAAACGCGATCGGTTTTATGGGAATGGGGAGCGCTCTTTTTGAAAACAAAGGCAGAGTACGCGCTCTAGAATATTCTCTTTCCGGTAAAGATCCTTTTGTAGTACCTAGCATAGAAAACGTGTATAATCGAAAGTATGAACTTTCCAGAGGACTTTATTTATTTTATCTTTCCGACCACGGTCAAAAAATAGACGACTTCATTACGTATGTTACGGGCGAAGAAGGACAAAAGACAATTCTAAAAAGTGGATATTTAAGAGGAACACTCCCAACCGTAGAAGTAGAAGTCAAAAAGTAGAATCCGGTTCGTAGTTGACTCTCCGAACGATACTAGGATGGTTTTAGTAGAATCAAATTCGGAGTCAATTTTTCATGTCTACGTTTTCATCCAGTTTAGAAACTACTTCAAAATGGCTGAATTGGAAATGGCAGATTCAAAACAGAATCAAAACACGAACCCACCTGTCCGAATTTCTTGAACTTTCGGAAAAAGAAATTCTCTCTTTCGAAGCCTGCTCTCAATTTTTTGAATTTTCCGTCACGCCATATTATCTCGGCCTCGCAGCCCCAAAAGATCCAAATTGTCCAATCCGACTTCAAATCGTTCCACACCAAGAAGAGTTGATTCGTAACGGTTTTGAAAAACAAGACCCACTATCCGAAGAAACATTTATGCCGGTCAAAGGAGTCACACATAGATATCCGGATCGAGTTCTTTGGTATCTTTCCCATGTATGTGCGGTTTATTGTAGATTCTGTACTCGCAAAAGAAAAGTTAGCAAATCTTCCCATACTCCCGGCCAAGAAGACTGGGACCAGGCTTTAGATTATTTTTGGTCTCACAAAGAAATCAAAGAAGTGATCCTTTCGGGTGGAGATCCCTTGAATCTTTCTGACGATAAGTTGGATTATCTTCTAAAAGAATTAAAATCTATTCCACATATCAATCAAGTTAGAATTCATTCCAGATACCCAGTAACTCTTCCAATGAGAATCGATTCTTCGTTATGCGCTGTTCTCAAAAGACACTTTCCAATTTATATAGTCACTCATTTTAATCATCCAAAAGAAATTACCCCTCTTGTTCGAGAAAGGATCTCTCTTCTTATTCAAGAAGGGAACACGATGGTTTTGAACCAAGGAGTTCTTTTAAAGGGAATCAATGATTCCGCCGAAACGTTAAAGGAACTGTTTTACGGACTTACCGCAATCGGAATCAAACCTTATTACCTACATCAGTGTGACGAGGTATGGGGAAGCGGAAGTTTTCGCGTCGAGATAGAAAAAGGTGTGGAAATTATGAAACAGATACGTGGGAGAATTTCCGGACTATCGGTTCCTTTGTATGTAGTGGATTTGACCGGTGGTGGAGGTAAGGTTCCTCTTCCCACTTCTTATTTGGCGGAAAAAACAGATCATTCTTATATATTTCGAAATTATCAGGATGAACTTTATGAAATTAGTTATTAAGCGAAATCAATTTTACTGCGTGTTTCAAGACGCAAAAATATTGAGTCCATTCTTACTTTATTCAAAAGAAATTTATTTCCTATTTTTCAAACGACTTATCTCGTCGTTTTTGTTATTTGGATTTTTATTTGTTTGTAAAACACCGGAAAGTCAAGGGGCTTCTTCCTCCATTGAAACACCTAGATACCTAAGACTTAATTACGACGTGGTCTATGACACTTCCGAAGGAATCATCTTACACGAAACAGGGAAACTATTTGCAAGAGGTCTATTTTACGATTTTACGATCCGTTCTTCTGAAAATCAATTTGGAAGGATCAAAGCATCCTCTTATACGGAAGACAATCAGATCGATTTCAAACATATTTTAACCGCAGAAGAATTGAATTCACTTCAAAACAAACAATATCAATATTTTTCCATGCCAAACGACTCAAGGGCTAGCGTTTTAACCGGAACTCATAATGAAAGTTGTTATATTCGATGGGAATGGCAAAAAGAATCCTTTATTTTTGTGTTTGAAACGGACTTTAAAAACGATTCGGGAAAAAATCCTGTCTTACTTGGAAAAGAATTTCATGAAAATATCCGTAAAGGGCTCAGAATTTTTTAGTCTTCTTGACCAATTCCGTACAGATCCGTATTCTATCCTTTGCAAGGATCTAGTATGTGGTTGAAACTGGGAGATTCAGAAATCATCAACCTGGATTATATATCCACGATCAAAAAAAACCAATCTTCCAATTCGATAGAGATCATTTACAACGATCTAAACCATATCAAATCCCTGCCGTTTCGTAGCCCTACGGAAAGAGATAAAGCTTACGAAGCGATTCTAGAAAATCTTTCGAGAATGAAATTATTTTTTGAATAAAGAGGGAAAGATGGAGTCGATCAAACAAAATCTACAAACCGTATTTTCCCTAAAACCGTTCGAAATTCTTTTTTATGGATCTAGACAAAGAGGAGATTTTAAGGATTCGTCCGATTTTAACTTTTTTCTTTTGGCAGATCCAAGTGATCAATTGAAGAGTACGTTTTTAAGAGAAATCAACGCAATCCTAAGTCCTTTAGAAGAAATTGCTCCAGTTCAACTCGTTACTGCGGATATAGATTCTTTTTTGGCAAGACTTCGTGTTTTCGAACCTTCTGCGGCCCATTTATGCGAATTGGGAGAACCCTTTTTTGGAAAAACTTCCTTTCCTCTTCTTACTCGAGAATGGGCAAAACTCAAAACTCAGACAATAGATTCAATTACCGGAGTAAAACATTTAAAAAAGAGATACCGTTTTTACAAAAGTATTTCTCCTAGAAACACAAAAGAAGAAATCCTAAGAATGGAAAGACTGATTGCTCTTTATCTTCAAAGTTGGGTTTTCAAAGAGATAGAAGACTTAAGTTGGATAGAAATCGTTTACGCGGATGTGCCCACCCGACTCATTGCTATGATACGCGGACTTTACTACAAGGAAGCAGACGAAAATATTTTAGAAATTTTGAATCTATATGAAGAAATTTTAAAATTAAAAACTGAAATCCGAAATCATCAAAATCCCTTTTCCGCAGAGAGATTTCAAAATCTCAAAGACACAATTCGGTTTGAAGAAAAAGAAATTAAAATTCTTAAATTGAATTATTAGAACCAAAGATTTAATTCTTTATTTTTCACCACTGTTTCTAAATATATTATAAATACAATATATTCGGGAATATAAATATACTACCAAATTAAAAATTTTTGCTTATTTCTAAAAACCAAAACGGAAGACAGATAAAATTCATAACTCAACTAATGTGAATTTACCTACCCAGAATTTTATAAAAAATACCTAGTATTTTGCACTGAAACAAGGCTTTATAATAGAATTGTTGAAAAATTAATTCTCCATCTGTTTCTATTTTATGGAAACCGGCAATTGAAGCAGTTTTGTTAATCGTCACTATGGAATTTTTCAACAACTCTATTGATTTTACCTATAAATAGTTTTAGTATCTTTGCCGTAATAATCAGACCCTCCTCGAACCAAAAGAAAGATTGTAAGTAACGTGAGTTTGGCGTAAAAAATGAAAAAGAATTTTCTAAAAGTATGAGTTCCTACATTTTAAAATTTCACTGTAAAATTTAAGTTTGCAGTAGTTCCTACAAATTACGTCGCATTTGTCCGTATTAAAATTTAAAATAAATTTTCTAACCTAAGAATATTCATGTGGTAGTTCCCACATTTTAAGAATCGATCTGTAAAGTTCAAATTCCAACTTTTATCAGAAAAATGAATTCATTACACCGAACCCACGTTGAGTAAATGACACTATCTTTATGGAATTTTTTGAACGTTATGTTTGAATAACGCGAGATTGATATAATTAATGCGAAAGTAATTATTATATGTAATTCATCAAAAGTAGTATTGAGTTTCTTATTCACCAAGATTTTCTCCACGAATTCGCGTGAATAACATTGAACTAGCAATTTTAGAAACTTATTTATGCTCTTTTTGCTAGATTGTTGAAAAATTAATTTTCTTCTGTTTTTTTCATTAAAACGAATGGGAAAAATCATTTGTAGATATGGATTTTTTCAAAAATTCTATTGAATTGTTTGTCTCTAAAAATCAAAAACACAGGGTTCCTGCATCTTGTTTTTACAAAAAAATTTATTTAATAGAAGTTTACTGAATTTTTTTAGAATAAAATAATTTACTTATCTTTTTCAAAAACGGTAAAAGAAGAAAATAAAGAACAATAGAAGCACTCGGAACCCAAATCAACCAACCTAATACCGCAAAGGCAGCAACATCGAATATTCCTTTCGCAATTACGGAAACGTTATCCAAAGAAATACGTTCCGCCCAACTTAAATCCAAAGGAGTAGAGGTAACAATAGAACCTGTTTTTAAAAACGGAAAGATCAAAATAATTTGTAAAGGATAAACGAGATAATTCGCCAACTGAATTGCAACCGGATTGAGTCGAAACAACACGCCTAAAATTCCACAAAGAGCCATAGTCGTACCAATTAAAGGAAACACACCCATTCCTGCACCAATAACGATACTTAATGAAATTTTTTCCGGAGTAATTCCAGATTTCAGTTCTTTTTTAAGAACTTCGATTATATTTCTTGGAGAAAAAACTTTTAGGATTCGAAAAAATTTAAAATTCAAATGTCCGCCTCTGACTCAAAAACCATATAGTAGAATATTCAAAGAAAGGTTTGCTTTTAAACTAAGATTTGTTCCAAAATTACGGTCTATATAATTAGGAATTAATACTGATCTCTATAAAATTGAGTACCGTTAATTTTAACACAAAACCCTAGCTCCATATAAAATATTAAGTACTTTATTATATAGTTATGAATAATAAAACGAATCAAATAGTATATATATAAAAGCTACAACTACATAAAGGAAAAGTAATATCTTCGTTTAAATTACAGATCATAAATACGCAAGTCGATTTAAAATAACGTGAATTTAAAAGAATCACAAAAATTTTTGTAAAATCGAAATTTGTAAGAGTTTCCATATTTCTTTTTATTTTTCAGTTGTAAAATAAATTTTTCAGAAACACCAAATTCAAACTTTTATGATCTATTCAAAAAGAATGGCTAAAAGAATGTAACGAACAATTCGTAAAGTAAACACAATACTTACAAATAACCATAATCTTTGTCTAAAAAAACCCGAAAGAATAGTGATAGGATCACCTACAACGGGTAAAAAGGATAATAATAAAACCGGCCAACCAAAAATTTTTATTTTTTGATACAGACTTTGAAACGTTGATGAAGATTCCAGCTTTTTATGAACAAGAGTTTCCGAACTATAACCAAGAAAATAATTCACGATACAAGCGGTACAATTTCCAAATGAAGCCCAAACAACTGCCTCATAAGTAGGGAGTCCTGAAACAAGTGCAAGAACCAAAGCAGCTTCGGAGCTAAACGGAAGAATGGTCGCCGACACAAAAGAGACGAACGCAAGACCAACACCGCCATACATGGCAATCAGTTCAGAAAAAATTCTCCAAATATTTCCTTCAAACTCCAAAACAACTATCCTTTCAACTTACAGTTGAATATTTCGTAATTTACCAACTCTTTGATTTGAATCAAAATTCTATCGACAGATACTTGTATAGAAGAATAAAAACCAAATATATCATCTGCAGTAGTTTTTATTGAATACGAATTCAAAAGTCTGTTCTTAAAAATTTAACTGTGAACAAGAACATAAGTTTAGGTTCGTAAGTACTTTCAATTGTTAAATACTTAATTTAAAAACGTTCAATGTTTTGGAACCAATATTGTCTTTTTAGAAGACGATAGAGATTAACTTGGCTTAATCAAGTTACGACTCAAAACTATAAAATAGAATTATTGAAAAATTCTATAGCGGCAATTAGCAAACTGCTTCAATCGAGCATTTCATGAAACAGAAACAAGATAGAGAATTAATTTTTCAACAACTCTAATACTAAAATCTCTGCTTTTAAACGGAATTTGTTTCAAACCTACAGTATTCTACTATTGTATAGGGTTTAGCAAAAAACGGCCAATTTTCATAAAAAACACTTAAACAGTTTCTTAAAATTCACTTTTAGTTTTCAAAAATCTACTTACTACAAAATCAAAATATAATCTGAAAATTTTGAATTTTAAATTTCGTATCTTATAAGCCTAAAAATAAAATACTTATCTTAGAAATCTGAACTGAATGAATAAAAAAATAGATCATACTATAAAGTGAATCCTATTTTTCGAACTCTTCCAGCTTTAATAAATAGACAATTAAACAAAGTTATGTATAAGTATTTTATTTTTATAGCCCTACTTTTTTTCAGTTTTTGTATAAAGTCCCCCGCCGTTCTTGATCCGCCCTACTTTATATTACAGTATTTGCAAAATGTAAATTCTACTGAAAATCAGGGAAATAACTCCCAATGCCCTGCTCCTGCTGGTCCTTTTAATCCAGGGGCAATCTTTGATACTGGCCAAACTCTTTGTTGGAATGGAGCTGGAACCGTTCAAACTTGTGCACTGTGGCTGCCAGGCGCTGATGGAGATTTTAATAATGTTCCAAATGCTCGCAGTTTTGTAGGACCGACCCAACACTGTAAATTTACTTCCGATTATACTATATTCGATCCTTTGCATGGACTTACTTGGAAGGCCTGTGCACAAGGCCAGACTGGTTCAGACTGTTCTGGTAGTGTTGCGGCTCCAATTAACTGGGCAAATGCGAATGCAGGACTTTCTGGAAGTTGTACCGAGTTGAATACTCTCAACAGTGGAGAAGGATATGCTGGCAGAACCAATTGGAGAATCCCTACAGTAAGAGAATTAGCATCTATCGTTCACTACACAAATAATCCTCATATTGAGAATGCTTTTTTTCCTTCTAGGACATTTACCGGAAGGCCTTATATGACTAGCACAATAGATGCTAGGGCAGCAGGCAACAATTGGGCGATAGACTTTTCAGTTGCACCACCTATGGACGTAAGGATTCTTAGCACAGCACAAGCAACCTCTATTTATTTGCGTTGTGTTTCCGGAAACGCGATGCCTGCAACTTCTTTTGTAGATCAAGGAGATGGGACAATTCGAGACCTAAATACTGGACTTCTTTGGGCTCAATGTTCAGAAGGACAAGGAGGAGTAGGATGTATGTTTGGAGGTATAGGGAGCTTAGATTGGAATCAGGCGCGTGGTAACTGCAATGGTAAAGTTTTAGTGCCGGGAAGAGTTTGGAGGTTACCGAATATAAACGAACTTTTAAGTATCATAGATTATAGTGACCCTAATCCGATTTTGCCCACAATCGATACTACTTTTTTTCCAAACACACCCAATCCTTCAGGATATTGGACCTCTACTACATATGATAGCAATAAAAGTTTAGCTATAGCTGTCGCTTTTGGAAATGGTATAGTTGCTACATCAGATAAGTCTGGTAATCTGCATGCCCGTTGTGTAACTACCTTCTGATCTTGCTATTGTTTATAAGTTAACGTGAATTTAGCCTAAAGAAGTTAAAAGTTGGAAATTGTCTTTAGATCTTAAATTCAAAGAAGGTTTTTTGGAAAAAAGGAAAATACAACTTAACTGCTTAATAGGTTAACGGCCCAATTAAAAGCTTTTCCTTAAACATCTGAAGAAATCATATAATAGATCGGTAATTTTAGAACAGACTCTAATTTTAAAAACTTTCGAAGAATATTATAATCCAATAAAATGAGTCTGCATCATCTTATGAATCTTTTCGGCTTCTTGGCCTGCACGTGCTGCAAAATCCGATCCGTTAGATGCAAAATGAATCCCCCTCGAAGAATTAATCAACGAGTTACGTCCACATACTGGTAAAAGATTTTCTAGTTTTGCACCCTGAGCGCCAAAACCAGGTATTAAAAAGATCCGATTCGGGTTTTGTGTTCGAAGTGTTTCCAATTCGGAAGGACTGGTTGCACCTACAACAAATCCTAAATTTGAGATAGCGACCAAGTTAGCTACGTAAACAACCTCTTCGTAAAGAGTACGTCCCGTTTCGGAAAATCTTTTTTTTTGAAATTGAGCCGAATCAGGATTAGAAGTTAAACAAAGCCAGAATATAAGATAATCTTGATATTCTAAAAAAGGGCGAATCGAATCCAAACCCATATAAGGAGAAAGTGTCAGGCTATCCACCTGCAAATCTCCAAAATAATATTTCGCGTATTGTCTCGCAGTATTGTCTAGATCCCCTCGTTTGACGTCAGCTACGATCGGAATCTGAGGGTAATTACTTTTGAGATGTCCAATTACTTTTTCGAACTGTCTGATTCCGGAAGAGCCAAATACTTCAAAAAACGCGATATTCGGTTTGTACGCAACTGCGTAGGAAGCGGTTGCATTTATAATTTCCTTGCAAAACTGTACAAGTGGCTCTGGACTTCGTTTAACAATTTCGGGGAGTTTGTCAAAGTCAGGGTCCAATCCAACACAAAGAAGAGACTTTAAAGATTGGCTTCGGGTTAGGAATTTACTTTGGAAATTCATTTTCCCTCCCAAATACAGAAATTTTATTTTCGAACGATATGTTTCTGCGCAAATTGTGGAAGTACAAACGCCGCTTTGTGCATTTCTGCAGAATAATACTTTAATCCCTGCGGAACTCTTTGGGGATCAGGAACTACAGTGTACGGATCAGGACCTTTGGAACAGTAGGTAAATCCAATGATCCCAGAAGGATAGGTCGGAACTACTGTGTAGTAGTAACCACAATGTTTAAAAATCTCTGGAATAAAATTAAATAGTTCGCGAATAATCGACCCGTGATAGTAAAAGCTTTCCCCTTGAGTCGTGCAAATTCCGCCTTCTTTTAAACAGTTAGCCATAGTTTCATAGAATGGTCTTTTAAAAAGAACCTCTGCAGGACCAACCGGATCAGAAGAATCTACCATGATACAATCGAAATAATTCTGATAATCTTTTACGTATTTAGCCCCGTCTTCATAGGCGTGTTTTACGCGAGGATCTTTCATCGCGTTTGCGATTTCAGGAAAATACTCGTAACATACATCGATTACACCCTTATCAATTTCACAAAGATGAACTTCTTTTACCGAAGGGTGTTTGAGAACCTCGCGAACCGTTCCTCCGTCCCCACCTCCAATCACCAAAACCTTTTCCGGATTTGGATGACTCATCATAGGAACATGAACGATCATCTCATGATACGCAAATTCATCCGCTTCGGTCATCATGACTACTCCATCTAGAGTGAACATTCTTCCGAAACCAACAGATTCGAATACGTCTATTTTTTGAAAAGGAGTGGTCCTTGAATGCAGGAACTCCTTTACCTTGATTTTAAGCGCACGTCCGTTTTTAAGTTCTAATGCTTCGTCTAACCAAAGTTCCATCAACTTTCCTTAGAAACGGTTAGTCACGGTGAGTCTCATGGCATCACCTTGAAAAAATTTACGGGTAAACTCAGCAGCTACCTTTGGATCATAACACTTACAAGAGAAAATATCTATATAAGAAGTATTCGTCTCATTCGCAAAATGAGCCGAAATACAAGACGTTTCAATTAACTGAAACATCGAATATCCTGCGACTCTTTCATCTTCTCCGAAATGAACTACTACAGTTTCACCAAAACGTTTCATCTCTATAAGATCGCAAAGTTCCAAAACATAACGTCTGATCGCATCTGCATCCCGAATTAAAGCAGGATTACAAGATTCAAGATCAATCGAAGTCAAAAGTCCCCAAGCCCCTTCTACAAAAGCAGGATGCACTTTCAATTCTTCGTTAGAATCTATCTGAGATTGGATATAGGTCGGAAAATGTTTATAAAATCGAGTACGAAAAGCGTCTGAATTCTTTCCTTTTGAAAGCGCAAGCTCCGGAGAATGCATCGCAGGATGAAAAGAAACCTCTTCTCCTGCAGCAATGTCTCTTAGTGCCACCAAAGTAATATCTCCCTGGTAACCACAATTCGCATCCTCTTTTTGTCGAATCAGATGGATCGAATCGATACCATCATCGTGCAAAGGAGAAACTAAATAAAAGTCTCGATTGACACGATGCGGAGTAGATAACCCAGAAAGGCCAGCCAGTTCATCTTTATGAACCGCCTTACCTCCCCATACGGCTACAACTTCTCCAACAGGAATAGGTTCTCTTGTAGAGAGATACGTTTCTCCTGAATCGGTAGTTTGAATCTCAAGAGAATTTCTGAGATAAGAAAAACGGGTAACTAATTTTTGTGTTTCTCTGGTTTTCAGACTCATCGTCTTTACCTCTCTAAGTTTATAAAATAAGGGTGCTCTCCGCCTAAAAGCGAAGAAATAGATCCGCTTATCATAATTTTGGATTTATGGGTGGAGACTTTAATTCCCAACTGGCTTGTGATGAAGGTCTACGCCTAAGTTCAGTACACCACGTTTCATTTCCACAACGGAAACGTTTTTCGAGCCAAATTTCTCTTTTAGATAATCCAGGGCAGCCTGATTATCAATGAGATCCCCACAGGTAAATACGTCCACGGCACAATAACCGTATTCGGGCCAGGTATGAATCGCAAAATGGGATTCACTAACAACAACCACGCCGCTCACTCCATACGGACTGAACCTATGAAAAACCGACTTAATCGTCGTGGCACCTGACAGGTCAACGGACTTTAACATGATGTCCTCAACTAATTCGTGGTTGTTAATGGTTTCATAATCGCATTCATAAAATTCGGCGATTACATGTTTTCCCAATGCGTTCAACTCCTAGACACCTCCAGAAGAACATTTAGATTAAGAATCGAGAATGATTTTCACTATATTTTTTTGTCAACTCTGACTGTAAATTTTATTTTATTTTTTTGGACTTCATTTAGATCTAGAATCCTACAAAAAGAAGGAAAAAACCTTCTATAAGGAAGTAATGCAAACTACCTTTCATAAGACTAAAACGAATCTTTGTGATTGGTTTTACTTCACGTATCCCAATGATAACCTTTAAGAGATTCTTATATTCGCTTCCTCTTGAAACACTTTTTATTTTATTCTTAAAGATCTTTTATAGAAACCCAATTTGATTCTTTTTAGTTTCAAGTTTCATCTTGTTAAAACCCATCTCAAAAGAATTCAAGGAAACCTTTTCATAATTGCATTTCAGGTCGTTAGCCTTGATTACAATGAAATTTTGGGAGCAATCGCCCTGTTTTAACGGATCAAAACCTTGGTGTTTTTAACTTTGATATGATTTTAAAAATTCAGATATGGAATTCCTATCTTTTTCCAAAGAATGTTTATGTACTTCTTCAATAACCGCTTCAATCGCTGCGCCCATTAAAAACACTCCCGACTTCACTTCTACATCGTAACTTCTTTCGGATTTGTCAGGGCCTAACTCCTTATAAACGGAAACCCCGCTGATCTTCAGTATATTTTCGTTTCCTGGAGGAGCTAAAGTGAACTCGTGAGTATTGGTTTCTAAATTGAATGTTGAATTTTCTAATAAAGATGGATCGGACAATAGTGTTGCAAGCACCTTTGGCATGGACTCTGCAAGTTTTACTTTGCGTTTTTGATAGACTAAGTTACCTTCTTTTTTCTCTTCTATAAGTTCTACGTTTTTTAATTCCGGAAACTTATCTAAATATTTATATCGATCCTCTCTCGCTTTTAACAGATTTTGCAACGGGACGGGAAATTGTTGAACTACCTTATATTTCATCCGGACCTCTTGATAAGTTCTCGCACATTCCTTCCGGAACGTTTTGTTTTTCAATCCAGTTAATAAAAAACTATAGGAAGAATTTGCAAGACATTAATTCTGGTAGTAGTTCAATGAAAGATACCTATTCTTCCTGGATTGAAATTTCGAAACGTTCTCTGAGTAACAATTTAGATAACTTTCGATCCATTTTACGTCCCAACTCTACATTGACCGCGATTTTAAAATCCAACGCATACGGTCACGGTATCGAACCTATGACCAGACTTTGTATTGAAGCGGGGATTTCACGCATCGGAGTCAACTCAATCGAAGAAGCGCTTCTTATCCGTAACATCGATTCTAAAATTCCAATTTTGATTATGGGAGAAATTCAAAATCCAGAAAAAAGAAAGAACGTGTTATCTGATCCCAATTTCTGGATCGTTTTTTCAAGACCGGAAACAGCTCGTATACTTTCTTCCTTTTTACCCGCTCCTAAACTTCATCTCAAAATTGATACCGGTATGGGTAGGTTAGGGAGTCACGGAGAAACTTTAAAACAGACGTTAAGCGAATTGAAGAACGTAGGAATTACACTTGGCGGTATCTGCACCCATTTTGCTAGTACGGAAGACGTATTAGAACATAAATATTCTCTTATGCAGACTCAAAAGTTCGAAGAAGCAATTTTTCTTGCTAAGTCCTTTGGTTATAATCATTTAATCCGACATGCCTGCGCCTCAGCTTCTACGATGTTGTTTCCAAATGCTCATTTTGATATGGTACGAATCGGTATCTCTTTGTATGGTCTTTGGCCTAGTATTCAGACCAGACTCTCTTTAAACCTTACTGGAAATAAAAACTTTCAACTAAACCCCATTCTTTCTTGGAAATCCAGAATCGTTCATATCCAATATCATCCTGCAGACAGTTATATCGGTTACGGCTCCACATTTCAAACTTCGTATCCTACAAAAGTTGCTATCGTTCCTGTTGGTTATTACGAAGGTCTGGATCGAAAACTTTCTAGCAACGGTGATATGTTGGTTCTTGGTAAAAAAGCCCGAATTATCGGTCGTATTTGTATGAATATGACTATGTTAGACGTTACTCATATTCCTGGCGCGGAAGTAGGTAGTATTGTTACGATTATAGGACAAGACGGAGAAGAATCTATCACCGCAGACGATTTAGCAGATAGAACTCATACCATTAACTACGAGGTCATGACCAGAATCAGCGAATCTATTCCCAGGATTGTAGTAGACTAGAAACGATTCCTTTCTTAGTTTATCTTGTATTCCAAAATTACAAGGGTTGCATGCAAGAGAACTCAGTTATCGACAAAAATTCGGGTACGACTCAAATCGTTCATTCCACAAATACTTATAACTGGTTGATCGGTATAGTATATAAAACTACGGGTATTTTTTTTGATTCTATCGAAGAATACTTTTCTCAAAACAATCATGATAAAATTCTACGAGCTCCCTATCCTACCGTCATTATGGGAAATCACGTTGAAGAAGGGGATGTTCCCGCTCTCTCAGTAATCCATAGAGTGGTTCAACCTAAAATTAAATTTGCAATTCCCGCAAGAGAAGACATACTTAAAAAAGATTTTTTAGTCAAAGAATTTAGGCCTAAAGGTACTTTAAAACTGATTTTAGGAATGATTGATAAAACAAATCTAATTCCGATTTTCTTAAAATACATCGGATGTTTCCCCGTCAAACGTCCATTTCGCGACAACGCTAGAGAACTTCTAAAAAGCGGAGAACTCAGAAACATGGTTGATCAAGAATGGAGCTCTTTAATCGAGAGAGTCTCTTCCGGTAGAAATCTTTTTTTATTTCCGGAAGGAACCTACAACCATGACGGTTATCTGAATCAGATCAAAAAAGGGGTCTATTTTATTCGCACAAAAATTAAAGACGTTCATTTTATTTCGTTCACCCTTACATACGATTATATCTCTGCAAAAAAAACACAACTCCACATCGCTTACGGAGAAAATTTTGAAATCCCCGAAAATATAAATAGCGACGAGGTAATTAGCATAGTAAAAGAAAGATTAGGAAAAAATTATGTAGTTACTCCCGGCAATCTTCTTTCTATGATTTTAATGCGACTGAGTACCGAAGCTGCGATCGGAAAAGAAGTACTTTTTAAACGGTTACAAAACTTTGCTACAGAAATCAAAAAAAGAGGAAAAGAAATTCACGTTTCTGGAAAGTTATTTTCTTCCCATTTGGAAGATACATTTCAAAACATTTTAAAAAAAGGGTTGGAAAGTAAACTTCTAAAACTGAACGGAAATGGAGAGATTCTTGGAACCGAAAAACTGATTCAGCAGGAAGGAAATGATATTAGAAATTTAAAAAAAAGAAATATACTTTTGTATCATTCAAATCAGCTTACTTATCATAAACCTGAGCTGGATAAAATTTTTATTTCTTTAACTTAAATCAAGGATACGAAATTAGAATGAATTTTTGGAAGCGGTTATTTTCCTCAAAAAGAGAATATCGATCCGCGGCAAAAATCTGGATCGAAGATCCTGAAAAATTACAGAAAAGTATCCATCGGATCTTTGACCTACTCTTTGATTCTACTCTCAAAGAATTAATGCCCGAGAAAATTTTCTTCTCTTTAGAATCCTTAAATGGTATTAAAATTCCAGAAGATAAGATTAAAACTATATTAAAAGAAATTAATATTACAGAAACTTTTCCTTTCCATTCTGCTTCAGATGTTATGAGTTTGGAAACTCAAGAAGCAATTTTAAAATTCGCCACTGGAACCGTAGCAGCTCCGTCCAAATTTTTTCTGATGAAAATTTTAAATCAATCTCCCATTCAAGAGATGTTTTCTTTAGGTTTAGAAAAAATATTATTAGAATTTAATAAAAAACTCAATCCTCTGGCGAGCATGTTTCAAGCCGCTGGCTTTGAAAAACAAATCTCAGGTTTTCTTTCCACCCTACTTCCAGGTTTTACCGAAAAGATCGCAGAGTTAATTCACAATTCTTCCGAAAGTGAAACTGGTAAAATTTTTATTTCTAACACGTTGAAAATTCTTTTTCAGACCGGCTTTTCTGATTTAGGTCATTTAGAATCTTCCGACTTTAGAAAACATTTGGAAAAACTCAAAGAAGCGATTTCTAAAGATCCTATTTTAGAAAAGAATTTGGAAAAACTCTACGAAAGTTTCAGAGACACAATTCTAAATGAATATAGAGGAGAAACTCTAAAAGAATTTTTAGGTTATTCTGAAAAAGAATATATTCTTTTTAGAGATTCCGTTTCTAAAACCACCGCCGAAAATATTCTCGCCATTCATAAACAAAAACCTCTGACTGAACTGGTTGCCGGTCTTTTAGAGGACGTACTTGGATGAAAAAAGTAATCAATCAAATCGGTAAGGCTTTAGAATATCTGGATAAACTAGGTACTGGTAAATCCTTTCAACTATTTCGTTCTTTAGGTTACGAAAAGTTATACTCTCTTTCCGAAAAAGTGGATCATAAGAATCTTCTTTATATCAGCCAGAATTTGGATGAACAAACGATTATAGAATTTTTAAATCGTATCCCAGAAGAAACATTAGTTGATCTTATTTCTAAAGTTCCTCCGGAAGACATTACGTATTTTGCAAATAGTATTCCTATGGACGATCTTGTCTTATTGTCCACCTCGATTCCTGCTAAGTTTATTGCGGAAATGTCCCTGAAAACCGGTAAAGAATCTGCTACCGAACTTTTAAAAAATATAGGAACACAAAAATCTATCGAATTATTAAACGAAGTTGGAATTCAGAACTTCATCGAACTTTCTTTGAAAGTCCCTACCATTGAATTGATTCCTATCGTTCGAGAATTGACTCCTAAACAATCCGGGGCTTGGGTTCGCAAAAGAGGAATCGGAGATATTCCCAAATTGATCAAAGCGTTTGGTGTTCAAAACCTCTTAGTCTTTTTAAGAACCCTTGGTTTTGAAAAAAACATTCATATCATGGACGTGTTAGGTCTAGAAGAATTAATCGAACTTGCATATACAATTTCCGGAATGAAACTTCCAGGTTTGTCCACGTCCGGAAAAAAACAAAAAAAAGTTTCTAAAAAAATTCCCAAACAATCACAAAAGAAAACTTCTTCCCCTTGGAAGAAAAATATTAGAAAATTTTAATTTTTTTGAAATGTGGAAACTCCACCCTAATTTAACGTGAATTCGGCGTTAGAAAATGAGAAAGAATTTTCTAAAAGTGGTAGTTCCCACATTTTGAGCTTGTCCCAAACTTCAAAAAATTTTACACGATAATTCCTTAGAAATTTTTAATAAAATGCAGTAGTTCCTACAGATTAAGTCGCATTTGGCAATTTATGAATTTTCGAATAGTTCTAATGTTGTTAAATTTTCGTAGTAATTCCCACACTGGACGGTTTTAGAACAAGCTCTTAGTGTTTACGGCAATTTCAAGATTTTGTAAGAGTCCCCACATCCATTTTTCACTGTAAAACGAAATTTTAGGAAACAGATTTCTTATATAGAACTCACGTCCAGCGCAAAAGCTTCTTCGTTTTATAAAACCCGATTTCTGTAAAAATAAAATGTAGGAACTCTAACCAAAAGCCTCTGATAATAGATAGGGATCTATTTTAAGAGACTTAATATGTGGGAACTACCACAAATTTATGTTGTACAGTTATATTTTAAAAAACGTAGGAACTCATACAAAGCTCAATCACGAAAAATGAACGTTTAAAATCCGTAATGTGACTTAATATGTAGGAACTCTTACAAATCACGATTTTACGGCAAAACTTTGAAAACGTGGAAACTACCACATTTCACAATCAAAGTTCAAGAATAGAATTCTCTTGTATCAAACTTACGTGTCAGACAGAATAGAAATTTTTATAAATATTCGTTAGAACCAAAAACAGTCTCAACCTTTTAACGTTAGAAAATTTTTACAAAATGCAAAATGGTTTTAATTTTTGTAATGATATAAAACGATAATCTCATATAAAAAACAGAATTTCTGAACTCAAACCTTCTAAAAAGAGAATCAGAAAATTAAAATTCACAAATTAAAACCGCTAAACAATGATTTGGTGATATTTTGGTTAGATTTTATTTTTAAGGTATGTCTAATTTCTTTTTCGCCAAAACCAATTCTTCTCTACTTTTTTGAAGAGAAACCAAACGTTCTTCTATAAGTTTTAAAGAAGAATCCTGATCATTTTTACGTGAATCTTGAAAAAATTTCATACTATATTCTAAAATCTCAACCATATCTTTCGTCTTTTTAATTTTAGAATCCAAATAAAATTCCATTTCGGGCTTTATAACTTCCCTTCCTTCCAATAATGCTATTCGAACTTCCGATATTCTTTCTTCGTCTTTTTTACGTTTGTCTTCTTGTGTTTTGGTCAACTCTCTAGGAATCAACGAATTATCCGGAAAACGATCCGCAAGTGATTTTACTCTTTGAATTACTTCTTTTCGAATTCTATCTTTTTCTTCGGAAGACAAAGTAGAATATTCATTTTTCGGCGTATTTGTCGAAGAAATATTTGTAATGGGTAAATCTTCCGATTCAGTAAAGTTCAAAAAATTTCCGGATTCAAATAAAGAATCCTCTCTTCTAATTACTGTACTTCGACTGAGCCCGTTTGACAGACTTACATTTTCAGAAGAATCATTTTTGAGAATTTTCTCTTCTTCCAAGAAGAACATAAACACCACAGAAGAACATAAGAAAATTAATAAAATTGAATATAGTATTTTCTTGCTCATCTATAAATTAGAAAACTGTAAAGGTAATAAAACTCTAAAATTACTTCCTCCATTCACTCTGGATTCTAAAGTAATTTCTCCATTCATTTTGTGGAGAATGGTTCTAGAAATCGAAAGCCCCAATCCCGTGCCCCCGACTCTTTTGTTTCGATCGTTTGGAATTCGAAAAAATCTTTCGAACACTTTTTCGATATATTTAGGATCGATTCCCACTCCTGTGTCCTTGATATTGATTTCCAATTTATCTCCACCGGTAGATTTCATCATTTTGATTTCGATTTTTCCCTTTTCTGTATATTTGATCGCGTTTACGAAAAGGTTGGTAATCACCTGAGAAAATTCGAAACGAATCCCACGAACCTTCAGTCCTTTGATTAGATCAAGTTCTACGACCAAACCTTTTTCTTTTGCGGAAGGTTCATTTGAATATAATACTTCCTCAATCACCAACGCAGGATCAAAGTTTTCAATCAAACCAGAATTATCTTCTCCACGAACTTCCTCAAATTTTAAAAGATTTTCTATCAGGTGATTGAGACGTTTGATGTTCTTCTCAATTACATCCAACATACCACTTTGATCTTTAGATAAAGAAGTGTTGATCTCAGTTCTTAGAAGTTCAAAGTAACCTTGTATGTTCGTCATAGGAGAACGTAGTTCATGACTGATATTAGAAATAAATTCGTGTTTAGCCTGTTCCGTTTCTTTCTTTTCAGAATCATATAAAATATGAACCTGATATATCTTTCTGGCTCTTTCAAACAAAGCTGTGATACTCAAGGAAACGTCCATCTCAGACTTATCCCTCAGCTTCATTCTTGCTTGATCCACACGAAGCATCGTTTCCAAAGATTTAGTCGGAGTTGACCAATCCCCCATCTCTTTGATACCAGGAAACAGATCTTCCAATTTCAAATTATGCACGTTATCTTTACTATAGCCAGTAAGACTTCGGAAATTATAATTTCCTGCAATCAACGTTCCGGAAACAGAATCCAGTAAAATTACCGGAATGGGAGAGAATTCGAATAAATAATTAAAACGATCATCCGAGAATTGAAGTTCTATATTTCTTTTATCCATCTCAAGTCCCTGCATCATCAAAACGTTTTCAATTGCAGAAGATCGAACCTCTTGAGCTCGAATATCTTGAAATAAAAAATCTAATATGGAATTAATCCCAGTTCTGATTGCAGACGCAGTTCCTTTGAGAGGTAATATAGGTAAACGTACCCCTTTTTTAGAATTGTAGATGTTCAAAACCAAATTATGAATATCTGAAACTAAATCTCCTAATTCTCTTCGATCTCCAGTTCTTTCTAGGATTCGATTGGATTCGTCTTCTCTGCGAAAGTGTTCTTCCATCAGTACGGTCTTCTTTGCTTTCAAGGCTTCGGGATATGTAGGAATTGGATCTTTAGCCGCTAAATCAAGAGCCTCTAAAAGAACCGACGGAGGATCCGTTAGATGTTCAATAGCTCTCCAATAGATACTTCCTAAATACTCTAACTCTTCGAGTGTTGCAACCGGAGAAAGAATCTCTTTCAGATCCTGAGAAGGTTGTTTATAAAAATAGTGAAGTTGTTCCAATTCCACTTTGAAACCAGGTACGTTTTCTTGAATCACGTGTTCCGTAGAATCGCTTGTATTTTCGATCAAAGCTTCAATTGCACGACACAAAGCGGCCTGAACCTTATTGATTCTATCCGGATATGTTTTCGCAAACTTTCCGTTAAACGCAAGCATGTTGACTGGAAGACGATACGGAGGTAAATCTCTACCTTCTGAAATTCTAAATCCGTTATTCAAAAAGTGAAACTCTTGAACTGAACCGATAAGTCCAAGAGTTGTAGTCTGAGCAAATTCATATTCTAAAAGATAAGATCTAGAATAAACAAATCTATAAGAAATTTTTTTACGAAATCGGCTAGAATTCATAAACTCTCGAGCCAATAACTTATCCAACGAAGTATTCTGTAATGCGGGTATTAGATATGAAGTTCCTTCTAAGATGGAATCCGTACTTGAATTGTATCTGGAATAAAATGAATGAATCATTCTCGAGAGAATCATCCCTCGAAAGATGGATTTGTTCGGTATGGTTTTTTTCAGATGAAGATCCAGCCAAGTAGTAAACGGAATCTCTCCCGCTTCTATTTTTCCTGAACTTAAAAAAGCTAAAATCGCGTCGTAATTTTCTAAAACTCGAATCTGGACCTGAATTCCTTCTTTTTCGAAAAAACCTCTAGATTTAGCGTATAAAATCGGGAACGCAGATATTCTGGATGTGACGGCAATTTCAATCACAAAAGACAATATTTCCTAAGCTGCTGATTTATCAAGAATCCCTTAAAAAAGTCAAAAAAAGATCATGATTTTGAGAGAATATTCCGAGAGACATAATATGAGAATCGAAGAAATTCCAAACGTGCAGTTAGTCTTAAGTAGAATCCAGGAGATCGAAAATCGTTTCGTAAAAGAAGCTCCAACTCAATCGAAAGAACAGACAAAGAATTCGTTCGATTCTATTTTAAAATCGGAACAGGAAAAATCCATCTCTAGTCTTGAAAAGGAAAAAAATTTCGGCAAAGATCTGAAAAACATAGAACCGAGTCTCGCCAAAATTATCCACCAGGAATCCGAAAAAAACAATCTTGATCCTAGACTGGTTCAGAGCGTTATCAAAGCAGAATCTGATTTTAAAACAGATGCAGTTTCTCCCAAAGGTGCAATTGGTCTGATGCAGTTAATGCCTTCCACTGCAAATTTACTTGGAGTCGAAGACCCTTTTGATCCTGCAGAAAACGTAGCGGGAGGAACTAAATTTTTAAGCAACCTTTTGAACAAATATAAGAATTTAGATCACGCTCTGGCTGCTTACAATGCAGGCCCCAGCGCCGTAGATCGTTATGCGGGAATTCCTCCCTACAAAGAAACTCGTAATTACGTGGAAAAAGTAAAAAAGTTTTATTCTTCGAATACTGAATAAAAAATTTATAATCTTTTCTAAAATTTTAAATAATCGTATATTCTAATTTTAAAATAAACTTAATAATTGATTGGTCTTATTTTATGAAAGACAAAACATCCTCTTCGAATTTTACAATTATTTTAAAACCCAAACGAATCTCTTTCCATTCAATCGTATTAAACTTTTCTTTGTAAAATAATCTAAATAGAATGTCGTTTTTTATAAATTCAGACATGAATAGCTTCAATTGAAAAATTTCTTTTTCATATCTATGGATTGTATGATAGTTTCTATACTTTTTAGAAATTCAAGTATGTATGTAGTCTAATGATTTTTATCACGTTCAATTTAGATCCCATAAGCAATTTAAAATAGATTCAGTTACTTTTTCGAAATAGTGAGTGACACTATCTACCGTTTTAACTTTTATAGGGAGCAAAATGAAATCGCTTAAATCAAAGGTAAACGTCAGAACGAAGGATAACGTTATCTCTGAAGCGATGATTCGCAAAAGAGATCGCGCCGCTACTGAAACGGCTATTCTTTTAGCGGCCATTCAAGTTTTTGCAAAAAAAGGCTACGATGGAGCCAACACTAAAGACATAGCCAAGGTTGCAAATGCAAACGAAGCTTTGATCTTCAGATACTTTGGAAATAAAAAAGGACTTTTAGAAGCAATTCTTACTAGATCGGAAAAAATCAAAAAAGAAAATTCTCGCCGCATTTCTAAAAATTCAGAAAGTTATATAGACATAGAAGCAAGTCTTCAACGTATGATTAGTCGTAAGTGTAAAGACTTTAAAGAAGCCGAAGACTTTATGAAAGTTGCAGTAAGTCAGGTCATTTTAGATTCCGAAGTCAGTCGAATCATTCAAAGGAAAATTTATACAAAAATTATTCCTGAATTTATGGGAGAGTTAGAAAAATTTAAAAAAATGGGTAAGATCGACTCTAAGGCAGACTTAAAATCGGTCGCCTATGCAATCTCTTCTCTTACTTTTGCTTTAGGTTTTATGGGTCAGTGTGTGTATAAAATGCCCCCTACAGAAATACAAGCCGCCATTAAAGAAACTGCAAGAATTTTTAGAAAAGGTTTAGAACCGGAATCAGTTAAAAAAAGATCTAAATAACGTGAATTGAATATATATTCAATAGAACTTTTTTACAAATAGCAATTCCTACACTTTAAAAAAGTAAAATATTTTAATATACCTAACCAAATCCTGAATTCAGAATGGGACAAAATCATTTTCAGCGTGATTTATAAATTTGCTATTGAAATCTATATTATAAAATCTGATTTCTCAAACTGGATTCTAAATTGTATATCTAGATTTCGTTTCAGCACAAAATACGTGAGTTGGATAAGTAGATCGAGCTTAATATTAAGTCTCTTATTCGCCCAAATTTTTCTAGGCCGAACTATCCCTCTCAAATTGAATACCGTTAATTTTTACTGACCACTAAAAATTAACGTGAGTTCGGCGTTAGAAAATGAGAAAGGATTCTCTAAAAGTATGAGTCCCTACAATTTTAGAAATTGTTCGTAAAATCATGATTCGCGGGAGTTCCCACATTTTTAGAGTTTTACTGTAAAATCTCGGATTTGTAATAGTTCCTACAAATTTTGTCCCAATTTAGGTTTATTATTCTTTTTGAAAGTTCTTCGGTTCTCTACAATTGTATGATTTTAGAGATAAAAGTTTTCCTTTCGAAACTTCTTGAGAAATTCGAAAGGAAAACTTAAGAATTCACACGAACAAATCTTTCGAGTTTATCCTTTTTTATTTTGTTCTTCGCTGATTAAATTGAGCGCACTACCCGCTTTGAACCAAGCAATCTGTTGTGAGTTGAAAGTATGGTTGGCCTTAATTTCTTGAGAAGAACCGTCTTTGTGGTGTAATACGAGAGTCAAAGGAACTCCCTCTTGAAAAGAAGTCAGACCCAAAATATCAATAGAATCCTCTTCTTGAATTTTATCATAGTCTGACTTATCCGCAAATGTAAGAGCGAGCATTCCTTGTTTTTTCAAATTTGTTTCATGAATTCTAGCAAACGATTTTACAATCACCGCCCTTACTCCAAGATGCCTAGGTTCCATCGCCGCGTGCTCTCTAGAAGAACCTTCTCCATAATTCTCGTCTCCGACTACGATAGACCCGATTCCTTTGGCTTTGTAAGCCCTTGCTGTTTGAGGAACTGGTTCGTAAGCTCCTGAAAGTTGATTTTTAACTTCGTTGGTCTTATCGTTAAACGAATTCACCGCTCCAATCAAAAGGTTATTAGAAATATTATCTAAATGCCCTCTATATTTTAACCAAGGACCCGCCATAGAAATATGATCCGTAGTACATTTGCCTTTGGCCTTAATGAGAAGTTTCAAACCTTTTAAGTCCGTTTTTTCCCAAGGAATAAACGGAGAAAGAAGTTGAAGACGATCCGATTTAGGATCTACCGCAACGGTCACTTTAGAACCGTCCGCAGCAGGTGCGATAAAACCAGCGTCTTTTACGTCAAAACCGTTCGGAGGGAAATCAAGACCAGTTGGTGGATCTAGTTTTACTTCTTTTCCATCCTTGGTTTTTAAGGAATCTGTAATCGGATTAAAATCCAATTTACCAGCAATTGCAAAAGCGGTCACGATTTCGGGTGACGCAACAAACGCGTGAGTCCCCGCAAGACCGTCGTTACGTTTCGCAAAATTTCTGTTAAACGAAGTAATGATCGAATTTTTTCTTTCCGGATCTTTTGTATGACGACTCCACTGACCGATACAAGGACCACAAGCGTTTGCAAGAACCACTCCTCCTATATCAGAGAATGTTTTTATCAGACCATCTCTTTCGATCGTATAACGTATCATCTCTGAACCGGGAGTCACAGTGTATTCCGCTTTTACTTCTAAATTTTTATCCGCCGCTTGTTTTGCTACAGAAGCGGCACGAGTAATATCTTCATAAGAAGAATTCGTGCAAGAACCGATCAAACCTACTTCCAAGTTGGTAGGCCAACCGTTTTGTTGAACCGCTTCCTTAAACTTAGAAAGAGGAGTCGCAAGGTCAGGAGTAAAAGGTCCGTTAATATAAGGTTCAAGTTCCGACAAATTGATCTCTATAACCTGATCAAAATATTGAGAAGGATTGGCATATACCTCCTTATCTCCAGTCAAATGCTCTGCGATTTTATCTGCCAGATCAGCGACTTCTTTACGATTTGTTTTTAAAAGGTATTCTCTCATGTTCCGATCATAACCGAACACAGAAGTAGTGGCTCCTATTTCCGCGCCCATATTACAGATCGTTCCTTTGCCAGTACAAGAAAGACTATCTGCTCCTTCTCCAAAATATTCCACGATCGCACCGGTCCCACCTTTTACGGTAAGAATCCCAGCAACTTTTAAAATAATATCTTTTGCAGAAGCCCAACCGGAAAGCTTACCTGTGAGTTTTACGCCGATGAGTTTTGGAAATTTTAATTCCCAAGCCATGCCAGCCATAACGTCTACAGCATCGGCCCCACCGACTCCGATTGCGATCATACCTAAACCACCCGCGTTTACAGTGTGAGAATCGGTTCCGATCATCATTCCACCAGGGAAGGCGTAATTTTCTAAAACTACTTGATGAATAATTCCAGCACCCGGCTTCCAAAAGCCGATTCCGTATTTATTAGAAACGGAGGAAAGAAAATCATAAACTTCCTTGTTTACTGTGTTTGCCGTTTTTAAGTCTTCTGTCGCACCGTCTTTCGCTTGGATTAGGTGATCACAGTGAACGGTGGACGGAACTGCTACCTTACTTCTACCCGCAGACATAAACTGCAAAAGAGCCATCTGAGCCGTAGCGTCCTGCATCGCAACTCTGTCCGGCGCAAAATCCACATAAGACTTTCCTTTTTCGTAAGCCGTCTTCGGTTCGCCTTCCCAGAGATGGGAATAAAGAATTTTTTCGGTAAGAGTAAGAGGTCTTCCAACGACGTTTCTTGCTTTTGTAACAAGAACCCCGATCTTATCGTATCGGGCGCGAATCATTTCTATATCGAATGCCATTGTTTTCTCCGTAGATGAATGAGTGAACCTGCCCTTCTACGAGTTGTCCTTCCAGTTCATCGACAGAATAGGACAAGTTACAAATTCATGCTGATGCAAGCATTTAGTTTGTATAGGATTTTTCAGAGGAAGATTGAAAAATAGGATTTGAAAGCTTAGGAAAGAATTTTACAACTACCTACTTAAAATCGCAAAAGCAATCAGGCCTCAAACACGGCCTGAATTCTCACCAAACTTTTTTATATTAAACCTAAGTTAAAATCGACAATCAATTATAGATTCTAAGTTCCACTCTACGATTCATTTCCTTCCCCTCTTCTTTAGAATTATCGCCAATAGGAACGCTTGCGCCTTTGGGAATAATCTCAAAACGATCTTTGGAAATGCCATTCCCGGCGATATAATTTCGAACCGTTTGTGCACGAAGAAGAGAAACTTTTTGATTGGCGTCTTCGCTACCCTCTAAAGAAGTATGACCGATAACTTTGACTCGGATCGAAGAATCCTGTTTCATCCAGCGAGCCAAACGGTTGAGACTTGGTCTCGATTCTTTATGAATTTGAATGCTGTTTTTTTCAAAACGAATTACATTGGATTCAATTTCTCTAAATTGAGGATTGGAAGAAAATTCTTCTGTGGAATTTTGATTTGTCAACGAAGAGAATAAGGATTTAGATTCTAACTTCTTTCCGGTTTGAGGTTTTAGAATTGTAAGAGCATTTTTTGGAATTTCCGATTCTTCTTTTTTAGATCTTACGTTTTTCTTTCGAACTTCCTTTGTAGATTCTGCTTTTTCTATCGAAACGTCGGATTGTTTTTCTTTTGAATTAGAGACAATCTCAGAATTCGTTTTTACTACTTGTTCCAAGTCTTCCTTATAAAATAAGGTTCGAAAAAAATAAACTAAACCTACAAGAATCAAAAAACCAGAAAGAAAAATTAAAGTTGGAATGATCTTTTTATTTTTTTTAGAGTGAGACGTTGCGGATGAAAAATTTGAATTTTCTCTCCAATCTATTTTAGAGGTTTGTGTAATTTCAACAACTTCGGTTTTGTCTTCTCCCCAACTGGAAGGAAAATTTATTTCCGGCGCTTCAGAATCATCGACTAGGATGGATTCCACATCACTTTTCTTTTTTGCTTCTTGCACTTTTTTAGCGGCCCATTTACGGATTTCTGAACGGAACCATTCGTCCGATTTTTCGGTAAACTTATAGTTTTCACGAATGTATTCGATCGTATGTTTTTCTATATCCGTATAAGCGTTGTTATCCTTGACAATTTTTAAAAGACGTTTTGCGTCGTTGATCGAAATCTTACCGTCCCGTTTACCGGAAGTGAACTCTTCCGCGAGCTGGATCAACTTACGATCATATTTTCTACCTTTGATAGTAATATAGTAGTTTTCTTTCTTCGCCATAATCTTTTACCGCACCAAAATTTAGAGAAGAATTTATTCCCTGCAACTAAAGTTTTTTTTCTTTTTATAAATTCGGTACCAATCATTCAAAAATTGAACTAAAACGCGATCATTCATAGAAAGTGTTTTGCTAAGTTAATGAAATCCATAAAAGCGTTCTGTCAAATTTTGTAGGTCAATCTTCCGATCCGATCTGAAAATTCAAAAACTTACCATAATAAGGACTAACTTCTCTCAAAGAACTTCCCCCTAAAATACAAAGAAGGAGCCTATCCAAACCAATTGAAATTCCACAGGAATCCGGAATCCCTTCCTTAAGAGCTCGTTCTAAACCGGAATCAATTGCATAGACTTCCTTTCCTAAATTTTTTCTCAGTTCTCTTTCGGAACGAAACCGTGAAATCTGTTCGATCGGATCCGTCAATTCCTCAAATGCATTTCCCAATTCTAAATTTCCGAAATAGAGTTCAAAACGTTTTGCGAAACCGGATCGAATTTTAGAAAGAGCGGCTAACTCCGGAGGATAATCGTATAAAAAAGTAAATCCTTTTGGTAAATGTTTTTCTACAAGATTTAAGAACACAATAAAAAATGAATCTTCATAAGCTCTTTTTTCCGCAGGTATTTCGCTTAACGTATGTTCCGTGATTACCCTGTCTAGTTCCGATTTAGAAATTCCGCAAAAAGCGTATCTCTTAAGAGATTCTTCTACGGACATCCTTTGAACCTGTTCTCGGTTAAATCCATAAGAATAAAATTCTTGATCCAGTACTTCTAAAAGATCCGTACAAAAATCCATCAAACCTTCGAGTGTAATTCCGACGGTATAAAATTCGAGCATTAAAAACTCGGCGCTATGAAACGGACTTCCTTCTTCTCCGGAACGAAACGTATGTGTAATTTCGTAAATTTTTTCTAATCCTTTGGACAATATTTCCTTAAGAGAATATTCGGGAGAAGTAATCAAATATCCTTTTTCTTTTTTAGAAGGAGATCTTACTAAAAAAGGATCTAAATAAGGTTCCATGGAAGGAACGGGTTTTAGACAAGGAGTATCCATTTCTAAATAATTTCTTTTTTCAAAAAATTTTCGGAGAACGGATAAAAACTTGGCTCTCTGGATTAAAACTTCTTGGCTCAATTCATTCATTTTACTTTTTGTCGATTTTCTACGATTTAAAAGAGCAATCAAAATTTTCAGATGTAGGAACTCTTACAAATACGAAAAAACTTCTTTTCCTAAAAAAACCAATTCATTTAATAATAAGTAGTTCCCACATTTTCTTTAAAAACTAAAGAATCTGTTTAAAAAATTGTCGTTGAATTTTCATTTTTTGAGACAACTCTTTCTTTAAATCAAAGATTTGATATTTAAAATTTTTTAAAAGATCCGACATGAATCCGATCCAAAGATACGAACGTTTTGAAATTAAAAGAAACCGTCAAAGTACGGAAGTAACTCCTCTAATCTCATCCTTTGATGAAGTTACTTTAGATGAATTAAAATCCGTGCTCGCTCTTTTATTTTATCAGTCTAATCTTCATGTGAAAATTAATCTGCACGAAATTAAAGTCTTACCTCTTCCAGCCGCAATGAAACTAATTTCTTTTGCATTCGATCTCAGACTTAAAAATAGAACGTTAGTCATATCGGGAGCAAGTGTTTCGTTGAAAAAATTGATTCAATTCTATAGAATGGATAAAGTCATTTTAGTCCTTTCTTAAACTTTTTTTCAAAAATATGAACCATCTCTTATATTCTCAGTAAGAGTTGTTGGAAGATTAATTCCCTATCTGTTTCCGTTGTATTAAAGAGACAATTGAAGCAATTTTGCTCATCTCCACTCTGGAATTTTTCAAAACTCTATTAAATTCTGCAAAAATGCCTGGAAATTACTTAAAATTACAATTTCTAATACTTACTTATAAATTTACTTTTTTAATTTCCTATATAAACCCATGTAAGGTATTTTATAGTATTTTAATATAATTAAATTCTGAGACAACTAACATTCATTTTACGAATGGAAACTTATCAAAACGTCTATTCTTTTTGCCAAGGCTGAAAGACCAATTTAATTCCTAAATTTCCCAAAAGCAAAAGAATACGAGAAGAAATTTCCGTTTCTTGTTTTGAGAAATCTGAAAACTCTACGGAAACGTATAAACAAAGGGAATGTTTGGTCCCGAATTCCTTCACCTTATGACGCGAAGGTAATACCTTTTCCAATATCTGTAAGATATGCTCTTCTAAAGGTTCTTCGGCACTCAAAGTAGAATGTAATTGCCAATGACCGAAACCGAGAGGTTTTCCTTCCTTATCGGTGACGTCTATCGGAGTACTGAAGTCCGGTTCAAGACCTAATTCACGGGTCACCGATTCGGAATCAAGGTCATCTTCGTTTACGGAAAGAATTGCCCAAGTAAGCGGATTACTCATAGTTTTTTTACACACTTTCGAACTTTAATGATATTTGATATTAATTTAACACAATCTATGATTTTACCACAGTTATTCAAAGAAACTATGATCTTTAAAATCGAAAATAGACAAGAGATTCAGTAAAAATATGGCTAACAAAAAAAATTCCTTTATTAACATTTCATTGGTTTTATCTGTTGCAGATAAGGTAATTTTATCCTCTAATTATTTCACGGGAGTTTGGTAATGAAAACAATTTTAGTTATAGAAGATGATCCGGATATTGGAAATTTAATTCGAAAATCCTTAGATTCGGCTCATTATTCAACCACTCTGCAAACAAGCGGAGAAGAAGGTCTTAAATTCTACAAAGCAAATCATCCTGACATGGTTATCTTAGATCTTTCTCTTCCGGACATAGATGGAATCGAAGTTTGTAGAACCGTTAGACGAAATGACGAAAATACTCCTATTTTTATCGTAACGGCAAGAAACGAAGAAATCGATAGAATTATGGGACTTGAGCTAGGAGCGGATGATTATATCACAAAACCATTTTCCGTTCGAGAACTCAAGACGAGAGTAGATGTATTCTTTCGCAGATGGGATAAAAAAGCAGGAATCAAACCGAACGTAGGCGCCAGCGGAGAAATCATTCGAGGCGCTTTGAAAATTGATCCAGTCCGCAGAAGAGTAACTCTTAAAGACAATATAGTAAATATTTCCAGAAAAGAATTCGATATTCTGCAACTGATGGCGGCTTCTCCTGGAAAAGTTTTTTCCAGAGAAATGATCTTAGAAGCGGTCTGGGGAATGGAATGGGATGGTTTTGAAAGAATGATCGATTCTCATGTTAAAAGAATTCGTTCTAAACTGGAAAAAAATTCCGCTCAACCAGAATGGATCGAAACGATTTGGGGAATTGGTTATAGATTTACTGATAATTACGATAACATCGTAATTCCAGATTAAATTTTATTTCAAAAAGTTCTCCCGTACTTTTTGAAATGTAAAAGCCCGGATTCATCCGGGCTTTTTTTATAAATTAGAGTTATATTCTTTCTGCTTTTATTAGAAAGATGAATTTGAACCTATTTGTATTATTCACCTTTTGGACATTTTTCAAGGAAGACTAAATAACGTGAGTTAGATATAAAAAAACGAGAAGAATTTTCTAAAAGTATGAGCTCCTACATATTCGTCAAATCGTGATTTTTGCAAGTTCCCACGTTTTAGAAATCGAAATCACAACTTTTTTAGAAAAATGAACCATAAATTCCCGAACTCACGTGATTTATCAAAAATGAGTGTATTTTTTTTACGATATACGTTTTGTCTCTGATGTCAATTGGTAAGTTATAGAACTTTCTATAAGTAAAATCTAATGTGAATTCGGTCTAAGTAAAGAATAGATAAACATTTGATTTCAGACTTTTAAAAATGTTCTTTTGGAAAAAACGAAATGCCTCTAAACCACTGAGTAAATTAACGGCTCAATTGAAAAAGCGAAATTACAATAAAGACATAGTTTTATTGTAATTATAGGTTTCCAGTCAACAATTTTGAAATTTCTTTTGCTTTGTTAATTTTCATCTTATCTAATATTCGATAGATTCGGTTTTAGAACTCATCCTGTTGTTCTCTTATCTTTTTTAATTCTAAAAAAAATTCTTCTTCGGTTAATTTATATTCCACTTGAATATCATTAAAATCGTCAAGATTGGATTCTGTATAATTTGAAATTTCTATAAATCCATTCGCTCTTCTGTAAAATATCCAAGGATGTCCGATCCACAATTGTTTCCAAATGTTGTTTTGTGATTCTAAAATTTTCTCCCATTCTCTAAGATTCCCAATATCTCCACAACACATAGGAGTTATGATAATTGAATTTTCACTTTTTATAACAATTCCTCCGTCCAAACTTCCAACTTGATCTTCACATTCGTCAAATTTAACTTCTTCTAGTTCCGTTTTTAAAATGGTTTCTAATTCTAAGTCGTCGATTGTTCTTATATCCACTAAATAAGAACCTTGATAAATCGACTTTAAATTTCCTAAATTCCGATCGGAGATACACTGAAGCCAAAATTCATTCCATTCTTCCGGATTTTCAATTTTAGTTGTATCCGGTATATCATACTCTTTTTCAGAATAGTCATAGGGATTAACTTCAATCGTATTCAAAAATTGTAACATTTTTAGCCCTGGCGTATTATTGTTTCGGTTTCTTCCGCAAAACGAAGATCCAAATCGGTGATTGTATTTTTAGAATGTGTAAAAATTTCCACAGTGACTTTTCGATAACTTAGAAAAAGATCCGGATGATGGTCCAATCTTTCAGCAATATGTGCAAGCGAATTTACAAACTCCAACCCGCTCAAATAAGTTGGAAAGAGAAAAGTTTTAGATAATAACGGTATTTCTGTTCGAAATTTGATTTCCCAGCCTTTTTGTTTGAAAAGCTCTAAGTCTGCGTTATTTAAATCACTCATAAAAGATCTCCCGCAAAGTGTTGTCGTTTTATTTTCGACTAGGATGCAATCTATAAATAAAATCCGAGAGGGATCGTAATTCAATAACAATGGAATCAATCGGCGTAAAATCGGCAAAATTTTAAAACAAAAATTGCGTCCATTACCATTAAAGACGAAAATTTTTTCTTAGATAAAATTGCCTTACTCAGTTTTACCTTAAGATTTATCTTAACTTCCTTCAAAAATCAAGCTATGATAATTGCGACGCGTCGCTCCATTCTTATCAAAACAAGAAACCGCTTATAACAAAGACAAGCGGATTTCGCGTAATAAAATATGTCGGTTTATATTTTTTTATAGATAATCAAATCAGACGGGAGAGGAATCGTATATACATGAAATCATATCCAAAACCGTCGATCCGACCAAATATCACGAAACGACTTATGGAGGTTTGCCTTTAAGCGCAGAAGCGATTGCGGACGCGACGTTCGAGGAATATTATGCGCTTTATCGATTGGAATACCCAAAGGTCTCTCGTTGGCGCGCGGCGATGTCGGCGCCTCGAGATGATTTTCGGTCTCTTACCAGCCAATTCAAACCCGATATGAAATCACCTCTTCAAATGCTGGATTGGCCGCAATTCAAGACGCGCCGATCCGAGAATTATATGTTTCTAATATACATATCGACGAAAAATTCGGCGAATTACTTTCTGCGCGCGCGAATACTCTAGAATCGCTTACGATTTTGAACGCGCGACCATTCGGTCCGGATTTCCTAAAACCGCTTCGGTCTCTAAAACGTTTCACTATTCCAGGTGATCTGGAATATCGGGATGTTTGGATCCGATTTGCGGTTGAGAATCCTTTCATAGGATGCAGATTCATTCGACGGGAATCCGTTTCGTCGAAAACGAAACACGTCAAACTGGAAGAGATCTATCGTGGAATCGACATACTACAAATTACAACTTTAGAAAAAACATACTTTCAAATCGCGTCTAACGTATCCGACGAAATTTTGGATCAAGAAAGCTTGGATAACGAGATAATAGAGGACAAACTCAAACTGGCGGCCCGCAGAAATCGAAAAAGAATTCGATGGTCCAGCGAACTTGACGCGTTAGTAGCACAAACGGAAGATCTGAATACTTGCCGTTGGATCATTGATCAGGTATTTCTTATGAAGGATTCGATTCTTTGATCCACAAGTTCGTCATTTAAAATACTTTTAGAATTCGGAAAGTTCATTCAGCATAACGCGAAAGGGATCGATGAATGAACTCAGCACAACGCTTCCTATGAGGCGCGTTGTAAGGTTAAGTTATTGGTATTTTATAAAAATTTAATCTGGTTTTGGAATTTCACAATAACTTGACCAGAGCGGAGAGCCCGGTCCGGCTGCCTATGGCTGCCGGATTCGCCCGATTTTGTTACGTTGAACTCACGTTATTTTAATATACCAATCTAACAATAATTCCCCGACGGCTATTGCCGAAATTGCCGTGGTGTTTTCCGCAGACTGAATTTCATTTTTGCCCGAACTGCAGGAACAAAACACCAGGAGTGAAAGGCAAATGATCGGAAGTATAAATTTCATTGAGAGTTCAGTCGCCAGGTTTTGGTTTCAGTCGGTTAGCAGCAAGGGCGACCGCCAAAGGTATATTTACCGCAACATTCCATAGATAAAAACCAAGGTATATTTTGGCGGGATACGCATAACTGTCTAACGAAAGTAACGACGTCAGTATGCTCAGGTAAAAGCTGGCGCGATACTTTTCCTTGAAGAAAAGAATGTTGCCAACGGCCCAGGTGATATTAGCGCACCACGCAGGATGAAAAAAGATCATAGCATTCCATCCCCAGGCGAGTACTAAATAACCAGGCATTATCTCGCGATGGGTACCGAAATTAAGTTCTTCAAGCGAAGGAGTAAACAAGGACACGACAAAAAGTATGATGCTGACGATTAAAACTCCTTTTTGTGCTTTCCGACTCATTCGTTGCTTTCCATTCTGAAGCATTAAAATAAAACATCGATCTTTAAGATCCATTTCACTCTAAAATCAAAATGATAAATTTGTTTCAATCAGCAAAGATTTCGTCTAACTTAAAAAACTTTTTTGAGAGTTTGTTTGATTTTTTCAGCGTCGTCTATAGCACCATTAGAAAGAGAACCGGCTCTTGCCATCAGATTGACCGCTCCATCCATTCTAGCTTTTAATTCTTCTATTTTTTGGAGTTGTTCGTTTAAAAATACGATTTTAGAATCTAACTCCATTTCTCTTCTTTCCAATAAGAGTTTAAAATTATCTAATTCTTGAATTTTCTTTCTGGTTTTTTTAGCCTCGCTGTCCACGTCTTTTCTATAATACTTTTCCAGTTCTTTTTCGGCTTGTAGATGACGATCTCTCTCTGCCTTAAATTCTTTTTTCATTAACTTCAACGCTTGTCTGTAGGCTTTATTGAAGATTCTTTGTTTTTGACGTCTTCTCAGACGAATCAATTTCATAATCCAATTCATACGCTTGTCCCGATTTTAGGATGATTTTTTGCAAAAAATTTTTCACCTTGAAACGTTTCCATCTGATAGAAACTCTTTTAGGATTCAATCATTAGAGACATTTCGTTTTTTCTTAGATGAATTTTTCCATCCTTTTTATTAGACCTCAAAATTCGAGAGAAAAACCTACCTCCAAAACGACGAAAGTAGTTGATTCCTCAACGGAAAACTTAGAAAAAGAATCGGGAGGAATCAAACAATGGCATCCAAAACGGAAGATTTTAACGAGGAAGTAGAGTCTTTAAAAGACAAAGCAAAAAAAATCACCGGAAAAGCCCGCGAAGAATATTTGGAACACGTATCTGATTTTAAAGAAAAAATCAAACAAATCTCCGGTGACACTTCCGAAAGGGCTAAACAAATCATTGACGAGACCGGAGCTTATATCAAAGAAAATCCACAAAAAGCGGCGTTGATCGGACTAGGAGTAGGACTTGGTATCGGACTGCTTGTAGGAATGCTCATCCGCAGAAAATAAAATATCGTTTCAACCAATGGCAAAAAAAAGAAAATCAGATTCCACAAAGGAATCGTATAACGACGAATATACGAAAAGAGGAAACGATCTCAAATCGCACTTTCTCGCTTTGGTAGATTCCATTTTGGAATACTTCCAAACCCTTCTTCTCTACGGACAAAAATTCTTAACGAAAAGATTTCAAGCGGGAATTCAAGCTTACATTTTTTTGAAGATCGGATTCCTTTTTCTTGCATTTGGTTCTTTAGGCTTTTTAGGAGCCTTTTTTGTTTTTTTACATAGAATCTCAGGAGGAGATCTTTTACTCTCCAGCTTAGGAGTTGGGGTTGTGAGTTTTTTCCTCTCTCTCTTTTTTCTTTGGCTCGCAGCCTCTTCTTTTAAGATAAAGGATCGGTTATGAAAGAATTTCCGGATCTTAATCCATTTGAAGGAAGCGATCAATTTCTTGGAAAAAGTCCTTCCGATATGAGCTTAGAAGAATTGAAACTCTATCTACATATCCAGAAACTTAGAGTGCGTTTGGAGTTCGAAAAGTTCCAATCTTCAATCAACTATACTGGTATGGTTTTAGATGCACTCGAAAAGTTAGGGATGGGAGAATTTCTTCAATCTTTCTTGAAAGTTTCGGATAACGTAAATTCAACGGAAGAAAATAAATTTCAATAACTTTAATACGATTCCGGATAAGTATTTGAGATTATATAATGAAAATACAAAGTTTGGAAATTCATGACGCCAATTAATTGTATAAGATTCAATCAACTTATTAAATGCTTTATATGAATACTTTAATTGATACTCTTTTGCAACAGTTCATAGAATTATTTTTTTATATCATTTTTGGAGGAATTTCCTTCGCAGTCGTTTTTATAGTAAGTTCCCTTACCATAACAGGATTTGCCTTTCTGTTTCACTGGAGTAGAGTTAATTTAATGTCTAAATTACAAAGTATTTTCCAATTTTTACTTTTGCTTTTCATAATTGGCGCGTTAGGAAATTCCTTGTGGTATATTTTTTTAAGGGAACGATTTTATCATGCTGCCGATGTGCTGACTTATTTTGTTCCTGTTATACCCTTTCATAATCTATATGTCGATTATGAATGCGGAGGTTATTTGTTCGATGGAATCCAAATGTGGCATTTAAGATTGTTATGGATTGCTTGGGCTATTCCTTGTTATGGTATCGCGATATTTCTTTTTTTAATCTATTATAAAAAACGCTTAAAACAAGCATAATATGTTTGCGCCATATTTCTGAAGCAGTTTTCGAAAATTAATTTCCGAGGACGATTATTAAGAAAATTATTGAAAAATAAATTCTCTGTTTGTTTCGGTTTCATTGAAATGGACAATTGAAGTAACGTGAGTTCGGCGTAAGGAAATCTGGGTGAATAAAAACTCAATGTAACGACTCCCTGAATGCCGATCCTTAGAGAGGCATTCGCTGAGTTGCATCGCAACAGCTGCGGGTTTCATAGTTTAAATGGCTCACGACCTAAAACGCGACCCATAGGAAAGCGTTTTACTGAGTTTCAAACACAATCCGTAGAGAGCCATAACCAACCCACAAATTGAATAGGATTTTAGAATCAGAAGGCACATTCAAGTGTTCCGACAAGAATGAGTCTTTTTACTTGCAAAAAGTATGTTTTTCTGATAGAGAAAAATTTTCCGAACCTTACCACCTCCGTCCCCCACCTAAAAATAGGGAAAACTCAATGCTGCTTTTCTACAAATCGCAGCATAATAATCGCTTTCGCATTTGTTATACCAAATTCACGTTAAAGTAGTTTTGTTAATCTTCATTATTGAATTTTCAACAACTCTAATTCATGTAAGTCTCAAATTTGATCATAAAGGTTTAAAGTTAATTCAGCAAACTCTGGTCTTTGTAATTGAAAATTTTGATCGAAGATGTGTTATTGAACATACAATCCTTTCCAGCTGTATAGCGGAATCTAAGTCAAAATTTTTCATTGGCAATATGGTTATGCTTTGCAAGATCCAATACTGTTTTTTCCGATTCCTTGCAAAGGACAATTAAGATTTTTCGATGTAAATTTAAATCATATCCTATAAACTATGGCCAAAAGCATTAGATAATTTTAATTTTCTAAACAAAAGTATTTGAATTTTTTTAAGAATCTATCCCCAAACCTGTCGAGCACCCATAGAAGCTAGACGCTGAGTCTCCACCGCCCTGTAGAAAGATGTTTATTGAGTTTCACAAGGATGTAGAAAGCCCTAGGTGAATTTAAAACAATAAAGTTTATTTGAAACTGCGAAAGACGTGGGAACTACCACACTTTATTAAAAACTTCTAAAGGATTATTTTTATGTCTTTCGAAGTTTTAGGAAAAGCTCTAAATTAAAAAACTTTATGATTTCTGAAAAGATAATTATTAGAAAATTAATAACTAAGAAAATTTTTGATTTGAATTCTTCGAAAGAAGAACTTGACACCAGCTTCATTCCATTTTACGAATATTTCCTTAAAAAGGAAAAATAATTATGCATCCAGAATTACATATCAACTTTTTAGCGGTATTAGTCGCGGTTATTGTCAACTTCATCATAGGATCTCTTTGGTACGGACCGATCTTCGGTAAGGCTTGGAGAAAGGAGATGAATATTCCTTTAGATTTCAAACCCGAACAAAAGGAAGTGTTCAAAGCGATGGGAATTATGGTAATCGGTTCGTTTTTCACCGCCTATGTTTTGTTTTACACTACGAACGTATGGAGGGCCTCTTCTTGGAACGCGGGAGAAGACCAAGCCGCCTGGGTATACGGATTCTATTCCGGAATTTATACTTGGATCGGATTCTATCTTCCCGTTTTTCTCAATATGGTCGCTTTCGAAGGCAGATCCTGGAGATTTTTTTTCATCGGTGCTGGTTACAACTTAATCGCTCTTCAAGCAGTTGCGATGATTCTTTCTTACTGGAGATGATTCCCGTTTTTCCTCGCATTTGTTTCAATTGAATTTTAAATTATTGGAATATATTTTAGAAATAAATGTGAGGGAAAGACAATTAAACGGAACGCATTAATACGAGAACCAGTCACAATCTAAGACTATGTGGATTTTACGATTCGGACAAATGAAAATAATACTACCATGAGCTTGTTTCAAAATTTAGAATATACAACTTACTTTAAAAAAGGCCAATAATTTCAGATTAGATGTAATTTTTGAGGACTTCTGCATTTTTATAAAATCGACGGTTAATTTCTGGTGCCATTTTCATGCGCCTGAGTGGTAATTATCCTGAAATCGGTATAAGTTCTGATAAAAATGTGAATTCAAATACTGAAGCTTTTAAAGATGATTTTAGAAAAACTTAACAAATCAGTTTATCAAGACAAGTAAATGCCCCAAATTTAGTTCATAGAATAGTAAACTAACGTGAGTTAGACGTAAGAAATCTGTTTATCTTACGTCAATTCTTTCGTAAAAAAATAAATGTGGGAACTCTCACAAATCGTGGATTTACCAGTTAAACTTTGAAATTGTATGAACTACTATAAAGTACAAAAAGAACACATCATCCTATCAGATTTTTGTATAAAACCGCTGCTTTATGACCATCACCAAAATTTAAATCCCATTTTAATCTGAGTTCGACGTAAGAAAAATTTTCTAAAAGTATGAGTTCCTAGAATTTTAGAATTTGTTCGTAAAATCATGATTTGTGAGAGTTCCCACATCATTTTTAGAGACAACCTAAGTTTTGTTGGTAGTTTCGCACACTTGAATACGACAGATTCAATTTTTATAAACTGTGGTAGTTCCCACATTGAAAGAATCGATCTGTAAAGTTCAGATCCCAACTTTAATTTGATTTTTATTTAATTACACATTTACAATTTTAAAAGCACATATATACACAACCAACTTATAGGAAATTTTTCCAATTGATCAAACGAACTTTACTGATAACCATTGTAAATGGCTTTAAACTCAGTTATAAATTTAAGAAATCATGAAATGATTTACAATGTGTCCCAAAACATTTCGAGCGAGACACTTTAGTTTCTTTTTACTTTGCCAGAAAGATCAAGCTGGTAACTCAGGCGCCTCGCTTCTATGGGCGCTCGACGGGTTCTGATATAAAAAATGACATTATGTTTTTTTAATATACTCAAAGCGCAGGGATTTTTATGGGACAACGCCTATTTGAATTAAATATTCATTAAATTCTTTATAGTTTTTCAGCTTAAACCGTGGCTCTAATTGATAATTAAGATATGCAAAATTACCTTCACGAGAATCATAAAGCTATCTACCACTATAAACTCTGCGATCGTCGTCTACTGCTTCAATGTCAATCTTGTGTGTCCAATTCTCCCCATAATTTTGAGGAATTCCAGTAACCCTCTCAAGAAACATCAATTGGCTTTTAAATTCTGTAATCTCAGATTCCGTTTTTAAACTTTTACGAAATTCAAATTGATGATTACGAAATATTACTGATTTGATATTAGCATGTTGAAAATCAAAAGGTTTTCGATTTTTACAGACAACAGCTTAAAAATGAAGAAGATAAAATTAAAGGAATTCTTAATTTCAAAGTTTTTCCACTTCCACATTAAAATACGTTTTTACTTCTCGAATCTGAATCCATTACACACAACGAATCGGAAAATCAAACCTTTATATTTGAAGTCAAGTCGACGTTCAACGATTTCTTTAAGAAAATAATGGGAATTACTCTCCGGGATAACTTACGCAAGTATGACATGAGACAACCGTACTTCTTTGCTTGTTCGATTTATCTACAGACAACAACGCTACCCATCTCAATTTGAGGGAGGTAAGAGATTTCCGAAAACTCTCCGGTGAATCCTCCCATATCACTTTTCCATACCTGAAGAAATAGACCAGAAGGTGCGTTTCTTAAATTCTTGAAACTCTCTGATTCAAAAACAATTCGATCCGGCAAAGTAGAACGAGTAACATTTTTCACATAGACCGTTGTTGAATCTATTTTAACCTGCATTTGCAATGTAGAATTTATATTTTCAAGTACAACGATCCGATTTTCTTTACCGATGAGGCCGACGCAGGTTAATAATATTGTATTTTCAGCTCGACTCACGAACGGAGAACCGACTATTAAGATCAGCATCACTAGAAAAAGTTTTTTCAAAAATCGAACTCTACAAAATAAAATTTAGTGTGTAGGATATTGTACTTCATTAGAATTGTTGAAAAATTAATTCTCCATCTGTTTCTATTTTATGGAAACGGGCAATTGAAGCAGTTTTGTTAATCGGAAATAGGGAATTTTTCAAAAACTCTATTACTGATTTGGTATTAGCATATTAAAAATCAAAAGGTTTTCGATTTTTACAGACAACAGCTTAAAAATGAGGAAGATAAAATTAAAGGAATTCTTAATTTCAAAGTTTTTCCACTTCCACATTAAAATACGTTTTTACTTCTCGAATCTGAATCGTTTCCACACGATCTTCGCCCGCGATGATGTCTGACAGAATCACAACTTGATCCCCATCCTCGATCCTTCCCGTTTTCTTCAAAGTTTCGATCGCGAGTCGAATCGTCTTTTCCGGATCTTTGGAAAAATCGATTCTATGCGGAATCACTCCTCGAGTCAACCAGAGCTTTCGCCTAACAGTTGTCATATTCGTAAACGCATAAATCAAAGGATAATGAGGATGAAAACCCGCCACGTTCAACGCGGTGGTCCCTCTTCTTGTAATTACTATAATCGCCGGACACTTTAAAGAATCTGCAAGTTTTGCAGCCGCCCTTGCCATCTGCTCTTTTTTATCCTGTGGAATTTTATCCTTAACGTAATCTACACCGCCAGTCTTTTCTACACGTTGTGCGATCTTATCCATCATTTCCACACAACGAATCGGAAATTTACCGGCCGCGGTTTCTCCAGAAAGCATAATCGCGTCCGCTTCTTCATAAATCGCGTTAGCGACGTCGGTCACCTCCGCCCTCGTAGGCGAAGGATTATGAATCATAGATTCTAAAAGATGGGTTGCTACGATCACCCTTTTTCCTTTGAGAGCACATTCTTTAATGATAGCTCTTTGCAAGATCGGCAATTCTTCAATTGGAACTTCAACCCCCAAATCCCCTCTCGCAACCATCACACCGTCTGCGGCTTCCACGATTTCTTTCATATTACGCACCGCTTCTTGATCTTCTATCTTAGCGATGATCTGCGCGTGTCCATCGTTCTCTTCTATAATTTGTTTTAATTGATTAATGTCTTCCACAGAACGAACAAAAGAAAGTGCAATAAAATCTACATCTTCTTCTAATCCGAATAGAATATCCTTATGATCCTTTGGAGTGATCGAGGGAAGATTAACCCGAATTCCTGGAAGATTAATGTGTTTTCTAGAACCTAGTCTTCCACCGTCTAACACCTTACACTTAAGAGCAGAATCATTGATTTCCTCTACTACAAGATTGATTAAACCGTTATCTACGGTTACTGGATCGCCTACTTTTAAATCTTTAACTATATCCTTATAGTTTACAAATACGGATTGTTCTTCAGATTCTTCCCCCGGAATGATATGAAAGGTAAAGGTCTCACCTACTTTTAAATCCAGATGATCTACTTGAAGATCTCCAGTTCGAATTTCCGGTCCTTGTGTATCGAGTAAAATCGCAATCGGATTTTTCAACACGTCCTTATTGAGGGACTTAATATTACGAATGATACTTCTATGAAAATCGTGGTTTCCGTGAGACATGTTTAATCGTGCCACGTTCATTCCGGCTTCGGCAAGAGCCTGAATCATTTTTTTATCTGAGGTCGCAGGACCAATCGTACAGATGATTTTGGTTTTTCTAAAAACGGAGGATTCGCTCTTCATGAAATACCTTTATTCGGGAAAGCGCAACTTAGGACAATTCAGATTTTAGGTAGGGTTTTACGCAGAAAGGCTTCGAGAGAAATACAAAAGTCAAACAAGTCTTGATCGGGCATACTCGCGTTTTTTTGTTCGTCTATGACCGAAGAAGCTTTTTCCAAAAGCTCCCTTCCTTTTTTCTTTAAATAACGTTTCGTAATCAAAATCGGAAATGTATATTTATCTTCCTGATTTCTTACCATAAAAGAATAAATATCATTTTTCCCGAATTTTTTAAGAAAATTGATCAAACCGTCTTCGTCTATTTCCCCATCCATCTCATACAAAAGAATGTTTCTATCCGGATATTGTTGATTGGACCAATAGTCGTCTAAAATATCTAAAATTCTTTCTAGAAGTTTTGCACCTTGTGGATCTATTTCCTTAGGAGTAGTTTGAGTTTTTTCTTGTTTTAGATTTGCAGCTTGCTGTTTACGAACGTTTTTTTCCGCAAGTTCCTTAGCATCTTTTTCTTTTAGTCTTTTCTCGGCGAGCTTAGTCGCATCTTCTTGAATTTTTTTACTCCTAACTTCCACGATCTTTTTATTCAACTCGATCGTATTATGAGCCTTGATTTGATCGACTTCGGATTTATGAACTGTAACGTTTCCGAAAATATTTCTCCAAAGTCTCGTAAAAAAAGGAAGATATTTAAATAGACTAGAAATTTCTAATTTATCAAAGGATGTCACTAATTCTTTATCTTCGATAAAGTCCCTTATCCTCATTCGATCCAAAATTCGAATTTCGTTATCGTTTCCGGTGGAAGCAAAGGTTTTTCTCGCCGCCTCGATGGCGCCAGAAATAGCAAGTTTATGAAGAACGTAATGATAAAGAGTACTTTTATCCGCAAACTCTGTATGAAGAATCTGATCGTGATTGGCGACTAAAGTTCGAATTTCTTCTTCAATCTGTTGGCCTCGAAAGCGTAAAAAGTTTAAATCCACGAGGCGATTGGCAGACTTAATGTAATCCACGATTTCTACTAACTTAACTTTCTTCTCTTCTTTTTCTTTTTTTTCCTTATCTTCTTCTTCAACATGAAGTAGAACCATCAATTCTTCTACCGCTGTTTTTTGATCCCCATACGCCGGACTTAGATATGGCATGATAGAATTGACAAGAGAACGAGTATTTTCTTTTTCCTCGTCAGATAAAACGCCTATCGCACCAATCTTTTGTAACTCTGGAACGATACGATCCATTAGAAAAACCTTATACGCTTCAATCCTATTTAAAATCTCTGTATGAATATTATAATAAAATACGGAACGATTTCCTGGATTAACCGCTTGCTCGTTCCTAAAAAAGAACAGAACTTTTTGTTCCACCAATTTTTTCAGAACGGGTTTAAGATGTATATTGATCGTGATTTGTTTTAATTCGGGACTGACGTCGAATGGATCTTTAAAAAGATTACCGATTTCCGTCGAAGCGTACGTACTAGAAAGTTTATTTTCCGAAATTGCGGAATGAATCCATTTAATAAATTCATTTTTACCTAAAGAAGTTCTATTTTCACGAATCCAACGCGAAATCGAATTGAATGTAAGTTGATTTACACCGTCTACGTAACGATGGCTTGTAGAAGTATCTGCCAACTGTGGCCTGGCGAATACCGGATTCATTTTGAGACAAGATTCGATCGTACCGTCAGATATATCCCCGTTAGGATTCAAATCCACCATGCAGATTTTTTTAATGATCGGGGGGTTGTATTTTGTACAAAGTTCTTTCAGAAATTGCAACGTCTTGTCTTTCTCAAGACCCAATTCCTTGGATAATTGATCCACATTAGGAAGCACTTTATTTGCTACGAACTTATCTGTCCAATCAGAGATGATAAGTAAGAGCTTATGAATTTTCTTATATTGAAAGTCATTTCTGGCCTCAAGCGACTGAGTCAATTGTAGTGCGGTATTGTAATCCGCCACTTTGAGTTCAGGGGATTGAGGTTCCAGCATGGAATGACATTATTATCCCAAGAATTTTTTTTTGTAAAGAAGTTCTGCATTTAATAATGCAGCACCCGCCGCTCCTCGAATTGTATTATGGCTTAAAACGACATATTTCCAATCTAAAATAGGATCTGGCCTGAGACGACCTATCACCGTAGTCATTCCTTTGCCGGTATCTAAATCTAACCTAGGTTGCGGCCTATCTTCTTCTTCTCTAAAAAGGATAACCGGATTTGGTGCTAAAGGAAGACCTAACGTCTGTGGTTCTCCGGAAAAATCTTTCCAAGAGGAAATAATTTCTTCCCTAGAAGGTTTCTTTTTAAACTTAACGGAAACACAAACCGTATGACCGTCAAAAACGGGAACACGGTTACAATGTGCGGAAATTGAAAAATCGGCGTGTAAAATTTTTCCATTCTCGACTTTACCCAAACATTTAAGAGGTTCTATCTCCGCTTTTTCTTCTTCACCTCCGATATGAGGAATTACGTTTCCTAAAATATCCATCGTTGGAACTCCAGGATAACCAGCGCCGCTGATCGCCTGCATAGAAAAGAGCATAACGGACTCAATTCCAAAACGATCCAAAAGAGGTTTGAGAGAAATTGTAACACCCATGATCGTACAGTTCGAATTGGTAATAATCTTACCTTTCGTTTTTTGAGAAGTCAGAACTTCCAAATGAGAAGAATTCACCTCCGCAGAAAGAATCGGAACCGTCGGATCCATTCTATGATTTTTAGAATTAGAAATGATATGAATACCGGCGTTTGCATAATTTTTTTCCACTTCACCGGCGACATTCGAATCTAAACCAGAAAAGGCTAATACAACGTCTTTCGTTTTAGCAGGATCAGGAGTAGTGATTACTAAATTTTTAGCATAAGCAGGAATATCGGAAGAAATTTTCCACCGGGTTTTCATTACTTCACCGTATGTTTTACCGGCACTATTCTCAGAAGCGCAAAGATGCGTAATTTCGAAAAAAGGATGATGATCCAACAATTGAATGAACCTCTGACCAACGGAACCAGTGGCGCCTAAAACGGCAACTTTGACCCTACTCATAAATAAAATGAAACGCCTCTCAAACTGTAATTCACCAAATACGGCTATAGATCATGGTTTTAAAAGATTCTTACTCTGTCTTTCAGAAATTTTAACAAATTCGTTCGCGTAAATTGGACTCATTTTCATCATACCCGGAAATGTAAAATGATGATAGTCACTAAAATCCTGCATAGACAAAGAATCTTTTAAATCACTAAAGAAAACTAAATCTCCCGAAAGTTCTTTTAAAAATAAAAGATGATCTTTATACCAATTTGACTTTACATACCAATCTAAACTAATCGGATTTTCAGGATTGTTTATGATCCAAAGAGGGACTTTTTTTTCTTTTAAAAAACTAGAAAACTTTCGCAAATATTGAAAGTGTAAAACTGGAACAAATTTTTCTTCCCGAATTCTAAGTTTCGCATCCTTGAGTGCAATCAAGTAACCTATCCCGGGTCTTTGATCAAAATCTTCGAGTAATCTAAAATTAAAATATTTAGAATATTCTAGATCACTCATATATAAATAACGAATATCTTCAAGCCTTTCCTCTCTAGTATATTGCATACCGTTTTTAGGAATCTCGGTTCCAAAGGTTTGTTGAAGCCGAACCCCTAACCGGTCGTAATTCCAGTCCTTGTTTTCTCCTACCGCAAAAAAGGGAATCCAGGAGGAGGAAAGTTCCGCAGTAATTAGCAAACTTGGATCTTCGACCATAAAGGAGTTGTCCAAAAGGATTTTCTTCCAACCGGGTTCTATAAAAGAAAAGGACTGAACTTTATTCTTTTTTTTGAATGTGATTTTGAGAGGACCGGATGCAAGAATTTCAGGTACGATTTGAACTAAAAAACCTTCCGTTTTCATTTTTTCTGTAAGAATAAAAGAGAAATTTTTACCAGTCCAACCCAAAGAAGTTACTCTTTCTGGAATTTGAACTCCATTGTATCCGTGATAACTAATATTTCTACCGTAACGATGATCATAGAGAGAACGAAGATTTTTCCAAAAAATATCTTTGTAACGATAAAAACCAAAAAGAAAAGCAGAAATGTATTCACTGGTTTTTGCAAAACCAAGTTCCGCAAAAAATTCTATCGTAGTTTCTAAAGGAAAGATAAATCTAGATTGAGGAGCTTCAAAAAAATCGAGCGCGTCCAAAAGCAGAATTTTCGAATCAATCGTTTCGTTTTTATACTCTGGATTTAGAGAATATGCACGATGTAACCTCCAATCGATAAAGTTAATCGGAAAAATTACAAAATCTGGTTTTAACTCCACGATTTTCTGACGACAAAGCCAAGCATCCAAAGGAGTCATTCCCGCGTAAGAAAGAAATTCTACTTCCACATTCTTACCGATTCTTTCAAGAATCTCTTTCCCAAAGGCTTCTCGATCAAAAGAATAGTGAGCAATGCTAGAACCTACGATTAGGATTCTATAATTTTTCTTTTGTTTTTCTTGAAGAGAAAAATATTCGTATAAAAAATTATAGAAGTGATTAGAACTCCAAGGAGATTCGTTCGGAACTTTCCAAATCAAAACTCGGAAGAAAGAAAAATCCAAAAGAAATAAAATTAAAATCCCAACGATTAAAATAAATCCATGATTGGTTCGTTTGGAAGTCGTTTTAAAAATCGTATTTTTTATTTGAGCCAAAGTATAATTTCCTTTTTATAAAAAATCCTATAAATCTCTACGTAAAAGTGTTGTTTGGCGACCTTCATCATAAAGTGAAAACGTAATTTCCTGAAATATCGACTCACAAAGAGACATTCTGCTTGGTGAGTTATTACAAATAATAGAATTGTTGAAAAATGAATTTTCCATCTTGTTTCTGTTTCATGAAATGGTCGATTGAAGTAATTCTGCTAATCGCTGCTAAGGAATTTTTCAACAATTTTAGTAGTGTCAAACACAACAGATCGAATGTTCTACTTAGCTTAAATATTCAGTCGTTTTCACATCGGCCCCGAGTCACTTTATAAAATTTTACTATTTGGAACTATATAAAGAGTATCTAACATTTTCATTCAAACAAAGTTTGAGTGAAAAATTCACAGTCCTTAATTTTATAAAGATCAGCAAAACAACAAATTATTAGAATTAAACTTAATGTCCAGGAACTTCTTTTTAGCTTTACCCTTGACTTGAACTGGACTCAAAAAGAGATTCGTTTTACAAATCGAGTATTACTTTTTTAACAGAATGTTACAATATACACTCAGTCTGGTTTTATTTTTAGTTTCTCTCTTTTTTTCTTTAGCCTTCAGTCCGGAAAAAATATACCTCAATTCAGACATACTTTATCTTCCAACTCTTGTGTTGGACGTATTTAGAGACGGAGGCGACTTTTTTTCATGGTCTTTCACGCCTTCCCCTTATTTCTTTCCAGACCTTCCGATCATTTCCGCTTTATTACTGATCTTCGAAAACGCACAAAAAGCGTTAGTTGCATTCGCATTTATACAAACGGTCTTGTTCTTGATTTTAATAGAACGATTTTGGATTTTTGCGGAAGAAGAAATAAAACAAAAATCATTGAATCTAAAAGAAACAAGACAGATCAAATCTTGGGTATTGGTCTTAGTGTCTTTTATACTTTTGATGACAAAAAAATTTCCAGCTCTTTATATCCTATTTTTACCTTCCATACATTCAAGCGCTTTCTTGACTTCGTTATATGCCTGGCCGACAATACATAAAACATTCCAAAAACGTAAAATATGGATTTTATCTTTATGGATCACTTTTACGACCGCATCCGATCAAATTCTAATCGTAGAATTGATCATTCCAGGAATATTAGCGGGATTTTTACAACCGCAATTTTCATTCACTACTGAAACAAGAACCGACTCTAAATGGAAACGCTTTTTACCGGAAAGTTCAAAGATCTTATTTATATCCGGAATTGCTGGTTTAATTTTACATAGGATTTTAAAATCTTTTTTGTTTATAGAAAAACCGGGAAGAATTTCGATCCAAACTTCCATAATGCAGGCAACAAAAGACGTTACTCTTTTTTTAACCCAAGCACAAACCTGGATACTTTCCGGATTTCAAGAAAACATACCAATAGCCGCGATTCTAATTTTGATTCTACTAATCTCTTTGATAGTCGGTTTCATAAAAATTCAAAAAACAAAAACGATTTCTTTTTTATTTTTCTTTTTAGCGATACTATTTTTTTCTCCAATCCTAACCGGATCTTATATAGATGAATATAGCCTCCGTTATGCGACACCATCTTTAATATTAGCTCCGTTTTTTTTGATTTTTTTAGCCGGATTTCCAAAACGAATACTAACACCTTTGATTTTTATTACCTTCTTATACATAATTGGATCAAAAAAGATAACAAACGTCGAAAATGCGTTTTTTAAACTTTTCCGGACGATACCACAGGAAGCGTTGTGTATGGACCAAATAACAAGAAAAAGCCCTATTTCTATTGTTATTTCCGATTTTTGGACCTCAAAAAAGATTCGAGTCTTTTCTAAAGAAAAAATTCAGTCGATTCATGTTTCGTATGGAACATTAGAAGGTTCTCATACGATTTCAAATAGAGAGTGGTATTTTAAAGATGCTCCGGGGATCATCGCGGTTTTTACGGAAGGCTTAGGAGAGGATCGTGTATTGGAAATTTATGGAACACCATTCTCTATAACCAAATGTGGAGAAAAAAAACTTTATCTCTATAAGGATCATCAAAAAATTAAAGAGATCCTACGCAGACCTTTTTTAAAAAACAAAATAAAGAAACGGTTTTGATTCTGCAGTTAAAACCACAGCGATTATAAAACCTAAAACGCTTATAAAAGCGAATAAAACCAAAGGGAGATTCTCTCTAAAACGAGAGAAGGCCCCGTATAACTCCTCTTTTTTTCCAATCCAAGTAGCCAAAAACACAAAGAAAAAAATCATTAAAAATTGACTTTGCATTGTATAAGTCGGCTCAATCCCCCCATGAAATGAAAATAGAGTTTTTAAAAGCTCAATCGATCCAGAAAAAGTTCTCGATCTAAAAAAAACCCAAATCAAACAAATGGAAAGAATTACAAAAACTTGATATACTAAGTTGATACCGCGTTTTAAAAAAGAATTTTCTTTCCAAGGAAGATCAATCGAATCTTGCACATATTTTTCCAAAACAAGAAAAATTCCATGTAAAAAACCCCATACGATAAAATTCCAACTCGCTCCGTGCCAAAGTCCGCCCAAAATCATAGTAATCAAAAGATTTCGATATGTGATAAGATTCGAAATACGATTTCCTCCGAGAGGAATATAAAGATATTCCCTAAGCCAACCAGAAAGAGAAATATGCCATCTCTTCCAAAAATCCGAAAAACTCGTAGCTGTGTAAGGAAGTCTAAAATTTTCAGGTAAACGAACGCCTAAAAGAAGAGCCGAGCCAATCGCGATGTCCGCATAACCAGAAAAATCGCAGTAAATCTGAATCGAATAAGAGATAACTCCCATCCAAGCAAAAAAGGTCGAAACTGATTCTGGAAATTGATAAACGAAGTCAGAAATAGTAGAGATTCTATCCGCAATCACGGCTTTTTTTACGAGACCCGAAAGAATTAGCCAAAGTCCTTCCCGAATAGGAATGTATTTCCAAGAGAACATATTTTGTAAGGCAGGCAAAAGGATTCTCGCGGACACAATCGGACCGGCGACAAGTTGAGGAAAAAAGGAAAGAAACAACGCATATTGGAAAAAATTTTTTTCCGCCTGAATTTGTTTTCTATAAACGTCTATAGAATAACTCAACGATTGAAACGTATAAAATGAAACCCCAACCGGCAAAATCACCTTCAAACTCGGTGCAGAAAACTCCCAACCTAAAGAATGAAATAAAGTCAAAAACGAATCCGTAAAAAAATGAAAGTATTTAAAAAAACCTAAAACGGAAAGATTTCCAAATAAGGAAAGTATAAGAAGAAGTTTTCGCTTTGAAAGTGTTTCTTGAAAATTCAAAGCCATTCCCACGGAATAATCTAAAACCGTAGTAAAAAGAATCAAAATTCCAAATCGGTAGTCCCAAGAGAAATAAAAGAAATAACTAACACAAAGTAAAAAATAAAGAAGGATAGATTTTTTTTTGGGAAAGACCCAAGTAAGAATCCATCGAATACAACAAACGATTACAAAAAAAAGAAAGTATTGCGGAGTAGTAAAATTCATTTGAATCGTATCCAAAATCCGGGTAAAACAAAAATTCTTCAGCCGTTTTTCAACAATTCCGGCATCTACGATTCGATCACATGAAATAATACTACCGATTCTACAAAATTAAGTTCCTCAAACCTTTATCACAAGGCCTATTTGAGTGTAAAATAATAGGCACTTTTGTCATATAATTTTGGGTATAAGTTTTTTTCTAAAAGTTAGAATGTGAATCTTCATTCAAAAAACCATAAATTTCTGGCTTAGATTCAAAGTTATACAGACTTCTTACATTTTTACAAAATCGATGGTTACTGATTTTTTTCAGAAAAATGAATCATACGCCGAACTCACGTTATTTAATATTTCACCAAAGTACCGAATATGTGCCGCAATCAAAAAATCAACTATTTTTAATTTATTATTTAAGATTATTTTTAATCTATATTTTATGATTTATTTTTATGATTAAATTAAATCATAAATTTTATTGAGTTTATGTAGTTTTTTCTAAAATAACGTGAGCCTGATACAAAGAAACCTATGGTTCTAAAAATTGGACTTGAATTTTACAGATTAATTTATGGTGAGAATTGTCGTAAGTCACGATTTTACTAACAAATTTTAAAATTGGATGCGCTATTACTTTTAGAAAATCTTTATTCAGCCGAACTTATATTTAATATTTTCACTTTAGTCTTAAATGGTAATTCGTATGATTTTCTCGAAATATCACTTTTAATTTAAGGTAAAATACTCGTCAAACTTGATTATATACAATTTAAGCAATTTTTTATGATTAATTTTAGTTCAAAATATAATACTTTCCAATATCATTGAGTATGCTAATTAAAGATTATTTTTAATTAATTATTTGAGATTACTTATATTGTCCATTTATTTGCGACTCCACAATTAGGGCAAATTGCTGAAATTTCAGCTTTTACTCTTCGACCTTTTGCTGTTTCTATTTTCCCGATTGCTACAAATTCAAAATTTACCCCTTCAGGCACATAATGTCCCGCCCCATATTTAGCAGAACCTTCTATCATATAAGAACAAGCGTGGCATTTTACCCGCAATTTAATTACTTCAGCCATAACTTTTTAGCTTCTATTTTCGTAGATTCAAATAGTTCGTAAACCTTTTTCTGTCACTTTTGCATCCCCATGGATTTCGACTACTCATGACAAATTGGCATAGTTTCGTGCACACTCTATTGTGAGTTTAAAATCAGCCTTACTTGCTACAAGATAGCTTATACGCCCCAAAAATATAGAAATGAAATGCCTATAAATAAACAGGTCTTTTTAATTTTTATTTTATTCAAAGTTTATAAGTTTTCTCAGTTTGTTTGTTTTAAAATTCTAATCCGTAAGGATTTTTAAGAATTTGAATCACTCTATTTACATTTGCTTATTTTTGGTCACTTATTTTAAGATATACTTCCTTTTCTTTTCTATTTGTTTGAGACACCAATTATAAAAGCATTAGAAACAAATAGAAGTTCTTATATTTTTATACTAATTTTACAGGAAAATTCTCCTAATACTGATTTAATTTTTATGTCTTCAAACGCAGTATTCTTCTTTTATATGCCGTCTATATTGCATGCTTATTTTTGGACATTTATTTATTTGCCCACCCAAGCCCTCGCTTGTAACACCTTCCCTTTTTTGGTAAGCTTTTTCGTCACTTAATGACGATTATCCGGCATTTAAATTTTTATTTTTTGTCCTGTAGTCAGCACAGGGCTTTTTTAACGTTTTGGGGCTTTTTTAGATCCTTCTTTTTTGAAAGGCATTTTTAATATCTCAGTTGTCTGTGTTTGTTTTTCAGGAGGCTTAAGATTATTTATTGGCGAATCAAAATTTGTATCAATACCTTGTTTTTTATTTCTTTTAACCATATATACAAAATGTCGAATATACTGCCCGTAAGGCTCGGGTAAAGTTTTGGGATCAAAGTCCAACGGATTGTCTAAAAGAGATTTTACAACAACTTGGCTTAGATCCTCTTTACTCGTCATCATAATTGTTTCTAAACGTCTGCAAATCTCATAATCGTTTACTTCAAGAGACATCTTTTTCATCGCGTTTAGCAATTTTTGAAAAGATGACCGTTTCACTTTAGAAGCCATAAACAAAGATTTTCAACTGCGGCTTGAAAAACAAACAAATTTAGAATTTTATCCGACAACAGAATTCTGATAGAAGAAATTATTGAATTGAAAAGCGGGACTTTGAAAACGAGTAGATTCATTAATAGATGATGATTGAACATTGAAAGAAAGAATTTCAATTTTAATAGAAAGACCCTTTGGTTCGGATATTATTGCCAATACAATCCCATCACTTCTTAATTTCCAAGACAAACGATCGACAAGGTTGTAACCCCTTCCCCAGGTCTGCCAAAACACAGATGGATCATTCTCCCGTTTCCAATCTGCAGTAGAAAATTTTTCTTCAAGCCTTGGCAGAAATTTCAGCCTCTCTACTTTTACAATATTTTGGCGAGAATTGGTCCAAAATCTTTGGTCTTGAACTAAACAAAATTTGCTATGTGCTATATATTTTTTTTCTAATTCAATGGAATGTAAAAGAGAATCCTCAAATGTTAGAAATAGTTTTGGACTAAATGGATCTTTCTGGAATAAAAATACGGCCATACAGTTTTTTGAATCAAAAGGCTGACCTCTATCTAAGATAAAAAGACAAACATCGGTTTTTTCTAAGATTGAAACTAAATTCTTTGTTAAAACTGCCACTGGAGAAATAAAATTTTGTGAACTCCCGTAAAAGAAAAAGGGAATACCAAAATTAAAACCGTATAAATGTAAAAACCTATTTTCAATCAAAATTGGAGATCTTTGATCTTTTAAATCCAAAGGAGAAACTTTTCTGTGAGCCGAATTCGATGAATGATTACTTTTTGTTACGACAACAGTATCTGAATTCAAAACAAGGAAATCTTCTTGGTCTAAAGCTACAAGTGAATCGGAAACAGAAATCGATAAAACACGATTCACTTCTGTTTGATGAACAAGAACATCCGAAATTTCTAAAACATCATTTTTAGAAGCGTACAATGTATGGAACAAACCGAGCCCCAAAAATAAGAGCAAAAATCGTGCCAAAAATGATGTTTTGATTCTAAAAAACATAGCAATTTTCTATAATTTGCCTGTTTTTCAAGAAAAAGGAAGCTTTTTTTAGTATTTTTTGAAAGTTTTTTAAGAAATCATTTCAGGCGCTTTTGCGAAAAAGACGCTTTACCCGGAGTTTCCATTCCCAAAGGATAATCCCCTTTTCTTCTTCTTGTGCACGATCCTGTTCTTTTTCAAGAAGCGCATAACACATACTTGCAATTTCAGGTCCAAAGTTTTTTTCAAGCTCCACTTCAAATTCGTGAATTTTCATTTCAAGAATTAACTCCGCAAGACGAAAACCTTCGTCCAAATTGAGAAGCTTTTGTTTTACTTGTTTTAACTCGTCTTTTTCAAACTCGTTTCGAATCATCACCGCAAAAAAAGTTCGAATAAAAGAAACCTCTTCCGGCTTTAATTGAAAATCTAAAAGTAATTGTTTTACTTTTTCGAGATCCATTCTTCTTAAATGGATCCGAGCTAAAAAAACAGGATTTCCGGAATGAATATTTAAATTTCCAGAATCCATAATGTCTGCAGCTCGAACTTTGTTAAAATCCACAATTCCAGATTCTTTCCCTTTATCCGGTTCGGTGGAAGTTTCAGGAGTTTTATGAGAAACTACTTTTTTCCGAACGATCAACATGTTCAAAGAAGGAAACCTAATTTTCAGCGCGATCAGATCTTGACGTGGATAAGACTCATCCAAAACAAGATGATGCATTTCTATACCCTCATCTTTAGATCGAATCAACCCTTCACTATTTTGAAAATGATATACCACAACTGGAAGAACGTCACAATCACTCCCACTATTTAAAAAAATAGTTCTAACTTCGTTTCCGGAATTAGAATGTTGATATGGGATTACGAGCTTACTTTGTTTTACATTTACGAAACTCAATTCGCCTAAACGAAAATGAGAAAGATTAAATTGAGACCCCAAAAAAGCGATCCTAGGAACCGAAACTACAATCGAATTATTTTTGGAACCGCGAGGAACCTCTGGTCCTTTTTGGGTAAAAACGACATAGGTCATTTTTGCAAGACGAACTTTGACTAAAAATCCGCCAGGAGTTTTTCGTTCTTCATAGAGAGAATCGAGATCCACGTTAACCAATCTCCAATTGTTTAAGTTTGTACTGCAAAGACCCTCTGGAAATACCAAGGGCACGAGCCATTCGAATCTGATTTCCACCGAATAATTTTTGAGCCAGAAGAATTTTCTGCCTTTCGACAGCTTCCACCGCCGTTCGGAGGTCAAGATCCTCAGAATCCGGAATCGTTAAAACCCGATCTCGAATTTCTTTTCGATCTAAAATTTCAATTTCTGAACCGGAAGAACTCAAAATAGATTCTTCTAAAAGATTACGCAAGCTAGAAAGATTTTTATCAAAATTCATCGTAAGAATCTTTTGCAAATTTTTCTCCGATAATCGAAGATCTTCACGGCCCATAGATTCTTTCAATTCTTCCAAAATCAATTGAACCAAAGAATTTATTTGTGGAGAATGAAATGAGTCCAAACTAGGAATAAAAATCGTCCTCTGCAGCAAAAATTCCCGAAAAGGTTTGAAAATTTCAAAAGATTCAACGCCCTGAGTTTCCGTAAAAATCAACCTAGAATCAACAGTACCTTCGGAAAGAAGTTTGAAAAAAAACTTCTGATGAATGGAAGAAAATTTTTCAGTACCTTCAATTAAAATTGAACCGGAATCGGTCATACGGATCCATTCGTCTAAAGACTTTTCCAATTTAGAAATTTGTTCTGGTAAAAAGCCAATGACTAAAATTCCTTTTTCCGGACTCAGACTTCGATGCAACCATTTGCCCAAAGTTTTTTTTCCAGAACCAGAAGGACCCGAAATCCTAACCCAAGAATTTTTACTTTTGAGCCAATCAGGTAAAGACAAAATCCCACACGCCTCGGCCAAAAACTCCCCAATACCTTCTTTCTTAAAATCGGTACGAATCGAAGACGAAGAATGAGCACGCAAAACAGAAATATTTGATCGCGGACCCTCAGACATTATCTTTGAAAGCAAAGCCCAAAGTGTAATAATTGCGTCAGAAGGTTTTTCTAAAAATTCGACTAGAAAAAAACCTTCTAAAAAAGAATCTCCTCGAATAGCACCAACTAAACAACCAACAGAGTTCGGATGAAAAAGATCATGTTCAGTAGAAGAAAACCAAAATGGAAAAAAATCAGGACTCGAATTAAGCCTATCCAAATTTCCAGTAGGCCTAGATAAAAAAGAATAAAAAAAGCCGTCTTCGCCATAACCAACGCTGGAAATTTCTTCCAAAGATTTACCTCCGTCAAAACTCAGAGTAAGAACTCCACAAACTCCGTTGGAAATACGAATCCATTCATCTAAAGCATTGGAAAAATCTTCCTTTTTACTTTTAGAGGAAGAATATTCCGAAAAGAATAGATTGAATAAAGACGGGTGCACAAAAGAAAGATGTTTAAAATTAAGCATCTTGTCAACTAAGTACAGAGGCCATGTCGGACATCCGACACTTTAAATAAATTACAAGAAATTGTAGGAAAAAATATCAATTTTAGATAAATGATTGAATATAAAAAAAGCATGTTCCCATTTGGAAATAAGATCGAGACAAGACGGTTTATTTAATTCTTAAAACAAAATTTCTGCAAATCAAATCCGGCAAAGATAAGGATTCAATGTCGGATATCCGACAATAGAACATAAGGTAGAATTCATGATAGTCGTATCTATAGCAAATCAAAAAGGCGGAGAAGGTAAAACTACAACTTCTCTTAATTTATCCATGGGGCTGGCGAGAAGAGGAAAAAAAACCCTACTCGTCGACATAGATCCCCAAGCAAATTCAACCGGCATTTTTACCAATCCGGAAAATTTAGAGAAATCTATGCACGGAGTTTTTAACTCAAGAATGACAATCAAAGAAATCATGATAGAAACGAGACAACCTGATCTTTTTTTGGCACCTTCTAAAATGAATCTTGCCGAAGTAGAAACACTTTCCGGAAGCTCAGTAGACGCGCCTTATATCCTAAGAGACTCACTACAAGGATTGGAAGGAATTGATTTTTGCATCATCGACTGCCCGCCTAGTTTATCCATTTTTACGATCAACGCACTTGTTGGCTCTAATTATGTACTTATCCCACTTCAAGCTGAAAAATTTTCGGTCGATGGAATTGTAGGACTCCAACAAACAATCACTAGCATAAAAAAAAGAATAAACCCAAATCTAGAAATTTTAGGTGCCTTAGTTACACAACTCAAACCCCAGACCTTACTGACAAAAACAATTGTTCCCGTTTTGACAAAATATTTTCGAATTTTTGAAACGAGCATTTCAGACGGAGTAGCAGTCGGAGAATCCCATCTAGCTAAAAAATCTGTATTTGAATATAACAAAACGAGCAAACAAGCCCAAGAATATGAAGGATTTATAGAGGAGTTTTTAAATGAGCTCAAAAAGTAAACGACTTGGTTCTCTCGCAGATGTTTTCCAAGCAGAAAAACTTGAAGGAACCGTTCGAAAAATTCGACTTGATAAAATACTTCCGTCGGAAAACCAACCTAGGCAAGACCGAAAAAAAGGTGTAGACGACCTTGCAAGAAGTTTGGAAAAAGATGGGCTTTTACAACCAATTATCGTAACAAAACAAAATCCAGAAGATGAAAACTATAGAATTGTAGCTGGAGAAAGAAGATATCACGCAGCAAAACAATTAGACTGGACAGAAGTAGAATGTAAAATTTTAGACCGAGACGAAAAAGAAACATTCCGACTTGCTATCATAGAAAACCTCCAAAGAGAAAACTTATCACCCTATGAAGAAATAGAGGCCATGTCACATTTAAAGACAAGTTTCAAATATACGGATCAAGAATTAGGAACTCTTTTTGGAAAAAGCAGAAGTTACATGACAGAACTCCTTGGAATTTCCAGCTTAAGCAAAGAAGAACTTAGATCCTGCAAAGAAGCGGGAATTGAAGGTAAAAATTTACTAATCCAAGCGGTTGCCGCATCTCGAAAAGGGACTTTTTTCGAATTCTTAAATTTATTTCAGACAGGTGCGTTAAAAACCGTAAAAGATGCAAAATCTTTTAACCGGGAAGAAGAAAACTTATTTACACCTAAAATTGCAACCAACACAAATTCTAAAACATCAAATTCAAAACTAACAGAATATAAAATTACCAAAAAACAAGGCCTCATTCAAATTACTTCTCACGACGAAGCATTGTTAGGCGAGATTTTAAAATTGATAAAAAAAGAAATTCGCAAAAAATTCGGGGACACGTAAATCTGATGTCGCTTAACAAAATGATTAAGCGACATTAAAGTACATACAAGTACTTAGTAAAAGAAAAACTAAAAACAAGAGAAAAATAAACCAATGGGTTGACAAACCCACTCTTAAAATGTTTAATGTGACATAATATAGTAAACGGAAATATAGTACCTTTCTCCAGCGAGAGAGGTTTAAAGATATTATTTTAGCGTGAGTTCGATAAAAAATGAATGTGGAAATCACAAACAAAATTAACCGAGAATCATCAAATCCACTAATAGACTGAGAAATTTTAAAACTCAGCTGAAATCGAACTTACGTTATTAAAATCCGGACAAAAAAATTCCCCTGGCCTGAACCAGGGGCCGGATTCTCCCGAAGGAATGTTGTTGGATGAGACATAACTATCATTATGTCGGATAATGTCAACTATCTTCGGGATTTTTGCTTAAAATTAATGTACTTTCTAATAAGGAAGGATTCCGAAAGCCGATGGGTGAGCATTATCCATACATAAAAATTTTTGCAGATATTATAGAATCTGGGGCCTGGGCCAATTTATCGTCAGCAGCTAAAACACTCTATTTAGTATTGCTTAAATTTAGTGATCAGCATTTTAAACCAGTCTGGCCGAGCACAGAAGTACTATTAAGATTAACGGGCTTTAAAACTAAAAAATCAATCATACAGGGAAAAAGAGATCTGATTCAAGCGGGACTACTTCAAGTTACTCCAGGAACCGGACATACAAGTTCACGTTATTATTTTTGCTTTAACTACCCCGGATCCAAAATTCCACCTCAGGGGTATAATTTTGGAAACCCAGGGGGTGGGGAAAAAGAAACCCAGGGGGTGGGGAAAAATGGCTCTCAGGGGTCTGGAGAAGTAACCCCAAACCATATAAATATAACAATTACAAATAACCAGCACCAAGAACCAGAAAAAACAAAAAAACAAGTAAGTTTAGATGAATTAGGAAAAGAATACGGACCGGCAACTCTAACAGAAGCGCTCGCTATAGCCAAAGGACGTGGAATGGAAACGAATCTAAGGTATGTAAAAGGAATATGTAAGAATTTAACAAAAACAAATGAGAGCCTTGTGCCGGAATTTAATCAAAACCAAGGAGAACCTTATGAAAAAGAAACAACTTGGAATGGTTTTTTGCGTTGGTCAAAAGATCGATTGACCAAGTCCAGTATAGAGACCCTGGAAAAAATTAGGGTCGAACCAGATGGAAGAACACTTTGTATCTTAGATCCAGTTACAGAATCCTTACGGATGATTATAGCAAAGTACTTCACAGAGGAAATCCGTCCTCCGATATTGGTTATATTTTCCGCGAAAAACGAAGAAAATCGAATTACTTCCACAAAACACTAAAAAAGAAAAACCAGGGAAAATCTTGAATGAATTCTGAATCAATTCGAATCAGCCACCCCGATTTGATCAAAATCCGCGAAATCAAATCGACAGGAACTTATGACCTAAAAGATGGAAAATTACTCCGCTACTCCGAAATTAAAAATTCACCAGGGATCTCTTCATTAACACTTCATTTCGATAGTGTCTCCAGTCTCAATCAAATCCGTCTTCATTCAAATTCTCAAGAAATTGCTTTTTTTCCAGATACGTTTCGATTTGAAATTTCCATGGACGGAATTGTTTGGGAACCAATTTTGCAAGAGACAGGATTCAAACGCTTAAATCAAAAAACAGGGCAATGGAACTTTTCACTCGTTCAAGCAAAATACTTGAAATTAATCAGTCAAGTCTCCGAAAAAGATAATTCAGGGAAATACAAAATTTCTCTCGGTCAATTGGAAGTTGGAATTTCAGGAATCGTTAAGATTCAAGTCAGTTCTGAACAAGATCGATTTTGGGTAAAAGAAAATCTAATAGATCAAAGACCTGACTATGGTTGGTCATCTAAAGAAACTTCAAAACCGGGGGAAGAATTTTTACTGATCGATTTAGGGTCTATCAGTCGAGTCAACGAATTACGCCTCCTGACTCCAAACCTCGACCCAACTTTTTTTCCGGAAAGTTTTACGGTTTATTACAGTGAAGATGATCTTTCTTGGAATCAATTATTGGAAGAAAACCAATTCTTGTCGGAGCCAGGAGTTTGGTATCAATGGAGATTTTTGCCAACTAACGTACGTTATTTGAAGTTAGTTGCTCGGCAAAAAGAGAAAAAAAATCAGGAATTTTACCAGACCAAAATTGTAGAGTTAGAATTGTATGCGACGCCAGATCTCAACGATTTGACAAACAAGCCCACCGCAGAGCCTCTACCCTACGCCACGGTTCTGAGGTCTGGTCTGGTTCGTCTTGCAGTAGATGGGGAAAATTCAGAAGGTGCTGCGGTTCAATCAAACGATCGAAGACTTAGAGATGCTTCTACTGAATATAAAGGAATTGTAGAACTTGCCGGAGACGGAGAAGAAAAAGAAGGATTAGTTGTACAGGGAAATGACAAACGACTAAAACACGCCACTGAGCTGGCTTACGGCTTGGTCCGGCTGGCTTCCAATGGCGAAAATCGGGCAGAACGGGTTGTGCAAGGAAATGATGACCGTTTGCGGACAGCTACTGTATCCAGTCTTGGGATTGTAGAGCTGGCAGAGAATGGAGAAACAAAAGAGGGAGTTGTAGTTCAAGGAAACGACGATCGATTGAAAATTGCCACGTCTAAAAAATATGGATTGGCAATTCTTTCGGAACCAGGTGCAGCTGAACCGGGAAAGGCAGTTACTGCAGATGATCCTAGATTGAGAAATGCCACTACTGAATTTCCTGGGATTGTGCGTTTTGCAAAAAATGGAGAAGAATCTTCAGAGGCTGCAGTTCAAGGAAATGATAAACGACTAAAACACGCCACAACCGAAACATATGGAATTGTTCAATTGGCGCAATCAGGGGAATCTAAAGAAGGAGTTGTGGTTCAAGGAAATGATAAACGACTTCGGAATGCCACTACCTCTTATCCTGGAATTGTAGAATTTGCAACTCTTGGCAATTCAGTACCTGGGAAAGTTGTTTCTGCAGACGACCCTAGATTATCTGATAAAAGAGATCCTAAACCTCATACTCACGATTATGCACCTATCGGCCATGATTTTAGTTCTCATACTGGTCTACTGAAAGTAAAGGGAAATACCGAAGCGGCTTATACAAATATTTCTCCTCCTCCAGAAAATCATTCTCCAATTTACGGAAGAAATGAAAGTGAAAAAGGAGCTGGTGTTGTAGGTGTTGCACGGAACACGGGGTTAATTGGTTATGGCGAAAAGTTTGGGGTTCGAGGAGATTCTTCTTCTGTAGATAAAGATTCCGCAGGTGTTATCGGTCTCGCCAAACGTGGGTTTGGTGGAATTTTTCATTCTAGATCAGGAGTTGCCCTTTTGGCGTCAGGCAAAGGAATTCCTTCTTTGGGAGAAACTGGATCCGGGAAGGCTCTGGTAGCAGAAGGCGAATCTGAGTTTTTAGGTACTGTTCGAATTTCGACAGGAAAAAATACGGATTGTATCGCAAGATTTTTTCCTGTAAATCCATCGGATGTAATTTCTGAAGGGGATATTTTAGTGATGGGAGAAGATGGTAGGTTGCAAAAAGCAAAATCGGCTAACGCAACACATACGATCGGAGTAGCTGTGAAATCGGCGGCTCTTCTATTTGGTAGTCAACCCTCTTCTTCTGATGGACCTCATTGGTTAGTTGCGGTTTCAGGAGTTGCAACCGTAAATGCGGATGCATCTGCTTACCCGATTCAACCTGGAAATTTATTGGTGACTGGTTTGACCGGTGGACATGCTGTTCGAATTTCGGCGGAATCTTTACGTCCAGGTTCACTTTTTGGAAAAGCTCTAACTTCTCTTCGTAGTGGCCGAGGACAAATCCAAATTCTTCTTTGTTTTCAATAATCGGGAGTTTATGAAAAAGGTATCTGAAATTTACGGTTCCGCAAAGGGGCCAGTGTATTCGTTTGAGTTCTTTCCTCCAAAAACTCCGGAAGGAGATTCAAAATTGATGGAGACCGTGAAAGAATTGTCTTTACTCAATCCTGATTTTGTTACGGTTACATATGGAGCTGGAGGCTCTACAAGAGACAAAACCGTACAGATTTTGTCTCAAATTTCTAAGGATTATTCTTTCCCTACGGTTTCTCATTTTACCTGTGTAGGAGCTAACAAAAATCAGATTCTTGAAACTTTGAAAGGGATTCGATCATCCGGGATTCTAAACCTGATGGCATTGCGTGGAGATCCGCCAAAAGGAGAAGGAGAATTTAAAAAAGTAGAAAATGGTTTTGGGAATGCAACGGAGCTCGTTTCTTTTATTCGTTCTGAGAAGTTAGACTTTTGCATTGGAGGTGGTTGTTATCCCGAAAAACATCCGAATGCAAAAACTTTAGAAGAGGATGTAGAAAATTTAAAGCTGAAAGTGGATGCAGGGACTGACTTTTTAGTGTCTCAACTTTTTTTTGTGAATTCTATTTTTGAAAACTTTTTGAATTTAGTTAGAAAGGTCGGAATTCAAGTTCCTGTTATTCCAGGGATTATGCCAATCACTTCTTTTTCTCAGATTGATAGATTTCGTTCTATGGCCGGTTGTGAATTCCCCTCTTCTCTCATCCAAGACTTGCAAGAAGTAGAACATCGTCCCGAAGAATTTTACAGAAGAAGTTTAAACTTTTCTGTAAAACAATGTAGAGAGTTATTGGCGATGGGAGTTCCAGGAATTCATCTTTATACTCTCAATCAATCACACGCTAGTTACGACATCGTAAGGGAACTCAAAGGTGAATCTGCTTAGAGGTTTGTATCCTGTGTTGTTCCCTTTTGTTATAGAATTGAACATTAGAGTTGCTTAAAAATTAATTTTCGGTCTTGCTTCTGTTTCATGAAATGATCGATTGAAGTAGTTTTGTTAATTGCTGCTATAGGTTATGGAATTTTTCAATAACTCTATTATAAATTTTGATACGAGTTTTTGTTTTGGAAGTAGGATTAGGCCAGACTATCTTAAAGCCTAGGATGTGGGAGCTCCCACAAACCACAATTTTACGAACTGCTACTTTTAGAAAATTTTTTCTTAGGTCGGACTCACGTTAAAATAGGATTTAAATTTTGATGTTCGCAAAACAGAGGTTTTGTGCAAAAATCAGATTGGACGATAATTCTTTTGTATTTAGTAGTTCCGACAATTTTCAAAGTTTAACTGTAAACCCACGATTTGTGAGAGTCCCCACGTCTATTTTTTACGAAAGAAATTGACCTAGGATAAAACGGATTCCTTACATTGAATTCACGTTAAAATATATGAGAGTTATTTAAAGTTAGTTTTCTTTCGTTTTTTCATTGAAGCAAATGGATAAAATCGTTTGTAGATTTTTCAATAGTTCTACGTTAATGGAGGAGAAATCTACTGTTGAAAATGACTGGTTTTGTTTGATTTAAAAGAGTTCTTTTTCTTTTCCAGGTGGTAAAAAACCTGCGTTTACACCTTTCTGATACAATGCGAGAATTGCGTCTCTACCTTCGGTTCCAAGGGAACGAGTGAATTGGTTCACATAAAGATCGATATGTGAGTCTACAACTTCTCGTGTAGTGTCTTGAGAATGTTTGAGTATGTATTCGTAAGTGTCTTCTCGATTTTTATAAGCAAGGTCCAGACTTAACTTTAAAGCGGAATCAAAACTTTCCTTCCATTCTTTTTCTATCTCTCTTTGGAATGCAATAGCGCCTAACGGAATATGTTTGCCTGTTGTTTCTTCCCACCATTCGCCTAAGTCTTGTAATTTGGATAGGCCTTGTTTTTCATAAGTAAACCTTTCTTCATGAATCAAAACTCCTAAGTCTGATTCTCCTGATAAAAGAAGTGGAATGATTTTATCGTAACGAACCGGAACCGGATGGAAATCGTTATTTAGAAAAAGTTTTAAAAGAAGATTCGCAGTTGTCAATTCCCCTGGAATGAGAATTTTTTTCCCCTTGGGGTTTCCTATTTTTTTTTCTTTTTTATAAACGAGTATAGGCCCACAATTTCTGCCTAGTGCAGAACCCGAATCTAATATGGAATACTGATTCATTACTGAAAAGTACGCTGCGAAAGAAAGTTTTGTTACTTGGTATTTCCCTTGTAGAGCTGCTCGGTTTAATCGTTCTACGTCGTGAAGTTCTTCCTGAACTTGAAACTGTTTTGTCGCCTTGCCTGTTGTTAGGTGGTAGAATAAAAATGTATCGTTTGGACAAGGAGAATAGGCTAAACTGAATTCCATAATGTTTTTACTAAGTTTAAATTTTTTGTCTTAAAAAGAAAGTATCTTCTTACAATTATTTTACAGATGAACTTTTTGTAAAATGTGGTAGTTCCCACATACGACTTTTTTAGGGAAGATTTTAATTTAAAACTTCAAAGTAGGGTTCATGTGGGAATTTCGCTGTTTTTAAAATCAGGCTTTTTATTGATAACTATATAACAAAGGAACTAGCATTTTGCGCTTACTACTAGGACGTTAAAAAAGAAACCTGGGTTAATCTTAACTATAACTCCTGGATTTTTGGAGAAAAAAATCATTCTCTAAATTTTTAGATTCTGGTGAATTGAAAAAATCCATGTCTTTTGACCCTACTCAAATTCATACCATTGCAGTCGATTTAGACGGAACCCTTCTCAATTCTAAAAGTAAAATTTCTTCTTTAACTCACGCAGTCCTTCAAAAGGCGATTGACCAAGGAAAAAATTTAGTGATCGCTACTGGGAGAAGATTTTACTCTACTTTTGGTTTTGCAAAAGAATTCAAAGGAGAACTTCATGTAGTGTCCAACAACGGGCAGATCTTACGTAAGTCTCCGAGTGCAGAAAGAATTTCCGAAAGTTATCTGGGGTTAGAAGTCGTTCAGAAAATTCTTCAAATAGGAAAAGAATTTCATACACCTCCTATCTTGCACGTGGATCAATTTGAAGAAGGTGTGGATATGCTTACCGAAATTCCAATTACTGATCGGATGTATCATAATTATTCCGGTGGAGATCATTCCAGAACAAAGGAAATCGGAGATTTTTTCTCCACAGATCTCGAAAAAATTTTAATCATCTGTTTTCTTTCTCTTCATAAAAAAGATTTGGATTCTCTTATTTGTAAAATCCATTCTCTCCCGGAGTCCTGTGAACTTAGATGTATTCTCACTAAAATTCCTGGAGTTTCTTATTGTGTAGAAATCATCAATGTCTCTGTATCTAAGTGGTCTGGAATTTCCAAATTTCTTTCCTTAAAAGGTTTGGATGGAAAAGGTGTGATTTCTTTTGGAGACGAAAGGAATGATCTTGAAATGATTCTTCATTCCGGTGTCGGTTTTGCGATGAAAAACGCGATTCCTGAAATCAAAAATTCCACAAAACACGTTACGCGATATAGCAATGAAGAAGATGGAGTCGCCCTGGCTTTAGTGGAAAATAGGGTCGTTATTTTTTGAAGTAGAAGACGGTGCGGCGTTGCAACTTTTACACGCTCCGTTATAACAACCAAAGTCTTCTTCTTTGGAATTGGTCGGTTTGCCGACCAGTTCTCGAAAAACGGACAATAATGGAAAAAAAAGCCGAATTACCGTTAGGCTAACGATTCCATATACGATCCAATCTTGTATTTGCAGACTTAGGTGCATAAGCCTAAATTGAAAATTAGTCTCAATAAAGTCAACAGAAACTTTTTTATAAGAATGACACTTCTTTGACAATCAACGCTTTAAAACTGGTATAGTTCTTTTATTGATATGTGGTCCACTCTGAGAGTTTATCATTCGATTCAAAAAGACCGGGAAAATTTAAAAATTCCGGGTTCTTATTTTTGGTCTACTTGTATGCGTACGATTTGGATCACTGACAGTAGAATTCATCGTGAACCTTCCAATCTTCCAGTTACTTTAGAAAAATATTCCGGTTATCAAGGATACCGTTTTGTTCTAGAGGTTATCTCCGGTCTTCATTCTAAACTTTTAGGCGAGACGGAAGTTCTTGCTCAATTTAGAAATAAGTTTAAAGTTCTCCCCTCCTCTGCTTTTGGAGAATATCTTGCAAGACTCAGAGATTCTCTCATTCAAGATTCGAGAAGTATCCGTTCTCGTTATCTTCAAAATATAGGAGAACAATCTTATGGAGGACTTGCAAATAAATATCTCAAGGATCACGATTTCGTTTCTGTTTTAGGAACGGGACAACTTGCGGAAAAAGTGCTTCCTTGGTTAAAACATCGAAACATACTTCTTGTGGGTCGAAATCAAAAACGTCTATTAGAACTTTCTAAACAATTCAACGTGACTATAAAATTGTTAAATGATTGGAATCCTACCAAGGGGGCGATCGTGATCGCGGCTCCTATCAATCTTAGTGGTTATATGAATTCGATTACAAGTGGTACGGTTGTAGTAGATTTTAGAGAAGTTCCTTTGGAAAAAAATTGGTCTAATGCGATTTCATATATATCATTCGCCGAAATGTTGGATTCTATTCGTGAAACCGAAGAAAGAACTTGGCAGATTCGAAAAATGCTTCAGCCGTTTTTGGACGAACTTGTAAAAGAAAGAGAGTTAGAAGCTCAGCAATTCATTTTCGGTTGGGAAGAACTGACTTGTCCCGCATTTTAAAGATTGGTTCCCGTAAAAGCGCACTTGCGAAACTTCAAACGTATCTTGTACTCGGAGCCTTAAAAAAAAAGTTTCCTGAAATCCAAGTGGAACTTTTTTTCCGAGAAGCCTCTGGGGATCAGGACTTACAAACTCCTCTTTGGAAAATGGGAACCAAAGGAGTTTTTACACAAGACCTTACTGCGGATCTTGTAGAAAAAAAAGTAGATATAGTCATTCATTCTTGGAAGGACTTGGATTTAGAAGGGCATCCGGATACTACGATCATTGGAGTTTTAGATCGTGCAGATCAAAGAGACGTTCTTCTTTGGAAAAAATCTTCACTTTCTAAATATTCTCCTTCGGTTTTAAAAATTCATACTTCTTCTCCGAGAAGAGAATATAACTTAAGGAAATTCTTAAGTTTTTCTTTACCTTCTCGTTATACCAATTCTTCCCTTGTTTTTTTGCCCATCCGAGGGAATATTCAGACCAGAATTCGCAAATGGAAAGAATCGGATTCAGACGGTCTAGTTCTCGCCAAGGCTGCCTTGGATCGTCTTTTGTCGGAAGACTTTTTTAATTCGGACGAATTAGAATATCAAGAAATACGAAAGTTTTTAAAAGATTCTATGGATGAATCCGTCTATCAGATTTTTCCTCTTTCTTTGAACCCTACCGCTCCTGGGCAAGGTGCGATTGCTGCGGAAGTGCGGACCGAAGATAATTGGGTTTTAGATAGGATTCGAACTTTGAGTAAATCGGAAGTTGTTTTAGCTGTAGAAGAAGAAAGAAAAATCCTAAAACGTTTTGGAGGTGGTTGCCATCAAAAGATAGGAGTTTCTATTCTTCAAAAAGCTTATGGAAAAATTTTATATCAAAGGGGACTTTCTGATTCTGGTGAAGTTTTAGAAGTTGAGGAACAGTTTTCTGAAATTTTTGCTCCGCCTGCGGATTCTGTGTCTAAGGTGTATCCAGTTCCTGGAGAAGCGGTCAAACAAAAAAGAACTCCATTAGATTCTTCTAATGGATTGATATTTTCCGAAGACGGCCAGAATAATAAAACAATTTTTCCAACAGAGTTAATTTTAAAAGATTGGCTCGTTACTAGAGGCAACGCGTTTCCCAATTTAAGCCCCGCTTTGGAACATACTGGTCTTATTTGGACTTCCGGTTTAAAAACTTGGTTCCAACTTGCTCAAAGAGATATTTGGGTTCATGGTTCTTTGGACGCTCTTGGGGAAGATGAACTTCCAAAACATTCCATTTTTGGAAAGCCTTTGGACTTTATAAAATGTACTCATGTAGGTTCTACTGAGATCGCTTCCGGCTTGGGAAGAGTTCTTACGTATCAAACTCAAGCGATGGAAGATCATCCGGATCTTTCCGAAAAAACTCATTTTTTTTGGATGAGCGCGTCTCAGTTTGATAAGGCACTTTCTATTTTTCCTCAAATCTGCAATGGGTTTCATGCTTGTGGCCCTGGAATTACTTACTCTCATATCCGAAAAGTTCTGGGAGAATCTGCAAATTTATCTATCTTTATACGTTACGAGTCCTGGCTTGCAAGTCTGGGATTGGAAGAATTTAAAGGAAAAAAAATTGGAAACCAAACAGAGAAGAATTCGCCTTAACGCTGGACTTAGAAATCTTGCGTCTTCGGAAAGTTTAAATTCAAAAAAACTAATACAGCCTATTTTTATCGTGGAGGGTTTAAAAGAAAAAGAAAAAATGGATTCTCTTCCTGGGGTTTTTAGAGATACGGAGTCTTCTGTTTTTAAGCAGGTAGAATTGGATCTCAAGGCAGGAGTGACTCATTTTATACTTTTTCTTATCCCGGAACTTAAATCCAATTCGGAGATTCCTAAATCCTTTTATGAACGTTCTATTTCTTCTTTAAAGAAGAAATTTCCAGAATCCTTTTTATGGATAGATACTTGTATGTGTTCTCTTACCACTCACGGTCACTGCGGGCTTTTGCATCCGGATGGAAGTATCGATAACCACACTTCTGTAAAACATCTTTCGGATATTGCTTTGGTTTACGCGCAATCCGGTGCCGATGGGATTGCACCAAGCGATATGATGGACGGAAGAATTAAAAGCCACCGTTCAATTTTAGATCTAAACGGATTTTCGAATATTCCAATTTTAAGTTATTCTACTAAATTTAAAAGTAACTTTTATGGGCCGTTTCGTGCGGCTGCCGATTCTGCTCCGGCTCAAGGGGATCGTTCTTCGTACCAAATAGACGTTCGAAATCGGGAGGACGCTGTTCTTTCTTCTATACGTGATAAAGAAGAAGGTGCGGACTTTCTGATGGTTAAACCAGGAATGACTTCCATTGATCTTATTGGTCCGATCCGTGAAAAAACGGGACTCCCCACGGGAGTTTATCAAGTTAGTGGAGAATACGCTTCGATCCATTATCTTTCACAAAACGGTTTTTGTGACTTTGATTCTGCGTTATCCGAAACTTGGCAGATTTTTTCCAGAGCGGGGGCTTCTTATCTAATTACGTATGCCGCCAGAAGAGGTAAGGAGATTTTATCTTGAACCAGAACAAACCAACTTCTAAATTGATTTCCGATTTTTGGAAAGGGAAAACCTCTGAAGAACTTTTTGAAAGAGCAAAAAAAGTTTCTCCCGGAGGTGTTCATTCTCCAGTTCGTTCTTTTCGCTCAGTGGGGGGGACGCCCGTATTTTTTGCTTCTGCAAAAGGGGCTACGTTAACCGACATATCTGGTAAAGAATATATTGATTATTGTCTGAGTTTTGGCCCTTTGATTTTGGGTCACAGAGATCCAGAAATAGAAGAAGTGGTTCGTGAAACCACTGAAATTGCCTGGAGTTTTGGGGCTGCAGAACCCTACTCTCTCGAATTGGCGGAATTGATTTCAAGTCGAGTTCCTTGGGCGGAGAAGGTTCGTTTTGTAAATTCAGGAACGGAAGCAGTGATGAGTGCGCTTCGTGTTGCACGAGCCGCTACTGGAAGGGAAAAAATTCTAAAATTTGACGGATGTTATCACGGTCATTTAGACTCTCTTCTTGTAAAGGCTGGTTCCGGACTTGCAGGAGAATCTTCTTCTGATAGCGCTGGGATTTCCGCAACATCAATCGCAAATACTTTAGTGTTGCCTTTGGATGATGAGGCTTCTGTAGAAAGAGTTTTTGAAACAGAAGGAAAAAATATAGCCGCTTTGATTATAGAGCCTCTTCCGGCTAATTATGGTTTGTTGATTCAAAGAAAAGAGTTTCTTTTAAAGATCGTAGAAACTGCCAGAAAATATGGGACGTTAGTCGTATTTGATGAGGTGATTTCCGGATTTAGGGTCGGCTTTCAAGGAATGTCTGGTTTACTCGGTATTTGGCCTGATTTGGTGACGTATGGTAAAATTATAGGCGGAGGATTTCCTGTAGGTTGTTATGCGGGTAAAAAAGACCTTTTGGATCTGGTTGCTCCTTCTGGTCCAGTTTACCAAGCAGGTACCTTAAGCGCAAATCCGTTTGGAATGAGGGCCGGTCTTGCCACTTTAAAAAAAGCACAAAGAGACTCCATTTATTCAGTGTTAGATGATAGGACCAAAATTTTTACGGATACAATGACCAAACTTCTAAACAAAAAATCGAATCAAGAATGGGAAGCCGTAATTCATTCTTCTTTATTTTGGTTTCGGAAAAAAACACAACAACCCATACGTAGAATTGATCTGATTCCAGAAGGACATAAGGAAAGTTTTGCAAAAGTATTTCATACTTTTCTAAAAAACGGAATTTATCTTGCTCCTTCCGGTTACGAAGTAGGGTTTTTATCTTGGGCACATGATGATGAAATTATAGCAAAAACTTTAGAGATAGCGGATAAGGCTCTCAAAACGTTCTAATGTTTTATCTTTGGAAAAATTCTAGGATCTTTTTTGCGATTATCTGGCTTTTGATCACGGTTTCTTTGGGAATATGGTGGTTTTTGCTCGGTCTTAAACTTACAAACACGGTGGCTGGTCTCAGTGCAAAACTAGACGCGTCCGCGGCTTCCGAAAGTCTTTTGGTTTTAGAAAGACAGAGTAGAATGATCAAAATGGAAGGTACTTTTTTCCTCTCCATGCTTTTGTTAGGTGGTATAACACTAATTTGGTTATCCTATCGAGACATTCGTAGAAACAAAATGATCCATGATTTTTTTTCTACTGTAACACACGAAATGAAAACTCCTTTAGCCAGTCTTAGACTTCAGGCGGAAAGTTTACAGGAAGAGTTACCAAATCATCACGAGAATAAGCTTATTCATAGATTGCTTAAAGACTCAGTAAGAATCGAATCTCAAATGAATCGTGCGATGTATCTTGCGAGCCTAACAAGATCAGAAATTCTTTATATAGAAAAAACGAATGTACGTTCTGTGTTTCTTTCTGTAGGTGAGGATTTTCCGGAATTAAAAATCGATCTTTCCCATCTGGAGGATGTGTTTGTTCCTGCAGATAGAAAGGCATTGGAAAGTATTTTTAAAAATCTCGCGGAAAATTCTTTAAAACACGGAAAGGCGAACGTTTTAAAAGTGATTTCGAAAAAACAAATATCAAATCAAATTTTAATAACGATTACGGATAATGGAACCGGTTTTGACGGAAAGTATAAAAATTTGGGAATTCCATTTCAAAAACATGGAAGTACAAGCGGGACCGGAATTGGTTTATATATTATAAAAAAGTTAATGAGTAAGATGAATGGTTCTATGCAAATCGTACCACAAAATTCCGGATTTAGAGTAGATTTGATTCTTCCGGAGGAGCCTGTTAGATGAGAGCCAAACTTTTGTTAGTCGAAGATGACCGTTCTCTTGGAGAAACACTGCAGGAACGTTTAGAAAAAGAAGGATACGAGGTTCTTTGGACTGTCTCTGCGGTTTCTGCGAAAAAATTGGTCAAGGACGAAAGACCTCATCTGATTCTTTTAGATGTACGTTTACCGGATGGAGATGGTTTCGCTCTTGCAGAAGAGCTGAAAGAAAGTAAAGACTGTCCTCCATTTTTATTTTTGACCGCACAGGCGGGCGCTCCAGAAAGACTCAGGGGATTTGAGTTAGGCGCCGAAGAATTTATACCAAAACCGTTTCATCTCAAAGAGTTACTTCTAAGAGTTAAACACGTATTAGAATCTCATAAACATTCCGTGGAAGAAACCAGATTTATATATAAGGATTTTATGTTGGACTTTCAAGGATTTCAAATCAAAAGAGGAGGTGAAGAATTCCCTCTTTCTAAAAGAGACTGTGCCCTACTTCATTTTTTAGTAAGCGAAAGAAATAGAACGGTCAGCCGTGCGGAAATTTTAGATAAACTCTGGGGAGAAGAAAGTTTTCCTACCAATCGAACGATAGACAATTCGATTGTAAGACTCAGACAAGCTTTCAGTGAGGAAGGGGAAAAAGTGATCCGATCCGTGAGAGGAGTTGGTTATCAATGGACCGGAGAAATCAAAAATGCCGAATGAGAGATATACGAACGTTTTAAATGGAATCGCACAAAAAATTCCTCCGGTGTGGATGATGAGACAAGCAGGTCGTTATCATAAACACTACCAGACTCTCAGAACAAAATATTCTTTCGAAGAACTATGTAAAAATCCAGATTTGGCCGCAGAAGTCGCCTACGGTCCCGTAGACGAATTTGACTTTGACGTGGCAATTCTTTTTTCTGATATACTTTTTCCTTTAGAAGCCTTGGGAATGGGACTTCGTTATACGGATTCAGGTCCAGTGTTGGATTTAGAAATTCGTTCTAAAGAGGATTTAAACAAATTGAAGTCAGTAGAAGATTCAATTTCTTTTATGCAGTTTCAAAAGAAGGCGATACAACGGACTCTAGAAAAATTACCAAAAGAAAAATCACTGATTGGTTTTGTGGGTGGTCCTTGGACTTTGTTCACATACGCTGTTTGTGGAAAACACGAAGGAAATTTATTTCTTCCTAAAACCTTGACCGAAGTAAGAAAAGAATTTTTAGAAAAGATAATCCAATTCTTAAAGGAAAATATTTCTATCCAACTGGAAGGTGGGGCAGAGTTAATTTTAATCTTTGATACCGCGGGAGGAGATCTTTCACCTGAACTTTTTAGAGAGATCGTGATTCCGGGAATAAAAACCTTGTCCGATTTTTATCCTGGGAAGGTCGGATATTATGGAAGAGGAACTTCATCTATACATTTTGAGATGATTCGAGAAATTACCACACTTGCAGGTTTTGGATTTGATCATAGATGGAATTTAAGAGAAATTTTTAAAACCGAAAGTAGAATGATTCAAGGGAATTTTGATCAGTCCTTATTATTTTTAGGAAAAGAAGAATTTAAGAAAATTCTAATGAACTATTTAAAACCTTTTAGAGAGCTTCCCCCCGCAGAAAGGATTGGTTGGGTCTGTGGTCTGGGGCACGGTGTGATGCCAAAAACGCCAGAATACAACGTGAAAACATTCGTAGAAATTGTGAGAGATACGTTTCGATGACTACTGTGAAAGATTTGATTGCAAAGTATGATATTCCCGCGCCTAGATATACTAGCTATCCTACTGTGCCGTATTGGTCCGAAAATCCAACCACGGAAGAATGGTTAGAAAAGGTAAGAAATCGTCTTCGTTTCGAAAATACATCGCTTTCTTTATATTTGCACATACCGTTTTGTGAAACCCTTTGTTCTTTTTGCGGTTGTAATACTTCGATCACAAAAAATCATTCCGTGGAAGATCCGTATATAGAATCTATTCTATTAGAATTTTCTAATTATTTAAAAGAGGTGCCAGAAATAGCAAAAAGAGAGCTAAAAGAGCTCCATCTAGGGGGAGGAACGCCTACTTACTTATCGGAGAAGAATTTGGAAATTCTTTTGGATTCAATATTAAAAAAAATGAATTTGTCTTCCAAATACGAGTTTTCTCTTGAAGTAGACCCTCGCAGAACCAGAGATACACAACTCAAAATCTTACGTGATTTCGGTTTTAAAAGAATCAGTTTAGGAGTTCAAGATTTTGATCCGGAAGTGCAGAGATTGGTCAACCGTACTCAACCTTTCGAGATGACGGAGAGAATTACTGAACTTTCCAGAAAATTAGGATATACTTCCGTAAACTTCGATCTGATTTACGGACTTCCAAAACAAAATCTGCAAAACATGAAACGCACTATAAAAAAAACTTTAGAGTTACGTCCGGATAGAATTGCGTTCTACAGTTACGCACACGTTCCTTGGCTTAAAGCGTCTCAAAGATTGTTTACGGAAGTGGATCTACCTTCCGGTTCCGCAAAACGAGAGTTATATGAAGTTTCTAGAGAAATGTTTTTAAAAGCGGGTTATATCGAAATTGGAATGGATCATTTTGCGTTGGAATCGGATTCACTTTTTCAGGCGGTAAAAAACGGAAATCTACACCGAAACTTTATGGGATACACTGCTAAAACAACGGATATGCTTTTGGGGCTTGGAGTTTCCGCAATTTCGGATAGTTGGGATTGTTTTCATCAAAACGAAAAAATTGTCAAAAAATATCAGAAACGGATTTACTCCGAAGGATTCGCTACACTTCGGGGACATAAGTTAAACGAGGAAGATCTGATACAAAGGTCTTTGATTTTGCAATTGTCGACTAGTGGAAAGGTTATAGTACCGGAGGAAATTTTGAGAGAAGTGAGGCTGTATTTGGCCTCTATGGAAGACGATACTTTAGTCAGATGGGAAGGAAATCTTCTCTCTTTGACCGAAAAAGGTAGGCCTTTTCTTAGGAATGTTTGTACAAGTTTGGATTTGAGGTTGCGCAGAAAAAGTCCTGAATTGAGGGTTTTTTCAAGTTCGATTTGATTCGATCTTCGGTCAAAAAAATTGTCCAATAAATTATAGATAAGAAGTACAATCTTAAAATCAAAGTTGTATTCTTATTATGGGAAGGTTCGTTTTGAAATCATCTTTGGAAAAACTCATTTTAGTTTTCGGCATACTTTTTATATTTATTTTTTCGATTTCGGCGGAGACCGTTCTACTTCAGGAAGGTGGAAGTTATCGAGGTAAGGTAATTACACAAAATCAAAAGACTCTTACGATCCAAACAAAACATGGTAAGCACGTAATATCTAAAAAAGAAATTTTAAAAGTAATTTATAAGGATGTAAGTGAAGAAGAGGAAGAAAAAGTTCGCAATGCTGAAATCCAAAGATTGGAAGAAGAAAAACTTACAAAACAAAGAAGTCTGGAATTAAAAAAACAACAAGAGGAAGAAGAAAGACTTAGAAGAGAAAGAGAAGCGGCGGAAAAAAATAAACCAGCTCCACCCCCACCTCCTCCACCTAAAAAACAGCCGGAAGTTTCCAGAGTTGGAGCACTTGCAAGATCTGTAGTGCTTCCGGGTTGGGGACAATGGGCGAGCGGAAGAAAGTTTGCTGCGATCATCTACCCTACTCTTTTTTTGGCTGCCGGTTATGCAGTATATGAGAATAATCGCAAGTATGTTGTTGCCAAAAGAGAATACGAGAGCTACGGAAATCCATACTCAAATAGTTCTCTCGCACTCGCCGCTTTGGGAATACCCAATCCAGAATTACCTCCTGTGATTACCGATCCCGTTGTTTTGCATTTCTACAATCAGGAGTTAAGTCCTTATCAGGATAAAAGGGAAGCAGTGGATAAGGCTTATAAAAATCTGCAGGCCAGTATAGGTGTGTTAGCTGGAATTTATGTCATCAACTTGATGGATGCGTTTATCTTTGGCGGACAAATATCTTCTACGGTAGGAATTTCAAACGGAGCGACTAAGGGACTGATATTCGATTATAATCCAATGGCGAACTCCGGAACAATAAACGGTGGTTTTACAAACGGGCCTACCTTTGAATCTAAATATACATTTGGGTATAGGTATCAATTCTAGGATTGTATTATATTAGAACTCGATAATTCTTTTAAGAATATTAGAAGAATTCGTTTTTATTTACGATTGCTGATTTACAATCTTTCGATTCTTTCCAAAATAGATCCGTGAGAACACAATCACCGGATTATATAGTCATCGGAGCGGGTTTTACCGGGCTTCTTTATTCTACTCTTGCCGTTTTAGAGGGGAGGTCTGTGTTTCTTTATGAAAAACAGAATCGATCTGGAGGATTGGTAGGGTCCATCCAAACACCTTTTGGACTTGTAGAAACTGCGGCAAATGGAATCCTAAATTCGTATCAACTCGAGGAACTTGCTTCCGCGCTTGGTCTGAAAATTCTTACCACAGAAAAAAAATCAAAAAAAAGATTTATCTGGAAAAACGGATCTCCTAGAAGATTCCCACTCTCTTTTTTAGACACCTTACGTGTGTTATATGGAATTTTAGGAATTTCCGCCGAGATTCGAGCGGGAGAATCCGTTTATCAGTGGGGAGTTCGTGTTTTGGGGAAAGGTGCGGTAAAAAACGTATTGGAGCCTGGCCTTGGCGGAATTTATGCCGGAAATTTAAAGGATATGTCCGCTGAACTCGCGTTAGGAGGTTGGATTAGTTCCAAGGGTTCCCTTCTAAAAAATATCCGTGAAATTAAAAAAATAAAAACAAAAAATCCAAAACAAAAAAAAGGAACGGTGAGTTTTAGGGGTGGTTTAGGAGAACTTCTAAACGCAATGGAAGCGAAAATTAAATCGTCTCCAAATTCTAAGATATATTATTCGCAAGAATCCCCTACTCTAAGCTCGATTAGAAAGAAATACCCTAATTCAAAAATTATTCTTTCCTGTGGTTTAGAATCTTCTTTAAAATTATTATCATCAGGTTTTCCAGTTTTCAAAAGATATGAAAAGTTATGTAAAACCCTAGGAGTTGTAACCGTCACTCGATTTGGTAACCAACCTTTGCTCGGAAAAAAGAGTGGATTTGGAATTCTTTTTCCTTCTGATTCTGGTTTTAGAACTCTAGGAGTTTTACTCAACTCTTCTATTTTTTCGGGAAGAGTTTCTAAAGGACATTACTCGGAAACTTTTATCTTTGGAGGAGCCCTAGACCAAGAAATCGTAAAATTTAAAGAAAAGGAAATTATAAACGTATTAGAAGAGGATCGAAAAAAAATAACCGTTCAAAATGACGAACCACTCAATCACTACGTTACGATTTGGAAATCAGCTCTTCCAATATACGATTTAGCTCTTCTTGAATTTAACAAAGAATTAGATCGAAGTTTGCCGGAAGGAATTTTTGTAGAAGGAAATTTTAGATATGGCATCGGCCTTAGTTCCATTTTAGAAAGAGCCTGGAACGTTATGCGGAATCAAAAAGGACGTACATAAGTTAACGTGAGTTTGACGTAAGAAAATCTGGGCGAATCCGACTGCTTGTTGCAGTTGGACCGGGTTCTTACCTCTGGTCAATAAATTGTATAAAAGAAACGTAATGCGATATTTTGTATTTAGTTTTAATATAGAACACGATCCATAGAGAGCCATAACCAACCCACAAATAATTGGATCTCAAGATCTATCGTCGGAATTACGACAAAATCTTCTATAAAACTTAGTTCCCACTCCACAACGTGACCCATAGGAAAGCGTTGTGCTGAGTTTTTCCTATTTTTGGGTGGGGGTGGTAAGGTTCGGAAAATTTTTCTCTATCAGAAAAACATACTTTTTGCAAGTAAAAAGACTCATTCTTGTCGGAACACTTGAAAAATGTGCCTTTTTGAGCCCAGAACGGCGATCCATAGAAAGCCCGTTCTG